>NZ_JBHVSD010000024.1:0-160549 GCF_042885395.1 Kitasatospora sp. NPDC058063
GACCCTCCGGGCTTCGTTCTTTCGTGTTTCCAGCTTATCAGATGTTTTCCGCTCCGTTTCCGGGGCTTCGTTCATCCAACTCGCCGGTGTCTTCCGGGGCTTGACGCCCTGTCCGACGTTTCAAACTCTAGCCGATCCCCGCTCCGAAAAGCGAATCCGACCGCAACCCAATAAAACGAGCACACCGAATACGCACCAGGCCACGACGCACGCAGGCGAAGCGACCCGGCCCGAACCGGGAAGTGGTGTTTCAGAGGATTGGCCACCCCGGGACCGTCCGCGCAGCTGCGTGTCCGGTGCTCCCTGTCAGGCGACTAGGAGACAGTACTCCTACTCCGGGCCCAAGCCAAACGCCCCTGCCCGGCTCCGCTCCGTCCCGTCCCCGCCCCACCCCCGGACGCCGATGAACGCCGGCGTTCATCGTTTGTCTACCGCCCTCCCCCAAGCTCGTGCCACACCGCGCCCCGAGGACCTGGCGGCGCGATCGCACGAGAGAACCACGAGGTACACGGGGACATGAAGACGATGAAGGCCCTCCGGCAGATCGCCCTGGCCACCGCCACCACCGCGCTCGCACTGGCCGGGGCCGTGGCCTCCACCGGCACCGCGGAGGCGGCGATCGACCGGGCCACCGACCACGTCTCGATCTGGGACGACGAGCCGCTCTACCCGGGCTGGTACATCGAGTCCGGCTCCACCAGGATGATCATGCAGCCCGACGGCAACTTCGTCGTCTACCAGTTCGGCACCGACGTCAAGATGGCCAGCAACACCGTCGGCTGCGGCTACAAGGCCGTCATGCAGGTCGACGGCAACTTCGTCGTCTACGCCGCCAACGGCTACGCCTGCTGGTCGTCCGGCACCGCCGGCCACCCGCACGCCAAGCTGACCGTCACCGTCAACGGCACCTCCGGCGTCTACTGGGGCGGCGGCATCATCCCCCGGCTCGCGCACTCCTCCGACCGCGGCCCCTTCTCCGGCCCGGGCTCGGTCTTCTTCTCCTCCGACCTCTACTGAGGTCTCCCCGGCGCGTCCCCCCGGAGCGCGAGCCAGCTGACCAGGTCGGCCACCGTCCACCGCGGCCGGGCGGCCAGCCGCTCCGCCGCCGTCCGCAGCAGCACCGGCAGGTGGCCGCAGAGCGCGGCCACCTCGGCCACCGCCTCCGGCTCCCGCCGGACCCGCTCCGCGCCGGCGATCCGGGCGAGCAGCTCGTAGGCGTCGTGCGGCTCCAGCGGTCCCACCGCCAGCCGCACGGCGTCCCCGGGCAGCGCGCCCGGCTCCGCGCCCGCCACCACCGCGGCGCAGCCGGGCGCAGCCGGCAGCAGCGGCCCCGGCTCGGCCATCCCGTCGAGCAGCACCAGCACCCGACGCCCGGTGAGTGCCGCGCGGTAGCGCGCGGACAGCTCGTCGAGGCCGGCCGAGGAGTCCGCGCGATCCCCCAACGCCCGCAGGAAGCCGGCCAGCACCGCGCCGGAGCCGCCGCCGCCCGCGTACAGCTGCCTGCCCGCGTACAGCTGCCCGTCCGGGAAGGCGTCCTGGACGGCGTGGGCGACATGCACCGCCAGCGCCGACGCGCCGCAGCCCGCCGGGCCCGACAGCCCCAGCACCGGCCTGCCGCCCGCCCGCAGCGCCCGCTCCGCCTCCCGCACCTGCGCCGCCCGCCCGACCAGGTCCGGAATGTCCGGCGGCAGCTGACACGGCCTCGGCAGCCGCCGCAGCAGCACCGGGGTCTCGCCGCGCCGGATCTGCTCGGCCAGTTCGACCAGCGCCGGGGCGGGTTCGAGCCCGAGCTCCCCGTCCAGCCGCTCCCGCAGCGCCTCGTACCCCGCCAGCGCCTCCGCCGTACGGCCGCAGCGGTGCAGCGCCAGCAGGTGCAGCCGGTGCACCTCCTCGTCCTGCGGGTACGACGCCGCCAGCCCGGCCAGCGGATCCAGCGCCTCGGCGTGCCGGCCGAGCGCCAGGTCCAGGCCGAGCAGTGCCTTCACCGCCGCGAACCGCCCCGCCGCGAGCCGCTCCCGGACCCGCTCGGCGAACGCCCCGGGCACCCCGTCCAGGGCGCGCTGCCCCTCCCAGGAACCCAGTGCCCGCGCCAGCGACTCGCGTGCCCGCAAGGGGTCATGGTGACGCAGCGCAATGGCCTCGGCCACCGCGGCCTCGTAACGGAAGAGGTCCACCGCCGTGCGCGGCACCTCCAGCCGGTAGCCGCCCGCCGTCCCGACCAGCAGTCCGGGCGTGCCCAGGGCACGCCGCAGGCGGTGGATGTGCGTGCCGATCTGCCCGACCGGATCCTTCGGCCAGCGGGTGTCGTCCGCCCCCCACAGGTCCTCGACCAGCCGATCCGTGGACACCAGCTGTCCCGGCGGGATCAGCAGCGCCGCGAGCACGGCCCGCTGCTGCGGCCGGCCGAGGTCGAGCTCACGGCCCTCGCACCGGGCCCGCAGCGGACCCAGCAGGCTGAAATCGAGCCCCACCGCCCACCTCTCGAAAGACATCGATCCGGTACACAATCTGTGACAGAGAATAGGCCGCCGGGGTATGGGGGCCCCGCCGTCCGGCCGGAACTGGCGGGATCCCGGCACAGAACGGCTTTCGGGGACGGGACGGGGACGGGACATGGGTGACATCGGGGGGTCCGGACTGCGGTTCGGACTGCTGGGACCACTGCGGGCCTGGTACGGGGAGCAGGAGCTGGAACTGGGCAGGCCGCAGCAGCGGGCCGTGCTCGCCGTCCTGCTGGGCGCGGCCGGGCGGACGGTGGCCGTCCCGGTGCTGGTCGAGGGGGTGTGGGGCGGGGCCGCACCGGCCGACCCGCGCAAGGCCGTCCAGCTCGCCGTCTCCAGGCTGCGCGCCGCGTTCCGGCCGTACGCCGGGGACGACCCGGAGCGGATGCCGCTGGTCCGGGTCGGCGACGGCTACGCGTTCAAGGCGGCCGGGGCCGAGCTGGACTCGGCCGCGTGGGACGCCCTGCTGGCCGAGGCCCGACGGCTGCGCGACGCGGACGCGCCGCCGCAGGAGGTCCGGGAGGTGCTGCGCCGCGCCCACCGGATGTGGGTCGGCGAGGCACTGGCCGGACTGCCCGGGCCGCACGCCGAGGCCGTCCGCGCCCACCTGACCGAACAGCGGGTCTCGGCCAAGGAGACGGAACTGGAGCTGGACGCCGACCTCGGCGACCGCACCGACCTCACCGCCGCGGCGGCCGCCCTCGCCCTGGAGCACCCCGGCCGCCCCCGGCTCACCGCCCTCCTGATGCGCGCCCTCTACCAGGCCGGGCGCAAGGCCGAGGCGCTCGCCGTGTACGAGGACGCCCGCGCCTGGCTCCCGCCGGGCGAGGACGGACCGGCCGGGCTCCAGCTGCGCATCCTGCGCGAGGACGCCTCCCTGCTGCCCGCGAACGCCACCGCCGGCCCGACCGAACCGGCCGCCGCCGAAACCGACAGTTGGCAGGCGCCCGACCAGCTCCCGTCCGGCCTGCCCGACTTCACCGGCCGCACCGAGGAGGCCGAGACCCTCGCCGACCGCCTCGCCGGCGCCGGCGGCCGGGCCGTCGTGGTCTCCGCCCTGGACGGCATGGGCGGCGTCGGCAAGACCACCCTCGCGGTGCACGTGGCCCGCCGGGTCCGCGACCGCTTCCCCGACGGACAGCTCTTCGCCGACCTGCGCGGCGCCGACCGCACCCCGCCCGACCCCGGCACGGTGCTCGCCGGCTTCCTGCGGGACCTCGGCGTCGACCCGGGCGAGATCCCGCCGGACACCGGCGAACGCAGCGCGCTCTACCGCTCGGCCCTGGCCGGGCGGCGCGTCCTGGTCGTCCTCGACAACGCCGCCACCACCGGCCACGTCGAACCGCTGCTGCCCGGCTCACCCGGGTGCGCGGTCCTCGTCACCAGCCGTCACCGGCTGACCGGCCTCGCCGGGGCCCACCAGCTGCGCCTGGACACCCTGCCGCCCGAGCAGGCGCTGGAGCTGTTCACCCTGATCGTCGGCGCCGAACGCGTCGCCGCCGAGCCCGGGGCCGCCGAACAGGTCGTCCGGGCGTGCGGGCTGCTGCCGCTCGCCGTCCGCATCGTCGCCTCCCGGCTCGCCGCCGACCCCTCCCTCAGCTTGGCCGCGCTCACCGAAGGGCTTCGCCGCGAGCACCGGCTGGCCGAACTCAGCGACGGCGAACGGACCGTCGAAGCCACCTTCGCGCTCTCCTACCGCCGCCTCGACGCCGAACTCGCCCGCGCGTTCCGGCTGCTCTCCCTGCCCGACGCCCCCGACGTCCCGCTGCCCTGCGCCGCCGCCCTGCTCGACCGCACCGAGGCCGAGACCGGAGAGCTGCTCGAAACCCTCGTCGACCTCAATCTCCTGCACTCCCCGCGCTTCGGCCGCTACGGGTTCCACGACCTCGTCCGTGCCTACGCCCGCGGCCGGCTCGCCGAGGAGGACGGTGCCGCCGAGAGCACCGCCGCCACCGACCGGCTGCTCGACTTCTGCCTCGCCAGCGCCCGCAACGCCGACCTCGCCGCCCGCAGGCCCGACCCGGTCGAGCTCAGCCTGCTCGACGCGGCCGTGTCCCACCCCGGCCGACCGGTCGCCGACGGCGCGCAAGCCGTGCGCTGGATGCGCGAGCAGGCCGAGGTGCACGCCGCCGTCATCGCCCTGAGCTGCGCCGACCCGGCCGTGCCGCTCGACCGCGCCGCCGAACTCGCCGACCGGATGAGCTCGGTGCTCGCCGAACGCACCCAGACCACCGTCATCGCCGACCTCGCCGAACGCCTCGCCGGTGAGGCCGAGGCCCGCGGCGACCACGGCCCGCACGCCCTCGCCCGGTACGTGCGCGGCTCCATGCTCTGGCACGTCAACCGCTACGCCGAGTCCGCGGAGGAGATCCGCCGGGTCGTCGACATCTGCACCGCCACCGGCACCGAACGGGTCCTCGCCAAGGCCCTGCTCACCCTCGGCGGCAATGCCCGCGTCCACGGCCGCTACGCCGAGGCCGCCGAGCACGCCGGCCGCGCCGCGGGGCTGTTCCGCCGCCTGGACGCCGGACGCTCCGAGGGCAGCGCGCTCGGCGAGTTCGCCTTCAGCGCGGCCCAGACCGGACGCCTCGACGAGGCCCGGGACGCCGCCGAACGCTGCGCCCGCCTGATGAGCGACTCCGGCCCGGTCTCCGCCGCGACCGGCCGCTACTACCTCGCCCGGGTACTGCGGCTGTGCGGCGACCCGGAGGCGGCGCTCGCCCACGCCGTCGGCGCCCGCGAGGAGTTCGCCGCCCTCCAGGTCACCGTCTTCGCCGCCGCGTCCGGGGACCTCGCCGCCCGCATCCACGCCGAGGCCGGCCGCTGGCTGCTCGCCGTCGACGCCGCCGAGGCCGTCCTCCCGCTCGCCCGCCGCACCAGCGCCGCCCTGGAGGCCGCCCTGCTGCGCACCCTCGGCACCGCGCTCACCGGCCTCGGCCGCCCGCGCCAGGCCCGGGCCTGTCTGACGGACGCCCTGGAGGTGTACGAGCGGCTGGGGCTCAAGGAGGAATCCGAGCAGGTCAGGGGGCTGCTGGAGCGGTAGACGCGGTATCAACGCGGAGGTGCACTACGCGCGTTGACCGACCGTCTACCGCAGTGCCGGAACGTCTCTCTCGTCAGGCCCCGGGCCGCAGCGGTTGCGGCCCGGGGCGACACCACAGACGAGAGGCGCAACCATGCCCACGCTCCCCCAGCACGGTCAGAACTGGACGCTCAAGTCCGCCAACGGAACCGTCGCCGACCTCCGCTCCAGCCAGACCACCGCCGGCACCGCCATCCAGTCCTGGGGCCCCAACGGCACCACTGCCCAGGGCTGGACCTTCTGGGCCAAGGAGAACGGCAGCTTCCTCCTGGAGACCCTGCTGACCACCGGGCGGCACGCAGGCGGCCAGGCCATGGTCATGGACTTCAACTACTCCATCGGCCAGACCTGGCTCTACAACGAGCACAACCAGCCCAACCAGCACTGGTGCTTCGAGCCCCTCGACAACGACTGGGTGCGCATCCGCACCACCCGCACCAACGACGGCATGCTCTTCCTCACCGCCGCCGCCCCGGGCTCGCCCCTCACCCTGGCCAAGCAGGACGACGGCAACCCGGCGCAGCGCTGGCAGCTCGTCCCGGCCGGGAGCGCCGGCAGCGGCGGCCAGCAGCAGCCCCAGCCGCAGCCCCAGCCCCAGCCGCAGCCCGGCGGCGGCGGCGGCGGTGACTTCCGCACCGAGATGCTGAACTCCGTCAACGCCGAGCGCGGCCGGGTCGGCGCCCCGCCGGTGCGCCTGGACGACCGCCTCAGCGCGGCCGCCCAGCGCCACGCCAACGACATGGCCTCGCACGACCTCACCCAGCACAACGGCACCGACGGCAGCAGCCCCTGGGACCGCATCGCGGCCGCCGGCTTCTCCTCGCGGGCCTCCGCCGAGAACGTCACCCCGAGCAACAGCGTGCCGGAGGCGATGCAGATGTGGATGAACAGCCCGGGCCACCGGGTGAACATCCTCAACCCCGACTACAACTTCATCGGCATCGGCTACGCGCCCCGCCAGCGCGGCAACTGGGGCCGCTACGTGCAGACCTTCGGCAAGGCCTGAGACCCCGACCGGCACCCTTCCAGCAGCAAGGAGTCCCTACCCATGTCCTCGAACGCGGCGGACCTGATCCGCATCGCCCGAGACGAGGTCGGCTACCACGAGG
This sequence comes from Kitasatospora sp. NPDC058063, assembly GCF_042885395.1. NCBI lineage: Bacteria > Bacillati > Actinomycetota > Actinomycetes > Kitasatosporales > Streptomycetaceae > Kitasatospora > Kitasatospora sp. NPDC058063. The sequence goes on from NZ_JBHVSD010000024.1 coordinate 6,693, forward strand.
GCCGCAGCGGCGGGCACTGGAACAACATCCAGAAGTTCTCCCCCGCCGTCGCCGGCCTGGAGTGGTCCCAGGGCGAGGCCTGGTGCGCCACCTTCGTCGCCTGGTGCGCCGAGCAGTCCGGCAACGACGGGCGCTTCCCGGTGAGCGCCTCCTGCGCGGAGGGCGTCGCCTGGTTCAAGGAGCGCGACCGCTTCACCGAGTACCCGGTCATCGGCGGCCAGGTCTTCTTCGGGCCCGGCGGCGGCAGCCACACCGGCATCTGCGTCGCCTACACCAGCTCCACCATCACCACCGTCGAGGGCAACACCAACGACGGGGGAAGCTCCGAGGGCGACGGCGTCTACCTCAAGACCCGTGAGCGCCACTCGGACTGGGTCCACGGCTACGGCATCCCGGACTTCGCCGAGGGCGTCGTCCTCGCCGATCCGCAGTGGAAGGACCGGTCCGGGGCGCTCTACTTCGGGCAGGAGGCGTCCGCCGACGACAGCCCCGCCGGCGGCGCCCCGTCCGGCACCGCCCCGGCGGCCGGCGGCGACGGCGACGGTGGCTACGAGCCCTTCCCCGGCGCCGACTTCTTCCACGACGGCCAGAACAGCGACGTCATCACCCGGATGGGAGAGCGCCTCGTCGCCGAGGGCTGCTCCGCCTACGCCGAGGGCCCGGGGCCCGAGTGGTCCGGCGCCGACCGCGAGTCCTTCCGCAACTGGCAGCACAAGCTCGGCGACTCGGGCGCGGACGCCGACGGCGTCCCCGGCCCCAAGCAGTGGGCCGCGCTCGCGGTCCCGCGCGGCTGACGCCGGGCACACGGCACACCCACCTCACCAGAAGGAGAAACCGATGAGCACCATCATCCGTACCCGCAGGCTCCTCGCCTCGGTCGGGACCGTCGCGGCCGTCGCGGGGGCGGTCGTGGCGGGCGCGCCCGCCGCACAGGCGGCGCAGGCCGGCGCCTGCGACCTGTCGCCGTCCGTGGGGGGCATGACGGCCGTGAACAACGGCTCCGGGGCCGGCGCGCTCGACCTGTTCCACAACGTCGAGGCCAACGGTCAGCCGATCATCATCTATCCGGCCAACCAGTCGCCCGCGCAGACCTGGTCGTTCTGGAAGTACTGCGACGGCACCACGGCGATCTCGCACGGGCAGGGCAAGGTCGTCGACCTCGACACCGGCTCGGGCGCGGTCCGCCTCTGGGACACCCCCGGCGGGCTGGACGGCCTCAACCGGCCGACCGGCGACTGGATGCCGGCCAACCAGAAGTGGCTGCTGACCGACAACGACCGCGGCTGGTACATGATCATCAGCGCGGCCACCGGGCAGTGCCTCACCTCCAACGGCGGCGGCCAGGCCACCGGGGTGACCTCCTGCAACACCGGCGACCCGGCCCAGCGCTGGCTGCTGGGCTGACGAACCACCGGGCCCGGTCCGCTCCTCGACGTCGAGCGGACCGGGCCTATCCTCGTCCGCGTGCCCCTCATCAGCCTGCACGACCGCGCCGCGCTCGCCGCCCGCTTCCGCACCGATCCGGCGCTGCACCTCTTCGAGCTCGGCGACCTGGACGACACCCTCTGGCCCAACACCACCTGGTACACCGCCGCTCCCGACGCCGGGCACGGACCGGTCGCACTGCTCTACAGCGGCGGCGACACCCCCGTCCTGCTCGCCTTCGCCCGGCCCGCCGGCCTCCCCCCGCTGGAGGCGCTGCTGCGCGACCTCCGCCCCTTCCTCCCCCGCCGGTTCACGGCCGGGCTGCCGGACGGCGCCGAGCGGGCGCTCGCACCCGACTACGCGGTCGAGCGCCGGACCCCGCTGCTGCGGATGCTCCTCACGGCGGAGCTCCCGGCCGAGGACACCCACGAGACCCGGCCGTTGGGCCTCGCCGACGTCGACGGCGTCCGCGCCCTGCTCGCCGAGTCCTACCCCGACTCCTGGTTCGACCCCCGGATGCTGGCCGGCGGCGGCTACGTCGGCGTCCGCGAGAACGGCCGGCTGCTGGCCGTCGCCGGGGTGCACGTCCACTCGCCCGCCCAGCGGGTCGCCGTGCTCGGCAACGTCACCACCCACCCCGACGCCCGCGGCCGCGGCCTCGCCCGGGCCTGCGTCACCGCGCTCTGCCGCCGGCTGGCCGCGAGCACCGACCACCTGGGCCTGAACGTCCGCACCGACAACGCCCCGGCGATCCGGCTGTACGAGCGGCTCGGCTTCACCACCGTCGCCACGTACAACGAGCTGGTGCTCGGCGCCACCTCATAGGGCGCGTCCCGGACGCCGCGGCCCGGGCACCGCGTCCCGGACGCCGGACCGCGGCGGACCGGATCGCGAGCGACCGGTCACGGCTCCTCCACGCGCCCCTCACCCGCCCCGCACCGGCGCCCCACAGCCCCCGCACCGGCCCCGGGCCGCGTCTCGCCGCCGCCCGGCCGGGCGGCGGATCACGAGTCGATATCCCTTGTCACGGCCGCGCCAGGGACTCGTCACGAGCGTGTCAAAGCGGCGCCGAACCCATGGTCCCGATCGTTCGCGCTGCGCTATGAACGTCCCTCAGGAGGACCGCCGGGACCGGGGGTCCGCAACCACGGGGGATCCACACGTGAAGCCCATCCGCAGCAGTCGCCACGCCCTGGCCCTGGCCTCGCTGGCCGCTGTCGGCGCGCTCACCCTGACCGCCTGCAACGACGACGCCTCGTCGTCCGACACCGCGACGACCCCGCCGGCGACCGGTGCGCCCGCCACCCAGGCCGCCTCGCCGAGCGCCGCGGCCACCACCCCGGCCGCCCCCGGTTCGGCCTCCGTCCCGGCGGGCGGCACCGCCTCCGGTACGGCCGCCGCGCCCGCGCCGGCCGGCAGCGCCCCGGCGGCCGGGACCACCCTGAAGCTCGGCGACGCCGCCACCATCCCGTTCAGCTCGGGCAGCACCAAGGGCACCATCGCGCTCGCGGTCACCTCGATCGAGAAGGGCGACCCGGCCGACCTCACCTCGCTCAACCTGGGCGACAAGGCCAAGGGGCTGGTGCCGTACTACATCCACTACAAGGTCACCAACGCCGGCGGCACCGACCTGTCCTACACCAGCGTCAACCACATGAAGGGCCTGCTGGCGGACGGCACCGAGGCGCAGGAGCTGATGGTCATCGGCTCCTTCCCCAAGTGCAAGAGCGAGTCGCTGCCCAAGGGCTTCACCAACGGCCAGTCCGCCACGTCCTGTGCGGTGGCGATGTCCCCGGAGGCCTCCAAGGTCGCGGGCGCGGAGTACTGGGGCGAGCCGTACACCCTCGGCAAGGGCCTCAACTGGAAGTGATGCCCGGGTGGTCCGGGCGGGGGCGGCGCACTGCCGCCCCCGCCCGGACCTGCCCAGCCCCGTGCCGTCAGCTCCGTGCCGTCGGCGACGACGCCGACGACGACGCGCCGTGGATCCGCAGGAAGGCGTCCACACCGGCCGCCGCGATCCGCTCGACCTCCTCGTCCGCCACCGGGAGGGCGCCCCAGAAGGAGCGCTCGGCGATGCCGTGGAAGGTCAGCAGCGTGAACTGCTCGGCGGCCAGCGCGGCGTCCTCGACCGTGAGGAGCCCGCGCTCGGCGAGCGCGGCGAAGTGCTGCGCGAGGTCGCGCTGGGAGGCGATCGGCCCGGCCTCCAGCCAGGCCTCCAGGACGTCCGCCGGGATGTTGGCCACTTCGGCCCGGATCGCCCGGCCGAGCGCCCCGTGCTCCCCGGCGGACAGGACGGCGCGGGCCCGCTGGACGGCGAAGTCGATCAGGTCCTGGCGCAGCTCCACCACCCGGTCGAGGTACTTCGCCATCAACTCCCGGATGCGTTCGGTCAGTTCCGCCGAGTTCTGCAGGGCCACCGACAGGAAGAGGGTCTCCTTGTCGGCGAAGTGGTTGTAGACCGTCCGCTTGGACACCCCGGCCTCGGCCGCGATCGCGTCCATGCTGGCCCGGACGTACCCCTCGCGCCCGAACACCGTCGTCGCGGCCCGCGTGATCGCCTTGCGCTTCTCCGGCCGCCCCGCTCCGCCCGTCGTCGCCACGGCCCTCTCCTCTTCCGCCGGCACGTCGGCCGACCGCCCAGAAACTACCCGGTGCAGTTTATCCGGGTCGCGGCGGACCCGGACTTGCCGCCGAACACGTGTGCTCTATGCTGCGTACGACTTCTACACCCGTGTAGAGGTGATACGGAAGCGCCTCCCCCGATCACGGGCGGCCGGGCGGGAACCAGTTGGCCGGAAACCGGCGTCCGGAACTGGCAGCGCCACGAACAGAGTTCCGGAACGACGGACGACGGGCCCACGGCCCGGACGAGGACCGGCCCGGGACCGGACGGACCGGACGGTCGGCACGCGGCGCAGGCGCCACCGTGGCGCGCGGAGCACGGGAACACCGGGGTGAGGGCGTGGCGGGGCAACGAGGACGGTCGGCCGACAAGCGGGCGCGCCGACGGGCGGCGGACGGACCCGCCGGACACATACGCCCCCTGCCCGGCGGTCCCGCACTGCCGGTGGCACTCGCCGTCGGACTGCCGCTGGCCGGCGCCGCGGTCGACGAACTCTCCGGCCCCGGGATGGGCCTGGCCTTCGCGGTGGCCGCGGTGCTCGGCACCGGCCTGGCGGCGGCGCTGAGCGGCCGCAACGGCTGGTGGTGGGTGCTCGCCGCCTCGCCGCTGGTCGTCCTGGGGGTGACGGCCGCCGTCGAGCTGGCTGCCCACCGCGACCGGTACCAGGGCAAGGCCCTGGCCACCGGCGCCGCCAAGTGGGTGGTGCACGGCTTTCCCGTGATGGCCGAGGCCGCCGTCGCGGCCGTCGTCGTGATCGCGTTCCGGCTGGTCCGGGCAAGGAGGAGGCAGCATGGCTGACAAGGCCGGAACCGACGGACCTGCCGCGGCCCGCCGCCCCTCCCCCGTGCTGATCGCGGGCCGGGCAGTGGCCTGCACCGTGGGGTTCGCGGTGTTCGCCGCCAGCGGGGTGGTCTGGTACGAGTACAAGCAGCTCACCGACGGGATGACCACCTCCGGCGTCATCGCCGAGACCAAGAAGGACGCGCCCAAGCACCTCGACAACTCGGTCAACCTGCTGCTGATCGGCCTGGACAGCCGCAAGAACATGGACGGCACGGACCTGCCGCCCGAGTTCGTCCAGGACGAACTGCACGCCGGCCACAGCTCCGACATCGGCGGCTACAACACCAACTCCCTGATCCTGCTGCACATCCCGGCGAACGGCGGCAAGGTGCAGGCCGTCTCGATACCCCGCGACGACTATGTGATGACCTACGGCGCCGACGGCTCCCAGCTGGGCATGGCCAAGATCAAGGAGGCCTACGGCGCGGCCAAGGACAAGGCCGACGCGGGCCTGCGCGCCAAGGGCCTCAAGGGCGCCGACCTGGAGAAGGCCGGCCGGGACATCGGCCGCGCGGCCACCATCCGCACCGTGCAGAAGTTCCTCGACCAGCCCATCGACCACATCGCCGAGGTCAACCTGATGGGCTTCTACGACATCGCCAAGGCCCTCCAGCCGATCGAGGTCTGCCTCACCCACGACACCAGGGACCCGGCCATGGAGGGCCAGGGCTCGGGTGCCGACTTCCACAAGGGCGTCAACAAGCTCAACGCCTCGCAGGCGCTCTCCTTCGTCCGCCAGCGCCACAACCTCGACGGCCCGGACGGCAACTCCGGCGACTTCGCCCGCACCCACCGCCAGCAGGCCTTCATCTCCTCGGTCGTGCACAACCTCAAGCAGAAGGGCGTGATCGGCGACCTCGGCAAGATGCAGGAGCTGATGGGCGTCATGCAGAAGGACCTGGTGATCGACAACGAGTGGAACGTGCTCGACTTCGCCCAGCAGGCCCCCAACCTCACCGGCGGCAACGTCGAGTTCAACACCCTGACCTTCGACGGGTTCGGCACCAGGAACGGCCAGGACGTCAACCTGGTGACCCCGGCGAAGGTCCAGAAGGTGGTCAAGCAGCTCTTCGGCTACGCCGACGCCGCCGCGCCGCCGGCCCCGGCCGACCCGGCCCCGGGGGCGGCCCCCGCACCGGCCCAGCCGACCGCGGCACCGACGCCGACCCCGACCGCGACCTCCGCCAGGCCCGTCACGGTCGACGTCTTCAACGCCTCCTCCGCCGCCGGCGTGACCTCCGCCGCCGAGGCCAAGGCCCTGGCGGGCCTGGGCTTCAAGGAGGGCCGCACCGGGTCGGCCGGCACCCGGCCGAAGACCACCACGGTCGTCTACGGCAAGGGCGCCAAGGAGGCCGCCGAGCAGATCGCGGCCCGCTACGGCGTGACGGCCACCGAGTCCGCGAGCGCCGCCGCCGACCACGTCGTCGTCACCCTCGGCACCACCTTCACCGGCGTCGCCGCCGACGAACCCGCCACCCCCGCGGGCGGCGCCCCGGCCGATCCGGCCGCCAATCTGCCCATGCAGGGCCCCGCCGTCGACGCCCAGGCCGACGGCGGCATCCCCTGCGTCTACTGACCCGCTCCGCATCGGCCGTCCGAGGGAGGCTCCCCGCCCGGGGAGCCTCCCTCGGCCGTTCCGGCCCGGAGGGGTCCTCGCGGAAACCCCTGGCGCAATTCTCCGTACTATGTATAGTGTACTGCGTACGGGATAACGCCCGAACGCCGACGAAAGGGTTCTCCGCCTTGCAGATCACCAGGACCGCCGTCTCCCTGACCGTCGAGGACGTCACCACTTCCGCCGCCTTCCTCCAGCGGCACTTCGGCTACACCGAGGAGATGTCGGCCGACGGCTTCGCCTCGCTCGGGCACCCGGGCGGCGGGGTCAACGTCGTCTACCTGCGGCGCGGCCTCGAAGTCCTGCCGGAGGAGCAGCGCCACCGGATCGCGGACGGCGTGATCCTGGCGTTCGTCGTCCAGGACATCGCCGCCGAGGAACGGCGGCTGCGCGCCGAGGGCGTCCCGATCACCCTCCCGCTGCGCGAGGAGCCCTGGGGCGAGAAGCTCTTCCAGGTCACCGACCCGAACGGCGTGCTGGTCGAGCTGGTCGAGTGGGCCGAGCAGTAGACAACGACGAGCGGTGGGCCACGACGCGCGGCAGGAAATGACGAGCGACAGGAAATGACGACGGCGCCCCCTGTCCCGGCCGGGACAGGGGGCGCCGCTCGCTCGGACCGGACGGCGGGGCGGTCAGTCCACCGTCCAGGTGTCGTTGCCGGCGAGCAGCGCGGCCAGGTCGCCCTCGCCGCGCTGGGTGGCGGCGGTGGCCAGCTGGTCCGCCATCAGCTCGTCGTAGACCGGCCGTTCGACGCTGCGCAGCACGCCGATCGGGGTGTGGTGCAGGGTGTCCGCGTCGGCGATCCGGGAGAGTGCGAAGGCGGCGGCGGGGCCGGCCGCGTGCGCGTCGTGGACCAGGACGTCCGCCTCGTTCTCCGCCGTGACCGGGGCGGTGAACAGCTCGCCGTCCGGCCCCCGGAAGACGCCGTTCGCCAGGTCCGTGCCGAAGCGGACGGGCCGCCCGTGCTCCAGCCGGATCAGCGCCTCGTCCCGGCTGCCGGGGTCCTTCAGCACCTCGAAGGCGCCGTCGTTGAAGATGTTGCAGTTCTGGTAGATCTCCACCAGCGCCGTGCCCCGGTGCTCGGCGGCCGCCCGCAGCACCGACTGGAGGTGCTGGCGGTCCGAGTCGATGGTGCGCGCGACGAAGGTGGCCTCGGCGCCGATCGCCAGCGACAGCGGGTTGAACGGCGCGTCCAGCGAGCCCATCGGGGTGGACTTGGTGATCTTGCCGACCTCACTGGTCGGTGAGTACTGGCCCTTGGTGAGGCCGTAGATACGGTTGTTGAACAGCAGGATCTTCAGATTGACGTTCCGCCGCAGGGCGTGGATCAGGTGGTTGCCGCCGATCGACAGCGCATCGCCGTCACCCGTCACCACCCAGACGCTCAGGTCCTGGCGCGCGGTGGCCAGCCCGGTCGCGATCGCCGGCGCCCGGCCGTGGATCGAGTGCACCCCGTAGGTGTTCATGTAGTACGGGAAGCGCGAGGAGCAGCCGATGCCCGAGACGAACACCGTGTTCTCGCGCTTGATGCCCAGCTCCGGCATGAAGGACTGCACCGCCGCCAGGATCGCGTAGTCCCCGCAGCCGGGGCACCAGCGCACCTCCTGGTCGGTCTTGAAGTCCCGGGCGCTCTGCGGCCCTTCGGCCTTGGGCACCAGCTTCAGGGACGGGAAGGCGTGCTCGCTCATCGGTGGTCCTCCTCGTCCAGGGTGCCGATCGCGGCCCACAGCACGTCCGCCAACTGGGCGGCCTTGAACGGCAGCCCGCGCACCTGGTTGTAGGACTCGGCGTCCACCAGGTACTTCGCCCGCAGCAGCAGGGCCAGCTGCCCCAGGTTCATCTCGGGCACGATGATCTTCTCGTAACTCCGCAGCACCGAGCCCAGGTTGGCCGGGAACGGGTTGAGGTTGCGCAGGTGCGTCTGGGCGACCTCGCCGCCGTCCGCGCGCACCCGGCGCACCGCGGCGGTGATCGGCCCGTAGGTCGAACCCCAGCCGATCACCAGCACCCGGGCGTCGCCGGTCGGGTCGTCCACCTCGACCGGCTTCACCGTGATGCCGTCGATCTTGGCCTGCCGGGTGCGGACCATGAAGTCGTGGTTGGCCGGGTCGTAGGAGATGTTGCCGGTGCCGTCCTGCTTCTCGATGCCGCCGATCCGGTGCTCCAGGCCGGGCGTGCCGGGCACCGCCCAGGGCCTGGCCAGCGTCCGCGGATCGCGCAGGTACGGCCAGAAGGCGCCGTCCTCGCGGTTCGGGCCGGTCGCGAACTGCGGGTCGATCTCCGGCAGTTCGTCGACGACGGGGATCCGCCAGGGCTCCGAGCCGTTGGCCAGGTAGCCGTCCGAGAGCAGGAACACCGGGGTGCGGTAGGTGACCGCGATCCGGGCCGCCTCCAGTGCCGCGTCGAAGCACTCCGCGGGCGTGGCCGGGGCGACGATCGGCACCGGCGCCTCGCCGTTGCGGCCGAACATCGCCTGCAGCAGGTCCGCCTGCTCGGTCTTGGTCGGCAGGCCGGTGGACGGGCCGCCGCGCTGGATGTCCACGATCAGCAGCGGCAGTTCGAGCGAAACGGCCAGGCCGATCGCCTCCGACTTCAGCGCGACCCCCGGCCCGGAGGTGGTGGTCACCCCGAGCGCCCCGCCGAAGGCGGCCCCGAGCGCGGCGCCGACGCCGGCGATCTCGTCCTCCGCCTGGAAGGTGCGCACCCCGAAGTTCTTGTGCCGGCTCAGCTCGTGCAGCACGTCCGAGGCCGGGGTGATCGGGTACGAGCCCAGGTACAGCGGCAGGCCGGAGCGCTTCGCCGCGGCGATCAGCCCGTAGGACAGCGCGAGGTTGCCGGAGATGTTGCGGTAGCGCCCGGCCGGGAGCCTGGCCGGCGGCACCTCGTAGGAGACCGCGAAGGACTCCGTGGTCTCGCCGAAGTTCCAGCCCGCCCGGAAGGCGCTGATGTTCGCCTCGGCGATCTGCGGCTTCTTGGCGAACTTGGTGCGCAGGAACGACTCCGTCCCGTGCGTGGGCCGGTGGTACATCCAGGACAGCAGGCCCAGGGCGAACATGTTCTTCGCCCGCTCCGCGTCCTTGCGGGCCAGGCCGCTGTCCTTGAGCGCCTCCAGGGTCAGCGCGGTCAGCGGCACCTTGTGCAGGTGGAAGCCGTCCAGCGAACCGTCGGTCAGCGGGTCCGCCGGGTAACCGACCTTGGCCAGCGCGCGCTTGGTGAACTCGTCGGTGTTGACGATGATCTCGGCGCCGCGCGGCAGGTCCGGCAGGTTCGCCTTCAGGGCGGCCGGGTTCATCGCGACCAGCACGTTCGGGGCGTCGCCCGGGGTCAGGATGTCGTGGTCCGCGAAGTGCAGTTGGAAGGAGGAGACGCCCGGCAGGGTGCCGGCGGGCGCCCGGATCTCGGCCGGGAAGTTCGGCAGCGTGGACAGGTCGTTGCCGAAGGACGCCGTCTCCGAGGTGAACCGGTCACCGGTCAGCTGCATGCCGTCACCGGAGTCGCCGGCGAAGCGAATGATCACCCGATCGAGTCTGCGGATGGGCTTGCCCGGCTTCACCGGAGGGCCGCCCGGAGCGGGGGGTCCGGCGGGAGCGGCCGCACCCGAGCGCGCGGCGCCGTTCCCGGCGCGGGCCTCGTCGCCGTCCGGGCCGTCCACTGCCTCTGACTGATCGACCTGACTGGTCACTGCCGCGGACCTCCTCGTGGGCACACCACCGCGGGCGCGGCCCCGTGCCCCGTCCGCCTGGTGCACCTCTCGCATCCTATGCGGGCCGACACGACGGCGGCCGGAACCACGGCAGCAATTTCACCGGCCCGCGGCCATACCGCACGTGAGCAACAACGCCCGCCCGCCGGAGATCATTCCGGCTCGGGCGGGCGGACGCGAGCACCTCGGAGGCGCATGGCCGAGATGCGCTCCCCGGGGGCGCGCCCCCGGGGAGCCCCGGCCACGGAGCGGTGCGTCAGGAGTTGAGGTAGGTGAGCACCGCCAGCACCCGGCGGTGGTCCTCCGAGCTCTGAGCCAGCCCCAGCTTGAGGAAGATGTTGCTGACGTGCTTCTCCACCGCGCCGTCGGAGACCACCAGCTGCCTGGCCACCGCCGCGTTGGTGCGGCCCTCCGCCATCAGCCCGAGCACCTCGCGCTCGCGCGGCGTGAGATTGGCCAGAACGTCGCCCTTGCGGCTGCGGCTGAGGAGCTGCTGCACCACCTCCGGGTCCAGCGCCGTGCCTCCATCGGCGACCCGGACCACCGCGTCGGCGAACTCGCGCACCTCGGCGACCCGGTCCTTGAGCAGGTAGCCGACGCCCCGGGTGGAACCGGCCAGCAGCTCGGAGGCGTAGCGCTCCTCCACGAACTGCGACAGCACCAGCACACCCAGCTGCGGGTAACGGCCGCGCAGCTCCACGCAGGCCCGCAGCCCCTCGTCGGTGTGGCTCGGCGGCATCCGCACGTCGGAGACCACGACGTCCGGCAGGGCGTCGGCCGCCGCCAGCTCGTGGATGGTCTTCACCAGGGCCTCGCCGTCCCCGACCCCGGCGACGACCTCCATGCCTCGATCGGTGAGCAGCCGGGTCAGTCCCTCCCTCAGAAGTACGGAGTCCTCGGCTATGACGACGCGACGCATAACGACCTTCCCGGCAGGCGTGTGCTGACGGGAGTCAGTCTCCCCCATCCCGGAGTCGGTGCGGTGCGTCCCGGCCCGGCCGCACCGCGGCCCGGCCCGGACGAGCCCGGGGGCTCACATGGTGCGGATCGCCACCGCGTCGCAGAGCCCCTCCAGGGCGGCCTTGGCGGCGCAGTCCGGCAGCGGGGCCAGCAGCGCCCTGGCCTCCTCGGCCCGGCGCAGGGTCTCGGCGCGGGCGCGCTCCAGCGCCGGGTGGGCGCGCAGCAGGCGCAGCGCCTCGGCGTGCAGGTCGTCGTCGGAGAGGTCCTGGTCGAGCAGTTCGCGCAGCCGGGCGTCGGCCGGGTCGGCCGGGTCGACGGGCATCTGCTGCAGCAGCAGGGTCGGCAGGGTCGGCACGCCCTCGCGCAGGTCGGTACCGGGGGTCTTGCCGGACTCGTGGCCGTCACTGGCGATGTCGAGCACGTCGTCGGCCAGCTGGAAGGCGATGCCGATCCGCTCGCCGAACTCGCCGAGGGTGTCCACCAGCTCGCGCTCGGCACCGGCCATCAGCGCTCCTATCCGGCAGGAGACGGCGATCAGCGAGCCGGTCTTGCCCTCCAGGACGTCCAGGTAGTGCAGCAGCGGGTCCATGTCCTGACCGGGGCCGCGGGTCTCCAGGATCTGACCGGTCACCAGCCGCTCGAAGGCCTCGGCCTGCATCCGCACGGCCTCCGGGCCGAGGTCGGCGAGCACCTGGGAGGCGCGGGAGAACAGGAAGTCGCCGGTGAGGATCGCGACCGAGTTGTCCCAGCGGGAGTTGGCGCTCGGGGCACCCCGGCGCACCGGCGCCTCGTCCATCACGTCGTCGTGGTACAGCGTGGCCAGGTGGGTCAGCTCGACCACCACGGCGGCGGGCACCACACCGGGCGCCCCCGGGTCGCCGAACTGGGCGGCCAGCAGCAGGAGCAGCGGACGGAAGCGCTTGCCGCCGGCTTCGAGGAGGTGACTGGCGGTGACGGTGATGAACGGGACGTCGCACTTGACGGCCTCGCCGAGCGCCGCCTCCACCGCGTCCAGTCCGGCCTGGACATCCCGGGTCAGGTCGCGGTCCTGCACGCTGAGCCCGAAGGGTTCCACGACGGTCACGAAGACCACTCCTCTGTCCCTGGTCGATCTAGCGGCCTGGTCCCTGAGTGCCGCCGCTGGCCATACAGGCAGGGTATCCGGTCGTGAGTGGATCACTGCACGGGCGTGCGGATCCTGTCATGATCGGGCCTGATGCCCTGGTCAGGGCGGCTGTGCGGGCCGGACGGCGGTGGGGGCGAATTCGGCTGGAAATAAAGGTGGGAGAGTCCTCGGAACTCCCCCGGCCCCGGCCCCCGACAAAGACCCGTCCGGGCCGCGCGGACTGGGCGCGGCCCGGACGGGCCCTGGTCGGAGGCGGTGTGCGCCAGGATCAGCGCACGAACAGCGAGGCCTTGGACGCCAGGTCGAGGAAGTACTGCGGGAGCAGCCCGAGACCCAGTGTCACCAGCACCCCCACCCCGATCGCGGTCGCCGTGAAGGCGCTCGGGATCGCCACCGTGGGGCCGCCCGGCTGCGGGTCCGAGAAGAACATCAGCACGATCACCCGGATGTAGAAGAACGCGGCCACCGCCGAGCTCAGCACACCGACGACCACCAGCGGGGTCGCCCCGCCGCTGGCCGCGGCCTGGAAGACCGCGAACTTCCCGGTGAAACCGGAGGTCAGCGGAATCCCGGCGAAGGCCAGCAGGAACAGCGCGAACACCGCCGCCACCAGCGGCGAGCGCCGCCCGAGCCCGGCCCAGCTGGACAGGTGGGTCGCCTCGCCCTTGGAGTCGCGCACCAGGGTGACCACGGCGAACGCGCCGAGCGTCACGAAGGAGTACGACAACAGGTAGAACAGCACCGAGGAGATGCCCTGCTTGTTGACGGCGATCACGCCGGTCAGGATGAACCCGGCGTGCGCGATCGAGGAGTACGCCAGCAGGCGCTTGACGTCCTGCTGGGTCACCGCGAGCACCGCCCCCACCACCATGGTCAGGATCGCCACGCCCCACATCACCGGCCGCCAGTCCAGCCGCAGGCCCGGGAAGGCCACGTAGAACAGCCGCAGGAAGGCCCCGAACGCCGCGACCTTGGTGGCCGCCGCCATGAAGCCGGTCACCGGGGTCGGCGCACCCTGGTAGACGTCCGGGGTCCAGGAGTGGAAGGGGACCGCGGCGACCTTGAACAGCAGGCCGACCGCGAGCATCGCCAGGCCGGTCAGCACCAGCGCGTCGCTCTGGGTGGTGCTCAGCTGCGCGGGGGTGGTCATCGCCTTGCCGGAGATGACGTCCCCGATGTCCCCGAGCTTCACGCTGCCCGCGTAGCCGTACAGCAGCGCGGTGCCGAAAAGGAAGAACGCCGAGGCGAAGGCGCCGAGCAGGAAGTACTTGACCGCCGCCTCCTGGGAGAGCAGCCGGCGGCGCCGGGCCAGCGCGCACAGCAGGTACAGCGGCAGCGAGAAGACCTCCAGCGCCACGAACATGGTCAGCAGGTCGTTGGCGGCAGGGAACAGCAGCATGCCGCCGACCGCGAACAGGGTGAGCGGGAAGACCTCGCTGGTCGCGAAGCCGGCCCGGACCGCGGCCCGCTCCTGTTCGCCGCCGGGGGTGGCGGCGGCCTGGGCGGCGAAGGCGTCGGCGGGCAGGCCGCCGGCCTTCGGCTCCAGCCTGCGCTCGGCGTAGGTGAGCACCGCGACCACGGAGGCCAGCAGGATCACGCCCTGGAGGAACAGTGCCGGGCCGTCCATCGCGACGGACTCCATGGCCAGCAGGTCGATCCGGGTGAAGCCGTGGCTCTGCACGGCCAGCACCACCACGGCGACGAAGGCGCCGACCAGCCCGGCCAGCGCGAGCGTCACCTGGGTCCAGTGCCGGTACCGGCGGGGCACGAAGGCCTCCACCAGGACACCGGCCACGGCGGCGGCGAACACCACGAGCATCGGCGAGAGCTGGCCGTACTCGATGTGCGGCGCCGGAATGCTGGGGGTGTTGCCGCCCGCGGCGGCGAGCATCGCGGTGGCGCTCACTTCTGCTCACCTCCTGAGGTGGCGGCGACCGGGTGGGCCGGCGCCGGGTCGGTCTGGTGGATCTGCGACAGCGTCGCGTTCACCGAGGGGTTGACCAGGTCGGTGAGCGGCTTGGGGTAGACGCCGAGCAGGATGGTCAGCGCCACCAGCGGGCCGACCACGGCGAGTTCCCGGGCCTTGAGGTCGGGCATCGTGCGCACCCCCTCCTTCACCGGGCCGGTCATGGTGCGCTGGTACAGCAGCAGGGCGTACAGCGCGGCCAGCACGATGCCGAAGGTGGCCACGACGCCGATCGCCGGGTAGCGGGTGAAGGTGCCCACGAGCACCAGGAACTCGCTGACGAAGGGGGCGAGCCCGGGCAGCGACAGGGTGGCCAGGCTGCCGATCAGGAACGTCCCGGCGAGCACCGGGGCGACCTTCTGCACACCGCCGTAGTCGGCGATCAGCCGCGAACCGCGACGGGAGATCAGGAAGCCGGCCACCAGCATCCACGCCGCCGTGGACAGGCCGTGGTTGACCATGTAGAGGGTGGCGCCGCTCTGGCCCTGGCTGGTCAGGGCGAAGATGCCCATGATGATGAAGCCGAAGTGCGAGATCGAGGCGTACGCCACCAGGCGCTTGATGTCCTTCTGCCCGACCGCCAGCAGCGCGCCGTAGACGATCCCGATCAGCGCGAGGACCAGGATCGCCGGGGCGAAGGTCTTCGAGGCGTCCGGGAACAGCCCGAGGCAGAAGCGCAGCATCGCGAAGGTGCCGACCTTGTCCACCACGGCGGTGATCAGCACCGCGGTCCCGGCGGTGGACTCGCCCATCGCGTTCGGCAGCCAGGTGTGCAGCGGCCACAGCGGGGCCTTCACCGCGAAGGCGAAGAAGAAGCCCAGGAACAGCGCCTTCTCGGCGGTGCCGGTCAGCTGGAGCCGGCCGTCGGCGATCGCCGAGGTCAGCGTCGGCAGGTCGAAGGTGCCGAAGCCCTGGTCCTGCGCGATCACGTACAGGCCGATCACGGCCGCCAGCATCACCAGGCCGCCGAGCAGGTTGTAGAGCAGGAACTTCACGGCCGCGTAGGAGCGCTGACGCGCCGACTCGGGGCCGCCCGCCCGGTCGCCGAAGCCGCCGATCAGGAAGTACATCGGGATCAGCATGGCTTCGAAGAACACGTAGAAGACGAAGACGTCGGTGGCGTAGAAGGAGACGACCACCATCGCCTCCACCGCCAGGATCAGGGCGAAGAACCCCTGGGTCCTCCTCCTGTTCTCGAAGGTGCCGTCGGGACCGGCCGGCCCCGGATCGGCGTCGTGCCAGGAGGCGAGGATCACCAACGGCACGAGGACGGCGGTGAGCAGGGCGAGCACCGCGCCGATGCCGTCCACGCCGAGCGAGAAGGTGATACCGAAGGAGCGGATCCAGCTGTACGACTCGTTCAGCTGGAAGCGGGCGCCCTGCGGGTCGAACCGGGTCGCCACCACGGCGGCCAGCACCAGGGTGACGGCCGAGACGCCCAGCGCGACGGCCTTGGTGTTCCGGCGCCGGCTCTCGGAGGACCCGGCGGGCAGCGCCGCGGTCAGCACCGCGCCGGCCGCCGGCACGGCGCAGGTGGCGGTCAGGAGGACGCTCATGCGCCCACCTCGCCGCGCCCGGCAGGGGCGTCCGTCCGCGCGCACCGCTTGGCGGTTCGTTCGCTGCGCTCACTCATGGCCTGCCCTCCCAACGGATATCAGGACGAGTCATCACGTGGACCTCATCAGGAGAGTCGTGGCGACCAGCACCAGCGTGCCGCCGAACATGGAGAGCGCGTAGGAGCGGACGTAGCCGTTCTGGATCCGCCGCAGCCGGCCGGAGAGCCCGCCGATCGCGGCGGCCAGGCCGTTGACCACGCCGTCCAGGCCGCGGCTGTCGAAGAAGACCAGCGCCGCGGCGAGCGCCGAGCCCGGCCGCACCAGCACCGCGTGGTTGAAGTCGTCCTGCAGCAGGTCCCGGCGGGCGGCCCGGGTGAGCGGGGAGCCGACCGGCGGCACCACCGGGACCGGCGAGCGCCCGTACATCAGGTAGGCGAGGCCGACACCGGCCAGCATGCAGGCCGTGGTCAGCAGGGTGACGGTCAGCGGGGCGAGCGGGGAGTTGCCCTCCTCGTGCCCGGTGACCGGCTCCAGCCACTTCAGGAAGGAGTCGTTGAAGGCGAACAGCCCGCCCGCGAACACCGAGCCGAAGGCCAGCAGGACCATCGGGATCGTCATGGTCCTGGGCGACTCGTGCGGGTGCGGCAGGTCGCCCTCCCCCGCGGCGGAGCCGCCGGTGCCACCGGCCGGCTGCCAGCGCTTCTCGCCGAAGAAGGTCAGCACCATCACCCGGGTCATGTAGAACGCGGTGATCGCCGCGCCGACCAGCGTGCACAGCCCGAGGATCCAGCCCTCGGTGCCGCCCTTGGCGAAGGCCGCCTCGATGATCTTGTCCTTGGAGAAGAAGCCGGACAGGCCCGGGAAGCCGATGATCGCCAGGTACCCGAGGCCGAAGGTGACGAAGGTGACCGGCATGTACTTCCGCAGGCCGCCGTAGTGACGCATGTTCACCTCGTCGTTCATGCCGTGCATGACCGACCCGGCGCCGAGGAACAGTCCGGCCTTGAAGAAGCCGTGGGTCACCAGGTGCATGATCGCGAAGACGTAGCCGATCGGACCGAGCCCGGCCGCCAGCACCATGTAGCCGATCTGCGACATGGTCGAGCCGGCCAGCGCCTTCTTGATGTCGTCCTTGGCGCAACCGACGATCGCACCGAACAGCAGCGTGACCGCGCCGACCACCACCACGGCGGTCTGCGCGTCCGGCGCCAGGTCGAAGATCGCCGAGGAACGGGTGATCAGGTAGACGCCCGCGGTCACCATGGTGGCCGCGTGGATCAGCGCCGACACCGGGGTCGGGCCCTCCATCGCGTCCCCCAGCCAGGACTGCAGCGGCACCTGGGCCGACTTGCCGCAGGCCGCCAGCAGCAGCATCAGGCCGATCGCCGTCAGCTTGCCCTCGCTCGCCTCGTGCGCACCGCCGAAGACGGGGCCGAAGGCGAAGGAGCCGAACTCCGCGAACATCAGCATGATCGCGACGGACAGGCCGATGTCGCCGACCCGGTTGACGATGAAGGCCTTCTTCGCCGCCGTCGCCGCGCTCGGCTTGTGCTGCCAGAAGCCGATCAGGAGGTACGAGGCCAGGCCCACGCCCTCCCAGCCGAAGTACAGCAGCAGGTAGTTGTCCGCGACCACCAGCAGCAGCATGGCGGCCAGGAACAGGTTCAGGTACGCGAAGAAGCGGCGCCGGCGCTCGTCGTGCGCCATGTAGCCCACCGAGTAGAGGTGGATCAGCGTGCCGACGCCGGTGATCAGCAGGACGAAGGTCATCGACAGCTGGTCGAGCAGGAAGGAGAAGTCGGCCTGGAAGCCGTTCACCGGGATCCAGCTGAACAGGTGCACGGTGAGCGCCCGGTGCTCGGCGTCACGGCCGAGCATGTCCGAGAACAGGGCCAGGCCGAAGCCGAACGAGAGCGCCGCGAGCGCGGTGGCCAGCCAGTGGCCGTAGCGGTCCAGCACCCGGCCGCCGA
The DNA here is from genome assembly GCF_042885395.1 of Kitasatospora sp. NPDC058063. Classification (NCBI taxonomy): domain Bacteria; kingdom Bacillati; phylum Actinomycetota; class Actinomycetes; order Kitasatosporales; family Streptomycetaceae; genus Kitasatospora; species Kitasatospora sp. NPDC058063. The sequence continues at coordinate 24,480 of NZ_JBHVSD010000024.1, forward strand.
GCAGCAGCAGGGCGGCACCGGCCAGTGGAGCCGCCACCAGCAGCGGAATGAGAGAGTTCACCGAAGGTCCTCCGCCTACAGCTTCATCAGGTTGCTGTCGTCGACCGAAGCGGAGTGCCTGGTCCGGAAGATGGAGACGATGATGGCGAGGCCGACCACGACCTCGGCCGCCGCCACCACCATCGTGAAGAACGCGATGATCTGGCCGTCCAGGGTCCCGTGCAGCCGGGAGAAGGTCACCAGGGCGAGGTTCGAGGCGTTCAGCATCAGCTCCACGCACATGAACAGCACGATCGCGTTGCGCCGGATCAGCACCCCGGCCGCGCCGATGGTGAACAACAGGGCCGACAGGTAGAGGTAGTTGACCGGGTTCACTCCGCGCCCTCCTCGCCGGCCGGGTGCTTCACGTTGTTCGCCGGCACCGGCTCGCCGTTCGCCGGCACCGGCTCCAGCGACTTGCGCGGGGCCGTCACCGCCGGCCGCTCCGAGGACGGACGGCCCAACCAGTCCGCCGTGCTGTTCTCCAGCTCCGCCATCCGCTGCAGCATCGCCTGGCTGACGTCCCGGACCTGGCCGCGCTCGCGCAGCGTCGCCATCACCGAGTCCTCGGCGATCGTGCCGTCCGGCAGCAGCGCCGGGACGTCCACCGCGTTGTGCCGCGCGTACACGCCCGGCGCCGGCAGCGGCGGCAGCTGGATGTTGTCCATGATCCGCTGCGCCGCCAGCTCGCGCTGCGTCTTCGGCGCCTTCACGTGCTCCCGGTGGGTCAGCACCATCGCGCCGATCGCCGCGGTGATCAGCAGCGCGCCGGTGACCTCGAAGGCCCACACGTACCGGGTGAAGATCAGCCGGGCCAGGCCCGGCACGTTGCCCTCGGCGTTCGCCTCGGACAACCCGGTGAAGTGGTCCAGCTTCGCGTTGGCGATCCCGGCGATCAACAGCACGCCGAAGCCCAGCCCGCACAGCGCCGCGGCGAACCGCTGGCCCTTCAGCTGCTCCTTCAGCGAATCCTCGCTGGTGACACCGACCAGCATCACCACGAACAGGAACAGCATCATGATCGCGCCGGTGTAGACCACGATCTGCACCACGCCCAGGAACACCGCGCCCTGGGCCATGTAACAGACCGCCAGCGCCAGCATGGTGGCCGCCAGGCAGAGCGCGCTGTGCACGGCCTTGCGCATCAGCACCATGCCGAGCGCGCCGCCGACCGCGATCACCGCGAGCACCCAGAACTGGACGGCCTCACCCGTCGAGGTCGTCCCGGTCGCTTCCGCCAGCCGCGCGATCACTGCTGCACCTCCCGGTCCCGGTCGGTGCGCTCCTGCTGGACCGTGCCCGGCGCCGCCGCGGTGATCTCGCCCCGGTAGTACGCGCCCTCGTCGGTGCCGGGGAAGATCGCGTGCGGGGTGTCGACCATGCCCTCGGACAGGCCCACCAGCAGCTGCTCCTTGGTGAAGATCAGATCCCGCCGGGAGGAGTCGGCCAGCTCGTACTCGTTGGTCATGGTCAGCGCCCGGGTCGGACAGGCCTCGATGCACAGCCCGCACAGGATGCAGCGGGCGTAGTTGATCTGGTACACCACGCCGTAGCGCTCACCCGGGGAGTAGCGCTCCTCGTCCCGGTTGTCCGCGCCCTCCACGTAGATCGCGTCGGCCGGGCAGGCCCACGCGCACAGCTCGCAGCCGACGCACTTCTCCAGGCCGTCCGGGTGCCGGTTCAGCTGGTGGCGGCCGTGGAAGCGCGGAGCGGTGGGCTTCTTCTGCTCCGGGTACTGCTCGGTGAGCCGCTTCTTGAACATGGCCTTGAAGGTCACGCCGAAGCCGGCGGCCGGGCCGAGGATCGACGGACGGTCGGCCCGTTCGGGGCGGCCCGTACGATCGGACTGGTCGGACATCTCGGTTCAGCTCCCTTCGGAATGGTCGGCCCCGTTGAGGGCGTCCTGGAGTTGCTTCGGGGCGCGGCTGCGCCGGCGCGGCACCGGCGGGAGCGCCTGGCCAGGCAGCGGCGGGACCGGATAGCCGCCCGCCATCGGGTCGAAATCGGCCTTGGGCGGAGTGACTTCGGGTTCCGGCTGCTTCCTCAGGAAGTCCCGCAGCAGCGCCAGCAGCAGGATCACGCCGACCGGCGCGCCCACGTACAGCACCACCTCGCCGAAGTCGTAGCCCTCGTTGCGCAGCGCCCGCACGCTCGCGATCAGCACCAGCCACACCAGCGAGACCGGGATCAGCACCTTCCAGCCCAGCTTCATGAACTGGTCGTAGCGGAACCGGGGCAGCGTGCCGCGCAGCCAGATGAAGAAGAACAGCAGCAACTGGATCTTCAGCGTGATCCACAGCATCGGCCACCAACCGTGGTTGGCGCCCTCCCAGAACGTCGACACCGGCCACGGGGCCCGCCAGCCGCCCAGGAAGAGGGTCGAGGCCACCGCCGAGACCGTCACCATGTTCACGTACTCGGCCAGCATGAACATCGCGAACTTCAGCGAGGAGTACTCGGTGTTGAAGCCGCCGACCAACTCGCCCTCGGCCTCCGGGAGGTCGAACGGCGCCCGGTTGGTCTCGCCGACCATCGCGATGATGTAGACGATGAACGACACCGGCAGCAGCGCCGCGAACCAGGTCGGCTGCTGGTGCGCCACGATCTCCGAGGTCGACATCGAACCCGAGTAGATGAACACCGCCGCGAAGGACAGGCCCATCGCGATCTCGTAGCTGATCATCTGCGCGGACGAGCGCAGCCCGCCCAGCAGCGGGTACGTCGAACCCGAGGACCAGCCCGCCAGCACGATGCCGTAGATGCCCACCGCGGCCGTCGCCAGGACGTACAGCAACGCCACCGGGAAGTCCGTCAGCTGGAGCGGCGTGCGGGTGCCGAAGATCGACACCTCGTTGCCGGCCGGGCCGAACGGGATCACCGCGAAGGCCATGAACGCGGGGATGGCGCAGACGATCGGGGCCAGGATGTAGACCACCTTGTCCGAGCCCTTGACCACCAGGTCTTCCTTCAGCGCCAGCTTCACGCCGTCCGCCAGCGACTGCAGCATGCCCCACGGGCCGTGCCGGTTGGGCCCGATGCGCAACTGCATCCAGGCCACCACCTTGCGCTCCCAGACGATCGCGATCAGCACCGTCAGGACCAGGAAGGCGAAGCAGAACACCGCCTTCAGCAGCACCAGCCACCACGGGTCCTGCCCGAAGAAGTGGAGCGTCTCGTACGGCTGCGGAGTCATCGGTCCTCCCCTTCTCCCGCGGTCCCGTCCACGGTCGAACCGGCCTGGGCCTGCGCCCGGGCCGACTCGTCCGGTTCCTGCTCGTCCTGCGCCGCCCCGTCCTGTGTTGCCGGGCCGGGATCGGGCTGGGCCTGGGCCTCGGCTGCGGGCTCGGCCGCGGCCTCGGGCTCGGGCTCGGGCTCGGGCTCAGGCTTCGCCTCGGCCGCGGCGATCGTGACCAGGTGGCCGACGGAGGCGCCGAGCGCACGCGGGGCACCGCCCGGAGTGGAGCCGAGCGGGACCCAGACCGTGCGGTCCGGGATCGAGTCGGTGACCTCCAGCGGCAGGGTCAGCGATCCGGCCGGGCCGGTCAGCCGCAGGGCCCCGGCCGCCTCCGCGCCGATCTCCTTGGCCGTCTCCGCCGAGATCCGGGCCACCGCCCGGTGCCGGGTGCCCGCCAGGTGCGGATCCCCCTGCTGCAGCGCGCCGTTGTCCAGCAGCAGGCGCCAACCCGCCAGCACCGCCTGGCCGGCGGCCGGCCGGGGCAGCGGGCCGGGGTGGGCCGCCGGGTCGGCCGTGCGCTCGCCCTCCCAGGGGGCGAAGCGGTCCAGCTCCAGCCGGGCCGCCCGGACGTCCGGCAGTCCCAGCCGCCCGCCCAGCGCGTCCGCCAGCATGCTCAGCACCCGCAGGTCCGGCTGGAGGTGACGGCCCATCTGCTGGTCCGGCTTGAGCGCGGCCTCGAACATCCGCACCCGGCCCTCCCAGTCCAGGAAGGTGCCGGCCTTCTCCACCGCCGCGGCCACCGGCAGCACCACGTCGGCGCGCGCCGTCACCGCCGAGGGCCGCAGCTCCAGCGACACCAGGAACGGCACCGCCGCCAGCGCCTCGTCGGCCAGCGCGGGGTCCGGCAGGTCGTCCGGGTCCACGCCGCCGACCAGCAGCGCGTCCAGCTCTCCGGCCACGACCGCCGCCAGGATCCCGTCGGTGTCCCGGCCCGGCCGGGACGGCAGCTCGGCCCCGCCCCACAGCTCGGCCGCCTCCGCCCGGGCCGCCGCGGCGGCCACCGGACGGCCGCCGGGCAGCAGGCCCGGCAGCGCGCCCGCCTCCACGGCCCCGCGCTCACCGGCCCGGCGCGGCACCCAGGTGAGCCTGGCGCCGGTCGCGTGCGCCAGGCGCAGCACCGCCGTCGGCCCGCCCGGGACCGCGGCCAGCCGCTCGCCCACCAGGATCACCGCACCCGGGGCGCGCAGCAGTTCCGCCGCCCGGCCCGCGTCGTCGTTCAGCGGCTCGTCCGCCGCCAGCGCCGCGAACCACTCCGGCTCGGTGCCGGGGGCGGCCGGCAGCAGCGCGCCGCGCAGCTTCGCCAGGCCCCGGGAACCGAACGCGGCCACCGAGAACACCTTCAGGCCCGTCGCCCTGGTCGCCTTGCGCAACCGCAGGAAGACGATCGGCGACTCCTCCTCCGGCTCGAAGCCCGCCAGCAGCACCGCCGGCGCCCGGTCGAGGTCCTCGTACGCCACGCCGGCGCCGTTCACGTCGACGCCCCGCCCGGCCACCGCCGCGGCCAGGAAGTCCGCCTCCTCACCGCTGTGCGGGCGGGCCCGGAAGTCCACGTCGTTGGTGCCGAGCACCACCCGTGCGAACTTCCCGTACGCGTAGGCGTCCTCGACCGTCACCCGGCCGCCGGCCAGCACCCCGGTCCGGGCCCCGCGCAGCCCCTCGGCCGCCCGGGCCAGCGCCTCCGGCCAGGAGGCCGGCACCAGCTCGCCGTCGACCCGCACCAGCGGGGTGGTCAGCCGGTCGCGCTGCTGGGCGTAGCGGAAGGCGAAGCGGCCCTTGTCGCAGTTCCACTCCTCGTTCACCGCCGGATCCTCGCCCGCCAGCCGGCGCAGCACCTTGCCGCGCCGGTGGTCGGTGCGCTGCGCGCAGCCCGAGGCGCAGTGCTCGCACACGCTCGGCGAGGAGACCAGGTCGAAGGGGCGCGAGCGGAACCGGTACGCCGCCGAGGTCAGCGCGCCCACCGGGCAGATCTGGATGGTGTTCCCGGAGAAGTACGACTCGAAGTCGTCGCCCTCGCCGGTGCCGACCTGCTGCAGCGCCCCGCGCTCCACCAGGTCGATGAACGGGTCCCCGGCGATCTGCTGCGAGAAGCGGGTGCAGCGCGCGCACAGCACGCAGCGCTCGCGGTCCAGCAGCACCTGGCTGCTGATCGGCACCGGCTTCTCGTAGGTGCGCTTCATCCCCTCGAAGCGGGAGTCGGCGGCGCCGCTGGTCATCGCCTGATTCTGCAGCGGGCACTCGCCGCCCTTGTCGCAGACCGGGCAGTCCAGCGGGTGGTTGATGAGCAGCAGCTCCATCACGCCGCGCTGGGCCTTCTCGGCCACCGGCGAGCTGAGCTGGGTTCGCACCACCATGCCCTCGGCCACCGGAACGGTGCAGGAGGCGACCGGCTTGCGCTGGCCCTCGATCTCGACGATGCACTGGCGGCAGGCGCCGGCCGGATCGAGCAGCGGGTGGTCGCAGAAGCGCGGGATCTGGGTGCCGATGGTCTCGGCGGCCCGGATCACCAACGTTCCCTTGGGGACCCGCACTTCGACGCCGTCGATGGTGAGCGTGACCAGTTCGACCGCGGTCTCGGAGGCGGTTGGCTCTGTGATCGTCACGCGTGCACCTCCCTTTCGGTGGCGGACTGGTGGCCGGGGCGGGGGCCGTCGGCCCAGACGGTGGAGGCGGCCGGGTCGAACGGGCAGCGGCGCTCGGCCAGGTGCTGCTCGTACTCGGCCCGGAAGTGCTGGAGCGAGGAGACGATCGGGCTGGCCGCGCCGTCGCCCAGGGCGCAGAAGGACTTGCCGTTGATGTTGTCGGCGATGTCGAGGAGCTTCTCCAGGTCCCCGTCGACGCCCTCGCCCGCCTCGATCCGCTGGAGCAGCTGGACCAGCCAGTAGGTGCCCTCGCGGCAGGGGGTGCACTTGCCGCAGGACTCGTGGGCGTAGAACTCCGTCCAGCGGGTGACGGCCCGCACCACGCAGGTGGTCTCGTCGAAGACCTGGAGCGCCTTGGTGCCGAGCATCGAGCCGGCCGCGCCGACGCCCTCGTAGTCCAGCGGGACGTCGAGGTGCTCATCGGTGAACATCGGGGTGGAGGAGCCGCCCGGGGTCCAGAACTTCAGCCGGTGCCCGGGGCGGATGCCGCCGCTGAGGTCGAGCAGCTGGCGCAGCGTGATGCCGAGCGGGGCCTCGTACTGGCCGGGGTTGGTGACGTGGCCGGAGAGCGAGTAGAGCGTGAAGCCGGGGGACTTCTCGGTACCCAGGGCCTTGAACCACTCCTTGCCGCGGGACAGGATCGGCGGCACCGAGGCGATCGACTCGACGTTGTTGACCACCGTCGGGCAGGCGTACAGGCCGGCGATCGCCGGGAACGGGGGCCGCAGCCTCGGCTGGCCGCGGCGGCCCTCCAGCGAGTCCAGCAGCGCCGTCTCCTCGCCGCAGATGTAGGCGCCGGCCCCGGCGTGCACGGTGATGTCGAGGTCGACCCCCGAGCCGAGGATGTTCCGGCCCAGCAGCCCGGCCCCGTACGCCTCGGCGACGGCCGCGTGCAGCCGGCGCAGCACCGGGACGACCTCGCCGCGCAGGTAGATGAAGGCGTGGTCGCAGCGGATCGCGTAGGAGGCGATGATCATGCCCTCGATCAGCACGTGCGGGTTGGCGAACAGCAGCGGGATGTCCTTGCAGGTGCCCGGCTCGGACTCGTCGGCGTTGACCACCAGGTAGTGCGGCTTGCCGTCGTTCTGCGGGATGAACTGCCACTTCATGCCGGTCGGGAAGCCGGCGCCGCCGCGGCCGCGCAGGCCGGCCTCCTTGACCAGGGCGATCACGTCGTCCGGCGGCATGGCGAGGGCCGCCTTGAGGCCCTCGTAGCCGTGGTGGCGGCGGTAGGTGTCGAGCGTCCAGGGGCGACTGTCGTCCCAGGAGTCGGACAGGACCGGGGTGAGCAGCTTCTCGGCCGGCTCGGCGGAGGTCATCACGCTTCGCTCCCTTCCTGGCCCTTGCCCGCCTGGCCGTTGTTCGTCTGGCTGTTGCTCGCCTGGGGGTTGCTTGCCTGGCCGTTGCCCGCCGGGCCGTTGCTTGCCTGGCCGTTGCTTGCCTGGCCGTTGTTCGCCGGGCCGTTGCCCTCGTGGCGGGGGGACGCGGGGCGGGGCGAGACCACCTTGGTGCCGGCGGTGCCGGGCAGCGCCTCGCCGCGGGCCAGCCGCAGACCGGCCAGGGACGGCGCGCCGCCGGCCCCGGACTCGTCGTTGGCGCCCGGGCGCTCGTCCGGGAAACCGGCCAGGATCCGGGCGGTCTCCTTGAAGCCGCACAGCCGGGCACCGCGGGTGGGCCGGACCTCACGGCCGGCACGCAGGTCGTCGACCAGCTGCCGGGCGCTCTCCGGGGTCTGGTTGTCGAAGAACTCCCAGTTGACCATCACCACGGGCGCGTAGTCGCAGGCCGCGTTGCACTCGATGTGCTCGATCGAGACCTCGCCGTCCTCGGTGGTCTCGTTGTTGCGGACACCCAGGTGCTCCTGGAGCTCGGCGAAGATCTGGTCGCCGCCGAGCACCGCGCACAGGGTGTTGGTGCAGACCCCGACGTGGTACTTCCCGGCCGGGCGGCGCCGGTACATGGTGTAGAAGGTCGCGACCGCGGTGACCTCGGCGGTGGTGAGGTCCAGCTGTTCGGCGCAGAAGCGGATCCCGGTCGGGCTGACGAAGCCCTCCTCGGCCTGCACCAGGTGCAGCAGCGGCAGCAGCGCCGAGCGGGGCTGCGGGTAGCGGGCGATCAGCTCGGCGGCATCGGCGGCCAGCCTGGCGTACACCTCCTCGGGGTACGGTGCGGCCGGCAGTGCCGGCAGTCCGAGTTCGACGTTGGTCACCGGTCCACGCCTCCCATCACCGGGTCGATCCCGGCCACCGCGACGATCACGTCGGCCACCTGGCCGCCCTCGCACATCGCCGCCATCGTCTGCAGATTGGTGAACGACGGATCCCGGAAATGGACCCGGTACGGGCGCGTCCCGCCGTCGCTGACCACGTGCACGCCCAGCTCGCCCTTGGGCGACTCGACCGCCACGTACGCCTGGCCGACCGGGACCCGGAAGCCCTCGGTGACCAGCTTGAAGTGGTGGATCAGGGCCTCCATCGAGGTGCCCATGATCTTGCGGATGTGGTCGAGGGAGTTGCCCAGCCCGTCCGGGCCGACGGCCAGTTGGGCGGGCCAGGCGATCTTCTTGTCGGCCACCATGACCGGGCCCGGACGCAGCCGGTCCAGGCACTGCTCGACGATCCGCAGCGACTGCTTCATCTCCTCCAGGCGGATCAGGAAGCGGCCGTAGGAGTCGGCGCTGTCGGCGATCGCGACCTCGAAGTCGTAGTCCTGGTAGCCGCAGTACGGATCGGTCTTGCGCAGGTCGTGCGGCAGGCCGGTGGCGCGCAGGATCGGGCCGGTGGCACCGAGGGCCAGACAGCCGGGCAGGTCCAGGAAGCCGACGTCGACCAGGCGGGCCTTGAACACCGGGTTGCCGGTGGCGAGTTTGTCGTACTCGTGCATCCGGGAGCGGAAGACCTTGACCGCCTCGCGGATCTGGTCGACGGCGCCGGGCGGCAGGTCCTGGGCGAGGCCGCCGGGGCGCACGTACGCGTGGTTCATGCGCAGACCGGTGACCAGCTCGAAGACGTCCAGGATCAGCTCGCGGTCCCGGAAGCCGTAGATCATCAGGGTGGTGGAGCCGATCTCCATGCCGCCGGTGGCCAGGCAGACCAGGTGCGAGGCGATCCGGTTGAGCTCCATCATCATCACGCGGATGACGTTGGCGCGGTCCGGGACGTCGCCGGTGATGCCGAGCAGCTTCTCGACCGCCAGGCAGTAGGCGGTCTCGTTGAACAGCGGGGTCAGGTAGTCCATGCGGGTCACGAAGGTGGTGCCCTGGACCCAGCTTCGGAACTCCATGTTCTTCTCGATGCCGGTGTGGAGGTAGCCGATGCCGCAGCGGGCCTCCTTCACCGTCTCGCCGTCGATCTCCAGGATCAGCCGCAGCACGCCGTGGGTGGACGGGTGCTGGGGGCCCATGTTGACGATGATGCGCTCGTCGTCGGCCCGGCCGACCGCCTCGACCACCTCGCCCCAGTCACCGCCGGTGACGGTGAAGACCCGGCCCTCGGTGGTATCGCGGGCGTCCGCTTCCTCGGTCTCTCCAAAGTGCTGGGTGTTCATCAGCTGTACGACCTCCGCTGGTCGGGAGCCGGGATCTGGGCGCCCTTGTACTCGACGGGGATGCCGCCGAGCGGGTAGTCCTTGCGCTGCGGGTGGCCCAGCCAGTCGTCCGGCATCATGATCCGGGTGAGCGCGGGGTGGCCCTCGAAGACCAGGCCGAAGAAGTCGTAGGCCTCGCGCTCGTGCCAGTCGTTGGTCGGGTAGACGCTCACCACGGAGGGGATGCGCGGGTCCGCGTCGGGCGCGGTGACCTCCAGCCGGATCAGCCGGCCGTGGGTGATCGAGCGCAGGTGGTAGACCGCGTGCAGCTCGCGGCCCTTGTCGCCGGGGTAGTGCACGCCGCTCACGCCCAGGCACAGTTCGAAGCGCAGCGCCGGGTCGTCGCGGAGGATGCGGGCGGTCCCCAGCAGGTGGTCGCGGTCGATGTGGAAGGTGAGCTCGCCGCGGTCGACCACGGTCCTCTCGATCACCTCGACCGGGTCCAGGCCCTGCTCCTCCAGGGCGCCCTCCAGCTCGTCGGCGACCTCGTCGAACCAACCGCCGTACGGGCGTTCGCTCGGACCGGGCAGCACGATCGGGGCGGCCAGACCGCCGAAGCCGGAGGTGTCGCCGCTGCCCTTGGCACCGAACATGCCCTGGCGGCGGCCGACCACCTCGACCGGGATCTCGCGGACCGGCTGCTCGCGGCGGGTCTCGGGTACCTGGTCGTTCATCGCAGCTGCCCCCGCATCTCGCTGATCGGGGTGGCCTTCAGGGCGAGCGCCTCACCGAGTTCCTCGGCCCGGCGCCTGTTCACGCCCAGCGGCTCGTGCTGGATCTTGTCGTGCAGCTTCAGGATGGCGTCCATCAGCATCTCCGGACGGGGCGGACAGCCGGGCAGGTAGATGTCCACCGGGACGATGTGGTCGACGCCCTGGACGATCGCGTAGTTGTTGAACATCCCGCCGGACGAGGCGCAGACACCCATCGAGATGACCCACTTGGGGTTGGGCATCTGGTCGTACACCTGGCGCAGCACCGGGGCCATCTTCTGGCTCACCCGCCCCGCCACGATCATCAGATCGGCCTGCCGGGGGGAGCCCCGGAAGACCTCCATGCCGAACCGGGCCAGGTCGTAGCGGCCCGCCCCGGTGGTCATCATCTCGATCGCGCAGCAGGCCAGACCGAAGGTGGCCGGGAAGAGTGACGCCTTGCGCACCCAGCCGGCGGCCGTCTCCACCGTCGTGAGCAGAAAGCCGCTCGGCAGCTTCTCCTCGATTCCCATCAGATCCCTCTCAATGCCCTCGAGTCCGCTGATACGTGGGCCGGTTCTGGCTTGTCCGCTCGTTCACAAGCGGGCGCGCAGCCGGCGGACGGGTGGGGTCGCCACCCCGCGCTCGGACCACCCCGCGCTCAGTCCCACTCCAGGCCGCCGCGCCGCCACACGTAGGCGTACGCGACGAAAACGGTGGCGATGAACAGGAGCATCTCGACCAGCCCGAAGATCCCCAGGGCGTCGAAGGTCACCGCCCAGGGGTAGAGGAAGACGATCTCGATGTCGAAGACGATGAAGAGCATCGCCGTCAGGTAGTACTTGATCGGGAACCGACCGCCGCCCACGGGCTGCGGTGTCGGCTCGATGCCGCACTCGTACGCCTCCAACTTGGCCCGGTTGTAGCGCTTGGGGCCGGTGAGTGAGGCCATCACGACGGAGCCGACCGCGAACGCCGCCGCGATGGCACCGAGTACGAGGATCGGCGCGTAGGCATTCATAGCCCCCGCTCCCTCCGTCCAGTCGTCCTTGACTGCAGATCGGAACCGGCGGGTCACACAGAGGTGAACCCGCGTTCCAGTTCCCGAGATCCACCTCATGTGAGGCAGTTCACAAAGCCTGGAACGAGCGCATCCTATGCCCGTCGGCTTGTGATCTGCGACACGCAGTTCACGGTCACCTTTGTGATCTACGACACCCTTCGAATGGGGTCGAATATGAACATGCCCAGATTTGTCGACGCAAAGCAGTCAAATGATCACAAGCAGTCGCATTTACTTGTGAAGCGGCAGGTCAGGGGCGTGTTCCTATATCAACTATGCGTCGGCCTGAGCAAATTTCCAGGCGCCATGTTGACGTGTTATAGAGGCTCACTCGCAGGGGTGGCGGGGGTCCGAACGCTCGCTTGACCCTTCGTTCACAAGCGCGCGAGCTTGCCGTTGCACGGGGTTCCCCTGCCGCTCCCCGAGCCGCCCGATTCCTCCACCGGGCACCCCCACGTGCCACCTCTGTGCCACCTCCGCGCCGCGTCCGTGCCGCGTCCGTGCCGCCTCGGACAGGCCCGCCTCGGCCCGGCATTTCGAGCGGGCCGGGACGGCTACTGGCGGCCGGCCGCCTGCTCCCAGATCCAGGCCGCGATGCCCACCCGGTTACGGGCTCCGATCTTGCGCTGGATGTTGGCAAGGTGGTTCTTCACCGTCCCCGGCGAGATGAACAGCCCCGCGCCGATCTCGGCGTTGGTCGCGCCGTCTGCCACCAGCTCGGCGATCTCCCTTTCCCTCGTGGTCAGTTCCTCCGTCGGGCCGGCTGTCGACTGCGGAGCCGCCGCGGCCGGCTTGGCGCCGCCCCGCCCGGGCACCGGCTCCGCACCCGGGAGTGCCATGTGCCGCAGGAGCCGGACGGTGATCTGCGGGCTGATCAACGCGTCCCCCGCCATCGCCGCCCGGACCGCCTCGATCAGCAGCACCGGCCCCGACCGCTTCAGCAGGAATCCGGCCGCCCCGTGCCGCAGTGCCGTGTGCACGTACTCGTCCAGGTCGAAGGTGGTCACCACGATCACCTTGCACTGGTCGGCCAACTGCCGTGTGACCTCCAGGCCGTCGACCTTCGGCATCCGGATGTCCGCGAGCACCACGTCCGGCCGCAGCCTCCTGGCCTCCTGCACCGCTGCGGCACCGTCCGCCGCCTCCGCCACCACCACCATGTCCGGCTGGACGTCCAGGATCATCCGGAACGCACTGCGAACGTCCGCCTGGTCGTCCGCGATCAGGATCCGAATCGGCCCTGTTCCACTGCCCATCTCCGTACCTCCCCGCTACCCGTCCCGCCTCGGCTCCCACGAACCCGTCGGCCCCGCACCGGCCTCCTCCAGTGGCAGCACCGCCGTCACCCTCCAGGCCTCCCGCTCGTGCGGGCCGGCTTCCAGCGAACCTCCGAGGGCCTCGACCCGGGCAGCCAAGCCCGGCAGGCCGCTGCCGCCGCCCCGGCGCGGCCGCCCTGCCGAGCCCGGGGCCCGACCGTCGTTGGTCACCGTCAGCTCCAGCCGTCCGCCGCTACGGCGGGCCCGGATCTCGATCTCCCGCGCGGCCGGAGCATGCCGCCGGACATTGGTCAGGGACTCGACCACGATCCGGTGGACGGTACCCTCCACCTCGCGCGGCACCGGCTCCTCCGGCAGCTCCAGACGGACCTCGGCTCCACCCGCCGCAGTAAACCGCTCGGCCACCTCGGCGAGTTCGGCGAGTCCGGCCTGCGGACCGCGGCCTCCGCCCTCCTCGCTGCGCAGCAGCTGCACCGTCCGGTCCAGCGAGGCCAGTGCCCGCTGCCCGGCCTGCTCTATTCGCTGGAACATCTCCGCCGCCCGGGCCGGATCGATCCCGGCCAGGTAGGCCCCCGCCTGGGCCTGGGCGACCATGCCGCTGACATCGTGCGCCACGAAGTCGTGCAGGTCGTGGGCCAGCTCCAGCCGCTGCGCCCGCCTGGCCTCGGCCACCGCCTTGTTGCGCACCTCGTCCAGGCCCCGCAGGTAGAGCCCGATCAGCACGGCCGGCAGGGAGAGCATCGATCCGAAACCGAAGAGCGTGAGCGTGTCCGCGGGCCCCTCGATGAACACGAACCGGGACGGCCAGAGGGCGACCGCTCCGCAGGCCGTCCAGGCGGCCGCCGCACACCACGGGCCGTCCTCGGCGCGCAGGCCGACGACCACCGACAGCAGCAGGACGGCCAGCTCCACCAGGCCCAGCAGCCCGGCCCAGCGCTGCCCCTCCGCCCAGCGGCCGAGGGACCAGACGGCGACCGTGACCGCGACCGACGCCGCCCCGAGCGCCATGGTCACGGTCGCCGCCCCGTACCGCCGCCGCACCGGCCGGACGAACGGCACCAGGACCAGGACGACCCCGGACAGGATCTGAGTCATCGTCACCACCTCCCTCGCCTCCTCGACTGCCGTCACATTACGACGCCGCCCATGCGTCGCGCCTGTGCCGATCGGCATATTTCAAAGGCGGGTTGAGCAGGAGGAACAGCCCGATCGGCATCTGCCGCCAACCCCTGTCGGGGCTCCAGTCTTGAGTCGTCGCACCGGCCACGGAGGCCGGAGCCGAAGGGAGTCCACCACCATGTCGAAGCTCGTGATCAATGCCCGCGGCACCGCCTCCCGGGCCGTGGCGGCCGCCCCGGACGTCCCGCCCGCACCGCGCTGGGCCCGGCTCGCCGCCAAGGCCGCCGTCCTGACCACCGTCCCCTCGGGGCTGTGGCGGATCGCCTTCGGCTTCGGCGTCCCGGTCGGCTTCGGCGGCGCGACGCTCACCGCGTACGCCGAGCACCAGCCGGGCTGGGGCACGGTCTACTGCGTGGCGTTGAGCGCCCTGGCCGAGTCGCTGGCCTTCCTGACCCTGGGCCTGGTCCGGCCCTGGGGGCTGGTGGCGCCCCGGTGGATACCGCTGCTGGGCGGCCGTCGGGTCCGGCCACTCGCCGCGATCGTCCCGGCGTTGCTGGGCTCGGTGATCCTCACCTCCCTCGGCACGACCGCGCTCTTCGGCGGCTGGGCCCGCAACCTGGCCGAACCGGATTCTCCGCACGGTCTCGCCGGCGTGGTGATGACGCTCGCCTACCTGCCCCTGGTCGCCTGGGGCCCGCTGCTCGGTGCGGTCACCCTCGACTACGCCCGCCGGACGCTGTGGCGGCACCGGTGACGACGGCGGCCGGTCACACCTGGGCCGGCTCCGCGCTCGGCCCCACCGCATCCCTCCCGCTCGCGCCCTCGCCCTCGCCCTCGCCCTCGCCCTCGCCCTCGTTCCGGATCAGGGCCGGCGCGGGGGCCGTGCGCCGACCCCACTCCGTCGCGACCAGGACCAGGGCTCCGCCGAGCAGGGCGAACGGGCCCATCCGGTTCCCGGCCAGGGTGATCCCGAAGACGGCGGCCCACAACGGCTCGGTGCCGAGCAGCAGGCTCACCCGCGAGGGCGACGTGGCCCGCACGGCCCACATCTGGACGAAGAAGGCGAACAGAGTGCAGAACAAGGACAGATGCAGCAGCCAGGCCCACTGGCCGGCTCCGTACGAACGGGCGACCGTCCACGGCGCAGGGCCGACCGACAGCGCGACGACGGAGAACACCCCGGTGGCCACGGCGAGTTGGACCCAGGTGACGGCGAGCATGTCGGTGTCGCGGACGGCTCGGGTGCGGGCCATCGCGAGGACGTACGCCGAGCGGACGAGGGCGGCGCCCAGCACCAGCAGATCTCCGAGCGTCGGAGGGCGCAGCCCGCCGTCTCCGGTGAGCAGGGCGACACCGAGGACGGCCAGCCCGGCGGCCGCGAGGAAGGCCTTCGGTGGTGCGGTCCGGCCGAGGGCGCTCTCCCCGAGCGGGGTGAGCACCATGGCGAGGCTGATGATCAGTCCGGCGTTGGTAGCGGAGGTGTGCACGGCTCCGTAGGTCTCCAGCAGGAAGATCCCGCTGAGCACCAGCCCCAGTGCGGCACCGCCGAGCCACTCGGCACGACTCAGCCTCCGCAGGGCACGCCAGGCGACCACCCCGAGCAGCGGCAGCACCAGCCCGAACCGCAGCACGAGCATCGCCACGACCGTCCCGGGCTCGGCCACGCGCTGGACGGCGAGAAAGCTCGATCCCCACACCACGGCCACGAGCAGGACCGGAAGATCACGAAGGACCGACGAGGTCGAACCCTCGGGCAGGTCGGACAAGGAGGCAGACATGCGAAAGATCCCTCCGAACGGACGGAACCGGCGGGCGCGAGTACCGTACGGCGTCGGACGGACCCAAAAGCCGGGCGGAGAGCCCGGCGGCGGACGAGGTGGAGCGTGGAGCAAAGGTGCGCCATCCTCGCGCACCGGACCGCCGGTGATCAATGCCCCGCGCGGGCGCCGATGGGTCGGGCGACGAGCAGGTGACCGCGGCAGGCGGGCAGACCCTGCTCGTAATGCAACTTGAGTCGCATTACGATGAGCACGGCGCGACCGTCACGCCACAGCGATCCCTGACGCGACCGGAGTCGACTTTGACTGAGGCCACCCACCCCGCTCCGGAACCCCGCACCCCCACCCCGCGCCCGGGCGGCCGCAGCGCCCGGGTCCGGGCCGAGGTGGTCGCCGCGACGCTCGCCGAAGTCACCGAGAAGGGGTACGACGGCCTCACCGTCGAGGCGGTCGCCACCCGCTCCGGCGCCCACAAGGCGACCCTCTACCGACGCTGGGGCGGAGTGGACGGCCTGGTCGCCGACGCCCTGACCGCATCCGCCGACCAGCCCTGGCCCCTGCCCGACACCGGAGACCTCCAGCAGGACCTCCGCCGGATCACCCAGGAGGTGTTCAGCGTCTTCACCGACCCGGAGCTCGGCCCCACACCGATAGCGCTGATCTCCGCCGCCCAGCGCTCGGACGCCGGCGCGGCCGCCCTTCGCGCCTTCTTCGCGGCCCGGCACCGCCAGGCCGCCGAGGTGGCCGAACGCGCCGTCGCCCGGGGCGAGCTCCCCACGGGGACGGACGGCGCCGAGGTGGTCCGGGCCGCCACCGCGCCGCTCTACTACCGCCTGTTCGTCTCCGGCGAGCCCCTGGACGCCCGCACCGCCGAGCGGGCCGCCGACGCCGCGGCCCTGGCCGCGCGCGCCGGGCTCTTCACCACCACCGCGGCCACCACGACCACCACGGAACAGAACTGACAAACCATCACACCACTGCCGTCCGAGGAGCCACGGCCGCCCCAACCCCTACCGCATCCCCATCCGGCCGTGGATGATGCACCCATGACAACCCCGCCGTCCACCACTCCCCGGAAGGTCCGTCACGTGAAGCGCACGCACTGGGCGCTGGTCGCCGCCGCCACCGTCCTCCCGCTCGTGGCGAGCACCGGCACCGCCGTCGCGGACGCCCCCGCGGCCGGCACCCCCACCGCCGGCTGCACCTACACACCGGCTGTCCCGGCCGACAACTTCAAGGGCATCCCGGTGTTCGACGCCAAGAAGGCGGCGAAGCCCTACCGCGCGACACTGCGGACCAGCCAGGGCCAGATCACCTTCGAGGCGCTGACCGACAAGGCGCCCTGCACCACCTTCTCGTTCCGGTTCCTCGCCGAGCACGACTACTTCGACCGCAGCCACTGCCACCGCCTCACCACCCAGCGGATCTACGTCCTCCAGTGCGGCGACCCGACCGGCACCGGCAGCGGCGGTCCGGGCTACTCCTTCCCGGACGAGAACCTGACCGGCGCCACCTACCCGGCCGGAACCGTGGCCATGGCCAACGCCGGCCCGAACACCAACGGCAGCCAGTTCTTCTTCGTCTGGAAGGACACCAAGCTCTCCCCCGCCTACACGCCCTTCGGCCGGATCACCGCCGGCCTGGACGTGCTCCAGAAGATCGCCGCCGGCGGCGAGGACGACCAGAACAACCCGGGCGACGGCTTCCCCACGCTCCCGGTGAACATCCGCAACGTGAAGATCAGCGCCCGCTGACCGGGCGGGCCGGACAGCCCCGGCCCGCCACCCGCCGTCCCCCGCTCCCGTACGGTGGCAGCACCAACGACACCGCAACGGGAGCAGGAGCAGCACCGCATGGACAGCCGGATCTGGGAGAGCGTCGACCACCTGGTCACGTGGCTGGACGAGCAGAGCACGCAGTCGCCCCAGGAGGAGCGACTGCTGCGGATCCTCAAGCTCTCCGAGGAGATCGGCGAGGTCGGTGCGGCGGTGGTCGGTGCCACCGGCCAGAACCCGCGCAAGGGGGTCACCCACACCTGGGAGGACGTCCAGCACGAGCTCTGCGACGTCGTCTTCTCCGCCCTCGTCGCCCTGAGGACCCTCACCCCCGACGCGGCCCGGGTCTTCGCCGAGCGCCTCGCCTACGTCGAACAGCGCTCCACCGCCTCCCGGCGACCGCCGGAGGAACCCCCGGCGGTCGACGAGGCATAGGCGACGCCCCCGTCAGGGACGAGGCACGCCGTCCCCCCGGGTCAGGCGTTCGGCGCGACCCTGGCGAGGCCGTTGATCACGCGGTCCATCGCGTCGCCGCCCTGCGGGTCGGTGAGGTTCGCGAGCAGCTTGAGGGTGAAGCGCATCAGCATCGGGTGGGTGAGGCCGCGCTGGGTGGCGATCTGCATCACCTTGGGGTTGCCGATGAGCTTCACGAAGGCGCGGCCCAGCGTGTAGTAGCCGCCGTACACGTCCTTGAGGATGCGCGGGTAGGCCTGGAGGGCGCGCTCGCGGCCGCCGTCGGTGACCCGGGCGAGGGCCTGCACGATGACCCCGGCGGCGATCTGGCCGGATTCCATCGCGTAGGCGATGCCCTCGCCGTTGAAGGGGTTGACCATGCCGCCCGCGTCGCCGACCAGCAGCAGGCCGCGGGTGTAGTGCGGCTGCCGGTTGAAGGCCATCGGCAGTGCGGCGCCGCGGATCGGCTCGGTCATGTTCTCGGGGGTGTAGCCCCACTCCTCCGGCATACCGGCGCACCAGGCCTTGAGCACCTCGCGCCAGTCCAGCTCGCCGAAGGCCGGCGAGGAGTTGAGGATGCCGAGGCCGACGTTGGAGGTGCCGTCGCCCATGCCGAAGACCCAGCCGTACCCGGGCAGCAGCTTGCGCTCGCTGCCGCGGGTGTCCCACAGCTCCAGCCAGGACTCCAGGTAGTCGTCGTCGTGGCGCGGCGAGGTGAAGTAGGTGCGGTAGGCGACGCCCATCGGGCGGTCCTCGCGCCGGTGCAGACCCATGGCGAGGGAGAGCCGGGTGGAGTTGCCGTCGGCGGCGACCACCAGCGGGGCCCGGAAGGTGACCGGCCGCTTCTCCTCGCCGAGCTTGGCGGTGACGCCGACGATCCGGCCGGTGCGCTCGTCCAGGACCGGCCCGCTGACGTTGCAGCGCTCGTAGAGCCGCGCGCCGGCCTTCTCGGCCTGACGAGCCAGCAGCTCGTCGAAGTCGGCGCGCTTGCGCACCAGGCCGTAGTCGGGGAAGGAGGACAGCTCGGGCCAGTCCAGCTCCAGCCGGACACCGCCGCCGATGATGCGCAGGCCCTTGTTGTGCAGCCAGCCGTTCTCGGTGGAGACGTCGATGCCCATGTCCACCAGCTGCTTGGTGGCACGCGGGGTCAGGCCGTCGCCGCACACCTTCTCGCGCGGGAAGGCGGTCTTCTCCAGCAGCAGCACGTCCAGCCCGGCCTGGGCCAGGTAGTACGCGGTGGTGGAGCCGGCCGGGCCCGCGCCGACCACGATGACGTCGGCCGTGCTCTCCACGGGGCTGTCCGGCTTCGTCAGATCGGCTGCGGTCTCGGACACGTGGACACACTCCTGGAACTGCGGCTGGGGGACGGCGGCTCTGTCTCCGGCAGTCTAGTTCCGCTCACGTCACCGGATGCGCCCCCGCCCCCCGACCGTCGGCCCCGGGCCGACGGTCGGCTACGCGATCTTGTAGGCCCGGTGCAGCGCGACGATCCCACCGGTCAGGTTCCGCCAGGCGACCTTCGACCAGCCGTTGTCCTGGAGCCTGGTGGCCAGCCCGGGCTGGTCCGGCCAGGCCCGGATGGACTCGGCGAGGTAGACGTACGCGTCCGGGTTGCTGCTGACGGCGGTGGCCACCGGCGGCAGCGCACGCATCAGGTACTCGGTGTAGACCGTCCGGAACGGCGTCCAGGTCGGGGTGGAGAACTCGCAGATCACCAGCTTGCCGCCGGGCTTGGTGACCCTCAGCATCTCGCGCAGCCCCGCGTCGGTGTCCTGGACGTTGCGCAGCGCGAAGGAGATCGTCACCGAGTCGAACGTGTCGTCCGCGAACGGCAGCCGGGTGGCGTCGCCGGCGGTGAGCGCCAGCTCGGGGTGGCGGCGCTTGCCCTCGGCGAGCATGCCGACCGAGAAGTCGCACGGGACGACCTCGGCCCCGGCCTCGGCGAAGGGCAGTGAGGAGGTGCCGGTGCCGGCCCCGAGGTCGAGCACGAGGTCCCCCGGCCCGGCGGCCACCGTCTCGGCCACCGCCCGGCGCCAGGCGCGGGCCTGGCCGAGGGAGAGCACGTCGTTGGTGCGGTCGTACTTGGCCGCGACGTCGTCGAACATGGCGGCGACTTCGTGCGGCTGCTTGTCCAGAGAGGCTCGGGTCACGCCCCCATTGTTCACCCTCGCACGGACGCCCCGACCAACGGGGCACACCGACCCGGAGCCGAACCCGGAGCCGACCCCGGCCGAGCCCCGGCCCGCGCCCGACGTCGAGCAGCCGCCCGCCAGTGCCGGGCGCGGCCCACCCGCACCGGGCCCGGCTCGTCAGTGCTGAGCGCGCCGCCCGCCCGCGCGGCGCCGCCGACGCGACCGCTTGCCGTGCGTTATCGCGGGCATCCCGTCCGCCAGCGCCCCCGTCGCCAGCGCGAGGTTGGCGGCCAGCTTCCCCTGTCCGCCCCGGAGCGCGAGGGCCTTGTGGTGCCGTCGGATGCGCAGCACGCAGATCACGAAGAGCACGACGGCCACCGGCACGCTGAACCGGGCCAGGCCCACGCCGACGGGCTGCGGGTAGGTGTCGCCGCAGATCCGCACCGCGCCCGGGTCGTCGGCGGCGTGCTCCAGGCAGATCCTGTCGCCGAGCCTGGCGCTGTCCGAGAGCGGCAGCGCGGCCGCGGTGTGCGGCTCCCCGCCGGCCCGGTAGCTGACGGCGCTGTAGGTGCCGCCGCCGGTCGGGAGCTGGGTGACGACCCCCTCGACTCTCACCGGGTGCGCCTCGATCCGGTCGGCCTGGTCGGCCTGGCGCCAACCGAGCAGGCACATGCCGACGGCCAGCACGGCGCTGAGCACGGCGGCGAGGTACCAACCACGGCCCATCCGCGGGGTGCGCGGCGGGGGAACGGTCGCGGTTTGCATGGTTCCTGTCCTGGCTTGCCTTCGGGGCCGGGGACACGGCCCCGCCGCCCGCGGGCGCGGGCAGTGGTGTGGTGAGGGTACGGAGTGAGCTGTCCGGGATCGTATCCGCTGGCGGGCCCTCAGGTCACGATGAAGGGACAATCACTCTCCGGCACCGACACCGGAGTTCGGGTGCACACGAAGGAAGTCCCGTTCGCCACAAGGAAATCCGGCTACTGACGAGTACGTCACACCTGCCGTGACGACCGTCTCACCGTCGGCGGTACACCAACCGCCCGCCCAGCACCGTGGCCAGGCACCCACCCGCCGCCGGCTCCGCGCCCGACACCGCGCCCGACACGGCTTCCGCGCCCCCGCGCCCGATCCCGCCCCCTGCGACCGCGAACACCGCGAAGTCCGCCCGCCGCCCGGCCGCCACCCGCCCGTACACGGCCTCCGCGAGCGGCAGGACGGCCAGCGGGTCCAGCGGCCCCGCGCCCACGTCGCCCGGCCCTCCTGACGAACCAGCAGAACCGGCGGAAGCGGGTGACCCTGGCAGTCCCACGACCCCCGACCGCGCCACCGCCGTCCGCACCGAAGCCCGCTCGAAGGGCCCGGCCACCGCCGTCACCCCGTACCCGAGCATCCGCTGCAGTCCCCGCCGTGCGCTGGCCCCGCACCGCGCCTCGTCCGTGGAACCGGCCAGTCCGTCCGCCACCGGCTCGACGCCGACCTCCTCCCGGGGATCGGGGTGGTACGCCCGTTCCAGCAGCCGGTGTCCGTACGGATTGCGCAGCCCGGGGGTGAGCACGGCCACACCCCAGTCCCGTACCCGCGCGCCCGGGTGGGCGGCCGCCAGCTCCCCGTACGGACCGACCGCCTCCACCAGCTCGCCACGCACCACCACCGCCCCGTCGGCGATGGACGGGGCGGTGGGGTCGGCCGGGTCGGGCAGCACGAACGCCGCCCGGTGCAGAGTCAGCACAACAGCGCCTTCGACTTCGACAGCAACGCCGGCGGCAATGCCGACGCCAGCGGCAACGGCCACGGCCACGACCACAGGGACACCGGCATCAACCACACCGGCGCAGGAGGGGCCAGGAGGAGAGGAGGAGAAGGGGACTCAGTTGTCCAGGATCTTCAGCTCGGGGTGCGCGGTGCCGCCCTCGATCGCCGTGGAGGCGATGTGCGAGGCGACGCGCGGGTCGACCGGGTCGTTGGCCGGGTCGTCCAGCACCCGCAGGTGCTCGTAGGTGGTCGAGCGCTGCGCCGGGACGCGGTCGGCGGCCCGGATGAGGTGGATCAGCTCGGTGAGGTTGGAGCGGTGCTTGGCACCCGCCGCCGAGACGACGTTCTCCTCCAGCATGACGGACCCGAGGTCGTCCGCACCGTAGTGCAGCGACAGCTGGCCGGCCTCCTTGCCGGTGGTGAGCCAGGAGCCCTGGATGTGGGCGACGTTGTCGAGGAACAGGCGGGCGATCGCGATCATCCGCAGGTACTCGAAGACGGTGGCCTGGGTCGAGCCCTTCAGGTGGTTGTTCTGCGGCTGGTAGGTGTACGGGATGAAGGCCCGGAAGCCGCCGGTGCGGTCCTGCACGTCGCGGATCATCCGCAGGTGCTCGATCCGCTCGGCGTTGGTCTCGCCGGTGCCCATCAGCATGGTGGAGGTGGACTCCACGCCGAGGCCGTGGGCGATCTCCATGATCTCCAGCCAGCGCTCGCCGGACTCCTTCAGCGGGGCGATCGCCTTGCGCGGCCGCTCCGGCAGCAGCTCGGCGCCGGCGCCGGCGAAGGAGTCCAGGCCGGCCTTGTGGATCCGGGTGATGGCCTCCTCGACGGAGACGCCCGAGATCCGCGCCATGTGCTCGACCTCGGAGGCGCCCAGCGAGTGGATCACCAGCTGCGGGAAGTCGGCCTTGATCGCCGAGAACGCCCGCTCGTAGTACTCCACGCCGTAGTCCGGGTGGTGGCCGCCCTGGAACATGATCTGGGTGCCGCCGAGCTCGACCGTCTCGGCGCAGCGGCGCAGGATCTCGTCGAGCTCGCGGGACCAGCCCTTGTCGCTCTTCGGCGGCACGTAGAAGGCGCAGAACTTGCACGCCGTCACGCAGACGTTGGTGTAGTTGATGTTGCGCTCGATGATGTACGTCGCGATGTGCTCAGTACCCGCGTAGCGACGGCGGCGCACCGCGTCGGCGGCGGAGCCGAGCGCGTGCAGCGGCGCCGAGCGGTAGAGCTCCAGCGCCTCCTCCGGGGTGATCCGGTCACCGGCGGTGGCGCGGTCGAGCACGGCCTTCAGGTCGGTGCTGGACGCATCGAGGGTGGTCGCTGCGAGCTCGGTCACCTGGCGGCCTTCTCTCTCTCAAGTGCTACTCGGGTACGGCCGAACCAGCCTACGCCAGCACATTCCGCCGCCCGCGTCAGCCCGCTGAACTGCGCACGGGCCGCCCCGGACCCCGCCGGAGCCCTCGGCCGTCGACCCCGCCGCAACCCTCAGCCGTCGGCCCCGCCGGCCCCGTCGGCCCTGCGCATCGTGCCGGCCGGGTTCCCGGCCGGCGGGTCGGCGGAGGCGAAACGGATCGTCCCGTCGGACTGCAGGGTGAGCGTCTCCGCGTTGGAGCCGCCGGTGCAGGCGCCGGGGATCGAGGAGCGGACCAGTCGGGACTGGAACACCAGCTTGGTGGCGGAGGCCGACTTGAGGGTCCAGGCGCCCTCGCAGCTGATCGAGAGCAGCCCGGAGACGGCGTTGCGGCTGGTGGTGCTCTCCTGGCCGATCGCCGCCGGACGGACGGTGAGCGTGGTGGTCCCGCCGGGCAGCCCCTTGTCGGTGACCATGTCCCCGCTCCAGGTGCCCAGGAAGGCGGCGGGCACCACGCTCGGCCCGCCCGTCCCGGGCGGCACCGCACCCGGGGCGGACGCCGTCGCGTTCCCCGGAGCGCCGGAGGCCGAGGTGGACCCGGAGGTGACGGCGCCGCTCGGCGGGACGGCCCGGCCGGGGTCTGCGGACGCCTCCGGCAGCGGCGCCGCCGTGGGCCCCGACACCGCCGGTTCGGCCCGGTGCAGCCACCCGTACAGCCCGTACCCGCCGCCCCCGAGCAGCACGAGCACCGCCGCGACCGCCGCCGCGTTCCGGGCCCGCCGCGGCCGCGCCCCCTGCGCGGTCCCGTCCCGGACGGCCCCGCTCAGCGGCGGGTGCTCCCCCGCGCCCTGCGGCCCGCCCGCGGACACGAAGGTCGGTGTCCGCACCGCCCCGGCCAGGGCACCGGAGGCACCCGCGTCCGCGCCCACCCCGTCCGGAGCCGCTTCCCCCGACTCCCCCGGCTCCCCCATCTCCCCGTCCAGGTCCAGGTCCAGCAGTTCCACCGCGCTGCGTCCCACCCCCGCCGCCAGTTCCCCCGGCAGCCAGCGGCCCTGCGCCAGCCGGGCGGCGGCCGCACCGTCCGGGTCCAGCCGGGCGCGCAGCTGCCGCGGGGTGGGCCGGGCGACCGGGTCCTTGGCCAGGCAGCCGAGGACGATCCCGCGCAGCGGCTCGGGCAGCCCGGCCACGTCCGGCTCCTCGTGCAGCACCCGGTAGAGCAGCACGGCCGCGCTGACCCCTTCGCCGAAGGGGTGGACGCCGGTGGCGGCGAAGGCGAGGACGGCGCCGAGCGAGAAGACGTCCCCGGCCGGCCCGACGGCCTGCCCGTTCGCCTGTTCGGGTGACATGAAGCCGGGCGACCCGACCACGTAACCGGAACGGGTGAGGCCGCCCGCGGCGTCCAGGGCCCGGGCGATCCCGAAGTCGATCAGCCGCGGTCCGTCCAGGGTGAGCAGCACGTTGGACGGTTTGACGTCCCGGTGCACCAGGCCGAGTCCGTGGACGTGGGCCAGGGCCTCGGCGAGCCCGACGCCGAGCGAGCGCACGGCCGGCTCGGGCAGCGGCCCGTACGTCCGGACGGCGTCGCCGAGCGCGGGGCCCGCCACGTAGCCGGTGGCGACCCACGGGCGTGCGCCCTCGGTGTCGGCGTCCAGTACGGGCGCGGTCCAGGCGCCGCCGACCCGCCGGGCGGCGGCGACCTCCTGCCGGAAGCGGGCGCGGAACTCGGCGTCGTCGGCGAGCTCCGACCGCACCACCTTGACGGCGACGGTGCGCCCGCCGGCCGTCCGGCCGAGGTAGACCCGGCCCATTCCGCCCGAGCCGAGCCGCCGCAGCAGCCGGTAGCCGCCCACCTGGCGCGGATCGTCCGACCCCAGTGCCCGCATCCCGCACGCTCCCCTCGCCCTCGCACGCGCGCTCCGCCGACCGACGGCCCACCGGACGCGCCTCGGGTGCAGACCGTACCGGGCCGGGCGGTGCTCCGCCCGGCCCTCGGGCCTGTCTTCACCCTTCCGCCCGCGCGGCGGCGCCGGGCGTACGAAGACGGGCACGGGCCCCGCGAACAGGTGCGGGAACCCCGCAGCCGGACGCCGCGCCCCTACCTCCCCTACATCCCCTGCTGCGTCCCCAGCGGCAACGCCACCGGCTCCAGCAGCCGCACCGCGACGTCGGGGGCGAACCCGCTGTCGTGCGCGACCCGCCGGGCGAACTCCGTGACGCCGGACAGCTGGCGCTCGCCGAGCGAGAAGTCGAGCGCCTCGCTGAAGTACCGCTCCAGCACGTCCGCTCCGAAGGCCTCCCAGCGGGCGGCCTGTTCGGCGACCTTGCCGGCCTCCACCAGCGACAGGTCGCGGGACTCCAGGAAGGCCCGGTGCACCGCGGCGGTCAGTTCCGGGGCGCGCTCGGCGAACTCGCGCCGCACCGCCCAGACCGCGAAGACGAAGGGCAGTCCGGTCCACTCCTTCCACATCTCGCCGAGGTCGTGGACGGTCAGCCCGAGGTCGGCGGCCTGCCCGAGGTAGGCGCGCAGGGCCGGGTCGCCGATCAGGACGGCGGCGTCGGCCTCGGCGAGCATCGCGCTGAGGTCCGGCGGGCAGCTGAAGTAGTCCGGGCGCACGCCCTCGCGCTCCTCCAGGAGCAGCCGGGCGAGCCGTACGGAGGTGCGGCTGGTGGAGCCGAGGGCGACCCGGCGGCCGTCGAGGTCGGCGAGCGGCACCTTGCTCACGATCAGGCAGGACATCACCGGGCCGTCGCTGCCGACCGCGATGTCCGGCAGGACCAGCAGGTCGTCTGCGTTGCGCAGGTACTCCACGCAGGTGATCGGGCCGATGTCCAGGGTGCCGTCGACGAGCTGGTCGCTCAGCTTCTCCGGGGTGTCCTTGGTGAGGTCCAGGTCGAGCAGGTTCCCGGTCCTGGCGAGTCCCCAGTAGAGGGGTACACAGTTCAGGAACTGAATGTGGCCGACCCGGGGCCTGACCGGTGTGTTCTCCTGGGGCTCCCGCGTCCGCGCGTCCGGTGTCCGTTCCTCCGGTGCTGCCACTGCGCCGCTCCCTCGCTGTTCGTGCCTCCCCGCAGCGTATGCCTGCTGTTCGCGGCGGCTCGCACCGGCCGTCCGACACGCCTTCAGCCGCCGTCGACGCGGCGGCGACGCGCCTTTCCACGCCCGCTGCCGACACCCGCTCCGGCCCTTACGACACGCGCCTTCCACGCCGCAAGTGACCTCTGGTCGTCACAGCGGCCGCATGCTAGCGTTGCCCTCAGTTGCAGTTTGATTCCCCTTGCAGTACTTGAAGCCTGCGGAGCATGTAACCGCAGGCTTTTTGTAGTTTTTCAGCAATATCGAAAAATTTCGGACACGTCCGGAGGCAGGGCGATCAGCGCAGCGGACCGGGTGTCACACGGTGTGGCCCCCGACACGCATCGCAAGGAGAACGGCATGGCTCAGGGAACCGTCAAGTGGTTCAACGCTGAGAAGGGCTTCGGCTTCATCGCCCAGGATGGCGGCGGCCCCGACGTCTTCGTTCACTACTCCGCCATCAACGCGAACGGCTTCCGTTCGCTGGAGGAGAACCAGACGGTCACCTTCGACGTCACCCAGGGCCCGAAGGGCCCGCAGGCGGAGAACGTCACCGCTGTCTGACCATCCTCTGATGTTCTGATCGCTCGGGACCCGTACGGGTCCGCCGGCGGCTCCCGACAGCCGCCACCATGAGCACAAGAGCAGTACCCAAGGGGGCCCGCCCATCGGCGGGCCCCCTGCCTTTTCGAAAGCCCGTCCCGGGGCGGAAGTTCGGGCACGGAGCGAAGGAATGCGGAAAGGGCCCTCTCCCGTCACCGGGAGAGGGCCCTTTCCGTCATGCCGGTCGAACGTCCCCTCTGGCGTTCGACCGCACGTTCCGTCCCGGGCAGCCTGCCTCAGGCCGCGACCGGGGTCGCACCGCCCTGGCCTGCGGCGACGGCCGGCTCCGGGGCCTCGTCGTACAGGTCCCCGGACGGGTTGTTGTACGCGGCGACGTCCAGGATCTTCTCCCGGGCCGCGACCACGATCGGCACGACGACCTGGCCGGCGACGTTGGTCGCGGTGCGCATCATGTCCAGGATCGGGTCGATGGCGAGCAGCAGGCCGACGCCCTCCAGCGGCAGGCCCAGCGTGGACAGGGTCAGCGTCAGCATGATGATCGCGCCGGTGAGGCCCGCGGTGGCGGCCGAGCCGACCACCGAGACGAAGGCGATCAGGATGTAGTCCTTGATGCCCAGCTCGATGTTGAAGACCTGGGCGACGAAGATCGCGGCGACGGCCGGGTAGATCGAGGCGCAGCCGTCCATCTTGGTGGTGGCGCCGAACGGCACGGAGAAGGACGCGTACTCGCTCGGAACGCCGAGCCGCTCGGTGACGCGGCGGGTGACCGGCAGGGTGCCGACCGAGGAGCGGGAGACGAAGGCCAGCTGGATCGCGGGCCAGGCGCCCTTGAAGAAGTGCAGCGGGTTGAGCCCGGCGGCGAAGCGCAGCACCAACGAGTAGACGACGAACAGCACCAGCGCGCAGCCGAGGTAGATGTCCAGGGTCAGCGTGGCGAAGGGCTTCAGCAGGTCCCAGCCGTACTTGGCGACGGACTTGCCGATCAGGCCGAGGGTGCCGAGCGGGGAGAGCCGGATGACCCACCACAGCGCGGTCTGGGTCAGCTCCAGCACGGACTCGCTGAGCTTGAGGACCGGCTCGGCCTTGGCGCCGAGCTTGAGGATCGCAGCGCCGACCACGACCGCCAGGAAGACGATCTGAAGCACGTTCACCTTGGTGAAGGAGTCGACGATGTTGGTCGGGAAGATCCCGGTCAGGAAGTCGATCCAGGTGCCCTTGGAGTCGAGCGCCTTGAGGCCCTCGGTCTTCAGGTTGGTGCCCTCGCCCGGGTTGGTCAGCAGACCCAGGCCGATGCCGATGCCGACCGAGATCAGCGAGGTGATCATGAACCAGAGCAGCGTGCGGGTGGCCAGGCGGGCCGCGTTGGTGACGTTGCGCAGGTTCGCGACGCTCACCACGATCGCGGTGAACACCAGCGGCGGGACGGCCAGCTTGAGCAGCTGGACGAAGATCTTGCCGATGGTCTCCAGGGTGGTGGCCAGCCAGGAGATGTCGGCGGCACGGGCCAGGTAGCCGAGGCCGACGCCGAGCACGAGGCCGGCGACGATCTGCACCCAGAAGGGCGTCTTGCGGATGCGGGCGAGCACGGACGGCGACGAGGTCGCCTCGGGCGCTGTGGACATGGGGGAGCGTCTCCGGGGGAGGGCGTTGCTGACGGTGAGGTGGGGGCGGAGCGGGCGGCACGGCGCGGGGCCGGACGGGATGGGTCGGGCCCCCGGTCAGGGGCGTGCCGCCGCGGTACAGCTCAGGGCAGCACAGCGCATGGCGCGACAACGGCGCGGGCTGTCCACAGCACCGGTCAGAGCACACGGGCGGGCGGCGGCGGGCAGGGGGCCCGGGCCGTGCATCCGCAGTGCGTCTGAGGCTGTCATGGCCGATACGTTAGCAGTAAAGGTTTGAGATGTTCAAAGTACTTGTTTGAGGTCACGCAGCGCACACGCCGCCCGAGGCCCGCCGCCGACCCGAACTCCGGACACGAACGAAGCTGACGCCCCATCAGTCCGACTCGGCGGCCCGATTGACCGCTGAGCAGTTATACGTATAACTTTGACGGCGTCCCTGCCCCTGCCTGCCCACCCGGAGAGGACGGCCGATGGGCTACCTCGCCCTGCTCCGTGCCCCGCACGTCACCCGCCTGCTGCTCGGCACCCTGCTCGGCCGTCTGCCCGCCGGCATGACCGCCCTCGTCATCGCCCTCGCCCTGCGCGACGCCGGGGTGACGTACGGCCGAGTCGGACTGGCCACCTCCGCCTACGCGATCGCCGCCGCCGTCGGCGGCCCGGTGCTCGGCCGGATCGTGGACCGCACCGGACAGCCGCGCGTCCTGCTCGCCTCCGCCGTGGTGGCCGGCGGCGGGTACGCGCTGCTCGCCCTCGCCCCCGGCTCCGCGCTCGGTGCGCCGATCGGGGCCGCGATCGCCGGCCTCGCCATGCCCCCGCTGGAGCCCTGCCTGCGCTCGCTCTGGCCGGACGTGGTCGAGGAGAAGCAGCTCGACACCGCGTACGCCTTCGACTCGGCCGCCCAGCAGATCCTCTACGTGGCCGGTCCGCTGGCCGTCGCCACCATCTCCGGGCTGTTCAGCCCGGTCGCCGCACTCTGGGTGGCCGCCGGGCTCGGACTGGCCGGCGCGCTGATCGTCGCCACCGCCGGGCCCGCCCGGGCCTGGCGCGCCCCGGCGCAGGAACGGTCCGCCGGACTGCTCGGGCCGCTGCGCTCCCCCGGACTGGTGCTGCTGCTGGTCGGACTGGCCGGGGCCGGCTGGGCGGTCGGCGCGCAGAACGTGCTGTTCATCGCCTACGCCGAACAGCACGTCGGTACGCTGCCCGGCGGCGGAGGCACCCTGCTGGCACTGGCCGCGCTGGGCGGCCTGCTCGGCGCGCTCGCCTACGGCGCGGTCACCTGGCGGCAGACCACGGCCACCCGCACCTGGGTGATGGCCCTCGCGATGGCCGCCTCCTACCTGCCTCTGGTCACCCTGCCCGGGCCGTACCCGATGGCCGCGCTGGCCTTCCTCTCCGGGATCATGCTGGCCCCGCTGCTGGCGGCGGCGTTCGTCCTGGTCGCCGAACTGGCGCCGACCGGCACCGTCACCGAGGCCTTCGCCTGGCTGGTGACGCTGTTCGCCACCGGCAACTCGCTCGGCTACGCCGTCTCCGGCAAGCTCGCCGAGGACTCGCTGCGCCCGGTGGCGCTCTGCGCGGTGGGCGGGATCGCACTCGGCGGGCTGGTGCTGTTCGCCGCCCGGCGCTGGTTCCACCCGGTGCCGCTCGCCCCGGCCGCCCGGCCCGTCCCGGTGGGCTGACCCACCCCCACGAACGACTGCGCCCGCCGGTGGTCTGGCCGACGGGCGCAGCCCTGTCTCCGGTGACGGACCGTCACCGCCCGGTCGGAGCCGTACCGGCCGGCGCCGTGGAGGAGCGCAGCACCAGCGAGGTGGCCAGCGGCGCGACCGGCGCCACCCGCTCCCCGCGCAGCAGGGCCGCCAGCGCGGCCGCGCCCGCCCGGCCCAGTTCCTCGCCCGGCAGGTCGACGGTGGTCAGCGGCGGGGCGAGCAGCGCGGCCACCGCGACGTTGTCCATGCCGACCACCGACAGGTCCTCCGGCACCCGCAGCCCCAGCTCGGCGGCGGCCTGGTAGACCCCGGAGGCGACCACGTCGTCGTCGCAGATCACCGCTCGCGGCCGGTCCGCCCGCTCCAGCAGCCGACCCGCGACGGTCCGCGCGGCCCGGTGGCCGTCGTTCAGGCTCACACCCAACTCCACGACGTCCAGGTCGAGTTCACGGACAGCCTGCTCGAAGGCGGCCTGCCGGACCCGGAAGGTGTAGGCGGAGTGGCTGGAGCGCAGCCGGCCGATCCGGCGGTGGCCGAGCGCGGCCAGGTGCTCGACCGCGGCACGCATCCCGCCGGCCACGTCGAGCTCGACGGTCGGTCGCGCCCGGTCGGTGCCGGGGTCGGCGTCCAGGAAGACGGCGGGGGTGTCGACGGGCAGCTCACCGAGCTGGCTGTCGTCCGGGGAGCAGATCAGCAGGCCGTCGAAGCGGCCGGCGGTGGCGGCCTCGGCCAGGGTGGCGCTGCCCCAGCCGGAGCTGACCACGACGGCCAGGCCGTTGCGGCCGGCCTCCTCGTGGACGCCCTCCAGCACCCGGCCGAAGAAGGGGCCCTGGAGGTTCGGCACGGCCAGCAGGATCATCCCGCTGCGGCCGAGCCGCAGCTGCCGCCCGGCCGCCTGCGGGCGGTAGCCGAGGCTGCGGGCGGCCTCGCGGACCCGCTCCCGGGTGGCCTCGGAGACCCGCCGGCCGGCCTCGGCGCCGGAGAAGACCAGGGAGACGGTGGCCTGGGAGACCCCGGCGAGCCGCGCCACGTCCCGCCCGGTGGGGCGGCGGACGGGGGCCGGCCACGTACCGAGCGCCCCCTCGGACGGCGGCTGCCCGGCGGACGCCCCCTCGGAGGGCGGCTGCCCGGCGGGCGGCTCGGACGGCGCGGAGTCTCGGGTGGCGGGCACGGCGGCTGCGCTCCGGGGCCGGGCCCCGGTCAGTTCTGGCCGGCGGTGGCCGAGCGGGCGGCGTCGTCGGCGGCGTCCTCCTCGGCATTCTGCGCGGCGATCCGGTCGGCGGTACGGCTGCGCATCCCGGAGACCTTGCCGCTGATCTGCGTGGACATCTCGTCGCGCTGCCTGCTCAGCAGCGCGTAGCTGAGCGGCGCGGAGGCGACCGCCGCCAGCAGGAACAGGAAGATCATGCCGGCCTCACCGCTGACCGGGATGACGCCGAAGTGCCCGAGCAGCAGGGCCACCAGCAGGCAGCCGAGGAAGATGCTGACCCGCAGCGAGGTGTAGCGGAGCGTGGCGTGCGACTTCTCCGGGCCGTTGCTGGTCACTCGACACGTCCTTCTTCGTTGCGCTGGGGCGGGTTCTCCAGTCAAGCATGCCTGACGGCCGGAGCGGGGCACGGGGCACCCGATCCGGCCCGCGGCCCGGCGGGCGCTCGTCAGCGCAGGTCGAGCCAGAGGGTGATGTCGTCCCGGTCGTCCCCGGGGGCGACCCGGATCGCGGCCGGCACCCGGCCGACCTCCCGGTAGCCGCTGCGGGCGTAGAACCGCTCCAGCCCGAGGCCGCCGCGCGCGGTGAGCCGCAGCGACTCCAGGCCCCACTCCCGGGCCGCCCGCTCGGCCTCGGCGAGCAGTCGGGCGCCGTGGCCCAGGCCCTGAAAGTCGGGGTGCACCATGACCCGCTTGAGCATCCGCCAGTGCTCCATGAGGTCGAAGCGCATCGACTCGAAGAACAGCACGCCGACCAGCCGGCCCGTCGCGCTCTCGTGCGCGACGAGCAACCGGTCCGGACCGTCCGGTCCGACCCCGGCGAACTGGCGTTCGGCGGTGTCCCGGACCTCCTCCTCGGTGACCGGCGCCACGAAGCCGACCGCCCCGCCGGCGTTGGTGACGTCGGCCCACAGCCGGACGATGGCCGTCCGCAGATCGGGGTCGAGCTCGGGGTCCAGGGTGAAGGTGAGCACCATGGAGCGGAGCCTAGACCTCCGGTACGACGGTCCTACCGGGAGGTCCGGCGCCGCCCCCCGGTCGCGCGGACCGCCCGTCACCGGAGGGCCGGCACCGCCCGGTCGGGCCGCCCGCCGCGCAGCGCCAGGCAGAGCCCGACCGCGACCGCGCACAGCGCGCCGGCGCCGTACCAGGTGAGGTCGTAGTTGCCGAGGGCGTCACGGGCCAGGCCAGCCAGCCCGGCGACGACGGCCGCGCCGATCTGGTGGGCGGCGAGCACCCAGCCGAAGACGATCGGGGCGTCCTCGCCGAAGTGCCGGCGGCACAGCGCGACGGTCGGCGGCACGGTGGCCACCCAGTCCAGGCCGTAGAAGATCACGAAGGCGAGGATCGGCGGCTGGAGCGATCCGGCCAGCAGCTGCGGCAGCAGGAGCAGGGACAGGCCGCGCAGCCCGTAGTAGACCGTCAGCAGCACCCGGGAGTCGACCCGGTCGGTGAGCCAGCCGCTGAAGACGGTGCCGAGCACGTCGAACACGCCGATCAGCGCGAGCAGGCTCGCGGCGGTGGTGACCGGCATGCCGTGGTCGTGCGCGGCCGGGATGAAGTGGGTGCCGACCAGGCCGGCGGTGGTGGCGCCGCAGATCGCGAAGGAGCCGGCCAGCAGCCAGAACGCCCGGACCCGCGCGGCGTTGCGCAGCACCCGCAGCGAGCGGGCCAGGGCTCGGCCGTCGGTGACCGTCGCGGCCGGGGCCTCGGTCGCACCGTACGGGAGCAGGCCGAGGTCGGCGGGGCGCTCGCGCATCAGCAGCAGCACCGGGACGGCGACGGCGCTGGCGGCGAGCGAGACCACGACCACGGCCGAACGCCAGCCGTGCTGCTCGACCAGCCAGGCGCCGATCGGCAGGAAGACCAGGTTCCCCGCCGCTCCGGCGGCCGTCAGCACTCCGGTGACCA
This sequence comes from Kitasatospora sp. NPDC058063, assembly GCF_042885395.1. NCBI lineage: Bacteria > Bacillati > Actinomycetota > Actinomycetes > Kitasatosporales > Streptomycetaceae > Kitasatospora > Kitasatospora sp. NPDC058063. The sequence goes on from NZ_JBHVSD010000024.1 coordinate 57,455, forward strand.
GGCCCTGGCGGGCCCGGAACCAGCGCCCGGTGATGGTGGTGGCGAAGGCTCCGGCCATCGAGCCGCTGCCGAGGCCGACCAGCACGCCCCAGCAGAGCACCAGTTGCCAGGGCTCGCGCATCAGCATGGTCAGCCCGGAGCCGACCGAGATGGTCAGCAGCGCGCAGACCACCACCAGGCGCACCCCGAACCGGTCCATCAGGGCGGCGGCGAAGGGGGCGGTGAGGCCGTAGAGCGTCAGGTTGACGGAGGTGGCGCTGGAGATCGTCCCGAGCGACCAGCCGAACTCGTTGTGCAGGGCGTCCATCATCAGGCTCGGCGTGGAGCGGAAGCCGGCCGAGCCGAGCAGGACGAGCAGGGAGACGCCGGCCACCACCCAGGCGTAGTGCACCCGGGGGCGCTCGGCCGGGTCGGGCGGTTCGGAGCGGGATGCGGGGGCGAGGGCGCTGCGTTCGGTCACGCGAACGAGTGTTCCGGGCCGCCCGGGGCCGGACGAGTGGCCTGAATGACAGCTTTCGCAAGATTCGGGCCATGGCCCGCTGTAGCCTGGCCCGGACCCACCGACGCCCGAGGGGACGGCATGGCACACCTGGTCGCGGTACTCGCCCTGGAGGGCGTGATCGCCTTCGAACTCGGCATCCCCGCCCGCATCTTCGGCGGCGCCAAGGACCCGGCCGGACGGCCGCTGTACGAAGTGGCCACCTGCACCCTGGACGGACGGCCGGTCACCACCAGCGCCGACTTCCGGGTCATGGTCGACCACGGGCCCGAACTGCTGGAACGGGCGGACACCGTACTGATCCCGGCCTCCGCCGACTCCGCTCCGGCCGTCGCCGACGCCTGCTTCACCCCGCCCCTGGCCGCCGCGCTGGCCCGGATCCGGCCCGGCACCCGGCTGATGTCGATCTGCACCGGCTCCTTCATCCTGGCCGCCGCCGGCCTGCTGGACGGCCGCCCGGCCACCACCCACTGGCGCTACACCGAGCGCTTCGCCCGGCTGTTCCCCAAGGTGCGGCTGGACCCCGACGTGCTCTACACCGACGACGGCGACATCCTCACCTCCGGCGGGGTGGCCGCCGGGGTGGACCTGTGCCTGCACGTGGTGCGCCGCGACCACGGCAGCGCGGTGGCCAACGCAGTGGCCCGCAACTGCCTGGTACCGCCGTGGCGCGAGGGCGGGCAGAAGCAGTACGTGGAGGCCCCGAGCCCGGTGGACTCCGGCGGCAGCGGCACCGCCGCGGTGCGCGCCTGGGCGCTGGAGCACCTGGACCGGCCACTGGCGCTGCGGCAGCTCGCCGACCGGGCGGGGATGAGCGTACGGACCTTCACCCGGCGCTTCCGCGAGGAGACCGGCGCCAGCCCCGGCCAGTGGATCACCACCCAGCGCACCGAGCGGGCCCGCCAGTTGCTGGAACGGACCGATCTGACGATCGACCAGGTCGCCCGGGAGTCCGGTTTCGGCACCGCCGCCTCGCTGCGACTTCAGCTGCGCGGCCGGCTCGACGTCGCACCGAGCGCCTACCGGCGCACCTTCCGCTCCGTCCCGGAAGACCGCGCCTCCTGAGCGCGGCCCGGCGACCGCCCGACCGGTGGCCGGATCCCGTCGCGCGCCGGCGGCGGATCGGATGGCGGCAGGCCGCGCCCACCCCGAGCACGGTACGGCAGGCCGCCATCCAACCCCGGCGCGCGAGCCCTGATCCCGCGCCACACCCTCCGCACTCGCCGAGGAGCGGCCCGTGACCGGCCGTCCGCGGTCCGCCCTGCCGGCACGAATCCCCTGGACAGCGGCACCGCGGCGGTGGACGGACATCCCCTCGGCGTCCCCTCGCGACGGAGCGCCGCACCCAAGCGTGATCAGTCGGATACGTCACGTCAATGGGTAGTCCGAAATTCGGAATGGTTGCGTCACCTTTCGGCCGGTGATCGGCACCGTGATCGGCACGGTCCGACGGCCGCCGCGAAAGCCGCTATTGCGCCAAAGCCGCCCAGTCGACGTCGACCAGCGGATCCGCGGGACGGGCGTCGCTGCCGATCTCGCACCAGACCCGCTTGCCCGAGTCCTCCGGGTACCAGCCCCAGCGCTCGCAGAGCAGTTCGACCAGCTCCAGGCCGCGTCCGTTGGTCGCGTCCTCGTCCGCGCCCGCGTGCCGCGGCGTCGGCGCGGCCCGGCTCGCGTCGGCGACCTCCACCCGCAGCGGGGCGGCCGGTCCGCCCTCCTGCGGGCCGTCGGCCACCGGCAGACAGAGCCTCAGCACGGCCGGACAGCCCGTGTGCACCACGGCGTTGGTCACCAGCTCCGAGACCACCAGCACCACCGTCTCGGCCATCGGCGCGTCCGGGTCCACCCCGTGGTTCAGCAGCCGCGAGCGCACCCATCGACGGGCCCGGCCGACCTCGGCGGGGTCAGCCTGCACCGCCAGCTGTACCTGAAGAACCTGCACCGCTCCACCACCCGCACTCGCAGTTCGGCCATAGTCCCGATCGGGCCGGATCGGCCGGCGGGCCCTCGCACGTCGCCCGGCGCCACCCGAGCCGTGCCCGGGCGCCCGCCCGGTCTGTCCGTCCGCGCCCGCTCGCCCGCGCCGTCTCGTCGGTCGGGCACCCGGCCGCGACACGAATACGCCTCAGGATGGGCGGGGGGACGGACCGCAGCAAGCGCTTCGGGCATATTCCGGCGATCGGGCGACAGCGCGGTGCATACTGTCCCGCTCACTCTCGCGAGGCTCGTACCGGTGATCGTCCGACCCGGCCGACCCGCTGGTCCCGCAGTCGGGAACCTACCGCCGTGCGCCCCGCGCACCCCGCCCGCCACTCACGAACCACCCGTGCGACATATGTCCGACGGCTCTCGAACGGTGGCATCGGCGGACGGGTCCCACCGGCCGACCGTCGTACCGTCCGACGATCCGGCCCGGGCGAGGGGCCCAGAGGGACCCGGCGAGGGATCCGGGCCGGGAGGCACATCCATGAGGAGGGGTGATCCGCCAGGAACGGTTCCGTTCTTGCCGCAATCGCCCCCGGCGCCGCCCGGCCGCAAGATACCGTTGGGTAAGCCAGCGACCCCGGTCAGGAGGGTGGTTCCCGATGGCCACCCCGGAGCGGACCCCGCGCTGGGACGAGCAGTTGCAGCGCCGCCTCGCCCGCGGCGAGGAGACGGCGCTCGGCGAACTCTACGACCAGCTCGCACCGATGGTGCACGGCCTGGCCGGACGGATACTCGCCGACCGGGCCGCCGCCACCCAGCTCACCCGGGAGGTCTTCGCCCACGTCTGGGAGCACCCCGAGGACTTCGACCCCGACCGGGGCACCCTGCGCTCCTGGCTCGGCGCGCTGACCCACCACCGCGCGGTCGAACGGCTGCGGGCCCGGCGGGCCGCCGAACTCGCACCGGGCGCGGAGGCCGAGATCCGCGCCGTGGCCACCGCCGCGAGGATGCAGTACGTGGTCGACTCCCTGCCCCAACCCCTGCGTGAGACCATCGCGGTGACCTACTACGACGGCCGCACCTACCGCGAGACGGCCCGACTGCTCGGCATCAGCGAGCAGGCCGCCAAGCAGCGGATGCGGCTCGGTCTGGAGCTGCTGGCCACCGAACTGGCCGACGAACGCGCCCGCCAGGACGGCACCGGGGACGGGAACGGGGAGACGTGAGCAGCACTGAGGAGCGGCACGACGCCCTGCGCTCGATGCTCGGCGCGTGGGCCCTCGGCGCCTGCCCGGCCCGCGAGGCCGCCGAGTTGGAGCAGCACCTGCGCGACTGCCGGGAGTGCGCCGAGGAGGCGGCCCGGCTGCGCGAGGCGGCCGACTGGCTCTCCCTGGACGAGCCGCTGGACCAGCCCGGCTCGCTGCGCCAGCAGGTGCTCGACTGGTGCCTGGCCCGTCGGCCGGCCCAACTGCCCGTCCCCGCCTGGGGCATGCCGTACACGGCGGAGACCGCCAAGCTCGACGCGCTGCTGCGCGACCTCGGCCCGGAGGAGTGGCAGGAGGTGGCGGAACTGCCGTGGCACGGCGGCACCGAGCGGCTGCGCCCGGCGGAGGTGCTGGGCCACCTGACCGCGGTGGACGGCTTCCTGGCGCTGGCACTCGGCCTGCCCGACCCGGTGCCGGCCGCTCCGGGCCCACCCGCCGCACCGGCCGGGCGGCGGGTGCCCCCGCAGGAGCCGGCCGCCGGACCGTCCGTGCCGCGCGTCCCGCCGCAGGGCGGCCGGTACGCCGGGGTCACCGCGCGCACCGCCCGGCTGATCGCCGACCAGGCCGGCCTGGCGCCGCAGTCGGTGCGCTCCCGCTGGCGGCGGCAGGCCCACGACCTGGTGCGCAGCGCCGCGCTCGTGCCGCAGGGCAACACCCCGGTCGACTACGGCTTCGCGGTGCTGCCGCTGCGCGACGCCTTCGTGGACCGCGCCTTCGAGTGCTTCGTGCACGGCGAGGACGTGGCCCGGGCGGTCGCCTACCCGTACGACCCGCCGACGCCGCAGCACCTGCGGCAGATGGTGGAGCTGGTGGTCCGGCTGCTCCCCCGGGCGCTGGCCGGGCTGCGCGCGGCCCGGCCCGAGCACGCCGGGGCGCCGGGTGCGCCGGAGGGCGGGGCCCGGACGGCCCGGCGGGTGCGGCTGATGGTCGACGGCCCGGCGGGCGGCGAGTGGCTGATCGCCCTGGACGGCGACGGCGCGGCCGTCGGCAGCGGCGGCCCGCCCGGCGGGGAGCCGGTGGCGTCGATGGTGCTGGACGGCCTGGAGCTGTGCCAGCTGGCCGCCGCGCACCGCGACCCGGACCGGCTGCCGGTCGGCGAGCACGGCGACCGGGCCGCGGTCCGCGAGGTGCTGCACGCGCTCCCGCTGCTCTCCCGGCCGTAGCGGCCCGCCGTCCGCGCGAACGCCTACGCAAAACGCCCGCGCGGAGCGGTCACGCGAAACGCCTGCGCGGACCGGTCACGCGAAGACGACCGTACGGGTCCCGTCCAGCAGCACCCGGTGCTCGCTGTGCCACTTCACCGCGCGCGCCAGCGCCTGGCACTCGACGTCCCGGCCGAGCGCGACCAGCTGGTCGGGGCTGACGTCGTGGGTGACCCGGGCCACCTCCTGCTCGATGATCGGGCCCTCGTCCAGGTCGGCGGTGACGTAGTGCGCGGTGGCGCCGATCAGCTTCACGCCGCGCGCGTGCGCCTGGTGGTACGGCTTGGCGCCCTTGAAGCTCGGCAGGAAGGAGTGGTGGATGTTGATCACCCGGCCGGACAGTTCGGTGCACAGCCGGTCGGAGAGCACCTGCATGTAGCGGGCCAGCACGACCAGTTCGACGTTCTCCTCGGCGACCAGGTCGAGCAGCCGCTGCTCGGCCTCGGCCTTGGTGTCCTTGGTGACCGGGATGTGGTGGAACGGGATGCCGTAGCTCTCGGTCAGGTCCCGCAGGTCGGTGTGGTTGGAGACGACCGCGGCGATCTCCACCGGCAGGGCGCCGATCCGGGTGCGGTAGAGCAGGTCGTTCAGGCAGTGCCCGAACTTGCTGACCATGAGCACGATCCGCATCCGCTGCTCGGTCGGGTGGATCTGCCAGTCCATCCCGAAGGAAGCGCCGATCGCGGAGAAGCTGGCCCGCAGCTTGTCGGCGGTGACGGGCTCGGGGGCGGAGAAGTGCACCCGCATGAAGAAGAGCCCGCTGTCACCGTCCCCGAACTGCTGGCTGTCGATGATGTTGCAGCCGGTCATGAAGAGGTAGCTGGAGACAGCGTGGACGATGCCCTGCTTGTCGGGGCAGGACAGCGTGAGGACGTACTGGGCGCTGACCGGCTGCTGTTCCACTGGGAGTATCCCGTTCTGAGGTCGTGACGTGCGTGGATGGTCCAGCGTGTCACATCCCGGACACCCGCCGCCCCGCTGCCCGTACTGCGGGACGGCGGCGGTCCGGCGGGTCAGAGCTTGGTGAGGATGCGCAGCACGTCCAGCGACTTGGGCGACGCGTCCGGGTCGTCCCCGTCGCCCGAGGCCAGCACGACGTGCGCCTCGCGGGCGGCCCGGACGGTCTCCGGCCAGCCGGGGTGGCCGAGGTAGGCGGAGGCCGGCGCGTCCGCACCGACCTCGTGCAGCATCTGCACGGCCCGCAGCACCGCGACGTCCACCAGCGCGGCCTCGGCGGAGTCGCGGAGGATCGTCCCGATGTACTTCTCGGCCGACCAGCGGTCCAGCCAGGTGTCCTCGACGAGGCGGTAGACGGCGTCGGTCACGTCGCCGTACCCCTCCCGGCCGGTCAGCCAGGTCTCCTGCTGGAAAGCGGGGTCGGACAGCATGTGCAGCGCCGAGCGCAGTCGGGCTCGCCAGCGCCACCAGGGCAGGTCGTTGAGCGGCATGCCGCCCATCGTGCTGGAGCGGTGCCCCGGACGAGAAGGGTTTCGGGCGGACCGATACGAAGAATCTGTGCTGGCGGACATGGTGAACGATCGTACGTTCCCCGTCTGTTCGTGCTCCACTCGCGATCTACACGCGTACCACTCCGGATTTCGGCGGCCGTTCGCCATCCGTTCGCATTTCGGCCCTCTCGGCTTGTGACGCCGGGGCTTGGCTTGCTCCGGTGCGCCGGAGTGCGCCCCAGAGAGGGAATAGCGATGACCAGCCGAAGGGACTCCTTCCAGGCCCGTCCCCCGATCGTGCGGCGCCGCCGCCGACGCCCGATCGCAGCCGCCGCCACCGCCGCGGCCCTGCTCCCCACCCTCTTCTCGGCCTCCGCGTGCGGCGGACCGGCCGATGCCTCGACCACCGGCGACGACCTGACCGTGATGACCTGGGCCCCGGCCGGCACGGGCTCCGCCGACCGCCCGGGCATGACGGCGCTCGCCTCCGCCATCGGCCAGGACGTCAACGCCAAGGGCGGCGTGAACGGCCACCGGCTGCGCGTGATCACCTGCAACGAGCACAACACCGCGGACGGCGCCCGCGCCTGTGCCCAGCAGGCGGTGGACGCCAAGGTGGTCGCCGTGATCGGCTCCTACAGCCAGTGGGGCGAGGCGTTCATGCCGGTGCTGGAGCGCGCCGGCATCCCGCTGATCGGCGGCTACGGGCTCTCCCAGCCGGAGTTCTCCAGCCCGCTGTCCTACCCGGTGGACGGCGGCATGCCGGCGCTGATCGCGGGCAACGGCCGCCAGCTGGTGGACGCCGGCTGCCGGACCGTCTCCCTGGTCCGCCCGGACACCCCGGCCGGCGACAACCTGCTCGGCTACCTGGGCACCGCCCTGCGGCCGGCCGGGATCAGGCTGACGGACGTCAAGGCGCCCGAGCAGTCCTCCGACTACACCCCGGTGATCCGCAAGGCGATCGGCAAGGACGAGCCGGGCAACTGCATCACCAGCGCCCTGGCCGCCGAGCCGACCGGCAACCTGCTGGACTCCTACCGGCGGCTGAACGCGAAGAACACCCGGATCGCCTCGGTGATCGGCAGCGTCCAGCAGTCGGTGGTGGACTCCACCGGCGGCGACTCCGGCCCGCTCGGCGGCGCCTACGTCACCAGCTGGTACCCGCCGGAGTCGGCGAAGATCTGGGACGGGCTGCGCGCGGTGGTGCGCACCGACACCACCGGCGGGCACCCCATCGACGTCTCCGACCCGGGCGTGCAGACCACCTGGGTCGCGTACGAGGTGTTCCGGACGGCGGTGCAGAAGCTGGCGGAGGGCGGCCGGACGGTCACCCCGAAGACGGTCTCCTCGCTGCTGGACAGCGGGGAGGGCATCGACGTCGGGATCACCCCGCCGCTCAACTGGGGCACCACCAACATGCTGCCCAGCGGCGGGTCGCCGCGGCTGGTGAACACCTGGGTCACCTACCAGGTGGTCAAGAACGGCCGGATGACCCTGCAGCAGCCGGGCTTCGTGGACATCCGCTGGGCGCTCACCGGGGGCCGTCCGCCGGCCTGACGCGGGCTGACCAGGGCGAGAGAGGGGGACGGGCCTTTGCGGCCCGTCCCCCCTCGTTCACCGGCCACCGTCGTTCACGGACCGGCGTCCCCCGTCGACCGCCGTCGCTCAGAGGTCGCCGTCGCTCCGGTTGGGCAGTCCGGTCTGGGCGGCGATCGCGTTCCAGAGCGTGGCGGACTGCTTCTTCGCGGTGGTCGCGGTGCCGCTCGCCTGGACGGCGTTCTTGTAGTGCTGGTTGTCCTGCTTCTTCGCGTCGCAGGAGCCCTGCGCGTCCTGCGCCCAGAGCGCGTACTCGTCGTCGGCCTGGGCCGAGGCCGTCCAGGCCGCGTTGAGCTGGTCGACCAGCTGCTGACCGCCGGGCAGCTTGTCGGCCTTCAGCTGGCCGAGCTTGCTCTGGAGCTCGCGCCGCTTGCCGGCCGCGGCCGTCAGCGCCTGCTGGGACTCGGGCAGCTTGTCGCACTTCTGCACCGAGGCGACCGCGGAGACCACCGAGCTGCGGCTGTCGCTCGCGGTGCCCAGCAGGTCCGACAGCGGCTGCGCCTGGGCCTTGACCTCCGGGTCGACGGCCGCGCCGGAGCCGCTCGCGCTCGGCGCACCGGGGGTGGTGGTGGCGCCGGCGGTGGCGGCCGCCGGGGTGGTCTTCCCGTCGTCCTTGGTCTCGTCGCCGCCGCTCATCAGGACGGCGACCAGGATGCCGGCCGCCGCGCAGCCCGCCACCACGCCGCCGATGATCAGCTTGTTGGACGAACGTCCGCCGCGTCCCGAGCCGCCCGCCCGGGTCGCGTCGTGCCCCTGGTCGTACCCCTGGCCGTAGTCCTGCCCCTGCTCCGGGGCGTAGCCCTGGTGGTGGTCCTGGGCCGGGTAGGCCGGCTGCGGCTGGGCGGCCGGCGGATAGGCCTGGTACCCCGGCGCGGGCTGCGGCTGCGGGTAACCGGGCTGGGCCTGCGCCGCCGGGTAGCCGGCCGCCTGCGGGTCGCCGGCGGGGTACGGCGGCAGGTACTGGGTCTCCGGAGCCGGATCGGGCTGCGGGGCACCGTACCCGGGCTGCGGCGCGCCCCACGGGGCCCCCTGCCCCGGCATCGGCCGGCCCGGCAGCGAGTGCCCGGGCATCGACTGGCCCGGCGCCGGCTGCGCGGGCATCGCCTGGGTCGGCAGCGCGTGCGCGCCCTCGCCGAGGTACTCCGGCTGCCCGGACGGCTGTCCCACCGGCGGCACGGCCGAGTGGCCCTGCGGCTGGCCCGGCTGCCCCTGCGGCTGGCCCTGCGGCTGGCCGGGCTCGGGGCGGAACAGGTCGTCCAGGTTGAAGTCACCGGAGTTCGGGTACGAGCGGCGCTGACTCAACGCGATTCCTCACCTGTGCAGGACCGCGCACTGACGGCGGACCACATCTCGTCGGTTCTTGGGAGCATCACAGTTCCTTGGACGTCGCGCCCACGCTACCGGTTCGCCTCACCGGGTGACCACGTGGGCGGGACATCCATCACGCTCCCTGCACAGACGATCCGCGACCGCCCAGGGCCCGGGCCGCCCCCGGGCCCGAGGCGCGGAGGCGGGCCCGCGCCCGGGACACGGAGACCGGCCCGGCGTCCGCTAGGCCGCCTCGGCGTCCGCGCGGGCGTGGAACTCCCGGACCACCCGCTGCTCCCGGTAGGGCTCCAGCCGGCGCCGGAACTCGTCCAGGTACTCCACGCCCCGGTTGGACCGCAGCCCGCTCAGCAGCCGGACCGCCTGGGCGCCCGTCTCGCAGGCGCGTTCCAGGTCCCGCTGCTGGAGCTGGGCGGTGGCCAGCAGGACGAGGTCCACCGCACGGCGCCGGACCCGGGTCGGCGGGTGCAGGTCGAGCGCCCGGCGGGCGTAGTGCTCGGCCTGGCCGGCCTGCTCCAGGTCCCGGTGGCAGTGGGCCAACTCGTCGGCGAGGTAGGCGTCGTCGAAGTGGGCGATCCAGTCCGGGTCGTCCTCCGGGCGGCGCCGCTCCATCATCTCCAGGGCCCTGGCCGACACCGTCTCGCAGGAGCGGGCGTCGCCGAGCAGGGCGTGGCCGCGGGCCTCGGCGGCGTAGAACATCGCCATCGCCGTCGGGGTGGCCACCGAGCGGGCGCCCTCCTGGGCGGCGCGGGCGAGTTGGGCGATCTCCCGCGGGTTGCCGAGGGTCGCCGCCAGGTGGCTCATCGAGGCGGCCAGCACGTAGCCGCCGTAGCCGCGGTCGTCGGCGGCCTGGGCCAGCCGCAGCGCCTGGATGTAGTAGCGCTGGGCGAGGCCGGGCTGCCCGGTGTCCACCGCCATGTAGCCGGCCAGTTCGGTCAACCGGGCCACGGCGGCGAAGAGTTGGCGACCGGTCTCCTCCCGGTAGGCGCCGCCGAGCAGGCCGGAGACCACCGAGTTGAGGTAGTGCACCACCACCGGGCGCACATGGCCGCTGCCGAAGCGGTGGTCCAGGTCGACCAGCATCGTGGTGGTCGCCCTGATCGCGGCCACGTCGGTCGGGCCGACCCGGGGGCCGCCGGCCCGCGCCACCACCGGGTCCGGCGGGGTGATCAGCCAGTCCCGGCTGGGTTCCACCAGCGCGGAGGCGGCGACCGTCGCGCCGGTCAGGAAGTCCCGCCGGCCGACGTCACTGCGCCAGAGCTCGCAGACCTGCTCCAGGGCGGCACCGATGGTCGGCGCGAACTGGAGCCCGATGCCGGAGCTCAGGTTCTTGCCGTCCGCCATGCCGATCTCCTCGACCGACACGCTGCGGCCGAGCTTGCGGCCCAGGGCCTCGGCGATCACGGCCGGCGCCTGCCCGCGCGGCTGCTGCCCGCGCAGCCAGCGGGCCACGGAGGTCTTGTCGTACCGAAGGTCCAGCCCGTGCTCGGCGCCGCAGAGGTTGACCCTCCGGGCCAGGCCGGCGTTGGAGCAGCTGGCCTCCTGGATCAGTTGCTGCAGACGCTCGTTGGGCTGTCGTGCGACGAGTGGTCTCGCGGCCATTGGGCTTCGCCTCCCCACACCCTCCGGTCCCGGCCGGCGGGCGACGATTCTGCTGATCTGTTGCCGACTGTCCGACCGTCCAAGGAATCTGACACCAGGTTAGCGATCAGCAACGCCAGCGGGATACCCACGGTGACGAACCGCACCCCCCTTGCGCCCTGGGAAATGCTCCTGTGCGCCCCCACTGCGCCTGCCCTCGGCCCCACCAACTCGGTCGACTAACCGGAACGGGTGACATTGCCGGGATGCACCCAACCGGGCGCCATCGGGCCGTAACCAGCCTCACACACGGTAGTTGAGTACCCCGTGGAAGACATCCCCGACGCCTCGGACCGGAACGAGAAGGCCGCTCCACCCCCCTTGCTCGTCGAAGCCGTCGGCTACGCCGAGAACCGCCACTGGGAGGTGGCCCCGGGCGCCTGGCTGATCGACGACGGCGGCGGCGGTGTCCGCTGCTCCTGCGGGGACCACCGCTGCACGCTGCCGGGCGCCCACCCGCTGGACGCGGACTGGGCGCGGACGGCGAGCGCCGGCCCCGGCGCGGTGCGGAGCTGGTGGACCGACCGGCCCCGGGCGTCGATCCTGCTGCCCACCGGGCGCTCGTTCGACGTGCTGGACGTCCCGGAGACGGCCGGCTGCCTGGCGCTCGCCCGGATGGAGCGGATGGACCTCCAGCTCGGCCCGGTCGTGGTCCAGCCCGCCGCGCCCGGGCGGATCGGGCGGCGACTGCACTTCCTGGCACTGCCCGGGGCCGCGGCCAGGCTCCCGGAGATGCTCCGCCGGCTCGGCCGGCCGCCGGGCCGGCTGGACCTGGTCGCCCGGGGCGAGGGGGACTGGACGGTCGCCCCGCCGTCCCGGATCGGCTCCCTCGGGTACGCCCAGTGGGCCCGCTCCCCCTCCGCGCTCAACCGCTGGCTGCCGGACGCCGCCGAGCTGATCGGCCCGCTGGCCTACGCCTGCGCCCGCGAGACGCCCTCGGGCCGCGCCGCCCGGGCCGCCCGGCCGACGCCGGTGGGCTGAGTTCCGCCGGTTCCGCCCGGCCCCTCGAACGGCCGCCCTCCGCCGATCGGGTGAGGGTGCGCACCGCGCGACACAACGCGCGCGAGTGACGGGCCTTGTCCCCCACCGGGGACGGGGCCCGTCATACGCATGTCCGGATAAGGCTTCCGTGTACCCGCTGGTCAACGGGAGAAGCCCCTCGTACGAGTGACGGCACTCAAGGATTGCCATGATCGGCCGAGGGGAGGAATTGCGGTGTGTGGGGACGCCGGCAGGGGCGCTCGGACGGGGAAGCCGGGCGGCGGCGACGGAGGGGAAGCGGGAGGGAAAAGGAGGGGACGGGGAGGGGCGGGAGGGAACGGGGAGGCGAGCGGGCCCGCTGCATGGAGAGCAGCGGGCCCGCTCGACTGTTCGCGTCCGGCGCCTCAGGCCTGGGCGACGAAGACGTGCTGGGCGATGTCCTTGCCCAGCTCCGCCGCGTTGTCGCCGGTGCCGACCAGCACGCCGCCGACGCCGGCGCTCACCTTGACCGTGGAGCCCGGCCGGACACCGGCCCGGCGCAGGGTGCTCATCAGCGCGCTGTCGGTCTGGATCGGCTCGCCGATCCGGCGGACCACCACGTCGGCCCCGGCCTCGCCCGGCTTGACGGTGTCCAGCGGGACGAGCCCGGCGTCGAAGCCCTCGCCCTCGGCCTTGGTGTCGCCCAGCTCGTCCAGGCCCGGGATCGGGTTCCCGTACGGCGACTGGGTGGGGTGGCCGAGCATGGCGAGCACCTTGCGCTCGACCGTCTCGCTCATCACGTGCTCCCAGCGGCAGGCCTCCTCGTGCACCTGCTCCCACTCCAGGCCGATCACGTCGACGAGCAGGCACTCGGCGATGCGGTGCTTGCGCATGACGCGCACCGCGAGCCGGCGGCCCTCCTCGGTCAGTTCGAGGTGGCGGTCCCCGGCGACCTGGAGCAGCCCGTCGCGCTCCATCCGGCCGACCGTCTGGCTGACCGTGGGGCCGCTCTGTTCCAGGCGCTCCGCGATCCGGGCACGCATCGGGACGATGCCCTCCTCCTCCAGCTCCAGGATGGTGCGAAGGTACATCTCAGTGGTGTCGATCAGCCCAGACATCGCCGCTGGCTCCGTTCTTCGGTGTCCTCACCGCCAATTCTGACGTACCGGACCGACAACCGGGCCCGCCCCGGGGCTCCGGAGGCCCGTTTTGTTCCTGTTGACAACGATGCCACCGGGGCGCGACCGTGCTCGCCGAAGCTTTCTCCACCGGCGGTCTGGACCACCCGGACCACCCCACCCGGCCGGAATCCCCCACCGGCAGAGAGCGAAGGCAGCAGATGAACGACCTGGTCGGCCGGTACTTCGACGCCGCGATCTCCCACCTCCAGCGGGTCCGCGAGGAGGAGGCCGACACCATCGAGGCCGCCGCCGCGCTGCTGGCGGAGGCGATGACCGAGGGTCGCCGGGTCTTCACCTTCGGTGCCGGGCACTCCGCGCTGCCGGCCCAGGACGTGGTCTACCGGGCCGGCGGACTGGTCCCGGTGAACCTGCTGAACGTGCCCGGGACCGCCGGGGTGACCGTGATGCCCGCGCCGCTGTCCAGCGCGCTGGAGCGGGTCTCCGGGCTGGCCACCGCCACCCTGGACCTGACCCCGGCGACCGCCGGGGACCTGCTGTTCGTGATCTCGCTCTCCGGCCGCCAGGTGATGCCGGTCGAGCTGGCCCGCTACGCCCGGGACCGCGGCCTCAAGGTGGTCGGCGTGACCTCGCTGGCGTACCCGCGGGAGGTGCCCTCGGCGCACCCGACCGGCACCTACCTGAAGGACCACTGCGACGTGGTGCTGGACAGCAAGATCGCGGTCGGCGACGGCGAGCTGACCCACCCGGGCGCCGAGACCACCTTCGGCCCGGTCTCCACCATCGTGACCAGCGCGCTGATGCAGGCCGTGGTCGCCTCCGCGGTCGGCCGGCTGGCCGACCGGGCGGCCGCCGGGGAGTGCCCCGCGCCGCCGCTGTTCCGCTCCGGCAACGTCCCGGGCGGCACCGAGTGGAACGCCGAGCAGATGGCCGAGAACACCGAGCGGGTCTTCTACACCTACTGAGCGGCACCCGCCGGGCCGCACCCGCCGGCCGCGCGCACCGGCCCGCACTCCGCCCGGCCGCACCGGCAGGTCGCCCGCGCACATCCGCCGACCGGTGCGCGCCCCCGCCACCTCCCGCACGCTGGGTACCGGCATGAACACGGGGAGTACCGGACAACCACCGGGGCTTCCCGGCCACATCCGGCCGCCCCGGCCGTCACCAGGCGTACCGGCGAGTCCCCCGGGGCAGGAGAGCGGTGCGACCGGAGCGACTGGTGGGGGCCGAACATGGCGTCTGTTGCGGGACGGACCGGGTGGGTGCGTGAGCGGGACCTGCTGCCCGAGTTCTTCTGGGCCGCCGACTCCGCGTCGCTGCGCGGGCAGCGGCGCTCGGTGCTGCTCTCCGCCTGGGAACTGGTCCTGCTGGTGGTCGCCGCGGCGACCGGCTCGGCCGACGGCGAGCCCTGGGCCTGGCCCGCGGCGGCCGCCTACCTCGGCGCGATCGTGCTGGCGGTGGTGATCAGCCGGCAGAACCCGCAGGGCCTCTGGTACGAGGGGCGGGCGGCCGCCGAGTCGGTGAAGACGCTGGCCTGGAAGTACGCCGTCCGGGCCGACGCCTACCAGCCCCCGCCGCGCGCCCTGCCGGACGCCGAGGGCCTGTACCGCTTCCAGCTCTCCGGGGTGCTCGGCGCGTTCCGGGACAGCCCGGTGGCCGTCCCGGACGCCGGGGTGGAGATCACCCCGGCCATGCACGACCTGCGCGGCCAGCCGCTGGCGGTGCGCCGCGAGGTGTACCTGGCCGAGCGGATCCAGCTGCAGCACGACTGGTACCGCGCCAAGGCCCGCTACTGCGCCCGCGCCGGGCACTGGGCCGGGGTGCTGGGCGTGCTGCTGCCGGCGCTCGGCCTGGTGCTCGCCCTGCTGCGGGCGCTCGGCGCGTTCAGCTACGACGCGCTGGGCACGGTCTCGGCGGTGGCCGCCTCGGTCGCCGCCTGGGCGCAGCTGCGCCAGTACCGGCCGCTGGCCGCCGCGTACGCCCTGGCCGCCGAGGAGCTGGCGCAGATCCAGCGCCAGCTCGCCCAGCTGGACCTGGAGTCGATGGAGGCCGAGGAGATCTGGGCCCGCCTGGCCCGGGACGCCGAGGACGCGATCTCCCGCGAGCACACCACCTGGCAGGCCCGCCGGGAGGTACGCACCACCACCGACCGGGAGCACGCAACCGACCCGGAGCACTGAGGAGGCCGCAGGTGTCGTTACGGATGATCAAAACGGCGGACGACCGCGCGCTCGCCGTCGAGTCCCTCGGCGACCCGCGCGGCCGTCCGGTGTTCCTGCTGCACGGCATGCCCGGCAGCCGGGTCGGCCCGCACCCGCGCAGCACCGTGCTGTACCGGCTGGGCGTGCGGCTGATCTCGTACGACCGGCCGGGCTACGGCGACTCGACCCGGCTGTTCGGCCGCCGGGTGAGCGCCGCGGCCGCGGACGTGCGGACCATCGCGGACGAGTTCGGGCTGGACAGCTTCGCGGTGCTCGGCCGCTCCGGCGGCGGCCCGCACGCGCTGGCCTGCGCGGCGCTGCTGCCGGGGCGGGTCAGCCGGGCGGCGGTGCTGGTCGGCCTCGCGCCGCGCAACGCGGCCGGCCTGGACTGGTACGCGGGGATGACGCCGTCCAACGTCCGCGCCTACCAGGAGGCCGAGCGCGGGCACGGCCGGATCGCCGACGCGATGGAGTTCCGCTCCCGGCAGATCAAGGACGACCCGGTCCGGCTGCTGAACGGGCTGCGCACCGAACTCTCCGCCGCCGACCGGGAGGTGGTGGCCGACAGCGGACTGCGGCGGATGCTCCAGAGCAACTACCGGGAGGCGTTCCGGCACGGCGCCGACGGCTGGATCGACGACGTGCTGGCCTTCACCGCCGACTGGGGGTTCGAGGTCGGGTCGGTCCGGGTGCCGACCTGGCTCTGGCACGGCGCGGACGACCAGTTCTCGCCGGTCGACCACTCCCGCTGGCTGGCCGACCACATCCCGGACGCCGAACTGTTCCTGGAGCCCGGCGCCGCGCACTTCGGGGCGTTCCGGGTGATGACCACCGCGCTGGCCTGGGCCGCGGGCTGGGGCGGCCCGGGCTCAGACCTCCACCGGCGTCAGGGGCGCTGAGCCGCCGAGCACCGCCAGCACGTTGTCCACCGCCAGGCCGCCCATCGCCTGCCGGGTGCGGACGGTGGCGCTGCCCAGGTGCGGGGCGAGCACCGCGCGCTCCTGGGCGAGCAGCGCGGACGGGACGGCCGGCTCGTGCTCGAAGTTGTCCACGGCGGCGGCGAACAGCGCGCCGGACTCCAGCGCGGCGGCCAGCGCCTCCTCGTCCACCACGCCCGCGGTCATGCTGACCACCACCGCGCCGCGCGGCAGCAGGGCGAGGCGGCGGGCGTCCAGCAGGTGCCGGGTCCCCTCGGTGAACGGGCAGGTGACGACCAGCACGGTGGAGGTGGCGAGCAGGTCCTCCAGCGGCTTCCAGTCGGCGCCCTCGGCCTGACCGGTCGGCAGTTCGCGGCGGTTGTGGTAGCTGACCGGCATGTCGAAGGCGCGGGCCCGGCGGGCCACCGCCCGGCCGATCCGGCCCATGCCGAGCACGCCCAGCGGGGTGCCGGCCAGCTCCAGGCCGAGCAGGAAGTTCGGCGCCCAGGTCCAGGACGCGCCGGAGCGCAGCAGCCGTTCGCCCTCGCCGAGCCGGCGGGTGGCGGCCAGCAGCAGTGCCCAGGCCATGTCGGCGGTGGCGGTGGTGAGCACGCCCGGGGTGTTGGTGACCAGGACGCCGCGTTCGGCGCAGGCGGCCACGTCCACGTTGTGGTAGCCGACGGCGTGGTTGGCGACGACGGCCAGCTGCGGGCCGGCCGCGTCGAGGAACCCGGCGTCCACCCGGTCGTCCAGGGTGGTGATCACGGCCCGCCGGCCGCGGACGGCGTCCAGCAGCGCGGCCCGGTCCATCGCCAGGTCGGAGTCGTGGCAGGTGGCGGCGTGGTGCGCGGTGAGCCGTTCGACGACGCCGGGGGCGAGGCGCCGGGTGACCAGGACCGGGGGCGGGGTGCTCATGGTCAGGGAGCGTACCCCCGGTCCGGCGGCGCACCCTCGTCCGGCCGCGCGCCCCTGGTTCGGGTGCGCGGCCCTCGCCGGCAGCGCACCCCGCCCCCCTTCCCGGTCAGACCGGCTGCGGCTCCAGGTCGCGGTTGATCCGCTTCCAGCCCCGCGCGGAGACCGTGTTGGGGTGCTCCTCGCCGACCTGCCGGATCAGCTCGGAGATCGCCCGCGCCCTCAGCTCGGCCGCCTGGGTGTGCCGCCCGCCGGACCGCAGGGTGATCGCCAGGTTGGCCTCGCAGGCCACCGCGTCCGGGTGCTGGGCGCTGTAGCGGTCGCACAGCCCCTGGTACGCGGCCCGGCCGAGCCGCTCGGCGCGGTCCAGCTGCCCGTCGTCGCCGTACGCGTTGGCCAGGTTGATCATCGCGTTGAGGGTGTACGGGTGCTCCGGCCCGACCGAGCGGGTCAGCCCCTCCACGGTGAGCCGGCCGCGCTCGATGGCGCCCGGGACGTCGCCGCTGCCCCGCAGGTAGATGCCGAGGTTGTTGGCGCAGGCCAGGGTGAACGGGTGCTCGTCGCCGAACAGCCGCCGGTGACCCTCGAAGACGGTGGAGCAGAGGTCGCGGGCGGCCTCCTTGTCTCCGGAGGCGCTGTGGTCGGCGGCCAGGTTGAGCGCGCAGGCGAGCGCGTCGGGGGCGTCGGCGCCGTAGCGCTCCAGGTAGCGCTCGTAGGTCTCCTTGGTGATCCGGCGGGCCTCGGCGAGCTGGCCGATCCGGCGCAGCGAGACGGCCAGCGACTTGGCGTTGCGCAGGTTCTCCGGCAGGTCCGGGTCGAGCACGTCGCCGAGGTCGGAGGTGACCTCCTGGAGCAGGTCCACCGAGCCGCGGTAGTCGCCGAGTTCGCGCAGGTCGCGGGCCAGGTTGGACTTGGTGGACAGGGTGTAGGGGTGCTTGGGGCCGAGGACGGCGGTGCGCCGGTCGAGGGTCTCCTGGTCGAGTTCGCGGGCCGCCTCGCTGTCGCCGACCAGCCGGTAGTCGATCGCCAGGTTGTTCGCCATGGAGAGCGTGCGCGGGTTGTCGTCGCCGAACAACTCGCGGAACTGGTCGAGGATTTCACGGTCGAGGTCGAGCGCGGCCTGGAACCGGCCGAGCGCCCGGCGGTCGGCGCCGAGCGAGCCGGCCGTCATCAGGGTGTACGGGTGGTGCTCGCCGAGCAGGCCCCGCTGGCGCTCCAGGGTGTCCTCGTCCAGGGCCAGCGCCTCACCGTAGTTGCCCTGGGAGCGCAGCACGTTGGCGAGTTGGAAGCGCAGCAGCAGGGTCTGCCGGTCGTTCTCGCCGAGCTTGCCGGTCCACTCCACGTCCAGGGCGTGGCCGAGGTCGCGGGCGCGGTCGAGCTCGCCGCGCTTCCACAGGTAGCGGACCCGGTCGATGAGCAGCTGGCGGGTGTCCGCCTCGTCGCAGTTGTGCGCCTTGGACGGCGACAGGTGCGGCCAGATCTCGTCGAAGGCGGGCCAGTTGGCCGGGTCGTCGGTGTCGCCGAGGACGGGCCGGGCGCCGGTGAGGATGCGGTGCACCTCGTGGACGGCGATCTCCTGCTCGTCGGCGGTCATCCCGGCCCGGATCACCGCCTGGACGAGCCGGTGCACCTGGAAGCTGTTGCTGCCGGCGTCGACCTTGGCCAGCGCGTACCGGCCGATCGCCTGGATCACCTTGCCCAGCATGAACTTGTCGCTGAGGTCGGCGTCGAACTTCACCAGCGCCCGGATCATCTGGTCGCTGTAGAAGAGGTTCATCGAGATCGGCTCGGGCGCGAAGAACGCGCAGAGCTGGAGCAGCCGGACGGCCGCCGGGGACTGCTGGCGCAGCCGTCCGATCGACACGTTCCAGGTCGCGGCGACCGGCGTCGGGTAGTCGGCCGGGCGGCCGACGGCCAGTGCGCGGGCGGCCTCGGCGTGCAGCTGGGAGACGTAGGTCTCCACCGGGGTGCCGGTGGTGTCCAGCCAGGCGGCGGCCACCTCGACGGCCAGCGGCAGGTCCCCGACCGCCTCGGCGACCCGGTCGGCGTCCGGGCGGGAGAGACTGCGGGCGCGCCGGCACAGGTGCTCGACGCTCTCGCCGCGGGTGAAGACGTCGACCTCCAGCGCCTCGGCGTGCCCGGTCCAGGCCTGGTTGCGGGAGGTGACCAGGATGTGGCCGGAGCCGCCGGGGAAGAACCGGCGGATCTCGGCGGGCTCGTCGGCGTTGTCGAAGATCAGCAGCCAGCGCGAGGTGGGCACGCCGCGCCGCAGCGCCTCCCTGGCCGCCTCGGCGGCCTCGGTCACCGAGTCGCCGACCCGCAGGCCCAGCCGGCGGGCGAGTTCGGCCAGCGCCGGCGCGACCAGCTCGGTCTGCTCGGCGTCGATCCACCAGACCAGGTCGTAGTCGGACATGAAGCGGTGGGCGTACTCCAGCGCCACCTGGGTCTTGCCGACGCCGCCGAGCCCGTACAGGGTCTGCGGGGTGGGCAGCACGGCCGCCATGCCGCCGCGCAGCTGGTTGCGCAGCTGCTCCAGAACGGCGGAACGGCCGGTGAAGGAGGGGTTGCGCGGCGGGACGTCCCACACCGAGGGCTTGCTGCCGGGGAAGCGCGGGCCGCCGCTGGGCGCGTCGTCGAGCGGGGTGTCGCCGCGGCCGAGCGCGCGCAGCAGGCTCTGGATCGACTGCGTCTCGTCGCGGCCGACCAGGTCGACCGGGTTGCGGTTGCTGAACGGCGCGGTGAGCCGCACGTCGCCGACCCGGACGGGCAGCAGCTGGCGGCGGGTGCCGGAGGGGTCGGAGCTGACCACCGACTCCCACAGCGCCCGCGCCTGCGGGGAGCGCTGGTAGGCGGGCGAGAGCACGGCGACCGTCCGGTACGCGGAGTCGATGCCGCGCTCGGTCTCCTCGCGCGGGTCGGTGCCGGCGCTGAGGTCGCGCGGCAGCACCCGGAAGCCGGCCCTGGTCAGGACGGACTCGATCCAGTCCGCCCACATCCGGTCCTCGGGGACGTAGGAGAGGTAGAGGTCGGCGGGCACGGAGGGGCGGCGGCGGGTGAACGCGTCCACGAAGCGCAGCCGCACCTCCTCGTCCACCGGCGGCAGGCCGGCCGCCCGGCCCTCGGTGATCATGGAGGTGAGCCGCTCGCAGGCGGCCAGCATCGAGGTGGGCGTGCCGGTCTGGTCGCCGAAGGTCGCGAGGATCTCCTCGTAGGCGTAGAACGGCCGGTACGGGATCTCCACCGAGCCCCAGTACTGGGCGAGTTCCTCGCCGTCGAAGCCGGCCGGCAGCCCGTCGAAGCGGACCCGGGCGAGGGCGCGGCCGGCGTCGGCCTTCTCCTTCTCGCCCTCGTCGATGCGCATCGGGACGGGCAGGATGCGGATGCCGCGCTCGCGGTAGCGGTCGTGGATGTGCTGGGCGATCCGGGAGGCGCCGTCGATGGACTGGTCGCTGAGGGTGAAGCAGACCACCAGGTCGTCGGGCATCTGGACGGTGCAGATCTCGGCGATGTCGGACAGGCCGGTGCGGGAGTCGATCAGCACGTAGTCGTAGCGCTTGGCCATGTCGGCCTTGAGGGCGTCGAAGAACTGCCCGCCGTCGAAGCGGTCGTAGAAGATGTCCCAGTCGAGGTGGGTGACGGCCTCGGAGTAGTCCCGGTTGAACTGGCCCGCGGAGAGGAAGTCCAGGCTGCCGCCGGCCGGGAAGTGCGGCCAGGTGAGCGAGAGCGCGTGCGGGTGCACCCGGGCGAAGTCCAGGTGCCAGCCCTCGGCGTGCTCGACCGGGCGCAGCGCCTCCTCGCGGTACTCGGCGATCAGGTCCATCATCCCGGTGGTCCCGGCCAGCGAGGCCGGGTCGAGGAACGGGTGGAAGAACTTGGCGAGGCCGGGCGCCTCCAGGTCCCAGTCCACGGTGAGCACGCGGAAGCCGTTGGCGGCCAGGATCCAGGCGGTGTTGGCGAGCGCCATGGTGCGGCCGGTGCCGCCCTTGTACGAGTAGAAGGTGATGATCCGGCCGTTGCGGTCCTGTTCCGCCGCCTGCCGCTCGGCCTCCCGCTGGGCGGCCAGGTCGGCGGAGGTGAGCCCGCCGAGACGGAGGTTCCTGGTGCGGTTGTCAGTCATCGCGGTCCTCGTCCTCCCAAGGGCGCCATCCCGTCATCGGGTTCATCGCCGTCGTCGCGGTACGGGTCGTGCTCGCGGTGCGGGTCGTGCTCACGATGCGGGTCGCGCTCACGGTGCGGGTCGCGCTCGCGGTGCGGGTCGTCGCCGTTGTCCCGACGTCGGTGGGTGGTGCTGGTGGTGCGGCCGGTGCCGTTGCCGCCGGCTCGGCCGTCGGAGCGGTCGTCCCGGTCGTCGCCCCGGTCGTCCTCGAAGGGGTCGGCCGGGGATCCGTCCGGTCCGTACCCGCCCGCGCCGCGCCGGAACGCGTCCCGCAGGCTCGGCCGGGGCGGCGGCGGTTCCTCCGGTTCGGCCCGGGTGCGGCCCTCGAACGCGTACTTGGCCTTCATCGCCGCCCGGGGCAGCGCGTCGTCGAAGTCCTCCAGGGAGTGCAGCCCGGTCGGT
Source organism: Kitasatospora sp. NPDC058063 (assembly GCF_042885395.1). Taxonomy (NCBI): domain Bacteria; kingdom Bacillati; phylum Actinomycetota; class Actinomycetes; order Kitasatosporales; family Streptomycetaceae; genus Kitasatospora; species Kitasatospora sp. NPDC058063. The sequence goes on from NZ_JBHVSD010000024.1 coordinate 79,045, forward strand.
CCGGTCGCGCCGAGGAAGCTCGGCCGGCTCGCCCGCCGGGTGATGCGCAGCGTCTCGTCGGTCAGGTCGCCCAGCTCGTCGGCGCGGTCGGCGCACTCCGGGTCGTCGCCGTTGAACGGCTCCAGGATGCTCACCCAGGTGGCGTCCGAGCGGTCGAAGCGCCGGACCAGTTCGCGCCGGCGCGGGTCGCGCAGCGCCCAGCGGTCGAGCAGCAGCAGGCCGGGCGCCTCGGCGTTGCCCCCGATGATCGACTCGACCTCCTCGTCGAACTCGTGCACGGTCGGCTGGAACCCCAACTGCCGGGCGAGGCGCGCCGCGTGCTGGGCGATCGGCGAGCCGACCGGCCGGTACGGGTGCCAGTCGGTGCGCCGCTCGCCGTAGTAGTCGGGGCTGCGGTCGGCGGGCAACTCGTTCTGGTGGTAGGCGAGTACGGAGATCCGCAGCTGCTTGGTCGGGGCGGTGACGTTGAACGCGCTCGGCAGGCCGTTGAATCCCAGCCGCCGCCCGACCGGGATCACCGTCTCCTCCGCGACCTGCACGATCCGGGCCGCCAGCCGGTGCACCGCCAGCTCGTAGGCGGAGCGGAAGTAGCTGAGCTTCATCAGGGCGTACAGGCCCTCGGTGGCGTACTCGGGCCCGAAACTCGCGTGGTTGAACTGGAGTTCACTGGCCACGTTCGGCAGCCGGTAGCGGCTCATCGGCGCCCACAGCACCGGGACGATGCCGCTGGTGCGCTCGGAGTCGAGGTTCGCCGGGTAGACCGGCCGGCGGGTGAAGGCGTGCCATTCCTGGCCGCACGGAACGCTGTTGAAGTACCTCGGCGAGTACAGGGGTACGAAAACCCGGCAGGTCGCCAACTCGTCGGACAGTCGTTCGGCCCACAGCTCGCCCTGGTGCATGGACTCGTCCATGAAGCCGACCGCGGCCCCGTCCGGGACCGTGGTGAGCTGGAGCACCGCCTCGCAGAGGTCCCGGTACAACTGCCTGACCCAGTGGTTCGGGTCGCTCGCGCCCCGCGCACCGGCCTTGGGGGTGTGCGCGTAGGAGAGGAAGAAGTACGGCCGGGCGTCGTCCTCGTCCCAGCCCCGGTCAGTCACACGCGCCTCCCCCGGGCCCGTCGGCAAACCTGCCTCCCGCAGCCCCCGTGCGGCGGGGCTTCAGTGTAGGAACGACTGACACCCCAATGGAATAGCACAACGTCTCGCACGAATTGACATGACCGAAACGATGCCGCCAACCGTGCACTGGGACCAGTACCCTCGATACGGCCGCCACGCACCACCAGGAGGGCACTCGTGGACCACCTCGACTGGCAGAGGTCCAGCACCAGCAGCGACAAGGATGACTGGATCGAGATCGCCTCCGAGGGCGACCACGTCTACATCCGGCAGTCCGACGACCCCACCCTCGTCGTCACCACCACCCGCATCAAGTTCAACGCCTGGGTGCTCGGCGCCAAGGCCGGCGAGTTCGACCACTTCGTCGCCTGACCCGCCCGACCCCGCCCGGCCGGCACCCCGCCGGTCGGGCGCTCGGCCGGCCGAGCCCGAGGATCACCCCCCGTAGCGGGCGGCCAGGGCCCGTACCGTCCTGGCGATGCGGTCACGGAGTTCGGCCGGTTCCAGCACCTCGACGTCGGCGCCCAGCCGCAGGAACTCCCCGTGCGCGTGGTCCAGCGACTCGATCGACACCCGGGCCTCCGTCCAGCCCTCGTCCGCGGCGGCGACCCCGAGGCGCCGGGCGCCCTCCGGGGTGAGCCGGACCAGCGCCTCCCCGGTGTGCAGCCGGGCCCGGAAGTCGGCGAGGTAGCCCGTCCAGTACGCGCCCAGGCCGAAGCCGTCCGGCACCGCGAACTCCTCGTCCAGCGCGCGCAGTCCGACGACCTGATCGACCCGGTACGTACGCATCCCGCCCGGACCGGCGGCGACCAGGTACCAGCGCCCGGCCTTGAGCACCAGCCCGTACGGCTCCACCCGCCGCTCGATCTCCTCCGGCGCCCGCCAGCGCCGGTACCGCAGCACCACCGCCCGCCGCTCCCACACCGCGGCGGCGACGTCGGCCAGGTGCGGGGTCTCGTCCGCCGCGCCGTACCAGCCGGGCGCGTCGAGCAGGAAGCGCTCCTGGATCCGCCCGGCATGCTCGCGCAGCTCCGCCGGCAGGGCCGCCCGCAGTTTGAGCTGGGCGGCGGTGAGCGCCTCGCCGAGGCCCAACTCGGCGGCGGCGCCCGGGAGTGCGGCGAGGAAGGCGGCCTGGGCCTCGTCGGCGGTCAGCCCGGTGAGGCGGGTCCGGTAGCCGTCGACCAGCCGGTACCCGCCGGCGTGCCCGGCGTCGCCGTACAGCGGGACTCCGGCGGCGGCGAGCGCCTGGACGTCCCGGTAGACCGTACGGACGGAGACCTCCAGCTCCCCCGCCAGCTGCTCGGCGGTCAGCCGGCCCCGGTTCTGGAGCAGCAGGAGCAGGGCGACCAGCCGACTCGCGCGCATGCCGCCCAGTATCCACTGACAGGAGGTGTCAGGAGAGTGCTCCTACGCTGCGGCGCATGAACGACTTCACCCGCACCGGGGCGGCCACGGCATGAGCCTCGTCGTCGAACTCCGCCAGTACACCCTGCACCCCGGCGCCCGGGAGACCCTGATCGAGCTGTTCGAGCGCGAGTTCGTGACCGGCCAGCAGGCGGTCGGCATCACCGTCGGCGGCCGCTTCCGCGACCTCGACGATCCGGACCGCTTCGTCTGGCTGCGCGCCTTCCCCGACATGGCCGACCGGCGGCGCGCCCTGGAGGCCTTCTACGGCGGCCCGGTCTGGCGGGAGCACCGCGACGCGGCCAACGCCACCATGGTCGACAGCGACGACGTCCTGCTGCTGCGCGGCCCCGGATTCACATCGCGTGCGGGCGGCCGCGAGGTCCTCGCCACCATCTGCCACCCGGCCGCTTCGGCGGCCGTCCACGGCGGCGCCTTCGACTCCTTCGCCACCGAACACCTGCTCCCGGACCATGCGTTGCACCGCACCGAGCACGCCGAGAACGATTTCCCCCGGCTGCCCGTCCGCACCGGCGAGGACGTCCGCGTCTGGTTCGGCCCCGCCGAGCCGGCCCCCTGGCCGTCCCGGCGGCTCCGGCTGGAACCAGTCGCGCCGTAGCCGCCGGGTGCACGCCGGCGTGCCCGTTGTGCCCGCTCCCTCAGGGGCCCATGACGTTCGCCCCCGCGGCCCGGCGTGGGCCGGGGCACGGGGGACGAGGCCGGCTCACGCGCCGGGGTGCGCGGGCAGGGCGAGCCAGTCCAACCAGGAGATCTCACGGCCGAGGAAGCGGGGCCGCTCGAACGGCCAGTCGGCGGCGATCCACCGCGGCACCAGGGCGTCCATGGCCCGCTCGACCTCGCTTCCCACCAGCTCGTCCACCACCCACCAGGCGATCTCGCCGTCCGCACCGGCCTTCGCGGGCGGGTCGATGTAGACGCAGCCGATCAGGGCCGTCTCGGCCGCGTCGAGCAGCGCGTAGTTGAAGGACTGGTGTGCGGCGATCTCCTTCTCGTGCCGCAGCAGGTCGGCCTGGTTGGCCTCGAAGGTCATGGTGGCCGCGGGCCAGCCCCAGGCCGGACCGAAGAGGGTCCACAGCCGTTCGCGCGAGCCCATCACAGCCGGGTAGTCGAGCGGGGCATCCGCCTCCCGGACCGGCCGCAGGTGATGGGCCCCGCCCGGCAGCGGCACCTGGACGGGATGGACGAAGTCATCGGGAAGCCAGCTCATGGCGCCCGACCGTAGCACCGCGCGGACGTCCGGCCCCCCTGGATTTTCCCCGCACCCGCCGCCCCTCCACCCTCCGCCGAATCACCAACCCCCTGACGTCTCGCATGGGAAGTCGGCCGGGCCGACTTCCCGCGCACGCGATGGGGACGGGCGGGGCGAGGAGGAGGGGCGGGACCGGGTGTCGAGGGGTGAGAACGAGGAGCGGGTTTCAGGGGCGGCCGCGGCGCAGGACAGCCTCGGCGAGGTCGACGGCCTCCCGCACCGGGACGAGCCGGCAGTCGGCGGTGCCGATGCGGGCGGTGGTGATGCCGCGGGCGGTGCGCAGGACCTCCTCCCCGAGCCGGTCGAAGTGGAGGTCGTCGAGGTCGGGGGCCCGGAAGGTGGTCCAGCCGTCCGCCCCGACGCAGCGGTACTCGCGCACCGGGACGTCGGGCATCCGCAGGTCGGCCAGGTGGAAGGCGGTGAACCGGCCCATCGGCACGCCGAGCATCAGCACTCGGGCGTCCAGTTCGTAGAGCCGCCCGAGCGGCGACTCCGGGCCGAGGTGGGAGGTCAGCGGGTGGCGCCCGGTGATCTCCCGGGCGAGCCGGCCCACGGCCGCCCAGGAGGTCTGCGGGTGGTGGCTGCGCAGTGCGCCCGGGTGGGTGCGGACCGCCTCCGACAGCGCCCCCATGGAGGGCGAGGCCGGGGTGGTGGCCGGATCGAAGCGGGGCATCCGGGCCTGGTAGTCGGCCACCGCCGCCGGGGAGAGACCGGCGGTGGCGCGCTGGTGGACGCGGGAGGTGGCGGAGTTCTCGGGTGTGGCGGTGTAGGCGACCAGGGTGCCGTCGGGGCCGAGGAGTTCGAGCAGGGCCTCGACCACACCGGCCGCCCCTCCGGGCACCGGTCCGAGGGCGCGCAGGGACGCCTGGACGTGCAGCACCGTGCCCGGACGGACCCCGAGGTCGGCGAGGTCGCGGACGAGGGGATGGACGGGGGAGGCGACGGCGACGCCGCCGCGGGGTTCGGTGAGGATGGCGTTTCCCCGGGGTTGATGGCCCCGGGCGAGGGAGGACCCGGGGCGGCGGGAGTGGGAGGTCAGACCCCGGCCCGTTCGCGCCGTACCCGGTCGGCCGCCTGCTCGGCGGCGGCGGGCAGCGGCAGGGCGAGCCAGGGTGCCACGGTGGCACGCATGCCGTCGGCGAAGCGCGAGCCGGTCCCGGTCAGGGCCCCGGACGACGCCAGCCGCTCCACGGCTTCGGCGGTGTACCGCCGCCAGAGCGCGAACTGCTCCCGCGCCCGGTCGGCGGCCGGTCCCGGCAGTCCGTCGTACGCGCGGGTGCGGGTGCCCCAGTACTCGGTGACGGCCAGGTGGGCGTACGTGCCCTGGAGCAGCCCTTCGAGCGGCCGGGGGTCGGGCCGCCAGGGGGCGAGGTACAGCGTGGTGTCGGCGCGGTCGTACAGGTCCGTCAGGTCCAGCACCGCGCCGAGCTTGACGTGCTGGAACTCGTGCGCGAGCAGCAGGGCGAGGGTCGGCGCGGTGGCGGGCCGGGCGATGCCGACCGCACCGTACGCCTGTCGGGCCGCCGAGCTGACGTCCCGGCCGGTCGGGCCCGGCCGCAACGGGGTGACCGTCGCCAGGCCGGCCCGGATGCCCTCCGCGTACCCGGGCAGGTCCCGCCCGAGCAGCTCCCAGGCCTCGCGCAACGCGCCCGTCCAGTCGAGCAGTTCGCCCTCGGACAGGCGGTCCGCCACCGGGTGGTCGTGGCAGTCGCGCAGCGGGTCGGTGTCCTCCAGGGCGACCGTCCAGCCGCCGGCCAGCCGGATCCGCCGCAGCGGCTGGTCCGGCACGGTGTGCACCGAGCCGTCGGACGCCCGCACCTCGAAGCCGTCGGCCCGCCCGGTGACCACGGCCTCGCCGTCGGGTACGGCGATCCGGCCGAGCGTCGGCAGGTGCAGCCACCCGCCGCGGACGGGCACCGCCACCGCGTCCCCCCGCCCGGCCCGCACCGCGGCGGCCGCGGCGAGCGCGGCCAGTGGGCCGAGCCCGACCGGCAGGTCCCCGGCGAGTCTGCGGGCCGCCCAGGAGCGGGCGTACGGGTGGGCGAGCACGGTGTCCACGGCGGCGGGGGCCGCCGTGTCGAGCTCCGTCAGCAGGGCCCACGCCTCGGCCCGCCCCTGTCCGGAGGCGTCCCAGGCGGCGGCCAGCATCGCCCGGGTGAGGGCGAGTTGGGAGCGGCCGAGCGCGGCGATGGTCTCCGCGCTCCCGTATCCGCGCGCCAGCTCGTCGAGTTGCGACGGGGTGAGCGCGCCGGGCGGCAGCGGCTCGGCGCCGGGCCGGGCGGCCTCGGCCGTCCGCGCCGGAACGCCGGTCGAACCCCCGTTCCCCGCAATGCCGTTGATGAACGTCATGAGATCACCGCAGTAGACGGAGGGATGGTCGAAGCTGCCTCCTCCATCGTCGCTCCGATAGCGGTGGGCGTACAGCCCGCCACCGCAGGAGCGGACCACGGAGCAGGCGCGGCAGGCCTCGCTCAGCCCGGCCAGGCCGGACTGGCGGGCGGCGATGCCGGGGTGGCGGGCCAGGTCGTCAAGGCTGTGCGCGAAAACGTTCATGCCGGTGACGGGCGCGCCGTCGTACGCGGTCTTCAGGCTGTCGGCCTGCTCGAAGGTCCCGTCCGTCTCCAGGACCGCCAGGTCGGAGGGCTCCAGGCCGAGCGACTCGGTGAGACTGGAGAATCCGCGCAGGGTCCGGTGCACGGACTCGAAGGTCCGTACGGCGAACGGCCGTCCGTCCGCTTCCCACAGCCCGTGGACGGTCAGCAGCCAATCGGCGTACGGGGTGGTGGCCGGTCCGGCGGGGCGCGCGGGCGGATCGTCCCAGGTGGCATGCGGAAGCAGGAAGTCCACGGCGGGCGGGCGGAGTTCGGCCAGCGCCCGGTACACGGCCACCGGGTCGTTCTCGACGTCCATCGTGCACAGCAGCCCGGCGAACAGGTGCCGGTACTCGGGCGCGTTCAGCAACGCGACCGCCCGCAGCACCTGCGGGTGGCTGCTGCGTCCGTCGGCGAACCGCCGGTGGCGGTCGTTGGCGGCCCGGTCGCCGTCCAGCGAGATGCCGACCTTGATGTCCTGCTCCGCGAACAGCGAGCAGAAGTCCCGGCTCAACAGCACGCCGTTGGTGTGGATGCGCAGGTCGAGCACGCAGCCGGGCGGGAGTGCCGCCCGGAGCGTCCCGGCGGCGCGGCGCAAGCGGTCCGGGCCGGCGAGCAGGGGTTCTCCCCCGTGCAGGACGACCCGGACGGCGGGCAGCCGGTGGGCGGCCGCGTGCTCACCGATGCGCTCGGCGGCCTTGGCCATGATCCCGTCCGCGATGACCTTCGGCCGGGAGCGCCAGCTGCTGTCCGCATGCTCGTAGACGTAACAGTGGTCGCAGGCCAGATCGCACCTGCTGTGCATCTTGACCACGAACTGCGTCAACGGCAGCGGAATCGACGTCGTCATGGAACTGTTCGGCTCGGTTCGGTCTGCTCGGTCTGGGTTCCGCTCGGAGGTCCGGGTCGGGTCAGATCGAGGAGTTGAAGGCAGCGACCGGCACGAGGCCGGATTCCGCGCCGGGGAGCGCGCGCTGGAGCCGGGAGGCGAGCTCTTCCGCGCCGAGCGCGGCGAGATCGGAGAGGGAGGGGCGTTCCGGCGTCTCCTGAGGGTCAGTGAGCTTGCCGGCCGGCCTGATGCTGGTTACCGGAGTCATATTCGTTTCCTTAGGCGCGGTTAGGACCTGCCGAGGGTGGGTAAGCCCACCCGGTTGCGACCAATGTAGTGCCAGCGAAGACTCCGCGCGGCACCTTGCGGACTCACGTTGAACTCCCCAGGCGGTCCACGTCGCACGACAGCGCGCTGAGCCCCCAGAATTCACCCGTTCAGCGGTCGCGCACTTCGCCCTGGCGCACGCCGAAGCGCACCGCCGGGACGAGCGACCGGACGAACACCCGGGCCCGCATCCGGAGGAGAACCCGGAGGAGGACCCGGACGGGAACCGGGACCAGCACCTGAACCAGTACCTGGGCACACCCCGGGAGTGCCCGGGGAAGCCCTCCGACAAGCACACCATCCGGCCAAGCGTCCGATGTCCGGGATTCATTCCCCCGGCTCGCCGAGCTCCCGGACGGTCCGCACCAGCTCCTCGGTGAACTCCAGCCCGCTCGACGTCAGTTCGCCGCAGCCCAGGAGCGTCCGCCCGGCGGCCAGGGTGTGCGTCCGCCAGCGCGCGAACTCCCCGTGCGCGCGGGCGGCGTCGCCCGGCCCGGCGGCCGCCTCCGCCCGCCAGAAGTCCGCCACGCCCAGGTGCGCGTACGCCCCCTGGAGCAGCGCCCCGGCCGGGCGCGGGTCGGGCCGCCAGGGGGCGTGGTGGACGGCCGGGCCGTTGGGGCGGTGCAGCGGCACCAGGTCCAGCAGGGCGCCGAGTTGGACGTGGAGGAACTCGTGCACCAGGGCCAGCGCCAGCAGCACCGGATCGCCCGGCAGCGAGGCCGCCACCGCTCCGTAGGCCCGCCGGGCGGCGGCGCTCACCGCCTCCCCGCCGGGGGCGGGCCGCAGCGGGACGACGGTGGTCACGCAGGCCGCGACGGCCGCCGCGTGGCGGCGGTGACGGCGCACCAGGATGTCCCAGGCCTCGGACAAGCGCTGTTCCCAGAGCCAGAGTTCGTCGTCGGCGAGCGGACCGGCCGGCGGACGTCCGTAGTCCACCCGGCGCGGGCCGGCGTGGTCGATCGACGGCGCCCAGCGCAGCCCGTCGCACTCCAGCGCGAGGGGCGCGCCGGAGCCGGGGCGGAGGAACTCGCCCAGCCCGCCGAGCGGAACGTCCTCCCCCGCCGCCGCGCCGCGCAGGCAGTCGGCCGCCCAGGCGTCCAACTCGGGCCGCAGCAGCACCTCCTCCCACTGCTCCCGGTCGTCCCGCTGCAGCGCCCGGACCCGGGCGTACGCCTCCCGGTAGCCGTCGTGCTCCGGCACCGCCCGGCGCAGCGCCAGCAGCAGCAGCGCCCGCTTGCTCAACTGCCCGCCGCGCAGCAGCCGGACGGCCTGCGGCCCGCCGCGCGCGCCCGCGATCGCCCGGAACGTCTCCCGGTCCACGCCGTGCCGGGGCAGCCCGTCCGCCCCGCGGGCGCCCGGTACCCCGGCCGCCACCACCTCGCCCGTACCCGCCACCGGTCCTCCTCCTCGTCCGTTCGGCTCCCGGCCCGGTCGGCCGGCCCATCGCCCAACCCGCCGGGTCCGCCCGCAGTCTCCCCGCGCCGGGGCGGATCAGCCGGACGGCGGCCGGGCATGACCCGGACGGGTGAGCCGAACCGCCGCCCGCCGACGCCCGACGCCCGACCGGAACCCACCGCCCACCGCCCAACGCCCGCCCCGCACCGGTCCTCAGCTCCCCGCCAGCCCCGCCACCCCCGCCCGCAGGCGCCCCGCGATGTGCCGGACCAGCCGGTCCAGGTCCGCGCAGTACACCGACGGGTGCCCGAAGCCGTCCCCCGCGTACCGGTGCGCGTACAGCCCCCCGCCGCAGACCCGGGCCAGCGGGCAGCCGGCGCAGACCGGCCCGAGGCCCGCGAGGCCGCGCTGGCGGGCCCGGAAGGCCGGGTGCGCGCCCGCCCGCGCGAAGCCGTGCCGCCACACGTCCAGGCCGGTCCCGGGGGCGCCGTCGTAGGCCACCTTGAGGCTGTCCGCCTGCTCGATCGTCCCGTCCGCCTCGACCACCACCAGGTCGACGGGCGCCAGCCCGACCGCCTCGCTGGCCGCCCGCCCGCCGAGCAGCAGCACCGCCAGTTCCTCGAACAGCCGCACCCCGGTCTCCCGCCGCGGCGCGTCGTACCAGCGGTCGAAGGCGGCGATCAGCCACTGCCCGTACGGCGCCGGCTCCGCGCCCGACGGCGGCGCGTCCGGCACCGGCCGCGGCCGGACGCCGGGCGGCGGCTCCCGCCAGGTCGCGTGCGGCAGCAGCAGGTCGATCCGGGGCGGCGCGAACTCCAGCAGCGCCTCGTAGGTGGCCACCGGGTCGGACTCCAGGTCGACGACGCACAGCAGGCCGGCGAAGAGGTCCCGGTGCCGGTCCGAGCCGAGCAGCCGCACCGCCTCGGCGGTGCGTGCCCAACTGCCCGCGCCGGAGGGCAGTCTGCGGTGCCGGTCGTGGCCGGCCCGGGTGCCGTCCAGCGAGACCCCGACCGCGACCCGGTGGCGGTGCAGCACGTCGAGCAGGGCCGGTTCGTCCAGCAGCCGCAGCCCGTTGGTCTGCACGGTGAACCGCGTCCGGGGCCGGACGGCCGCCAACTCGGCCAGCAGCGCGTCCAGATGGGCCGCGCCGACGAGCAGCGGCTCGCCGCCGTGCAGCACCACGGACACCTCGTCCAGCCCGTGCTCGGCCGCGTGCTCCTCGATCCGCCGGGCGGTGCGGCGGACGGTCGCGAGTTCCATCCGCCGCGGCCGCTCGCGCCAGCTCTGGTCCGCGCCCTCGTACACGTAGCAGTAGTCGCAGGCCAGGTTGCACCGACTGTGGATCTTCAGCAGGAACTGCCGGAACGGCACCATGCCGGTGAGCCTAGGCCACGCCGGCCGACCGTCCGTCACACGTGCGGCGGCTCCACGTCGGAGTCCAGCCGCGTCCCGGCCCGCACCGCGATCGTCGTCGGGTGCTCCTCCCCCAGGGTGATCCGGGCCCGCCGGATGCAGTCCGCCCGCAGCTCCGCCGCCCGCTCGGCGTACCCGAGGGCGGCCATCGACAGCGAGAGGTTGGAGTTGATGCCGATGGAGTCGTAGTGGTCCTGGCCGAGGGCCTCGGTCATCAGCGGCGCGGCCTCCAGTTCCAGGTCGAGCGCGTCCTGGAGCTCCCCGGCCAGCGACAGGTCGTTGGCGTGGTTCATCATCGCGATCGGGATGTAGAGGTGGTGCGCGCCGAGGACGGTGCGGAACTGCGCCAGCGTACGGCCGGACAGGTCGCGCGCCTCCGTCGCGCGCCCCGCCAGCCGCAGGTACACCGAGAGGTTGTTGGCGCCGGCCAGCGTCACCGGGTGGTTCTCGCCCAGGTAGTCGCGGTACCGCGCCAGCGCCCGTTCGGCCAGCGGGATCGCCCGCCCGGTGTCGCCGAGCGCGTTCAGGTCGCTGGCCAGGTTGGTGGCGGCGGCCAGGGTGTCGGGGTGCTCGGGGCCGTTGATGTCCAGGTAGCGCTGGTAGATGTCCTCGTCGATCTCCAGGGCCTCGTGGTACCGGCCGGCCCGGCGCAGCGCCACGGCCAGGTTCTTGCGGGCGCGCAGGGTGTCGGTGTGGCTGTCGCCGATGGTCTGCTGGTAGATCCGGACGGTCTCCTCCAGCAGGTCCAGGGCCTCCCGCAGCCGCCCGGTCTCGCGCAGGTCGCGGGCGTAGTTGGAGGCCGAGGAGAGCGCGTAGAGGCTGTGCGCGCCGAGCGCGTCGCGCTGCTGGAGGTAGTTGCTGCGGTGCCGTTCCAGGGCGGCCCGGCGGTCGCCGGCCAGGTAGTCGGAGACGGCGAGGTTGTTGGTGATCATCAGGGTGCGGGGGTGGTCCGGGCCGAGGGTGCGCCGGGCGGCGTCCAGGGTGCGGCGGTCGAGCGCCCGGGCCTCGTCGTAGCGGCCGAGGAAGCGCAGGTCGGCGCCGAGGCTGTTGGCGACGGCGAGGGTGTGGGAGTGCTCCGGGCCCAGGGTCGCGGTGAAGCGCTCCAGGATGTCCCGGTCCATCTCGTACGCCTCCTGGAGGGCGCCCTGGGAGCGGCGGATGTTGCTCAGCTGGGTGCGCAGCATGAGCGTCTGGGCGTCGTTGTCGGCGTCGAAGCCGGGCCCGCCGTAGCCGTCCTGGCGCCAGTGCTCCAGGGTCCGTTCGGCGAGTTCCCGGCCGGACTCGTGCAGGCTGCGCTTCCACTGGTAGCGGACCGAGTCGATGATCCACTGCCGGACGTCCTCGTCGGCGCTGTCGAGCGCTCCGGACGGCCAGAGGTGGGGCAGGAGTTCGGCGTACTCGGCCCAGTTCACGGGCACGTCCGGGTCGCCGGGGTTGGCGGTGGCGAGCGCGGCGTGGACGACGCCGCGCAGTTCGGCCCGCCGCTCCTCCTCGACCTGGTCCCGCAGCACCGCCTGGACCAGCCGGTGCACGGTGATGGTCTCGCTGCCCTGGTCGGTGCGGGCGAGCCCGAAGCGGTTGATGGCGCGCAGGAACTCGCCGATCGCGAGCTTGTCGCGGGGCGCGCGTGGGGGCAGCCGCAGGGCGCGGGTGACGGCCCGGCTGTAGAGCAGCCGCATCGGGATGGCGTCCGGGCCGAAGAAGGCGCAGATCTCCAGGATCTGGGCGGCCGGGGCGTTCATCCGGCGCAGTTCCTCGACCGAGATGCGCCAGGTCGCGGCGGCCGAGTGCGGGTAGTCGGCGGCGCGCAGCCGGGTGCGCTCCAGCATCTCGGTGAGCTCTTCGTCGAGCAGTTCGAGGTAGGTGGCGATCGGCATCGACGTCTCCTGGAGCCAGACGGCGGCCTGGCCGACGGCGAGCGGCAGGTCGCCGAGGCGCTGCGCGACCTGGTCGGCGTCCTCCGAGGAGAGCCCGCCGTTGAAGCGGCGCAGCAGCCGGACGCTCTCCTCGCGGAGGAAGACGTCGACCTCCACCAGGCCGGCGTGCCGGGCCCAGCCCTGGTTGCGGGAGGTGATCAGCACGTGCCCGCCGGAGGAGCCGGCCGGCTGCCAGGGGGCGAGCTCCTCGGGGGTGCCGGCGTTGTCGAAGACGAGCAGCCACCGGCGGTACGGCTGGCCGCGGCGCAGCGCGTCGAGCACGGCGGCGGCGGTGTGCGCGACGTCGTCGCTGGTGGGCACGCCGAGCCGGGGCGCGAGTTCGGCGAGCTTCTGCGGGATGTTGGCGGGCTCCTCGGCGGGCACCCACCAGACCACGTCGTAGGCGGCCTTGAAGCGGTGCGCGTACTCGGCGGCGATCTGGGACTTGCCGGCGCCGCCGAAGCCGTAGAGCACCTGGCTGAGCACGGCGGCGGGCCCGCCGGTGAAGCGGTTGCGGAGCAGTTCGAGCAGCTTGCCGCGGCCGATGAAGGCGGCGTTGCGCGAGGGCGCCTCCTGGACCTGCGGGGCGGTGCCGGGGAACCGCGCGGGGGCGGCGAACTCCCCGCTGTCGGTGTCCGACTGGCGGCTGCTGCCGGGCGGTGGGCCGAGTTCGGCGTAGAGCTGGGACTCGGCGCCGACCGCGGAGGAGCGGACCAGGTCGGGCACCGGCGGCCCGGTGAACGGGCGGGGCACCGGCTCGTCCGAGTCCTGGAGCCGGAAGGCGACCAACGACGGTGATCCGGAGGCGAGTTCGCGCCCCTGGAGGAGCTGCCAGACCTCGGCCGCGCGGGGCAGCGCGGTGTACTCGGGCGAGAGCAGCGCGAGCAGCCGGCCCTGGCCGTCGACCGGCCCGGCGACCTCCGGCGGCCGGGAGCCGCTGTACGGCTCGGCGGCGCTGTGCAGGGAGGTCTGGTAGCCGAAGCGGGTGAGCGTCCCGGCGGCCCACTCGGCCCACATCCGGTCCTCGGGGGCGTAGCTGACGAACACCTGGCGCGGAACCGCCCGGGCGGAGCGCAGGTAGGCGCCGTAGAGCCGGCGGCGGGTCTCGGCGGTGAGCGGGCGCAGGGCGCGGACCCGGCCGTCGGTGATCCAGCCGGCCAGCCGCTCGAAGGCGTTGAGCAGGCTGCGGGCCTCCTGCGGCCGGTCGGCGACGGTGGCGGGCACCTCCTCGTAGGCGTAGAAGGGCTTGTACGGCACCTCGACGTCGGCCCAGTAGCCGGCCCGGCGGTCGCCGGCCAGCCAGCGGCCCAGGTAGGGGGCGAAGGCCTCGCGGGCGTAGTCGCGGCCGGCTTCCAGGCGCTCCTGCTCGGCGTCCTCGACCCGCATCGGCACCGGCAGGACCCGGATCGCCCGCTCCTCGGCCGCGGCGATGTCGCGGGCCGCGTCGACGCCGCCGCGGATGTTCTGGACGCTGAAGGTGAAGCAGTCCACCACGGTGTCGGGCATCAGGACGGTGCAGATGCCGGAGGTGTCGCTGACGCCGGTGCGGCTGTCGATGAGCACGTAGTCGTAGCCGCGGGCCCAGCGGTCGCGCAGCTCGCGCAGGAACTCACCGCCGCGGATGTCCCGGCCGTGGTAGAAGCTGCGCCAGTTGAAGCTGGTGACGGCGGCGGCGTAGGCGGCGTTCTGCCGGCCGGCGGGCAGGAAGTCGAGCCGGCCGCCGGGCGGCAGGTCGAGGGCGAGGCCGCAGACGTAGCCGTCCAGGCGCCCGGGCTCGTCCAGCCAGGCGGCCGGGGACTGCCCGACCGGCCCGGCGGTGGAGGGCAGCGCCTGCTTGACGTAGGAGCGCAGCAGGTCGATCAGGCCGTCGGTGGAGTGCAGTTCCGGGTCGACCAGCAGCGGGTGGTAGTACCGGTGGAGGCCGGGCGCCTCCAGGTCCCAGTCGACGACCAGGACGCGCAGGCCGCGGCTGGCGAGGATCCAGCCGACGTTGGCGAGCGCCATGGTGCGGCCGGTGCCGCCCTTGAAGGAATAGAACGTGACGACCGATCCCGGTCCGCCGCGCTCCGGATCCGCGCCGGGCTCAGTGGTCATCGTTCTTCTCCCCCCTCAGCGGGACAGCGGTGTCCTTGCCCCGGCTCTGGTGCGGCAGGTCGGTGGAACCCGGGAGGCCCCGGTTGACGCGTGCGGGCCCCCGGCGGGGCCCCGGCGGGCCGGCCGGGATGGTCAGCCCGGGCATCGCCGGGCCGGCGTCCGGGCCGCCGGGGCCGAGGCCGAAGGCGTCGCCGCCATCGTCCCCCCAATCCAGGTTGTCGTCCATGAGCTTGTTCTGAGCGACCGTCACCATGATGGTGAGGTCGTTGTCGAAGCTCTCCCGGCTCACTTTGACCCGGAACAAGTGCTCCAGGTCGCTCCGGCGCAGCCAGTTGCGCCGGAACACGTCGCGCACGCCCGCCCAGAGCGCGTCGCGCTCCGGCCCGTCGGCCGGGTCGCCGCTGCCGGCGGGCACCATCACGCCGGTGACGGGGTGGTTCTGCTCGTCGTACGCGCGCAGCGCGGAGCGGTAGCGCTCGGCTCCGGCCACCCACGGGTCCACCAGCAGGATGCTGACCTGGCTGTCCTCGCGGGCCTGGTCGAGCTTGTCGGCGAGGGCGGTGTCGACCTCCTCCAGCGTGGTGGTGTGTCCGGCGCCGGTGATCACCTGCTGGGCGCGGGCCGCCAGGGACGGCTGGACGGGCGGGTGGTAGGGCGCCCAGTGCCACGGCTTGGAGCCGTACCAGCCGCCCTCGGCGGCGGACTCCGAGGCGCGCCCGGCCGCGATGAACAGCCGCACCATCCCGGGGGCGGACGCCGCGGGCGGCGCCGCCGGGGGCGGGAAGTAGCCGCGCACGGCGCCCAGGTCGAACTCGGGCAGCTCGCCGAGCCGGCGCGCGGCCGCGTCCCGGACCCGCTCCGCGACCACCCGGACGACCTGCTCGTACGCCCCGCCCTGCGCGGTGCGCAGCAGCGCCCGCAGGCCGTACCGGGCGTAGGCCTCGCCCATGTCCGGCTGGGCCCACTGGATCTTGTTGACCTCGTCGGCCAGGTCGCCCGGCTCGACGGGTTCCCAGAGCACCGGGACGAGCGCCGGGATGAGTTCCCCGGTCTCCTCGTGGTGGCGCCGGACCCGGCCGCGGAAGGCGGTCCACTCCTTGCCGCAGTAGAGGCTGGTGAAGTAGGCCGGGGAGTAGAGCGCGATCATGGTCCGGCTGCGGCCGAGCATCGTGGCCAGCCGCTCGGCCCAGTCGTCGCCCAGGCGCAGCTGTTCGGTGTCCCGGTAGGCCAGTTCCTCGCCGCGCACGCCGGTGCCGACCAGCCGCCCGAGTTCGTCCCGCAGGTCGTTGAAGAACTGGTTGACGAAGGCGTCCTCGGCCTCGAAGTCCCGACGCGCGTAGCTGAAGAAGAAGTACGGCCGGTGTTGTTCGTGCTCCATCACCTGTTCCCCCCGTGCCCAACGGTCCGCGACGGCGCTGGTTTCATACCCCAGCATGTCCCGAACTCCACCGTCCACGCTGGCGAGTTGGCGGATTCGGCCGCCTCGGGGGGTTTAGCCGGTGGTCAGGCGCACTTCCCCGGCCGGGGGCGCTCCGGCGCTCAGGGGGCGCACCGGCGGGGGGCGCGGGCGCCCGTCGGGCTCGACGCGCCGGGCCCGGGGGCGCGGGCTCCTGCGGTGCTACCGGTCGAGCGCCGACTGGAAGGCCGCGAGCGGCTCCGCGCCGGGGGTCAGGGCGTCCGCGACCACCCGGCGCAGCAGGTCACCGAGGACGGTGTCGGGCAGGGCGTCGAGTTCGTCGAGCGGCAGGGCGGCGACGTCGACCAGGTCAGAGCCGAGTCCAGCGGCGGTTCCCGCACCGGTGACGCCCATCAGTCCCTCACTCAGTCCCTCACTCGATCGTGTCGGCACGGCGGGCCGCCGGCCGGAGCTGCATCGGCCCAGGTCCGCGACGGGCATCCTACCGGACGGATGACGGTCCATCAGCTCCGCGCGGACGCCGCGCGGAGCCTTTGGGCCGAAGGGATCACGGGCAGAGCCGCTCCACCCGCCACCCCGTCGGGTCGGACGGGTCGGCGACGTAGCGGAGCCGGTCGTGCAGCCGGTTCTCCCGGCCCTGCCAGAACTCGACGCTCTGCGGGACCACCCGGTACCCGCCCCAGAACGGCGGGACGGGCACGCCCTCGCCCTCCGGGTAGCGCCGCTCCAGCTCGGCGTAGCGCTGTTCGAGGACCTCCCGGCCGCCGACCGGGCTGGACTGCTCGCTGGCCCAGGCGCCCAGCTGGGAGCCGTGCGGGCGGGTGCGGAAGTAGGCGGCGGTCTCGTCCCGGCCGACCTTCTCCACCCGGCCCTGGACGATCACCTGGCGGGCCAGCGCGATCCACGGGAAGAGCAGCCCCGCGTACGGGTTGGCGGCCAGCTCGGAGCCCTTGCGGGAACCGTAGTTGGTGAAGAACACGAAGCCGCGCAGGTCGTAGCCCTTGAGCAGGACGGTGCGCGAGCTGGGCCGCCCCTCGGCGTCGGCGGTGGAGAGCACCATGGCGTTGGGCTCCACCACCCCGGCGTCGTCCGCCTCGTGGAACCAGCGGGTGAACTGGCCGATCGGCTCGGGCGCGAGCCGCTCCTCGACCAGGCCCTCGTGGCTGTAGTGCTTGCGCATCACGGTGAGGTCCGGGCCGGGGCGGGCCTCGTCGGCCAGGGTCCGGTTGGCGGGGCTCGGGGGCATCGACTGGGCGCGATCCGGGGTCTGCACGCCAACATCATCCCGTACGACAAGCAACGGGCGCCGCTACCTCCGGACAAACCCCGGTGGGAGATGAGGTGACCCGCCGCCGCTTGACCGCCCGCCCCGAGGGGAATTGTCCGGAACAAGGCGTTTGACTCCGGGGATCGCAGGGGTTCCGGGGCTCCCCCGGGCACGACCGGCCCCTCCGGCGGGAAAGTCGAGCGGGCCCGCGGGAAACATCACCACGGTGGTGTATGGCGCAATGCACCCCGTGCCTGTCACTCTGGCACCGAGTGCCAAACACCATTCGGTCACTGGTGCGCCGCCCCACCACGGCGGAGCGCCGATCACAGAACTGAGGGAGCCGTCGCATGTCCGATTTCGTACCCGGGCTTGAGGGAGTCGTCGCGTTCGAGAGCGAGATCGCCGAACCCGACCGTGAGGGCGGCGCCCTGCGGTACCGCGGTGTCGACATCGACGACCTGGTGGGCAACGTCTCCTTCGGCCACGTCTGGGGCCTGCTGGTGGACGGCAAGTTCAACCCCGGCCTGCCGGCCGCCGAGCCGTTCCCGATCCCCGTGCACTCCGGCGACATCCGGGTCGACGTGCAGTCCGCACTCGCCATGCTCGCCCCGGTCTGGGGCCTCAAGCCGCTGCTGGACATCGACGCCGAGCAGGCCCGCGACGACCTCGCCCGGGCCGCCGTGATGGCCCTGTCCTACGTCGCCCAGTCGGCCCGCGGCCAGGGCCTGCCGATGGTCCCGCAGAGCGAGATCGACAAGGCCGAGACGGTCGTCGAGCGGTTCATGATCCGCTGGCGGGGCGAGCCGGACCCGAAGCACGTCAAGGCCGTCGACGCCTACTGGACCTCGGCCGCCGAGCACGGCATGAACGCCTCCACCTTCACCGCCCGGGTCATCGCCTCCACCGGCGCCGACGTCGCGGCCGCCCTCTCGGGCGCGGTCGGCGCGATGTCCGGCCCGCTGCACGGCGGCGCGCCGTCGCGCGTGCTCGGCATGATCGAGGAGATCGAGCGCACCGGCGACGCGACCGCCTGGGTCAAGAACGCCCTGGACAAGGGCGAGCGCCTGATGGGCTTCGGCCACCGCGTCTACCGCGCCGAGGACCCGCGCGCCCGGGTGCTGCGCCGCACCGCCAAGGAGCTCGGCGCGCCGCGCTTCGAGGTCGCCGAGGCGCTGGAGAAGGCCGCGCTGGAGGAGCTGCACAACCGTCGCCCCGACCGCGTGCTGGCCACCAACGTCGAGTTCTGGGCCGCCATCATGCTGGACTTCGCCGAGGTCCCGGCGCACATGTTCACCTCGATGTTCACCTGCGCGCGCACCGCCGGCTGGTCGGCGCACATCCTGGAGCAGAAGCGCACGGGCCGGCTCGTGCGCCCCTCCGCGCGCTACATCGGCCCCGGCCCGCGCCGCCCCGAGGAGATCGAGGGCTGGGACGCCATCGTCCGCTGATCCCCTCCCCTGGGATACCGGACGAGCGTCCGGACAGTGCCCCTGAGCAGCGGGTCCGGCTCCGGCCGGGCCCGCTGCCGCACATCTCCGGCCCGCCTCCGGGCAGCAGTGATCACGGTCTCAGCGGGCGGACGGCCGTACCCCGCCGAACCCTCCGGCCGGTAGGCTGCGCGCGTGGCTCAGATCCAGATCCCCGCTGACATCAAGCCCGCAGACGGCCGTTTCGGCTGCGGACCGTCCAAGGTGCGCCCCGAGGCCCTGAGTGCCCTCGCCGCGACCCAGACCTCCCTGCTCGGCACCTCGCACCGCCAGGCCCCGATCAAGGACCTGGTCAAGCGCGTGCGCGAGGGCGTGAGCAGCCTGTTCTCGCTGCCGGACGGCTACGAAGTCGTCCTCGGCAACGGCGGCTCCACCGCCTTCTGGGACATCGCCGCCTTCGGCCTGGTGCGGGAGAAGTCCCAGCACCTGGACTTCGGCGAGTTCTCCTCGAAGTTCGCCTCCTCGGTCAGGGCCGCGCCGTGGCTCGGCGAGCCGACCGTGATCAAGACCGCCCCGGGCACCCACCCGCTGCCGGTCGCCGAGGCCGGCGTGGACGTCTACGGGCTCACCCACAACGAGACCTCGACCGGCGTCGCGATGCCGATCGGACGTCCGGTGGGCGCGGACGAGGGCTCGCTGGTCCTGGTGGACGCGACCTCGGGCGCCGGCGGCCTGCCGGTGGACATCACCGAGACCGACGTCTACTACTTCGCCCCGCAGAAGTCCTTCGCCTCCGAGGGCGGCCTGTGGCTGGCGACGTTCTCCCCGGCCGCGCTGGAGCGCGCCGCCGAGATCGCCGGCTCCGGCCGCTACATCCCGCCGTTCTTCTCGCTGCCGACGGCCATCGACAACTCGTCGAAGGACCAGACGTACAACACCCCGTCGCTCTCCACGCTCTTCCTGCTGGCCGACCAGCTGGAGTGGCTGAACGGCAACGGCGGGCTGGACTGGGCGGTCGCCCGCACCGCGGACTCCTCGTCCCGGCTGTACTCCTGGGCCGAGAAGTCCGCCTACGCCACCCCGTTCGTGGCGAACCCGGCCGAGCGCTCCCAGGTGGTCGGCACCATCGACTTCGACGAGTCGGTGGACGCCGCCGCGGTCGCCAAGGCACTGCGTGCCAACGGCATCGTGGACACCGAGCCGTACCGCAAGCTGGGCCGCAACCAGCTGCGCATCGCGATGTTCCCGGCGATCGACCCGGCGGACGTCGAGGCGCTCACCCACTGCATCGACCACGTGGTGGAGCAGCTCGCGAAGGTCTGACCGGTCCCCCGAGGACACGGCCGAGGGCCACCGCCGACGGGCGGTGGCCCTCTCGCCGTTCCGGGGCCGGGCCGGGGGTCCTCCCGCCGGGGGCGTGTCCTAGGGCGTGTCTGACCATTCGAGTCGGATCAGGGCGCGGCGTCGGGGTGCGTGCATCGCAAGGCGGAGGAGGGAGCCACTGCGGAGCATTGGCGACCGACGACAACGCGGCGAGGTGCGTGCCCCGGCGTCGCGCACCCGGCGGGAATTGTCAGACACGCCCTAGCGGCCGACCAGCGAGCTGATCAGCACGACGACCAGCATCAGCACCAGGGTGCCGGAGACGATGCGCATACGAGTCTTGGGATCCACGGTCATCGAGCGTACCTGCGGCCCGCCCCGGACTTCTCCCGGGCCCCGGCCCCGGGCCCCGCGGCCCCGGTCCTGGAGCCGCCCCGGGGGGCCTCAGCTCCAGTCCGCCAGCGGCCAGGTGTACAGCGACTCGTAGTGGACCGAGCCGCCGCCCGGGTCGCTGCGCACCAGGTGCAGCCCGGTGGCGTCCCACTCCGGCCCCCGGTAGTCGGCCAGCGCCGCCACCAGGCCGTCCAGCTCGGCCGCCGCGACCCGCTGCACGGCCCTGCGGTGGCCGCGCGAGGAGCCGGCCCGGGCGAGGGTGAGGTGCGGGTGGAAGGCGTAGTCGTCGGTCGCCCCGGTGACCTCGGCGGTGGCCGCGGTGACGGCGTCGGCCAGCCGGCGCAGCGCCCAGGCCTGGCCCTCGACCCCGGCCCAGAGCACCCGGTCGCCGAACCGCCCCGCGCCCGCGATCCGCAGCCGGTGCACCGGGTGGACCTCGGCGACGGCGGCCAGGCCCGCCGCCAGCTCCGGCAGCCGCTCGGCCGGCACCTCGCCCAGGAAGGCCAGGGTCAGGTGCCAGCCCTCGACGCCGGTCCAGCGCAGCCGTTCCGCCCCGGGCAGCTCCCGCAGCGGCGCGACCGCGTCGAGGAGCCCCTGCAGCGCCTCGACGGGTGGCAGCACCGCCACGAACAACCTCATGGATCAATCTTCCCGCGCACGCCGGTTCGGGATAGAACGGATCCATGATCGATCCCAGCGGCGTGAAGATCCGCACCGGAGGCCCCGAGGACATCCCCGACGTCCTCGCCCTGCTCGACGGCGCCGTGGCCTGGCTGGCCGGCCGCGGCCGCACCGGCCAGTGGGGCGACCGGCCCTTCAGCACCGACCCGGCCCGGGTGGAGCACATCGCGAAGTACGGCGCCGAGCCGTTCCTGATCCGTCTCGCGGTGGACGACCGGGGCCGTACGGTCGGCTCCTGCGTGCTGTCCGAGGAGCGCGGCGCGTACGTCCCCGCCGTGGCCGAGCGCGAGCTGTTCGTCCGCAACCTGGTCACCGACCGCACCCGCAAGGGCTCGGGCATCGGCGCCGCGCTGATCGCCGACGCGGTGGAGGAGGCCCGCCGCCGCGGCATCGGCCTGCTCCGGGTGGACTGCTACGCCGGCGCCGACCGCGGGCTGGTCGCCCAGTACCGGGCGCTCGGCTTCACCGAGACCGAGGGCTTCGAGGTCGAGCGGCCGGACGGCGCCTGGCCGGGCCAGGTCCTCGCCATCCGGCTCTGAACCGCCACGGGCCCCCGGGACGCCTCCCGGGGGCCCGACGGACGGTCAGCAGGCCGCGGCCAGCTCCGACTTGGCCGCCGGCGCGGTCCGCGGCACGAAGGCCACCACCCGGCCGCCGCGGCCCGGGTGCAGGTCGAACCGCACCCGCAGGTCCGCGCTGCGGGCCAGCACCAGGCCGACCGTGCCGGCCGCCGCCGCGGACACCAGTCCGCAGGCCAGCAGGCCGAGCCGGGGCCCGTACGAGGCGGTCACCCAGCCGACGATCGGGGCGCCGATCGGCGTGCCGCCGGTGAAGACCAGCACCAGCAGGCCCATCACCCGGCCGCGCATCGCGGGGTCGGTGGCCAGCTGCAGCGAGGAGTTGACCGAGGTGTTGAAGCTCAGCCCGAAGACCCCGACCAGCATCAGCAGCAGCGCGAAGGTCCAGTAGTCGGGCGCGAACGCGGCGACCACCTCCAGCGCTCCGAAGGCCAGCGCCGCGCCGACCAGCCGGCGCAGCCGCGGCACGCCCCGGCGGGCGGCGAGCAGCGCACCCGTCAGCGACCCGATCGCCATCGCGGTGTTCAGCAGGCCGTACTGGCCGGCGCCGACCTTGAAGGTGTCGTACGCGAAGCCGGAGAGCAGCGTGGGGAAGTTGAAGCCGAAGGTGCCGATGAACCCGGCCAGCACCATCGGCCAGAGCAGCTCCGGCCGCTCCTTGACGTACCGGAGCCCCTCGCGCAGCTGACCCTTCTCGCGGGCGATCGGCTCGGTCGGGCGCAGTTCGCTCTCCCGCATCGCGAGCAGCCCGCCGATCACGGCGGCGAAGGACAGCGCGTTGACGGCGAACGCCCAGCCGCTGCCGACCGCGGCGATCAGCAGGCCCGCGACGGCGGGGCCGACCAGCCGGGCGGTCTGGAAGTTGGCGGCGTTCAGGCTGACGGCGTTGGCGAGGTCCTTGGGCCCGACCATCTCGGAGACGAAGGCCTGCCGGGTCGGGTTGTCCACCACGGTGACCAGGCCGAGCAGCAGTGCGAAGGCGTACACGTAGTACGGCGTCACCACGCCGCCGACGGTCAGCACCGCGAGGCCTGCGGCCAGCAGGCCCATCGCGCCCTGGGTGAAGACCAGCAGCCGGCGCTTGGGCATCCGGTCGGCGAGCACGCCGCCGAACAGGCCGAGCAGCAGCATCGGCAGGAACTGCATGGCGGTGGTGATGCCGACCGCGAGCGGGCTGCCGGTGAGGCTCAGCACCAGCCAGTCCTGGGCGATGCGCTGCATCCAGGTGCCGGTGTTGGAGACCACCTGGCCGGCGAAGTAGTAGCGGTAGTTGCGAACGCGCAGTGAGGAGAACATCCCCCCGGGCCTGGTGAAGCGGGTGCCGGTCGGGGACGAGGCCGCGTGGGCGCGGCGCTGGGCGGCGGAGTCCGCCGCGGTGCGTTCGTCGGGGTCGTCGTCGCCGTTGCCGGGCAGCCCCGTGGGGGCGGGTGCCTGGGCGTCGGCGGCCGCGGCAGTGGCCGCGGCGGGGTCGGTGGTCGGGTCGTCGGTGCGGATGGCGGCGGCGCTGGCTGCGGCCGGCGGTGTCACGTTGGTCTCCCCTCGTGGCGCGACGGCCATGGCGGTGGCCGTCGCGCTCCTGGTGTCGGTGGTCGGTCCTGCGGTGATGCGGGCTCCTTCTTCTCCCGGCGGCCGGCCGGGGTCGGTGTGCCTCTGAGGTGTGCGAGCCGCACGTGGGCGAGCTACAGGTGGGCGAGCTTGTAGAGCACGGGCGCGGCCTCCCTGAGGACGGCCCATTCCTCCTCGTCGAGCCCCTGGGCGAGTTCGGCGAGCCAGACGTTCCGGCGTCGACGACTCTCCGCGAGAATCGTCTCGGCCTGCTCGGTGCTGCTGACGACCACCTGGCGGCGGTCCTCGGGGTGCGGTTCGCGCCGCACCAGCCCCTTCTCCTCCAGCATCGCGACGATCCTGGTCATCGAAGGAGGCTGCACGTGCTCCTTCCGGGCGAGCTCACCCGGCGTCGCCTTTCCGCACCGGGCGAGGGTGCCCAGCACTCCCATCTCGGTGGGACTCAGCGACTCCTCCACCCGCTGGTGTTTGAGTCGTCGGGAGAGGCGCATCGTGGACGATCGCAGCTGACTGATCGCTGCGAGGTCCTGCTCGGACATCTCGGGCATCTCTTTAGCCTACGTCATTACTCTCGCTAAGGAAAATGAGATCCGCCGCCGTGCCGGAGGGTCACCGCGGTGCCATATTGGTCATGGGCCCCAGCTCTCTCCCGGAAGGGCCGACCTGCCATGTCCGACCTCGCCACCGAGCAGTCCGAGCGGTCCCAGCGGTCCGAACAGCCGCAGCCGTCCGAGCGGTCCGCGCGCACCGGGCCAGGCGACACCGGCTTCGCCCGGCTCGCCATGGTCACCATCGACTGCGCCGACCCGGTCGCGCTGGCCTCGTTCTACGGCGAGCTGCTGGGGTGGGAGACCAGGCACGCGGACGAGCGCTTCGCGATCCTGGACAACCCCGAGGGCGGCAGCCCGCTGGGCTTCGGCCGGGTGACCGGCTACCGGCCGGAACCGTGGACGGAACCGGACGGCAGCAAGCACTTCCACCTCGACTTCTACGTCGACGACCTGGACGAGGCCACCGCGAAGGCCCTCGCGCTCGGCGCCACCGAGCCCGCCTACCAGCACGGCCGCACCCTGCGGGTGCTGATCGACCCGGCCGGCCACCCGTTCGGGCTAGCCCCCCTGGAGTGAGCGCCGACAGCGGACCGCAGCCACCCGGAGGCGGTGCGCAGGCGGTGTCAGGGCTTGGTGCCGGGATCATGCAGGCCGCGTAAAGGCCCATCCTGACCTGGGACTTCACGAAAAGCACGAACATTGTGCGACCGCCGGGCAGTGGTTACTCTCCCGGATTGTCAGGGGCACCACATGCCAGGCTCCTCCCCTGCGGGAGCACGTTCCCGCTCCGGTGCCCGCCGCCGCGCGCCTTCCCCGGCCAGCCGCGTCCGCCCGCGCCCCGGTGCCCTCAACCCTCCTCCAGGGAGCTCCATTGGGTGAGATCCACCATGCCGACCACGGCTGGGTGACACCGGCGGTCTCGTACTTCGTCGCCTGCGTCGGCGCCTTCGTCGCCCTGCGCAGCGCCCGCTGGGCACTCGTCTCCCGGGGCCGCACCCGGGCCGTCTGGCTGCTGTTCGCCTCGACCTCGCTCGGGGCCGGGATCTGGTCCATGCACTTCATCGCGATGCTCGGCTTCTCCGTGACCGGCGTCGAGATCGGCTACCGGCCCGACCTGACCGTGCTCAGCCTGCTGGTCGCCGTCGCCGTGGTCGGCGTCGGGCTCTTCACCGTCGGGTACTGGCGGCGCCGCGTCCTGGCCCTGCTGGTCGGCGGGCTGACCACCGGTCTGGGGGTCGCCGCGATGCACTACCTGGGCATGGCCGCGATGGTCCTGCCCGGCACCCTCGGCTACGACCGGCCCACCGTGGCCGCCTCGGTGGCCATCGCCGTGGTCGCGGCCACGGCCGCGCTCTGGGCCGCGCTCAACATCCGGGGCACGCTCGCCGTGCTGGCGGCGGCGCCGGTGATGGGCGTGGCGGTCTGCGCGATGCACTACACCGGCATGGCGGCGCTCTCCGTCCAGCTGGACCTCTCGCGCTCCACCGAGGCCGGCGTGATGGCGCTCCAGTTCATCTTCCCGCTCGGGGTCGGGCTGGGCTGCTACGTGTTCTTCGGCTCGCTGGCCTTCGCGGTCTCGCCGAGCCGGTCCGACTCCCAGCCCCTGCTGGCCGGTCCGGCCGCCCCGCTGCCTCCGCGGCCCCCGCGCGCCTCCGGGACCGCGCGGGCCGCGGGGGCCGCGCGCACCCCGGGCGACCAGGGCAGCCCGCTGCTCCCGCAGCGGCGGCCGCTGGGCGGGGCCGCCCGGCGCTGAGGCCGGGCACGGGAGCGGGGGCCCGAGCGGGCGTCCGGCCGGGCCCCCCACCCCGGCCGGGCGCCGCCCGTCCCCGCTCCCACTGTCCGAAGGCCCCGCCGGGGCCCGGGCCGGCCGTTACGGCTGTCCGGGCCGCCCGAGCAGCCCCGCCACGTGCTCCGGCGTGGCCACCGGGCAGACCTTGTGCACGAAGTCCCGCCGCAGCGCGTGGTACGGCTCGCCCGCCCGGTAGAAGTTGGCGTGCATCCGGCGCAGTTCCTCCGCCCGGTACTCCACCAGCGGCTTGGCCTCCTCGTCGGCCGCGCGGCGGCGCTTCTTGTCCACCAGCCGCCCGGTGAGGTCCGGCGCTGCGGCGATCCGGGCCGCCTCGCGCGCCACCCAGCGGCGGAACCCGGCCGCGTCCCCGCCGACCGTGCGGTCCACCAGGCCGATCCGGCGGGCGTGGTCGGCGCCGACCGGCAGCGCCTCGGCGGTGAGCCGCTCGGCCTGCTCGGCGCCGACCCGGCGGGGCAGGGTGTACGTCCAGTACTCGGAGCCGTACAGGCCCATCAGCCGGTAGTGCGGGTTGAGCACCGCCGACTCCCGGCACCACACCTCGTCGGCGGCCAGCGCCGCCATCAGCCCGCCGGCGGCCGCGTTCCCGGCCAGCGCCGCCACCGTCACCTTGTCCGTCGTGGTCAGCACCGCCTCGACGAAGTCGTCCATCGCGTTGATGTTCTCCCAGGACTCCAGCGCCGGGAAGGCCGAGCCCTGGATGACGTTGAGCTGGATCCCGTTGGAGTAGAAGTCCCGGGGCGCGCCGAGCACCAGCACCGAGGTCGGCCGGTCGGCCGCCTCCCGGTAGGCGGTGAGCAGCCGGCGGCACTGCTCGGTGCTCATCGCCCCGCCCGCGTGGGCGAATTCGAGGAAGCCGACCTCGCCCTCCTCGCGGTAGCGCAGCTCCGACCAGGTGTCCCGGCGGCCCGCCCGCTCCGGACTCACCGGCACCTCACGGACCCGGTACAGCTCGTCGGCGAGCACCGTGGCGGCCGGCAGCTTGAAGGTGACCGGCCCGCCGGGGGTGCGGCGCGGGCGCAGCTGCGGTATCCACACCGCGCCGTCCACGGTGGCCCGGCAGATCGCGCCGTCCCGGGTGGCCAGCACGGCGCCGGGCACCGGGCCGCGCAGTTCGTCCTCGGGGTGGCCGCCGTGCAGGAAGAACTCCCGTCCGTACAGCTCGTCCAGGACGCCGGGCTGGGAGTCGGCGGCGCGCAGCCTGCGCAGCACGGTGGCGGTGCCGTCCCGCTCCCAGTCGATCCGGCGTTCCTCCTGGCGCAGGAAGGGGCGCGCTTCGCCGTGCACGTCCGGCCGGGCGTAGTCCAGCGGCTCGGGGGTGAACAGCCCGCCCTCGTACCGCTGGACGGCCAGCAGGACGGCCTCGGCGGCGGCGTCGGCGAGCTCGCCCCGGTACAACTCGCTCTTGCCGCAGGCGGGGACGGGGAATTCGACGGACGCCCAGATGTCGCCGGCGTCCATCTCCGCGACGGCCTGCAGCACGGTGACGCCCCAGCGCTCCACCCCCTCGGTGATCGCCCGGTCGAGCGAGGAGGGGCCGCGGTCGCCCTTGGGGCCCGGGTGCACGATCAGGACGGTCCGGGTGGACCAGATGTCCTGCGGGACGGCCTTGGTGAGCATCGGGCAGATGATCAGCTCGGGGTCGGTGCGGGCCACCGCCGCCCTCATCCGCTCGTCGTCGAGGGCGAGTTGGACGGCGACCTGGTGGCCGCGCTCGCGCAGGGCGGTGTGGACGCGCTGGGTCAGGCTGTTGAACGCGCTGGCGATCAGGAGAATGCGCAAGGAGGGCCTCCGGCGGGAACTGGGGTCGCGCGCAGGCGATGAAACCAGGGCATGGACACGTAATGATTACGGTCCGTACCTGGGCGCTCTACCCTCACGCACCCCGCACACCTGCGCCCCGCGTTTCGCCGGATCTCCCCAAGTCCCCGCTCCGGTCGAGTACCCTCCGCCGCCCGGCCCGGCTCAGCGCGGGAACGCCCTGCGGGCCCGCCAGGTGGTGTGCTCCCGGGAGACCGCGTCCTCGGCCTCGGCGGCCAGCCGGGCCCAGCCCTCCTCGGCGTCCGGCGCCCGGAGGTCGAGGTCGGACAGCTGGTTGCCGACGTTCTCCAGCTCGCGCGCGGCCAGTTGGTAGGCGGCGGCCAGCGGGCCGAGCTGCTTGAGCTGCGTCCAGGCGATGATCGCCGCGGCCGCGGCCGAGGTGGCGCCGAACACGTGCACCGGCAGCGCGCCGGTGGCCTGGGCGACGGCCGCCGCGGCACCGACGATGATCAGCACCGCGACACCGAGCCCCCAGGAGACCGCCTGCGAGTCGCAGGCCTCGGCCCGGGAGCGGTACCAGGTGCGCTGGCCCTCGACCCGGGTGCGCAGGTAGAGGGTGCGCCGCGCGGTCAGGCTCTCGGCGCGCCGGCGGCGCATCTCCGGGGTGATCTCGGCGACGCTGCCGGGCGGCACGATCTCCGGGTCCTCGAAGGCCCGCAGCACGTCCTCGACCTGGAGCAGGTAGCCGTGGTCGACGTCCGCGGACTCGGCCGGGCCGTCGAACGGCCGGGCCCGGACGGTGTACTTCCAGGCCAGCGTCTTGACCGACTCGGCCGCCGCCCGGGCCTGGTACCAGCGGCCCTGCGGGTTGCTGCGGCGCAGCCGGGACCAGAAGTAGCCGGCCACCAGGAAGGCGGCGACCGAGAACAGCGGCCAGACGTCGAAGTCGGCCTTGTCGTCCGGGCCCGGGAACGACCCGATCACCGCGGCGACCACCAGCATCGCGATCAGCCCGCGGTACCAGCGCAGCGTCTCGCGCTGGCCGTCCAGCGAGGCCTTGTCCGTCGTCCAGAACAGCTCCGGCAGCAGCTGTGCCTCGACGCCCCCCGGCGGATCCTGTTGCACCATCGGTCGAGTCCCCTCCCCCTTCTCCGTCCAGGCAGTATTCCCGCCGCCAACTCGCCTACACGAGTGCCTTTTTGACAACTTCTGACGGCCGGCCGTTGCCCGCCCTCCCGGTAACCGGTAGAAACGGTTACATGCCGCTGCACTGGAAGCTCGTCATCGACTGCGCCGATCCGCACCGCCAGGCCGCCTTCTGGGCCGCCGCCCTGGAGTACAGGCAGGAGGACCACGGCTCGCTGATCACCCGGCTGCTCGCCGCCGGCGCGGTCGGCCCGAAGGACGTCACCGAGCTGGACGGCCGTCCGGCCTGGCGCTCCCTGGCCGCCGTCCGCCACCCCGAGGACCCGTTCGATCCGGCCTCGGACACCGGCCTCGGCCGCCGTGTCCTGTTCCAGGCCGTCCCCGAGCCCAAGCGGGGCAAGAACCGCCTGCACCTCGACGTCCACCCCGGCCCGGGCGAGCGCGAGGCCACCGTCGCCCGCCTCGGATCCCTCGGCGCCACCGTCCTGCGGCACGTCGAGGAGCCCGGCGGCGCCTGGACCGTCATGGGAGACCCGGAGGGCAACGAGTTCTGCGTCCACTGACCGGACGGCCGCCCGCGGGAACGCCGGAGCCCCGCCCTCCCGGAACGGGGGGACGGGGCTCGGTCGGCGTACGGCGTCAGAGCAGGCCGAAGGCCGGCATCAGGTAGTAGAAGGCGAACACCGTCGCCACCGCGTACATCGGGACGGGCACCTCGCGGCCGCGGCCGGCGGCCAGGCGCATCACGCAGAAGACGATGAAGCCCATGCCGATGCCGTTGGTGATGCTGTAGGTGAACGGCATCATCACGATGGTCACGAAGGCCGGGATCGCGATCGTGTAGTCGGCCCAGTCGATCGCCTTGATCGAGTTGGCCAGGATCAGGAAGCCGACGGTGACCAGGGCCGGGGTGGCGGCCTGGGCCGGGACCATGGTGGCGAGCGGGGTGAGGAAGAGCGCCACCACGAAGAGCAGGCCGGTGACGATCGAGGCGAAGCCGGTCCGGGCGCCCTCGCCGACGCCGGCGGTGGACTCGACGAAGCAGGTGTTGGCGGAGGCCGAGGTGGCGCCGCCGGCCGCGGTGGCGATGCCGTCGACCATCAGGACCTTGTTGATGCCGGGCAGGTCGCCCTTCTCGTCCAGCAGGTGGGCCTCGTCGGCCACGCCGAGGATGGTGCCCATCGCGTCGAAGAAGCAGGACATCAGCACGGTGAAGACGAAGAGCAGGCCGGTCAGCACGCCGACCTTCTCGAAGCCGCCGAACAGGCTGACCTTGCCGACCAGTCCGAAGTCCGGCGCGGAGACCGGGTTGCCCGGCCAGGTCGGGACGGTGAGGCCCCACTTGGCCGCCGGGACGTCGGCCACCTTGTCGATGACCGCGGCGAGCGCGGTGGAGACCGCGATGCTGATCAGGATGGCGCCGGGCACCTTGCGGATCAGCAGGACCAGGGTGAGCAGCAGGCCGACCACGAAGATCAGCACCGGGAAGCCGAGCAGGTGCCCGTTGCTGCCGAGCTGGAGCGGGACGGTGGTGTGGGCGGCGTCCGGGATGCGGCTGACGAAGCCGGAGTCGACCAGGCCGACCAGGCTGATGAACAGACCGATACCGATCGCGATGGCCTTGCGCAGGCCGAGCGGGACGGCGTTCATGACGCGCTCGCGCAGACCGGTGGCGACCAGCAGCATGATCGCGAAACCGGCCAGCACGACCATGCCCATGGCGTCCGGCCAGGTCATCTTCGGAGCGAGCTGGAGCGCCACGATCGTGTTGACGCCGAGGCCGGCGGCCAGGCCGATCGGGACGTTGCCGATGACACCCATCAGCAGGGTGGTGAGACCCGCGGTGAGGGCGGTGGCGGTGACCAGCTGGCCGCTGTCCAGGTGGGCCCCGGTGACGTCGGTGCCGCTGGCCAGGATGATCGGGTTCAGCACCAGGATGTACGCCATGGTGAAGAAGGTGGCGACACCACCGCGGATCTCGCGCGGCAGGGTGGAGCCTCGCTCGCTGATCCGGAAGAAGCGGTCGACGGCGCTCGTGGGGGGCTTCGGCGCGGCGTCGGCGGGTTCGGGCGACTCGGTGGTCGGCTGGACCACAGGCATGCGTGCGTCCTCTGTGGGGGAGCTGAGGAGAGGGTGGGGGACGCCCGGGGCGACGGTGGCCGGGCGCAGATCTTTAAGTATGGTTTCCCGATCGCACACGCGCTATCTTCGCGCGTAGAGCCTGCGGGGGGCCTGCAGGGGGTCCGCGGGGGGTCCCGGCACCCGCGCAGCCGCCCCACCGCACCGTACGCTAGACCCCATGCCCAAGACGCCACTGCACCCCTCTCCCCCTCCGCTGGAGGCCAACGACGTCGCCATCGTCGGCGGCGGCACGGTGCTGTGGTTCATCGCCTTCCTCGCCCTGCTCCCCTTCCAGGGCAGCCTCTCCGCGCACGGCCACGGCACCTGGCCCTGGATCTGCCTCTCCGGCGGCCTGCTCGGCCTGATCGGCCTCTGGTACTGCCGCGCCCGGCGGGACGCGATCGCCCGCAGCCGCGCCGCCGAGGCGGCCGGACCGGCGCCGGGGCACACGGCCGAACGGGCGACCGGGGACGACGGCCAGGGTCCGGCCACCCGGTCGGACTGAATGGTCCTTTAGTAGCACGCACCGGACATAAGGCGCCCGTAGAGTCGGTGCCATGACGCAGCCTGCCCAGCCAGCGGAAGAGCGGCCGACCGACGAAGACCGCCCGGACGGAGCGCACCCCCTCGGCCTGCTGCCCGGCAGACGCGGCGGCCTGACGGCCTCCGAGGTGGCCGAGCGGGTCGCGAAGGGTCAGGTCAACGACGTCCCTGTACGGTCCAGCCGGTCCACCCGGGAGATCGTCCGGGCCAACGTCTTCACCCGCTTCAACGCGATCATCGGCGTGATGTTCGGGATCATCCTGATCGTCGGTCCGATCCAGGACGGCCTGTTCGGCCTGGTCATCGTGGCCAACACGGCGATCGGCATCATCCAGGAGCTGCGCGCCAAGAAGACCCTGGACAGCCTGGCCCTGATCGGTGAGGCGCGACCGCAGGTCCGCCGGGACGGCGCCGTCCAGCAGATCGGCGTCTCCGAGATCGTCCTCGACGACACCGTGCTGCTCGGCATCGGCGACAAGGTGATCGTGGACGGCGAGGTCACCGAGGCGGACGGCCTGGAGGTCGACGAGTCGCTGCTCACCGGCGAACCCGATCCGGTCCTCAAGCAGCCCGGCGCCCAGGTGATGTCCGGCAGCTTCGTGGTGGCCGGCGCCGGCGCGTTCACCGCCACCAAGGTCGGCCGCGAGGCCTACGCGGCCCAGCTCGCCGAGGAGGCCAGCAAGTTCACCCTGGTGAAGTCGGAGCTGCGCTCCGGCATCGACAGCATCCTGCGGATCATCACCTACCTGCTGATCCCCACCGCCCTCGGCCTGATCATCAGCCAGCTGGCCGTCGAGGGCCGGGACTGGCGGGAGGCCGTACGGCGCATGGTGGCCGGCATCGTGCCGATGGTCCCCGAGGGGCTGGTGCTGCTGACCTCGGTCGCCTTCGCGATCGGCGTGGTCCGGCTCGGCCGCAAGCAGTGCCTGGTCCAGGAGCTCCCGGCGATCGAGGGCCTGGCCCGGGTGGACACCGTCTGCCTGGACAAGACCGGCACCCTCACCGAGGGCGGCATGGACGTGATCGACCTGCGGGTGCTCTCCGACGGGGAGCCCGGCGCCGTCGCCCCGGAGACGGTCCAGCACGCCCTGGCCGTGATGGCGGGCGCCGACGCCCGCCCCAACCCGTCCATGCAGGCGGTCATCGACGCGTACGGGCGCGGCGACGACGGCGCCCGCTCCGGCCACGACGGCTGGCGGGTGATCGAGGCGATGCCCTTCTCCTCCGCCCGCAAGTGGAGCGGCGTGCAGCTGCTGGAGCCGCAGGGCGGCGAGGCCAGCTGGCTGCTCGGCGCGCCCGACGTGCTGCTGCCCGCCGGACACCCGGCACTGGCCGAGGTGGACGAGCTGGGCGCCCGGGGCCTGCGGGTGCTGCTGCTGGGCCGCACGCCCGTCCCGCTGGACTCCCCCGACCCGGCGGCCGACCTCACCCCGCTGGCCCTGGTGGTGCTCCAGCAGCGGCTGCGCTCGGACGCCGCCGAGACCCTGCGCTACTTCGAGAGCCAGCGGGTCCGGGCCAAGGTCATCTCCGGCGACGCGGCGGTCTCGGTCGGCGCGGTGGCCGGCCACCTGGGCCTGCCCGGCGCCGACCACCCGCTGGACGCCCGCTCCCTGCCCGCCGACCCGAAGGAGCTCGCCGAGACCGCCGACCGGACCAGCGTCTTCGGCCGGGTCACCCCGCAGCAGAAGCGCCAGCTGGTCGGGGCGCTGCAGTCCCGCGGCCACACCGTGGCGATGACCGGCGACGGCGTCAACGACGTGCTCGCCCTCAAGGACGCCGACATCGGCGTGGCGATGGGCACCGGCTCCGACGCCACCAAGGCGGTCGCCCAGATCGTGCTGCTGAACGACTCCTTCGCCTCGCTGCCGTCGGTGGTGGCCGAGGGCCGCCGGGTGATCGGCAACATCGAGCGGGTCGCTTCACTCTTCCTGGTGAAGACCGTCTACTCGGTCCTGCTGGCGCTCCTGGTGATCTTCACCCATTCGCCGTACCCGTTCCTGCCCCGGCACTCCACCGTGCTGTCCTCGCTGACCATCGGCATCCCGGCCTTCTTCCTCGCGCTCGCCCCCAACGACGAACGGGCCCGCACCGGGTTCGTGAAGCGCGTGCTGCGGCTGGCGATCCCCGGCGGGGTCATCGCCGGCACCGGCACCTTCGTCGCCTACTCGCTCGCCCGCGCCGACCACGCGACCGACCTCAAGGCCGACACCAGCGTGGCCACCCTGACGCTCTTCCTGATCGCCCTCTGGGTCCTCGCCATCGTCGCCCGCCCGTACAACTGGTGGCGCCTGCTGCTGATCGCCAGCATGGGCGGCGCCTTCGCGCTGGTGCTGCTGGTGCCCCCGCTGAAGTCCTTCTTCGACCTCTCCCTGGTCGGCTTCCGCGACCCGCTGATCGGCGTCGCCATCGCGGTGGTCTGCGGCATCGCCCTGGAGATCACCTGGCACTTCATGAAGCGCCGCGGCATGGAGTGACCCGCCCGCGGGCCCGCCGGTCGGGGCGGGCCCGCGGGGGGGCGGGCCCGCGGGGGGCGCTCAGCCCTCGAAGTCGCGGGCGGCCGAGAGCTCGTAGGCGCGGTCCGGCTCGCTGAGGGCGGCCAGCACCTCGAAGCGGCGGTGCCACTGCCCGACCGACCAGGCCAGCCCGGCGGCCAGGCCCTCCGGAGTGGCCGCGTGCAGCAGACCGGGCACCGGCGGGACCTCGAACTCGTCGTCCTCGTCGCCGGCCTCGGCCAGCTCCGGGTCGTACGGCGGCTCCGGGGCGTCCGCCCCGGTGTCCCAGCGCCAGTCCACCGCCGCCTCGCCGCCGTCCGGCCCGACGACCAGCAGCTCCTCGTGCTCCTCGTAGGCGACCGGGCAGCCGGGCAGCAGTTCCCGCACCACCGCCGGGACCCGGTGCAGCACGCCCTCGGAGAGCACCCGGCCGCCCGCCACCTCACTGGCCAGCGACACGTGCAGCCGCTCGGCGAGGTCGGCGGCCAGCGCCGGGGCGACCGGCAGCAGCGGGTACGGGTGCAGCAGCTGGACCAGGTCGGGGGCGTCCGCGACGACCGCCTCGGTGGCGTCCACCACCACCGTGTGGTCCGGCCGGCGCCCGGTGTCCGGGTCCAGCGGCGGCAGCGCCCGCACCACGTCCAGCGGCTCGATCCGCCCACGGTCCACCCGGGCCAGCGCGGTGTGGATGCCGTGCAGCTGACGGTGGCCGACCTCGGCCTCCGGGTCGGTCATCCGGTCCAGCACCTCGTCCGGCCCGTGCGGCTCGGCGAGCAGCGCGGCCAGCGTGGTGCGCACCCCGAGCGCGTGCAGGAACTGGTCGTCCAGGGTGGTGCGGGCCTCGTCGTACAGGCCGCGCAGCAGCGGGTCGGCCCCGGCGGCGCGCAGACCGGCCGGCTCCCGGCCCGCCAGCACCGGGTGGTCGCGCAGCCACCACGCGGTGTACGGCGGCAGGTCGGCGTACGAGCCGTCCGGCAGCAGGGTGCGCACCGGGGCGACCACCGCGTCCCGGTACGGCGGGCGGGCCAGCGCCGCGAGCGCCTCCGGCCAGGCGTCGTCGTCCACCAGGTCGAGGTCGCGCACGGCCAGCAGCTCGGCGGCCACCGGCGGGACGCCGACCGCCTCGTCGGCCTGCAGCGCCTCCAGCGCGTCCTCGGCCCACTCGGCGAGCCCGTCCGGCGCCTCGTCCAGCAGGCCGGTGGGGTGGCCGCCGGCCGCGCGGTCGGCCGGGACGGTGGGGTCGAGCCGCTCCAGGTCGTCCGGGTCGAGCACCACGTCCTCGGCGCGCACCAGCACGAAGTCGGCCAGCACGCCGACAGCGGTCAGCACCTCCGGCCCCCAGCGCTCCAGCAGCTCGTCGTCCACCCAGCCGGCGTCCTCCTCGCGGGCGAGCGCGGCGAACGGGCTCCCGGGCAGCACGAGTTCGCCGGCCCGGGCGGGCTCGCCCTCGTCGTCGAGCAGCGCGAGCCGGGCCAGCCAGGGGTGGGCACCCGGCTCCGGGGCAGCGGCCTTCACCAGGGCCAGGACGGCGTCGGCGAGTTCGAGCGCCGCGTCCAGGTCGTCCTCGGCCAGGTCGTAGGAGCGGGCGACGGCGGCCCGCACCTCGGGGGTGTCCAGCACCCCGGCCGGGGTGGCGGTGCCGGCGCCGAGCTTGGCCAGCAGCGGGTGGGCCGCCTCGGGGTGGGCCAGGCGCAGGTCGAGCGCGGCGAGCGCGCCCGCCAGCGACTCGGGGTAGCCGGGGAAGGCCGCCCAGTCGGCGTCCTCGGAGGGCAGCAGGACGCGCCGCGGCCCGGTGACCGTCCGCCCGTCGGCGAGCGGGACGGGCAGCGCGCCGAGCGCCTCCGGGTCGGCCGCGCCCAGCGCCGCGTACAGGTTGCGCCACCAGGCGGGCTCGCGGTCCAGCCCGCCGAGCTGGTCCACCACCTCGGCCAGCGGCACCCGGCGCACGTTCAGCACCCGCAGCTCGGTGCGGCGCTCCAGGCCGGCCGGCAGCAGCCCCGGGAAGATCGGCGAGAGCGCCTCGACCACCGAGCCGTCCGCGCCCTCCAGCAGCGTCGCGTCCCGCGGCCGCAGCGCGGGCGTGCCCTCCTCGACCGGCGCCGGGTGCGGCAGGAACGGCGTCTCGGGCAGCCGGGAGAGCACCTCGGCGCGCAGCGCGTTGTCCAGCGCGCCCTGGCCGAGCGGGGCCGGGACGAGGCCGAGCGAGCCGAGGTCGGCGCCGCGGGCGCGCAGCAGCTCCGCGTAGCTGTCGGCGGCGCGCTCGGTGAGGAAGTCGGCCAGCGGGCCGGGGGCGACGTGCCGGCGGGTGGAGTCCAGCGGGTACGAGGCGATCAGCAGCGCGGGCAGACCGACCGGCTCGTCGCTGGGGGTGGGCGCGTGCAGCACGGAGGCGATCCCGGGCCGCTGCGGGACGCCGTCCGGGCCGACCGGGACGGCCCAGGTCACCGTCCAGTACGGGCGGGCGCGCTCCTCGGTGGGCCGGTCGCCCAGCAGCTCGGCCGCGAGCGTGCCGGAGGCCCCGACGGTCTGCCAGACCGTCTGCCGCAGCCGGCCGCCCGCGTCGTCGGTGACGGTGACCTCGGTGACCCCGTCCGGGCGGGTCTCCGCGGCGTCCCGGGTGAGCGTCCGGGTGCCGTCCGGGGTCTCCACCACGACCTCGCGCAGGCCGGGCAGGGTGAGCAGCAGCGCGTCGTCGATCCCGGCCAGCAGACGGCGGGTCAGGTCCTCGGCGGCGGCGTCCCGCAGCGGCAGCACCACCACCGTGTCGTAGCCCGCCGGGGCCGGGCCCTCGGCCGCGAACGGCAGCCGCAGCAGCGGCACGTGGCCGTCCCGGCGGCGCAGTTCGTCGGCCAGCTCGGGCTGGGCCGCGGCCAGCGCCCGCGCCTCGCCGAGCGACCAGCGCACCCCGCCGGTCGCGCTCAGCACGGCGGGCTCGTCGGTGACCGCGAGGACGGCGGCGAAGCCGACCCCGAACCGGCCGACGGCGGGCGTCTCACCGCGCTTGGAGGAGGCGCGCAGGGTGGACAGCGACTCGACGGCGGCCTCGTCCAGCGGGGCGCCGGTGTTGGCGGCGGCGAGCACGCCGTCGGCGAGGGTCAGCCGCAGCCGGCCCGGGCCGTGCCCGGCCCGGACCGCCGCGTCGGCCGCGTTCTGCGCCAACTCGACCACCAGACGGTCCCGGTAGCCGCCCAGCGCCAGCTCCTCCTCCGCGTTGGCGTCCTCCCGGAACCGGGCCGGCGAGGCGGCCCAGGCGGCCAGCACCCGTCGGCGCAGCGCGGCGCTGCCGAAGGGGTCCGCGAGGTGCTCGTCCGTGCCGCTGCCGATGATCCGAGGTTCCACTGGACCTGCCGCCTTCCGCTGCCCTGTTCGTCGTAGGGCATTCTTCCCTGCCCCACTGACTGCTCCCGACCACGGGCCCCGCCGCCGGCGGGCCGGGGACGGCGCCGGCGGCGGACCTGACGGCCTTTCCGCCGCCCGCCCGGCACCCGCCGTCCGCCGTCCGGAAAGCACCGCGGCCCGCGCCGGTCGTTGACCGGGCGGGCCGCTGGAGCCTGGGCGCGTGCCCGGCTCAGGAGTGGCCGAGCTCCTCGGCCGGGGCGTCGGGTTCGACCGAGCCGGAGGCACGGTCGGGGTGCAGCGGGAGCGGCTCGACCACCAGCTCGTCCAGGATCAGCTCGGACGGCGCCGGCGGGGCCGGGATGACGGCCGCCTCGGAGTGCCCGCCGCAGCCGTACGCGAAGGAGACGATCTGGCCGTCGGCCGGGCCGAACTCGTTGCCGCACACGCCGAAGGCCTGTCCGAGCGAGCCGCCGATCGGGACCAGGAAGCCGCAGCTCGCGCACGAGGCCGGGGCGGCCTGCGCCATCGGGGTCTGCGAGCCGTGGGACTTCTCCCAGCGCTCCGCGGCCAGGTGCAGGCCGAGCCGGGAGAGCACCCGGCTGCGGCCGAGGCCCAGCTCCTCGGCGACGGCGTCGATCCGGGCACGGGCCGGGGCGGGCTGGACGTGCGGGTCGGTGACGACCAGGTCCTCGTCCTGCGCCAGGGCGACCGCGGAGTTCGGCGCGGGCTCGTCCTCGCCGGTCCAGCCGGGCTCCAGCCGCAGGTCGTCGGCGCCGGTGGGCAGCAGGTCGCCCGGGCCCATGTCGCCCGGACGCAGCCGGTCGCTCCACGGCACCCACTGGGGCGCGAGCACCGCGTCGGGGCCGGGCAGCAGCACGACCTCGTCCAGGGTCACGTTCTTGGCGCGCGGCGCACGGGCGACGGTGACCGCCCAGTGCCAGCCGCGGTAGGCCGCGTCGAGGCACTCGAAGGTGTGGGTGACGACGCGGTCGGCGTCCGCCTGGACACCCAGGTGCAGCCCGACGGCCTCCGCACCGACGGCCTCCTCGGCGGCCTGACGGGCGAGTTCGACGGCCTCGGCACAGAGCCGGTCGGGGGTACGGCTTCGCATCGCAGCACTCACGGCGTCGATTCTCTCCCAGTTCTTCTGTCGCCCACGGCGTGTTGCCTGTTCCGTCGCGGCTCGGTGTCCCTCGTCCATTCTGCGTGACCGGGAGCCCCCTCGGGTACCGGCCGCGCCGCTCGACCGGCCTGCCGGCGCCCCGGCGGGTCGGCGGGTCGACCTTGGGCAGGCTACCCGTCGGTCGGCGCCCCGGCACAGTCCGGGGCGGACCCGGCCCTTCCGGGACCGCGCCGAACCGGGCCCGCTCCCGCGTCGGCTCGGGGATTCTGGGGCAGGATGGGCTTGTGGCGGACCACGACCCGTCGCAGCACGCACTGCGCGACCCACGGGCCGGCAGCCCCGACCCTACGGACGCCGTGCCGCGACAGCAGCCCCCGGTCCCCGGCGCGGACGAACCGCAGCCGGCGGACGGCCCCGGGCCGCCCGCGGACACCGTGGACCCCTCCGGGGCCGAAGCCCCGGACAGCCCCGACCGGGCCCCGCGGGAGCCGGACGGGGACGAGGACGAGGCCCCCGAGCCCCGCCGGCACTTCCTGATCCGCACCGCCTCCGCCGCCGGCTCCCGCACCGGCAAGGTGGTGCACGGCACCGGCCGCCGGATCCGCCGGGCCACCGCCGCCGAGGGCGCGGGCGAGTCCGGCCTCGCGAAGCTGATCGAGCTGCACGCGCTCAACTCCTTCGGCGACATGCTGATCACCGTCGCTCTGGCGTCCACCATCTTCTTCTCGGTGCCCACCGGCGAGGCCCGCGGCCGGGTCGCGCTCTACCTGCTGATCACGATGGCCCCGTTCGCCCTGCTGGCCCCGGTGATCGGCCCGCTGCTGGACCGGCTGCCGCACGGCCGCCGGGCGGCCATGGCGATGGCGATGCTGGCCCGGGCGGTGCTGGCCTG
This sequence comes from Kitasatospora sp. NPDC058063, assembly GCF_042885395.1. Taxonomy (NCBI): domain Bacteria; kingdom Bacillati; phylum Actinomycetota; class Actinomycetes; order Kitasatosporales; family Streptomycetaceae; genus Kitasatospora; species Kitasatospora sp. NPDC058063. Next base: position 117,832 of record NZ_JBHVSD010000024.1, read on the forward strand.
GACGATGGCCGGGGTGATCGTCGGCGGCGGCATCGCGCTCTACCCGGAGGCGCTCGGCGTGCTGGTCGCGTCCAAGGCGTACGGCGTGGTGCGCAGCGTGGTGGTGCCGCGACTGCTGCCGAGCCGGCTGTCCCTGGTGAAGGCGAACTCCCGGGTCACCCTGGCCGGACTGCTGGCCACCGGCGTGGCGGCCGGGGTGGGCGGGCTGCTGCACCTGGTCGGGCCCGGCTGGCCGCTGCGCGGCGCCTTCCTGGTGTTCGTGGTCGGCACCCTGATGGCCTTCCACCTGCCGCCCGCGGTGGACTCCGCCAAGGGCGAGCAGCGCGCCGTCCTGCACGCCGAGGTGCACGGCGAGGGCTCGCACCTGATCCACCACAGGCCGCCGCCGGTCAAGGCCTCGCTGCGCACGGTCGGCCCCTCGGTGATCCTGGCGCTGCGGGCGATGTCGGCGATGAAGTGGCTGGTCGGCTTCCTGGTGATGTTCCTGGCCTTCCTGCTGCGGGAGGAGCCGATCGGCGGGCTGCAGCCGACGGTGGCGCTGGGCCTGGTGGCGCTGGCCGCCGGGACGGGCAACGCGCTGGGCTCGGTGCTCGGGTCCTGGCTGCGCACCCGGGGCCCGGAGAAGACCATCAGCGCGATGCTGCTGCTGGCGACCTGCGCGACGGCCGCGGCCGCGCTCTGGTACGGCGTGGTGACGGTGGTCGTGGTCGCCGCGGTGGCCGGGATGGCGGCCTCGCTGGGCAAGCTGGCGCTGGACGCGCTGATCCAGCGGGACGTCCCGGAGGCGGTGCGGACCTCGGCGTTCGCCCGTTCGGAGACCCTGATGCAGCTGTCCTGGGTGGCGGGCGGCGCGGTCGGCATCCTGCTGCCGCTGAACGGGAAGCTGGGCCTGTCGATCGCCGCCGGGGTGGTCGGCCTGGCGCTGCTGTGGACGCTGCGCTCACTCCTGCGGGTGGGGCCGCGGCGGCACCCGGCGACGCCCCGGGTCGCCTGACCGCGACGGCGCGGCAACACGCGGTGCCGACCCCCGCGTCGCGTGATCGGCCGGGCCCGGTAGATTCTGACGCATGAGCCTCAATTCCCGTGCCATCGCCGCCCTCGGCGCCGTCGTCGTGGTCGGCGCCGCCACGGTGGGCACCTCCGTCGCCATTGCCGCCGGCCAGACCGAGCACATCTCGCACCGTGCCACCCTCACGGTCGGCAACTCCTCGATCGTCGCGGACCCGCTGTGCTGGAACGCCGGCAGCCCGCTCACCGACGACCAGCAGCAGAAGTGCCAGGAGGACGCGACCAAGGCCCTGCGCGACGGCACGCTGCCCACCTCGGACGTCGTGGGGAGCGACCGGGTCGGCATCGGGGTCTCCCCCAACGTGGCCGACACGGGCTGGTGGGCCTTCACCAACGGCGGCTCGTCCAACCAGGGCGGTCGCTACACCCTGTTCTCGGCCGCCAAGGGCCCGACCTGGTCCGGCGCCCAGCCGGCGAACAAGGTGCTCAACTCCAGCGGCAAGACCGTGGTGACCGTGGTCGAGGGCGACCCGAACCAGGAGGCCCCGATCGCCGTCTGGTACTTCCAGCTGAAGACCGAGGGCGCCACCTCCAACAACGGCTGACCGGTCCTGCGATGACCGCGCCCGCCGTCACCGACGGCCGCACCGAGCAGTCGGGCCCCGCACGGGCCCGGCTGCTCGTCGTCGTCGCGGTGGCCGCCGAGGCCGAGGCCGTGCTGCGCGGCCTGCCCGGTGCGACCGCCGCGCTGCCGCTGCCCGGCGGCACGCTGCACCGGGCCCAGGAGGTGCCGGTGGACGTGCTGGCCGCCGGGGTCGGCCCGGCCGCGGCCGCCGCCGGTGCCGGTGCCGCGCTGGCGGCCCACCCGTACGCGCTGGCCGTCTCGGCCGGGATCGCCGGCGGCTTCGCCCCGCTCGCCCCGGTCGGCTCCACGGTGCTGGCCGACGCGATCGTGGCCGCGGACCTCGGCGCCGAGACCCCCGAGGGCTTCGCCGACGTCACCGAGCTGGGCTTCGGCACCGTCCGGCACGCCCCGCCCCCGGCCGCCGTCGCGCTGGTCGCGCGGGCGCTGGACGGTCCGGGCCTCGCCGTCGGCCCGGTACTGACCGTCTCCACCGTCACCGGCAGCGCCGCGCGGGCCGCCGAACTGGCCGCCCGCCACCCCGGTGCCGTCGCCGAGGCGATGGAGGGCTTCGGGGTGGCCGAGGCCGCCGCCCGGTACGGCGTGCCGGCCCTCGAACTGCGCACGGTGTCCAATCCGGTGGGCCCGCGCGACCGGGCCGCCTGGCGGATCGGCGAGGCGCTGGCCGCCCTGGAGCGGGCCTTCGCCGCGCTGCCCGTGCACGACCTGGCCGCGCGCCACGAACCGGACCCGGCCGCGCGGCACGAACCGATTGAGGAGGCCGGCCGTGGCTGAACGGCTGAGCATCGCGTACTCGCCCTGCCCGAACGACACCTTCGTCTTCCACGCCTGGGCGCACGGCCTGGTGCCCGGGGCGGACGCCCCCGAGGTGACCTTCGCCGACATCGACGTCACCAACGGCCGGGCCGAACGCGGCGAGCTGGACGTGCTGAAGATCAGCTACGGCGCGCTGCCCTGGGTCCTGGAGGAGTACGCCCTGCTGCCCTGCGGCGGCGCGCTGGGCCGCGGCTGCGGCCCGCTGGTGCTCACCCTGCCGGGCGTGGCCTCCCCCGCCGACCTGGCCGGGAAGACCGTCGCGGTGCCCTCCGAGCGCTCCACCGCCTACCTGCTGTTCCGGCTCTGGGCGGCGAAGGCGGTGCCGGGCGGCTTCGGCGAGATCGTCGTCCTGCCGTTCCACGAGATCATGCCCGCCGTCCGGGACGGCCGGGTGGACGCCGGCCTGGTGATCCACGAGGCACGCTTCACGTACCAGCAGTACGGCCTGCACAGCCTGGCCGACATGGGCGAGGCCTGGGAGCAGGAGACCGGCCTGCCGATCCCGCTGGGCGCGATCGTCGCCCGGCGCTCGCTCGGCGCCGAGCGGCTGCGGGCGATCGCCGACGCGATCCGCGCCTCCGTGCGGCAGGCCTGGGCGGACCCGGCGGCGAGCCGCGAGTACGTGCTGGCGCACGCCCAGGAGATGGACCTGGACGTCGCCGAGCAGCACATCGGGCTGTACGTCACCGAGTTCAGCGAGGACCTCGGCGAGGAGGGCTACGCCGCCGTCCGCGCGCTGCTCACCCGGGCCGCCGCGGAGGGGCTGGTGCCCCCGCTCGACCCGGGTGCGCTCGCGTTCTAGCCGTCGGCCGGCCGACGGTCAGACGTCGAACTGGTCGGCCACCGCGCGCAGCAGGCCGGCCAGCTTCTGGCCGGTCGGCTTGGCGGGGTAGCGCCCGCGCTGGAGACCGGGCAGCACCGCGTCCAGCGTGGTGATCAGGTCCTGGACGATCGGTGCCATGTCGTCGGCGCTCCGGCGCTGGGCGGCGGCCACCGAGGGCAGCGCCTCCAGCAGCTGCACCGCCATCGCCTGGTCCCCGCGGTGCCCGGCGACCACGCCGAACTCGACCCGCTGGCCCGGCTTCAGCGACGTGACACCGGAGGGCAGCGCCTTGGTGTGGACGAAGACGTCGCCGCCGTCGTCGCGCGACAGGAAGCCGAAGCCCTTCGTCTCGTTGAACCACTTGACCTGGCCGGTGGGCATCTCGAACAGTCCTCGAATGGGTGTGGGGGATCCCGGCCCGGGCCGGGGATCACTGGGTGGTGGGAAAAGACGACCGGCCTCGACTCGGCGCCCGTGGGCGCTCATGGCCGGCACGCGGTCAGGAGCAGACTAACCGTCCGTCACTGCCTCATCCGCGTTCCGCGAGGGATCCGCGTTCCGAGGCCCGGTCGGGGCGGCGGGACCGGGATCTCGCGGTCACGGGCAACCCGGCGCCGGCACGGCCGTGGCGCGGCTCCGCGCGGTCCATCGGCTCACACCCCCCGGGTCTGAGGACGCGGGGCGCACCTGTAGCGCCCCTCGGCACCCCGTGCATACCCCCGCTCAACAGGGATCAAAACGTTCAGCTGCCGGGAAACTGCGCAACGTGACCGACCCGCTCCGGTGGCGGCCCCCGGCCGCCGCTCTGCCAGACTGGGGACAGTGCCGACCGGCCCGGAGGAGTGAGCAGACGTGAGCAGCCAGAGCACCGACCCCGGCGACGTGTACGTCAAGGCCGGGGCGATCGTCTTCGGTCTCGGCGCACTCGCCACCCTGGTCACCTTCGTCCCGCTGTTCCTGCACCTGACGCCGCTGCCGACGGCGGCCTACTGGCTGAGCATGCTGATGCCGGCCGGTTTCCTGGCCGCGCTGACCGGGCTGCTGCTGAACGCGCGGTCCCAGCGCCGCCGGAGCGCGCCCGTCGAGTCCTGAGGACGGCCGGGACGGCCGCCGAGGACCGGCTGCGGGCCCGCGCGGACCGCTACGGGCCCGCCTGACCGCCACGGGCCGCCGCAGGCCGCAGCGGGCCTGCGCTAGCGTTCGGCCAGGTGCGCGGCGAGCCAGTCCGGGAAGTCGGTGAGGTCCGCCAGCACCACGTCCGCACCCGCCTCGCGCAGCTCCTGCGCGCTGTACGGGCCGGTGGGCACGCAGACCGCGACGGCGTCCGCGCGCCGGGCGCCCCGGATGTCGCCCAGGTGGTCGCCGACGTAGACGCTCGCGCCGTGCTCGCGCAGCGCGTCGCCCTTGGTCTCCGCCCACAGGTCGCCGATCACGGTGTCCGCGGCCAGCCCGGCGTGCTCCAGGTGGAGGCGCGCGTTCGGCTCGTACTTGCCGGTGATCACCGCGACCCGGCCGCCGTGGGCGCGGACCGCCTCGACGGCGGCGTGCGCGCCGGGCAGGGCCACGGTCGGGGCGAAGGCGAGGTCGCGGTAGAGCTCGCGGTAGCGGTCGACGACCCGCTCCACGTCGGCCTCCGGGAACCAGTTGCGGATCTCGTCCAGCAGCGGCGGGCCCAGCCGGGTGACCACCAGGTCGGCGTCGATGTAGGTGCCGGTCTCGGCGGAGAGCGCCAGGTAGGTGGCGCGGATACCCGGCCGGGTGTCCAGCAGCGTCATGTCGAGGTCGAAGCCGACGGTGAGCGGAGTGGGTGGGGTCGCGGACATGCCGTCAGGCTACCCAACCGGCGCCGCGGACCACGAGGCGATTTGCCCGGGCTTCTCGGCTGAACTTAGGTTTACCTGAGTTGTCTGCGGAGAGGGCCCATGACCGACACCAGCGCACCGCCCGGCGCACCGCCCGGCGCACCGCCCGGCTCGCCGTACCGCGCGCCTCGGCGCCGACCACTGTGGCTCGCCGCCGCCCTCGCCGTCCTGGCCGCCGCGGTGCTGCTGAGCCTGGCGGTCGGCAGCCGGACCATCCCGTTCGGCGACACCCTCGACGCCCTGCTGCACGGCGGCGACACCGCCAACGCCGTGGTGATCCGCGAGCTGCGGGTGCCGCGCACCGTTGTCGGCCTGGCCGTCGGCGCGGCGCTCGGCCTGGCCGGGGCCGTCATGCAGGGCCTGACCCGCAATCCGATCGCCGACCCCGGCATCCTCGGCGTCTCCCAGGGCGCGGCGGCCGGCGTGGTGGTCGCCATCTCCGGCTTCGGCGTCTCCACCCTCACCGGGTACGTCTGGTTCGGCTTCGTCGGCGCCGTGATCGCCACCGTGCTGGTGTACGGGCTCGCCGGGCGCGGCCGGGGCGGCGCCACGCCGATCAAGCTGGCGCTGGCCGGCTCGGCGACGTCCGCCTTCATCGCCTCGCTCAACACCCTGGTGCTGACCACCGACGCGGCCACCATGGACCAGTTCCGCTTCTGGCACGTCGGCTCGCTCTCCGGGCGGACCTCGGACGTGGCCTGGCAGCTGCTGCCGTTCCTGGCCGTCGGCACGGTGCTGGTGGTCGCGGTGGCGCGCGGACTGGACGCGCTGGCGCTCGGCGACGACACCGCGAAGGGGCTGGGTGCCAAGACCGGCCTGGTCCGGGCGGTCGGCGCGCTCGGCGCGACCGTCCTGACCGGTTCGGCGGTCGCGGCGGCCGGTCCGATCGCCTTCATCGGCCTCGCCGTCCCGCACGCGGCCCGCGCGGTGGCCGGCGCCGACCACCGCTGGATCCTCGGCTTCTCCGCCGTCCTCGGCCCGGCGCTGCTGCTGCTCGCCGACACCCTCGGCCGGGTCCTGTTCCCGCCGTCCGAGGTCCCGGCGGGCGTGATGACGGCCCTGGTCGGCGTCCCGGTGCTGGTGGCCCTGGTCCGCCGCCGGAAGGTGGTGGCGGCATGAGTTCCGTCCCCGGCGCGACTCCCGGCCCCGGCGCGACTCCCCGCCCCCGCAACGGTTCCGTCCCCCTGCGCGGGTACTCCGTCGTCCGGGCCGGACGGGCGTCGTTCCTGCTGCACCGGCGCTCGGTGGCCGTCGCCGCCGGGCTGCTGGCGGCGCTGGCGGCGACCGTGGTGGCCGCGCTCTGCCTGGGCGAGTCCACCGTCCCGCCGGGCGAAGTGGTCAAGGTGGTGCTCGGGCGGCCCAGCCCGCACGAGCTGGTGGTCGGCGAGTTCCGGCTGCCCCGGGTGGTGGTCGGGCTGCTGGTCGGCCTGGCGCTCGGGCTGGCCGGGGCGCTGATCCAGACCGTCGCCCGCAATCCGCTGGCCAGCCCCGACGTGGTGGGCGTGACCTGGGGCGCGACCGCGACCGTGGTCGGCCTGATGGCGTACGGCGTGGTCGGCTCGACCGGCCAGGCCCCGTACGCGGCGGTGGCCGGCGGGCTGGTGGCCGGGCTGCTGGTGTACGCGCTGGCCTGGCGGCGCGGCCTGCACGCGCATCGCTTCGTGCTGATCGGCATCGGCATCAGCGTCGCGCTGTCCTCCCTCACCTCCGTCTTCCTGACCAAGGGCGACGGCTTCCAGGCCCAGGCCGCCAAGGTCTGGATGACCGGCAGCCTGAACGGCGCCGGCTACGACCAGGCCGGATGGCTCGCCCGGGTGCTGCTCGCCGCCCTGCCGGTCGCGCTGTGGGCCGCCCGCGCCCAGCGGTCGATCTCCTTCGACGACGCCACCGCCGTCGGCCTCGGCCTGCGCCTGGACCGGATCCGCCTCGGCATGGCGCTGCTGGGCATCGTGCTGGCCTCGTGCGCGGCCGGGGCCGCCGGGCCGGTGGACTTCGTCGCGCTGATGGCCCCGCAGATCGCGCTGCGGCTGGCCCGCTCGGCGCAGATCCCGCTGTTCTGCTCGGCGCTGACCGGCGCGCTGGTGGTGGTCCTCGCCGACCTGATCGCCCGGCGGCTGCTCGCTCCGACGGAGCTGCCGGTGGGCGTGGTGACCGGCATGGTCGGCGCCCCGTACCTGATGTGGCTGCTGATCCGATCCCGCCGTGGAGGTTCCTGATGTCCGCTCACCGTCTGGAGGCCCGGGGCCTCACCCTGGCCTACGAGGCGCGCACGGTCGTCGAGGACCTGGACGTGGCCGTTCCGGACGGGCGGGTGACGGTGATCGTCGGCCCGAACGCGTGCGGCAAGTCGACCCTGCTGCGGGCGCTCGGCCGGCTGCTGAAGCCGGTCCGGGGCGCGGTGCTGCTGGACGGCGAGGAGCTGGCGCGGATCCCGACCAAGCGGATCGCCCAGCGGCTCGGCCTGCTGCCGCAGTCGCCGACCGCCCCGGAGGGCATCTCGGTGGCGGACCTGGTCGCGCGCGGCCGCCAGCCGCACCAGAGCTGGTGGCAGCAGTGGTCGCCGGAGGACGAGGCGGCGGTCGCCGAGGCGCTGGAGCGCACCTCCACCGCCGAACTGGCCGAGCGGAGCATGGACGAGCTGTCCGGCGGCCAGCGCCAGCGCGCCTGGATCGCGATGGCGCTCGCCCAGGGCACCGACATCCTGCTGCTGGACGAGCCGACCACCTACCTGGACATCGCGCACCAGGTGGAGGTGCTGGACCTGGTCCGCCGGCTGAACGTCGAGCGCGGCCGGACGGTCGTCGCGGTGCTGCACGACCTCAACCAGGCCGCCCGGTACGCGGACCACCTGGTGGCGATGCGGGACGGCCGGGTGGTGGCGCAGGGCCCGCCCGCGGACGTGGTGACGGCCGAGCTGGTGCGGGAGGTGTTCGGGCTGGACTCGGTGGTGGTGCCGGACCCGGTGACCGGCACCCCGCTGGTCGTGCCGGGCGCCCCGTGGGTGGCGCTGACCCCGGACGGCGCTCCCGCTTAACGGCACTTTAGCTGCCATTTCGGACATAATCGACGGCGCCCCGACCCGCCCGCGCCGCCAGAGGACCGCCGATGCCCCGGATCTCCCGCCGCACCCTCCTGACCGGCCTCGGCGCGGGCGCGCTCGCGGCGGCCGCCGGCTGCACCACCCGGCACCCGGCCCCCGGGGCCGCGGACGGCCCCGCCACCGGCGCCTGGCCGTCCCCGGCTCCGGTGCCGCCGGTGACGGTGAACGCCGCCACCGGCCCGGTCGTGGTGCCGGGCGCGCCGATGCGGGTGGTCGTGCTGGACACCGACGTGCTCGACTCCGCGCTGACCCTCGGCATCACCCCGGTCGGCGCCGCGCTGCCCGGCCGCGACACCAGCTACCCCGAGTACTGGCCGGCCTCCCGGACGGCCGGGATCCGGCTGGTCGGCCCGGTCGGCGCACCCGACCTGCCGACCGTACGGGCACTGCGGCCGGACCTGATCCTCTCCAACCAGACCCGCGACGGCGACCGCTACGAGCAGCTGCGGGAGATCGCCCCCACCGTGCTCACCCAGACCTCCGGGGCGCCGTGGAAGGCCGACTTCCAGCTGCACGCCCAGGCGCTGAGCCGGGAGGCGGCCGGGGCGGCCTTCGCCGGCGCGTACCAGAAGCACGCCGGACAGGTCGCGCAGGCGCTGGCGGCGGCGAAGCTGTCGGGGCGCAAGGTGAGCCTGGTGCGGTTCGTGGAGGGCGGCGGCATCCGGCTGTTCGGGCGGCAGAGCTTCCCGGGGACGGTGCTCTCCGACGCCCAGATCGGCCGGCCCGACGCACAGAACGTCGACCAGTCGGACTTCGAGATCCCGCCGGACCAGCTCGCCCGCGCCGACGGCGACCTGCTGCTGTACGCCACGTACGGCGATCCGGAGCTGTCCGGCGCCACCGCGGCACTCGCGAGCCCGGGGTGGCAGGCGCTGGGAGCCGTCAAGGGGCACCGGGCGTTCCCGGTGGACGACCAGCTGTGGTTCCAGGGGATCGGGTACACCGGGGCCAACTACGTGCTGGACGAGCTGCAGCGCTTCCTGGGGGCGTAGCCGGAGTCCGGCGCGACCCCGCGTACCGGGCCGGGGAGACACCGACGGCGGCGGTGAAGTCCCGGGTGAGGTGCGCCTGGTCGGCGTAGCCCAGCTCGGCGGCGAGCGCGGCCAGGTCCAACCCGCCGTCCGTACCGGCGCGTTCGGCGGCCTCGTGGAGACGGGCCCGGCGCAGCACCCACTTCGGGGAGGCGCCGACGTACTCGGCGAACAGCCGCTGGAGACGGCGGACGGTCAGGCCCAGCTCGGCGGCCAGCTCGTCCACCCGGCGAAGGTCCGGCGTGCGGGTGATCCGGTCCACCACGGCGGCGACCTCGGCGGCGACCGGGTCGGGCGCGGGCAGCCGGGGGCGGAGGAAGGCGTCGGCGAGCGCGGCCGGATCGCCGGGCGCCCCGAGGACCTCCGCGTTGAAGCGGTCGGCCCCGGGCCCGAAGTACTCGGCGGCGGACACGGAACGGTCGGCGAGCCCGCTCACCGGGTGCCCCGCGAGGGCGCGGAAGGCGCCGGCACGGAACCGTACGCCCAGCACGTGCCCGGCGCCCTCCAGCCGGCGGACGAAGAGCGAGCGGTCCACCCCGTACACCCGCGCCCCCTGCGCCTCGAAGACCAGGTGGACGTTGGGGTGGGCGAGCACCTTCTGCTCGTACGGCGGCAGGCCGTGCAGGTCCCAGCGGACCAGCCAGTAGTACTCGACGAACACCGCCACGGCCGGGTCGGGCGCGAGCCGGTCCACGGTGATCAGCTCGGCCGCCCGGGCGGGGTGGAGCACGCCCCGGCCGAGGTCGGGAGTGTCCGGGGAGGCCCGGGGGTCCGGTGAGCCCGGGGAGACCGGAGTGTCCGGGGAGGCCGGGGAGTCCATGCCCATGCCGCCAGGCTAGTCGTCGCGTTTCTTCAAGACCCGCCGGTGCGGCCCGGCCCAGAATCGGGGCCATGAACGCCCACCCGATGCACCCGCTCCTGACCCGCGCCGCCTCCGCCGCTGCCGGTGTCGCCGCCGCCGTCCCGGCCGACCAGCCGCTGGACGCGCCGACGCCCTGCCCGGAGTTCGACACCCGCGCGCTGATCAACCACTGGGTGCTCTACACCTCGCACGGCCTGGAGCACCGGGCCCGGCGGATCGAGCTGCCCGAGGAGCTGAACGCGCGGGACTTCGCCGCCGACGCCGACTGGCGCTCCGCCTACGCGGCCCAGCTGGAGCGCGCGGTCGCGGCCTGGGCGGACCCGGCCGCCTGGGAGGGCGACGTCGACCTCGGCGGCAGCCCGATGCCGGCCGTCGGCATCGCCCGGATGCTGATCCTGGAGCTGCTGCTGCACGGCTGGGACGTGGCCCGGGCGACCGGCGGGCGGATCGAGGTCGACGAGGAACTCGCCCTGCTGACCGGGGAGATCGTGGCGGAGAACGCCGAGCTGTACCGGCAGTACGCGGGCTTCGCCGAGGCGGTGGCCCTGCCGGAGGACGCCCCCGCGTGGGACCGCGCGCTGGCCGCCTCGGGCCGCGACCCGCGCGGGAAGGCCTGAGCCGGGGGCACCGGGCCCGGCTGGGCATGATCACGAGCGGTACGGGATCAGCCCTGCCGCAGCGCCGCCCTCAGCCGGGCCATCAACAGCCGTACGGCCGGGGAGGGTTGGTCGCGGCGGGCGACCAGCCCGAGCCGGGCCCGGACAGCGGCGTCGGCCAGCGGGACGGCCCGCAGTCCGTCGCCCGCGGCGGAGGAGGCACTGAGGACGGCCACGCCCGCGCCGCGCTCGGCGAGCCGGAGCAGGGCGACCGGGGAGCTGGCCTCGATGTCCACCCGCGGGTCGAGACCGAGCCGCCGGCAGGAGCCCCGGTAGGCGGCACGGATGCCGGTGCCCGGGGAGAGGCAGAGGATCTTCTCGCCCCGCAGGTCCGCGAGCCGCAGCCGCGCCCGGTCCAGGGCGTGCCCGACGGGGACGACGGCGGCGATCGGCTCGTCGATGGCGACGGTGGCCTCCAGGCCCGGGAAGACCTCGCCCGCGTAGCCGATCAGGGCCAGGTCGAGCGAGCCGGCCAGGACCTGCGCCTGGAGGTCCTCGGAGTGCCCCTCGTGCAGGCTGAGTTCGATGCCGGGGTGACTGCGCCCGAGGTCGGCGACGGCGTCCAGGAAGGGCGGGATCGAACAGCCCGTGATCATGCCCAGCCGGACCCGGCCGCGGACGGCGTCCGCGAACTCGGCGGCGGTGTGCTGGATGGCGTCGAGGGTGGCCAGGGCGTTCTTCGCCAGCGGGAGGACCGCTTCGCCGGCCGGGGTGAGGCGCACCTGCCGGCCCGCCCGGTCGAGCAGCAGCTGGCCCAGTTCGCGCTCCAGCTTGGCCACTTGGGTGCTGATGCCGGACTGGCTCACGTGCAGCCGGGCCGCGGCGGCGGTGAAGGTCCCCTCGTCGACCACGGCGGCGAAGTAGCGCAGCTGGTGCATCTCCATGACCGGTGACGATATTCGACCGGGTGCTCCATCCGCTCGGCCGATCGGCCCGCCGGACGAGCCACCCGCCCGGGGACGGGCCGGCGGACGCCCGAACGCCCGAACGCCCGGGCCGCGGCCGCGCGGGGCGGTCACGGCCCGGCCGACAGCCGCGGCCCGCCGATCACGCAGCACACCCTTCTTCCATCATCAGTAGAGATAGGTGCCATCTGATTCATCTGTTGGACGGATGGTCGTGGTGGCCGGGAGCATGGAGGCATGACGACGACGAAGACCGCGCGTGAGCTTGCCGAGACCTACTTCACCGCCTGGGAGGCGGGCGACTTCGAGACCGTCCGGGGACTGCTGGCCGAGGACGTCGACTTCGTCGGCGCGCTGGGGACGGCCTCCGGGGTGGAGGAGGCGCTGGCCGGGCTGAAGGGGCTCGGGCAGGTGCTGGAGAAGATCGACGTGAAGGTCCGGGTGGCCGAGGGCGACGAGGTGATCACCTGGTTCGAGCTGTGCACGAGCATCGCCCCGCCGGCGCCCACGGCGAACTGGATGCACGTCGAGGACGGGAGGATCACCCGGATCCGGGTCACCTTCGACCCGCGCGGCCTGCTGGCCGGCTTCGAGCGGAAGGCCTGAGGCCGACGGGCCCCGGACAGGCCCTGCAGGGCCCGAGGCGCGGGCCCTGCAGGGCCCGGACAGAACCGGCCGCGGCCGGCCGGCCCTACCCGGCCTCGTGCTGCGCGTACCTGGTCGTGAAGCCCAGGACCGCCACGTACCGGCCCTCGGCCGCCTTCGTGACCTCGCTCGGCCGCACGGGCTGCCAGGCCAGGTACGCGGACCGCTGCCCCTCGTCGTTCCGGTAGCGCCGGCTTCCGTACTTCTCGTACCAGTAGTCCTCGCCGGAGGTCAGGAGTTCGGGGCCGGGCGGCCGGGTGACGTTCACGGCCAGTTCCGTCCGCACCGCCTCGCCCGTCGCCAGCGCGAACTCCACGGACGGGGCGATCGGCCTGGCCGCCGCCTCAGCCGCCTCCTCCGGGGTCGGGTCGGCGGGCGGCTGGTGGTCGTACTCGTCGGCCGCGACCAGGCTGTTCCACCTCTGCGAGCTGCGCCAGCCCTGGCCGTCCAGGTACCGGTCCAGATCGGCCAGCCGGGAGCGGACGTCACCCCCGTCGAAGGCCAGGTAGACGTTGACCGTCCGCTCGCAGGCCACCGGCAGCCAGGTGCCCCGGCTGAACAGATCACCGCGGTAGTCGGTGCGGCACACGTCGACCGTCGACCTCCCCAACCCCTGCGCCCACGGCAGCAGTTCGGGCAGCCGGTCGATCCGGTCGGCCATCCGCTCCTCGGCCGCCCGGCGGGCCTCGACGGTCACCGCGGTCTGTGCGAGCCCCGGGACGTCCGGAGCGGCCGGGATGGCCGTGGCGCGGTAGAGCCGCCACCCCGCCCAGCCGCCGAACACGACCGCCGTCCCCAGGACCGCGATCATCACCCACCGCAGCCAGAACCGAACCACATCCACCTCCGGCCTCCGCCCACCCCGCTCGGGCATCGTACGGGCGCGAACGCGCAGCCGTACGGTCGGTGCCGCAGGACGGCCGGTCCGTACGGGACGTCGGCCGGTCCGAGCTCCCGCGCGGGACAGCGGCGTTCAGGCCCTCCCGCGCCTCCCGCCGCGGCGGAGGTGACCGCCGGCCGCCGCGGCGGAGGCGACGGTCACCCGTCGGAGCGGAGCGGCTCACCGGCCCGGTGCAGGTGGGCGAAGATCTCCCGGTAGGAGCGGAACAGGCCGGTCTCGCAGTACGGGACGCCCTTCTCGGCGCAGAACTCCCGGGTGATCCGGGCGGCCCGCCCCAGCGCCGGGGTCGGCATGCTGGGGAACAGGTGGTGCTCCACCTGGTAGTTGAGGCCGCCCATCAGCGAGTCGACGAGCAGCCCGCCGCGGACGTTGCGCGAGGTGAGCACCTGGCGGCGCAGGAAGTCGAGCTTCATCCCGGGCGTCACCATCAGCATGCCCTTGTGGTTCGGGGCGAAGACGGACCCCAGGTAGACCCCGAGCAGCGCCTGGTGGACGGCCAGGAAGGCGACCGCCTTGCCGGCCGGGAGCGCGGCGAACACCAGGCCGAAGTAGCCGGCGAAGTGGACCACCAGCAGCACGCCCTCCAGCACCGGGCGCTTCATGACGGGGCTGCGCAGCGCGCGGAAGCTGTTGAAGCTGAGGTTGAGGCCCTCCAGCAGGAGCAGCGGGACGAACAGGTACGCCTGCCGGCGGCCGATGAACCGGGCGAGGCCGCTCGCCTGCCGGGCCTGCCGCTTGGACCACACCAGGAGTTCGGGTGCGACGTCCGGGTCCCGTTCCTCGTGGTTCGGGTTGGCGTGGTGGCGGGTGTGCTTGTTCATCCACCAGCCGTAGCTCATGCCCATCAGCAGGTTGGCGGCGATCCGGCCGCCGATCTCGCTCGGCAGCCGGCGGTCGAAGACCTGGCGGTGCGCCAGGTCGTGGGAGAGCAGGCCGATCTGGGCGAAGACGACGGACATCGCCGCCGCCAGGCCGAGCTGCCACCAGGTGTCGCCCAGCGCGAACAGGGCGTACCAGCCACCGAGGAAGGCGGCGAGCGCCAGGCCCACGCGGACGGCGTAGTAGCCGGGGCGCCGGTCGAGCAGGCCCTCGGCGGCTATCCGGCGGGTCAACTGGGCGAAGTCGCTGCCACCGCTCCCCGGCCGGGGGGAGGGGGCTTCGGGCGCTTCGGTCGTCATCACGGGCTGCGCGGGCATGCCCCGAGTCTGGCGGCGGCCGGCCCGCCCGCAGAACGGGGAAAGCACCCGTCCCGTACGGGTGTTAACCCCCTTGCCGCGAGGGGTGCCGGCCCGCCACCGGGATCGGCGGGGCGGGGCGGCGGCGGGGTGGGGAGCCGGCCGCGGCGGGGATCGACGGGGCGGCGATTCGGCGGGGCGGGGGTTGGGCGGGCGTGCCCTCAGCCGGCTTCCGGCCGGCCGAACAGCTCGTCCAGGTGGTACGCGAGGACCGCGAGCGCCTGCTCACCGGTGCGCTGGCCGCCCAGGACGCTGGAGCCGAGTCCGTTGACCATCGCCAGCAGCCCGGCCGCGACCGTGTCGACGTCCCGCTCCGGCCCGATCTCCCCGGCCTGCTGCGCCGCGCGCAGCTGCTTGGCGAGGAAGCCCTCCAGCACGACCGGCGGCTGCGCGGCCTGCTTCTCCAGCACCTCGGGGTCGCCGAGGACCAGCGTGTAGTACGCCGCGTACGTCCTGGTGATCCGGCGGCTCTCGGCGTCCGTCGGCAGGATGCAGGACAGGACCGCCGTCACCACCTCCCGGGGGGCGCGCGCCGGGCCGATCCACTGCTCCATCCGGGTCTGGAGCTGGGTGCCGAGCCTGGCCAGGGCGTCCAGGAGCAGGCCCTCCTTGGTCGTGAAGTAGTACTGCACGAGTCGCAGGGAGACGCCGGCCTCGGTCGCGACCGCCCGCATGCTGGCGGACTGCAGGCCCTGGGTGTCGGCGATGCGCAGCAGGGCCTCGGCGATCTGCCGGCGGCGTTCCTCGTGGTCGACCTTCGCGGTCATGTTCCGGCCTCCGTACGTCCGACCCGTTCTCCTGGTACACCCGTATCATGCATGTGATACACATGTACCATGCGAATCAGCGAGTTCAGGAACGGCAAGGCCGAAGCCCGCTTCCGCACCGCCTACGAGCGCGCGCTGACCGAACTGCGGCCCCGGCCGTGGACGCCGCTCGACGTCCCCACCGGCTACGGCACCACCCGCGTCTACCGCACCGGCCCCGCCGAAGGACGGCCGATCGTGCTGCTGCCCGGTTCCGGCGGCAACGCGCTGATGTGGCACGGCTACCTCGACACCCTCGCCGCGCAGCACCCCGTGATCGCCGTGGACACCGTCGGCGAACCGGGCGCCAGCGTGCAGAGCGCCCCCATCGCGGACGGCCGCGACGCCGCCCGCTGGCTGGAGGACCTGCTCACCGCCCTCGACCTGCCCACCGCCCACCTGGTCGGCTGCTCCTACGGCGGCTGGATCGCCCTCAACCACCAGATCCACCACCCCGGCCGGACCGCCGGACTCACCCTGGTCGACACGGCCGGCCTGGCCGACCTGGACCGCCGCTTCTACACCTGGATGATCCTCGGCGGCCTCGCCGCCATGGCGCCGCGACCGCTGCGACCCCGGCTGGCCCGACTGGTCGGCAACAGCGCCGTCCTGGAGACCGAACTGATGGCCCTGGTCCGCGCCTCGATGGGCTTCCGCCGCCGGCTGCCCCCGGCCGCCACCCTCACCGACGAGGAACTCGGCCGGCTCACCGCCCCCGCCCTCTTCCTCCTCGGCGAACGCAGCGCCCTGCACGACTCCCGGGCCGTCGCCGACCGCCTGCACCGGCTGGTTCCCGCCGCCCGGGTCGAGATCGTCCCCGGCGCGGGACACTCGCTGCCCACCGACGACCCCGCGGCGGTCACCGCCGGGATCCTCGGCATGGCCGCGCGGCAGACCGGCTGACCGGGCCGCCCGTCGGCCCCGCCGCCGCTACGGCCGCTCCACCGGCCCGCCGAGCGCGGCGCGGACCAGACGGATGACGGCCGGGGTGGCGGCGGTCGGACCACCACCGCCGCCGTCCGGCGTGCCCGCCGTCCCCGTCCCCGTCCCCGTCCCCATCTCCGCCTCCGCCTCCGCCTCCGTCTCCAACGCGTCGTAGGTCTCGAAGGCGGTGAGGACGAAGAGCAGGCTGGCCGCGTCCGGCGGGGCGGCGGGCAGCCGGCCGACCAGGACGGCGGCACCCTCGCGGCGGCGGGCGTCGCGGTCGGCGATGACCCGGCCCACCTCCTCGTCGAGCGCGGCGAGGGCCCGCAGCCGCCGGGTGCAGACCCGGTCGACCGCCCAGAAGCCGCCCATCACCTCGACGAAGCGGTCCACCGCTGCCCAGGGGTCGGCCAGGGTGAAGGCTTCGGCGAGCCCGGCCATACCGCCCTGCGCGGCGAGGGCGTCGCAGACCGCCTCCAGCAGGCCCGCCTTGGAGCCGAACTGGTAGTAGACGGTCGCCCGGGCGACGTCCGCGCGGCGGGCGACGGCGTCCAGCGAGACCCCGCCGGTCTCGGCCAGGTGCGCGCGGGCGGCCGCGACGATCCGGGCGCGGGTCTCGTCGACCTCCGCCTGCCGCTGTCCCATCCGGTAGGACCGGGGGCTCATCCCGCTCGCCTCCACTCGTTCCGCTCGTCCGCGTGAACTGGCAGTATCGCCGATCGGTTCACCCGGGCGGGGCCGCCCCGGCGCCCGCCGGGACGGCCCGGCCGCTCAGAGCATGACCCGCCCGCCGCTGACGTCCAGGGTCTGCCCGGTGATCCAGGAGGACGCGTCCGAGCCCAGGAAGAGCACCGCCGAGGCGATGTCCACCGGCTCGCCGAGGCGGCCCAGCGGGTGCGCGGCGGCGACCGCGGCCTGCACCTCGGGCGGCATCTGCGCCGCCGTCCGCTCGGTACGGACGGCACCCGGCGCGACGGCGTTGACCCGCACGCCCTCACCGGCGACCTCCAGGGCGAGGTGCCGGGTGAACATCAGCACGCCCGCCTTGGCCGTGGCGTAGGCGGCGGAGGCGCCGCTGGGCAGCCGGCCCGCCGTGGAGGCCATGGTGACGATCGAACCGCTGCCGCGGGCCAGCAGGCCGGGCAGGAAGGCCTGGACGGTGAGGAAGGTGGCGGTGAGGTTGCCGTCCAGCACGGCCCGCCAGTGCTCCTCGGTCTCGCGGACGGTCGGCACCGGGTAGCCGTCGCCACCGGCGAAGGCCGCCAGGACGTCGACCGGGCCGAGGTCCTGCTCGATCCGGGCGGCGGCGGAGCCGAGTGCCGTCGCGTCCGTACAGTCGGCGACCAGCCCGAGCGCCCGGGCGCCCTCCGCCCGCAGCTCCCCGGCCACCTCCTTCAGCGCCGCCTCGTCGCGGCCGAGGACGGCGACGGCCGCGCCCTGCCGGGCGAAGGCGCGGGCGGTCTCCGCACCGATGCCGCGGCTGCCGCCGGCGATCACGACCACCCGGTCGGCCAGATCGGGGTACCGCACCTGCAGAACTCCCATGTCCCATCGCTCCTTTGGACTTGCACTCGCGGTGTGCTGTGGTTCACTTGGATTCATTCATACAGTCCGTCTGAATGAATGACAAGCACCGACCCGGGCACCGCCCGAGTCCCGAAGTCCCCGAGTCCCGGAATCCTGAGGAGGAACCGATGAGGATCGCAGTCGTGGGCGCCACCGGACGCACCGGCCGCCTGGTGGTCGACCTCGCACTGGCGGCCGGACACACCGTCACCGCCGTCGCCCGCGACCCCGCCCGGCTACCGGCGCACACGCACGGCAGCACGCTCACCGCGCGGGCCGACGTCGGCGAACCCGGCTCCCTGCACGGCCCGTTGAACGGCCAGGACGCCGTCGTCGCCACCCTCGGCAGCACCGGCCGCGGAGCCACCACCGTCTTCTCCGACGGCGCCCGGGAGCTGACCGCGGCGGTCCGGGACGGCGGCGTCCGGCACCTGGTGACGATGAGCTCGGCGGGCCTGGACACCAGCCGGCTCCCGTTCGCCCAGCGGATGGTCACCAGGCTGGTGGTCGACCGGCTGTACCGGGAGATCCACCACGACCTCGCCCGGATGGAGGCGGTGCTCGCCGGCTCCGACACCGCCTGGACGGTCGTCCGGGTGCCGATGCTCAAGGACGGACCGCCGTCCGCGGGCCCGCAGATCTCCTACGACCGGCCGCTTCCCCGCGCCGGCACCGCCACCCGCGCCACCGTCGCGCACTGGATCGTCGGCCACCTCGGCGACCCGGCGACCTTCCGCCGCCTCGTCCACCTCGCCGACGACTGACTCCCGGCCCGCGCTCCGTCGGCAGCAGCCGCGTCACCCGGGCCGTGAGCGCACGAGCCATGAGCGCCCGGACCATGGAGCCACCGAGCCGCGAACGGCCGTCACCCGACGGCCACCGCTGATCGCCCCCGGCTCAGCCCTGCTGCTGCGGCGGGCGGCGGCGCATGGCGAGCAGCAGCAGGACCACCGCCGACAGCACCGCGGCCAGCCGCAGCACGTTCGGGGCCGACGACCAGCTGATCTGGCCCAGCGGCGAGCCCGACTGGAGGCCGCCGCCCTGCCCCCCGGCCTGTTTGGCCTGCCGCATGGAGTAGAGGGTGGTCGCGCTCATCGTGACCAACGGAATGCCGAGGATCACGAACTTGCGCATCAGGTCGGAGATCTGGCGGGACAGGTAGCCGAGGCCCCAGCCGGCCAGCATGGCCGGGAGGAAGCCGGAGACCGCGCCGCCGACCAGCAGGCCGCAGGAGAGCAGGATCAGCGGGGAGGGCTTGCGGGCGGGCGCGTCCTTCTGCGCCTCCTGGCCCTTGCCCTTCGCCTTTCCCTTCGCCTTGCCCGCGGCCTTCCCGGCAGGGGCGGCGGGCGCCGCCGGGGCCTGCTTGAGCCGGCCCCGGCGCGGCTTCTTCCTCAGGTCCGCGGCGGGCACCGCCGGCTCCGGCGCGGGCTCGGTCTCCTCCCCGGTGCGCTGCTCGGGGATGGGCTTCGGCGCGGGCCGCGGCCCGTCCGAGAAGTCGAAGAGGGTCATCGTCCACGGGCCGGTGCTCGACACCGTGGGCGGCGGGATCGCGTGCGCCCGCGCCTCGGCGGTGGCCAGGTCCGGCGGGTCCAGCGGTACGGACGGGATGCCGGCCGCGCTCGGCGCCGGCGGGTCGTACACGCTGTCGGGGTCGAAGTCCGGCACGGGCCCCGGGGCGGGGACGGGAGCGGAGGAGGGGGCGGACGGAGCCTCCGCGGCGCCGCCGGAACCGGAGCCCGCGCCGGCCTCCGGGCCGCCGCCCGAGCGCTCGCTCCACGGCCCGCTCTTGCGCCACCACTCGCCGTCCGTCATCACCGACCACCCCGCCTCGCCCGTACCGGCCGCCCACCGAACCGCCCTCGGCGTGACGCTACCCACCCCGCCCCCGCCCGCGCGAGTCCGTCCGCGGGTCCGGCGGTGCGCCGCGGGTGCGGCGGGCCGAGGGACACCCTGTCGTCCCCGCGCCCGACTAACCTAGGTCGAATGACCACACAGCAGGGCCCTCAACGCCGGAGCAGGTCCGCCACCGGCCCGCGCACCCTCGCCGAGGAACTGCGCGCCCGTCCGGACGACGCGCTCGCCGCCCTGCTCCGCTCCCGCCCCGACCTGCTGAACCCCGTCCCCGGCGACCTCACCCAGCTGTCCGCCCGGCTCTCCTCGCGCGCCTCCGCGCTGCGCGCCCTGGAGCGGCTCGACCGCTTCACCCTCCAGGTCGCCGAGGCGCTGGCCACCGCCCCGGACGGCACCTCGCTGAGCACCGTCCGCACCCTGCTGACCGGCCCGGCGAAGGTCAAGCCGCACCCCGGCGCGACCCCGCTCACCCCCGCCGACCGGTCCGCCGTCGCCACCGCCCTGCCGCGCGCGATCGCCACCCTGCGCGACCGGGCGCTGCTCTGGGGCCCGGACAACGGGCTGCGGCTGGTCCTCGCCGTCCGCGAGGCGCTCGCCCCGACCACCGGCAACCCGGGCCGCACCGGCCTCGGCCCCACCCTCGCCGACGCCACCATCGGCATGTCCCCGGCCCGGCTGCAGCAGCTGCTCGCCTCCGCCGGGCAGCCCGCCACCCCGGACCCGGTCAGCGCCGTCGCCGCGCTCACCGCACTGCTCACCGACCGCACCCGCTGCGCGGCGCTGCTCGACACCGCGCCCGAGGCCTCGCGGCGGCTGTTGGAACGGCTGGTCTGGGGCCCGCCCACCGGCACCGTCCCGGACGCCGCCCGCCCGGTCACCGCCGAGGACGCCCAGAGCCCGGTCGAGTGGCTGCTCGCCCGCGGTCTGCTGCTGCCCAACAGCCCCGGCAGCGTCGTGCTGCCCCGCGAACTCGCCCTGCACCTGCGCGGCGGCCGCACCCACCGCACCGTCGAGCCGGTCCAGCCCGAGCCCGCGCCCGCCGCCGCCCCGCGCGGCCCCCTGGCCGTGGACGGCGCCGCGGCCGGCCAGGCGCACACCGCGGTCAAGACCGTCGAGGAACTGCTGGACGGCTGGGGCCTCACCCCGCCGCTGACCCTGCGCGCCGGCGGCCTCGGCGTGCGCGACCTCAAGCGCACCGCCCAGTCCCTGGAGAGCACCGAGCGGCAGACCGCCTTCTGGCTCGAACTCGCCTACACCGCGGGGCTGCTGGCCCCCGACGGCGAGGTGGACGAACGCTGGGCCCCCACCCCGGGGTACGACACCTGGCTGCACCTGGACACCGCCGAGCGCTGGTCCGTGCTGGCCTCCGCCTGGCTCGCCGCCACCCGCGTCCCCGCCCTCACCGGCACCGCGGACGGCCGGGGCAAGCCGCGCGCCGCCCTCGGCCCCGAACTCGACCGCACCCTCGCCCCCTCCGTCCGCCGCGCCGCCCTCGCCCTGCTCGCCGAACTCCCGCCCGGCACCCCGGCCACCGCCGAGGAACTGCTGCCCACCCTGCGCTGGCAGCGCCCGCTGCGCGGCGGCCCCACCGGCCCGGACGGCCGCGAACTGCGCGACGAGCTCACCGCCTGGACCCTCGACGAGGCCGAACTCCTCGGCATCACCGGCCGCGGCGCCCTGGCCGCCCCCGCCCGCGCCCTGCTCACCGCCGAGTCCGACCCGGCCGAGGTGCTCGCCCCGCTGCTCCCCCAGCCGCTGGACCACGTGATCCTCCAGCCGGACCTCACCGCGATCGCCCCCGGCCCGCTGCTCACCCCGCTCGCCCAGGCCCTCGCCCTGTGCGCCGACATCGAGTCCAAGGGCGGCGCCACCGTCTACCGCTTCACCCCGGCCTCGGTGCGCCGCGCCCTCGACGCCGGCCGCACCGCCACCGACCTGCGGTCCTTCCTGGAGCAGCACAGCCGCACGCCCGTCCCGCAGCCGCTCGCCTACCTGATCGACGACGTCGCCCGCCGGCACGGCGTCCTGCGGGTCGGCGCCGCCTCCTCCTACCTGCGCTGCGACGACCCGTCCCTGCTCGGCGAGGTGCTCGCCGACCGCCGCTCCGCCGACCTGCGGCTGCGGCTGCTCGCCCCCACCGTCCTCGCCTCCCAGGCCGCCCCGGACGTGCTGCTCGCGACCCTGCGCACCATGGGCTACGCCCCGGCCGCCGAATCCGCCGAGGGCGACGTGCTGATCACCCGCCCGGACAGCCACCGCACCCCGCCCCGGACGGCCCCCGTGCCCGTCCCCGACGGCCCGCCCGCGCCCGACGACACCCTGCTCGCGGCCGCCATCAAGGCCATCCGGGCCGGCGACCGCGCGGCCACCGCCACCCGCCGCGATCCCGCCTCCGACCCGCGCCGGCTCCCCCGCACCGCCGCCGCGGAGACCCTGGCCGCCCTGCAGACGGCCGTCCTGCTCGGCGAGCGCATGTGGATCGGCTACCTCAACGCCGAGGGCATCGCCAGCCAGCGCATCATCGACCCGGTCAAGGTCGAAGGCGGCTTCGTCACCGCCTTCGACCACCACGCCGACGAACTCCGTACCTTCGCCCTGCACCGCATCACCGGCGTCGCGGAACTCGACGAGTGAGTCCGGGGCCTCAGTGCCCCTGCTGCGCCTCCTTCATCTTGTCCTGGACGGCCTTGTCCGCCAGGCTGCCGATCTGCCCCTGCCCGACCGGCATCGAGCCGCCGGTGACGGTGTCCGCCAGCAGGAACCCGGGCGCCGCGAGCAGGCCGCCGGGCCCCTCGCCGATGCCCGCGAGGGCGTGGGCCGAACCGGCCGAGGAGGCGGTGGCCGCGAAGGCCGAGCCCATCAGGGCGAGGGCGGTGAGAACACGCTTCGACTTCTTCATGGCCAGCTCAACGAGCGAGTACGCACCGTGGTCACTCGAAGTAATTGACGGGCCGGTCCCATCGGCGTAGTCCGGAAGCAGGGGATTCCGACAAGGAGGCACCCACCATGCTCGGCGAATTGATCGGTGAGATCCAGGGCGAGGAGACCGGCCGACGCGTCCTCGCCGCCGGAGACGGGCACCCGGTCGTCGAGGTGTCCATCAAGGGCACCGGCAGCTACTACGGCACCGCCGTCAGCACCATCGCCACCTACGAATCCGAACTGCGCTCCGACGGCTCCCTGTTCGGTGAGGGCCAGGGCGTCGACATGACCGCCGACGGCCAGGGCGTCGGCTGGCACGGCAGCGGCATCGGCCACTTCACCGACGGCGGAGGCACCAGCTTCCGCGGCGCGATCTTCTTCTCCACCGCCTCGCCCGCCCTCGAACGCCTCAACGGCGTCGTCGGCGTCTTCGAGTTCGAGACGGACTCCGGAGGCAAGATCACCGGCAAGTTCTACGAGTGGAAGTAGCCGCCCGGGAACCGGCCCGCCCACGCTCCCGGCGGAATGCGCGACACTGGAGGGTCTGCGTCAAACCACCCTGTCAGCCAGTGGAGGGCTTCCCCGCGTGAACGACGGACCGCTCATCGTCCAGAGCGACAAAACTCTTCTCCTGGAGATCGATCACCCCAAGGCCGGCGACTGCCGTCGCGCCATCGCGCCGTTCGCCGAGCTGGAGCGGGCGCCCGAGCACGTGCACACGTACCGGGTGACGCCGCTCGGCCTGTGGAACGCGCGGGCGGCCGGGCACGACGCCGAGCAGGTGGTGGACGCCCTGGTGACGTACTCGCGCTACCCGGTGCCGCACGCGCTGCTGGTGGACGTGGCGGACACCATGGGCCGGTACGGCCGCCTCCAGCTGCTCAAGCACCCGACCCACGGGCTGGTGCTCACGACCACCGACCGGCCGGTGCTGGAGGAGGTGCTGCGCTCGAAGAAGATCGTCCCGCTGGTCGGCGCCCGGGTCGACCCCGACACCGTGGTGGTGCACCCCTCCGAGCGCGGGCAGATCAAGCAGGTGCTGCTCAAACTCGGCTGGCCCGCCGAGGACTTCGCCGGCTACGTGGACGGCGAGGCGCACCCGATCGACCTGGACGAGGACGGCTGGCAGCTGCGCCCGTACCAGGCGCAGGCCGTCGAGGGTTTCTGGCACGGCGGCTCGGGCGTGGTCGTGCTGCCCTGCGGCGCCGGCAAGACGCTGGTCGGCGCGGCCGCGATGGCGCACGCCAAGTCGACCACGCTGATCCTGGTCACCAACACCGTCTCGGCCCGCCAGTGGAAGCACGAGCTGGTCAAGCGCACCTCGCTCACCGAGGACGAGATCGGCGAGTACAGCGGGACGAAGAAGGAGATCCGCCCGGTCACCATCGCCACCTACCAGGTGATGACGACCAAGCGGAAGGGCGTCTACGCCCACCTGGAGCTGTTCGACGCCCGCAACTGGGGCCTGGTCGTCTACGACGAGGTGCACCTGCTGCCCGCGCCGGTGTTCAAGTTCACCGCCGACCTCCAGGCCCGCCGCCGGCTCGGCCTGACCGCCACGCTGGTGCGCGAGGACGGCCGCGAGGGCGACGTGTTCAGCCTGATCGGCCCCAAGCGCTTCGACGCGCCGTGGAAGGAGATCGAGGCCCAGGGCTACATCGCGCCCGCCAACTGCTGCGAGGTGCGGGTCACCCTGACCGACTCCGAGCGGCTCGCCTACGCGACCGCCGAGCCGGAGGAGCGCTACCGCTTCTGCGCCACCACGGCGACCAAGCGGCGGGTGGTGGAGGCGCTGGTCAGGAAGCACGAGAAGGACCAGACGCTGATCATCGGCCAGTACATCGACCAGCTGGACGAGCTCGGCGAGGCCCTGGACGCCCCGGTGATCAAGGGCGAGACCAGCAACGCCCAGCGCGAGAAGCTCTTCGACGCCTTCCGGAACAAGGAGATCGGCGTCCTGGTGGTCTCCAAGGTCGCGAACTTCTCGATCGACCTGCCCGAGGCCACCGTGGCCATTCAGGTCTCCGGGACCTTCGGCTCCCGCCAGGAGGAGGCCCAGCGCCTCGGCCGGGTGCTGCGTCCCAAGGCGGACGGCCACGCGGCGCACTTCTACTCGGTGGTCGCCCGCGACACCGTGGACCAGGACTTCGCCGCCCACCGGCAGCGCTTCCTGGCCGAGCAGGGCTACGCGTACCGGATCATCGACGCGGACGACGTGCTGTAGGACGGCTGTCCGGCACCGGTTCCGTACCGGACACCGTCGCGTTCAGTACCGGACACCGTCGCGCCCGAGGAAGATCACGCGCGCGGCGGTGTCCAGGGCGATGCCGACGTTGCGCACGACGGTGCTGAGCGGATTGCGGTGACGCCCGGAGACGGCGGTGGCGCCGGCCGGGCCGGATCGGGGGATGCGGTTCGTGGTGCTCATGTCTTCAACGGTAGGCACCCGGGCGGCCGACGGCATCACTCCAAAGGCCGTATCCGCAGGTGCACGGGTCGTCCTGCCGGTGTACGGCCGCCCCCGACACCCCGCAGGGAGGAACCCCGAGACCCCGTGGGGAGGAACCCCGAGACCCCGCGGGGGCCCACCCCGGGAGCCGCCGGGCTGGAACCGCCGGGCGGACGGGTCTAGGATCGTCCGTCTGCCCCCTCCCGAACCGTGGTACCTGCTGAAGTCCCGCAGGCAGCCGGGGGAGGTGCCGACCGCACGGCAACCGGTCGGCGTGCCCACCGTGAGCTCCTACGATCCGCTGCGCCCGCCACCGGGGCAGCCGGGAAGGTTCGCTGTGCCCGCCACCCCCATCACCGACCCCCTCCAGCGCGAACGCGACCACCTGGCCGCGTCCCGGGCCGCGCTGCGCGCCATGCGCGAGGACGTCGAGTCGCTCGACATCCGCGACGTGACCGGCACCTGGGTCACCGCCCTCGTGCTCCAGAACCAGATCGAGGCCAGGATCGCCGCACTGGCCGACCTCTCGCACACCCCGCTGTTCTTCGGCCGCCTCGACTACCTGCACGCGATCAGCGAGGAACTGAGCGAGGGCAGCGGCGGGGAGAACTTCTACATCGGCCGCCGGCACGTCCACGACGCCGACGGCGACCCGATGGTGATCGACTGGCGCGCGCCGGTCTCCCAGCCGTTCTACCGGGCCAGCCGCACCGCGCCGATGGACGTCGAGCGCCGCCGCCGCTTCGGCTACACCGGCGGCGAACTCACCGCCTACGAGGACGAGCACCTCAGCGATCCGGCCGAGGACGACACCGCCTCCGCCCTGCTGGCCGCCGAGATCGAGAAGCCCCGCGTCGGCCCGATGCGCGACATCGTCGCCACCATCCAGCCGGAGCAGGACGAGATCGTCCGCTCCGACATCACGGGCACCATCTGCGTCCAGGGGGCGCCCGGCACCGGGAAGACCGCCGTCGGCCTGCACCGCGTCGCCTACCTGCTGTACGCGCACCGCGAGCGCCTCGCCCGTACCGGCACCCTGGTGATCGGGCCGAACAACGCCTTCCTGTCCTACATCGAGCAGGTGCTCCCGGCCCTCGGCGAGCTGGACGTCGCCCAGGCCACCGTGCAGCAGCTGGTCGGGCACGTCGAGGTGAGGGGCGAGGACGACCCGCAAGCGGCCCGGCTGAAGGGCGACGCCCGGATGGCCGAGGTGCTGCGCCGGGCGGTGCGCTCGAACATCACCCTGCCCACCGAGCCCTGCGTGGTGGTCCGCGGCTCCCGCCGCTGGCGCGTGCCGGTGTACGAACTGGCCGAGATCATCGAGGAGTTGAAGGGCCGTGAGGTCCGCTACGGTGCGGCGCGGGACGCCCTGCCGCAGCGCATCGCGCACGCCGTGCTGCTGAAGATGGAGCAGGGCGGCGAGGCCCCGGACGACCGGGTGCAGGACGCGGTGGCCCGCAACAGCGCCGTCAAGGCGGTGGTCAAGGAGTGCTGGCCGGCCGTGGATCCGGCGAAGGTCGTCCTGCGGCTGCTCTCCGAGCCGGAGTTCCTGGCCACGTGCGCCGAGGGCGTGCTGACGCCGGAGGAGCAGCAGGCGGTGCTCCGGCCCAAGCGCGACCGCTCGGTGCGGACCGCCCGCTGGACGGCGGCCGACGCCGTCCTGGTGGACGAGGCGACCGACCTGGTGCAGCGCACCCCCTCGCTCGGGCACGTGGTGCTGGACGAGGCCCAGGACCTCTCCCCGATGCAGTACCGCGCGGTGGGCCGGCGCTGCACCACCGGCTCGGCGACCGTCCTCGGCGACCTCGCCCAGGGCACCACCCCGTGGGCGACGGCGAGTTGGCCGGAGGCGCTGCGCCACCTGGGCAAGCCGGAGGCGCACATCGAGGAGCTGACCAAGGGCTTCCGGGTTCCGGAGGAGGTCATCGCGTACGCCTCCCGGCTGCTCCCGGCGATCGCCCCCGGCCTGGCCCCGGCCTCCTCGGTCCGTGAGGCCCCGGGCTCGCTGACGATCCGCCGGGTCGCCGACGGGGACACCACGGAGGCGGTCCTGGCGGCCTGCCGGGAGGCGCTGGGGCACGAGGGCTCGACCGGCCTGATCGCCGCCGACGCCCGCATCCCGCAGCTCGCCGAGGCGCTGACCGCCGCGGGCCTGCCGCACCTCTCCCCCGGTGCCGAGACCAGTGCGGAGGCCCGGCTCACCCTCGTCCCGGCCTCGCTGGCCAAGGGCCTGGAGTACGACTACGTGGTGCTGGACGAGCCGGCCGCGGTGATCGCCGGGGAGCCGGACGAGCGGACCGGCCTGCGGCGGCTGTACGTGGCGCTGACCCGTGCCGTCTCCGGGCTGACGGTGCTGCACGGCGAGCCGCTGCCGGAGCAGCTGCGGTAGCGCGCGAGAGGGCCGGTCCGCGGACCGGCCCTCTCGCCCGGTGGCCGGCCGCGGCCGGCCACCTCGGGCGCGCGGCACGGGCTCTCAGTGCGGACTCTCGGCGCGGTGCTCGGCCCGGGCGCGCGGTACGGCGCCCGCCGCGGGCTCTCAGGCGTCGATCAGCGCCCGCCACTCGGCGACCTTGGCCGCGTCCACCGGTGTCCGCCAGCCGTCGACCCGCACCGCGCCGCCGACGTGGAAGGCGTCGAAGCCCTCCGCCCGCAGCTCCTTCAGGTGCTCGGCCCGCAGGCCGCCGCCGATCAGGATCCGCTGCCGGTACCCGGGCTCGCCGGCCCGGGCCAGCTCGGCCGACAGCACCTCGCGCCCGGCGTCCACCCCGGCGGCCGCGCCGGAGGTGAGGAAGGTGTCCAGGCCGGGCAGCCCGCCGACGGCGGCCCGCAGGGCGGCCCGGTCGGCGCTGTGGTCGATGGCCCGGTGGAAGGTCCAGCGGCAGCCGGCGATCGCCCCGGCGACGGCCGTGGTGGCGGCCAGGTCGACGGCGCCGTCGGCGTCGAGGAAGCCGAGGACGAACTCCTCGGCCCCCTCGGCCCGCAGCGCGGCGGCCCGGGCGCACAGCTCGTCCACGTCGCCGGGGGCGAAGCCGTCCCGGATCCGCAGCATGACCCTCAGTGGGATGCCGACGGCGGCCCGGATCCGGCCGAAGTCCTCGACGGACGGGGTGAGCCCGTCGGCGGCCATGTCGGTGACCAGTTCGAGCCGGTCGGCGCCGCCCGACTCGGCGGCCTGGGCGTCCTGGGGCGTCAGCGCGATGACTTCGAAAATTGGTCTAGACATATTCGACAGCCTGCCACATCCGTCCGCCCCCGGAAACTCCGAGGAGGCCGTTCCGGTCACCCGGCGACGGCCTCCCCGCTCCTCCCGGTCAGGCCGGTCCCCGGACCGCCCCGACCGCCTCCCGCCGCCCGAACCGGTGCACCGCCACCGCCACCAGCAGCAGCACGGCCACCGTCGGCGCCACCAGCGGCAGCAGGTGCGAGACCCCGCCGGACTCGCGCCAGATGTTGAACACGCAGCCGGGGCCGGTCAGCACCAGCACCGCCGCCCCCACCGCCGCCGGCGCCATCCGCCCGCGCAGCCCGGCGAGGGTCAGCAGCAGCGGCACGATCAGCATCACCACGACCCACTCCCGGTCCAGCGGGAAGTTGGTGTCGTCCCAGCTCTGGGCCGTCTCCAGCAGTGCGCCCACCGCCACCGAGGCCAGCACCAGGCCGCCCGTGCGCCAGGTCGGCCGGGGCAGCAGGTCGGTCGGCGCCGCGACCAGCAGCAGCGCGGCCGCGACGAACGGCAGCGTGGCCATCCCGATGTAGCCGCTCCACCACAGGCTGAAGTAGGGGGACACCGCGGCGTCCGCCAGGTCGTTCCACACGGCACCCACCAGCTCGTACAGCGCCGACGCGCCCAGGATCAGCGCGCTGCCCCGCACCGCCGCCCACCGTCCCAGGAGGGCCGCCACCACCAGCAGCGCGGCGGCCACCGGCGGGCAGAACATCGCGAACCGGGTCCCGAACGAGTCGTCCCAGGAGAACCGGGTGGCGACCCGGTCCGCCGTGGTCAGCCAGGCCGCCAACGCCGCCCCGGCCACCGCCCCGGCGAGCATCGGCGCGAGCAGCGCCAGCAGCCGCCCGGCCGGCGAGGCCCCGGTCAGTCCGAGCCGCACCCGCAGCCCGTACACCGCCAGGCCGAGAACCTCCCGAGCGACCGCCAGCCGGCCGCCGGCCGCGGTCGTGTCGGCGAACACCTCGGCCAGTTCCTCGCCGCGCTCGCGGCGGTACCGCTCCGGGTAGAGCTGGAGCGCGGCCCGCAGCACCGCCGAGGGCGCCGCGCCGATCGTCGGCGTGCTCATGAGAGGCCTCCCCCCGCCGCGGGCCGCCCCTGCGACCCGGCCTTGCCCGGCAGCATCGACCGGATCCTGCTCAGCCGGCGCTCGGCCTCGGTGGCCACCGCCCGCAGCCGCTCCGCCTCGGCGGCCAGCGCGTCCCGGCCCGCCCCGGTCAGCGCGTAGCTGCGCCGGGCCCGGCCGTCCACCACCTCCTCGGCGGCGACCTCGATCAGGCCCTGGCCCAGCAGCCGGTCGAGCGCCCCGTAGAGCGTGCCGGTGCGCATCCTGACCCGGCCGTCGGAGATCGCGGCGATCTCCTGGATGAGCGCGTAGCCGTGCCGCGGGGCGTCGGCCAGCGCGGTGAGCAGCAGCAGCGTGGGCTCCTGCATGGAGCGTTCAGTCATACGACTACATATATCGTCAACCTACCTATAGGTCCAGCGCCCGGCCGGGCCGCCACAATGGTCGCCATGCCGACCACCGAGCACGACCCGTCCGCCGCCGGGCACCGGCCGCCCACTCCCGGGCACCGGCCGCACGGCGAAGACCCGCTCACCGAAGGCCCGCTCACCGAGGGCCTGCTCGCCGCCTGGACCGCCCTGCTGCACCGCTGCGGGGCCGCCGCCGAGCCCGAACCGTACGGCCGGGAGCTGCTGCGCCGCTGGTCGGAGCCGCAGCGCCGCTACCACACCGTCACCCACCTGCACGCCGTGCTGGAACACGTCGACGAGCTGGCCGGGCACGCCGACGACCCGGAGGCCGTCCGGCTCGCGGCCTGGTTCCACGACGCCGTCCACCGCCCCGACCGCACCGAGAACGAGGAGCGCAGCGCCGCCCTGGCCGTCCGCGCGCTGACCGCCGCCGGACTGCCCGCCGAGCGGGTCGCCGAGGTCGAGCGCCTGGTGCTGCTCACCGTCGGCCACGACCCGGCCCCCGGCGACCGCAACGGCGAGGTGCTCTGCGACGCGGACCTCGCCGTCCTCGGCGGCAGCCCCGAGGCGTACGCGGCGTACGCGGCCGCCGTCCGCGAGGAGTACGGCTTCGTCCCCGCGCCGGACTTCTCGGCCGGCCGGGCCGCCGTCCTGCGCCACCTGCTCGCCCTGCCCGCGCTCTACCGCACTCCCGCCGCCCGCGAGCGCTTCACGGCCGCAGCGCGGACCAACCTGACGGCCGAACTCGGCTCCCTCTGACGGCCGTCAGCCCCGGCGCGCGAGCACCCGGTCCGCGGCGGCCATCCCCGCCATCACGGAGGGGACGCGCCCCAGCACGGCCCACCAGGCGTCCTGGTCGGCCCCCAATAGCTCGACCGCGGCCCACCACAGCCCGAGCCCGCAGCACCCGCCCGCCGCACCCCACACCCAGCGCTTCATACCGCCACGGTACGCACGGGTCTACGCGAGCTTCCCCACGGGTGCCACCACCGCGCCCTGCTTGCCGCACACCCAGTGCGGGTCCGGCCCCAGCTCGGGCTCCACGCCCAGGGCGTGCGGGTCCCCGTCGGCCGCGCAGTCGGCGCACAGCGGCCAGCGCCCGTACGCCTCCAGCAGCGCGTCCTGGACGTCCTGGGCGACCAGCCCGAGCACGTACTCGGTGCCGTCCGGCCACTGCTCCAGCCACCAGCGGCGGTGCGTCACGGCCTGCTCCACCAGCGAGACGACGGCGGCGTCCGCCACGTCCCGTGCGGTGAGGTCGGCCAGGATCAGTGCCCGCGCGTTGTGCAGGGCGGTCTCGATGTCGTCAGCAGCCATCCGTCCATTCTCCGTCGACACGTCCGGAACGCCGAAACGCCCGGAGCGCCCGGAGCGCCCGGAGCGCCGACACGTCCGAACGCCGAAACGCCGTGTGGGCGGCCCCCCGAAGGGAACCGCCCACACGGACGAGGTCCAACCGATCCGATCGAAAGCGATCAGGATCAGAAGTCCATGTCACCGCCCGGCATGCCGCCGCCGGCGGCCGCGGCGGCCTTCTCCGGCTTGTCGGCGATGACGGCCTCGGTGGTGAGGAACAGCGCCGCGATGGAGGCGGCGTTCTGCAGCGCGGAGCGGGTGACCTTGGCCGGGTCGATGATGCCCTCGGCGATCAGGTCGACGTAGGTGTTGGTGGCCGCGTTCAGGCCGTGACCGGCGGGGAGGTTGCGCACCTTCTCCACCACGACGCCACCCTCCAGGCCGGCGTTGGTCGCGATCTGCTTGATCGGGGCCTCCAGCGCGACCTTGACGATGTTGGCACCGGTGGCCTCGTCGCCGTCCAGCTCCAGCTTGTCGAAGGCGACACCGGCCTGCAGCAGGGCGACGCCACCACCGGCGACGATGCCCTCCTCGACGGCGGCCTTGGCGTTGCGGACGGCGTCCTCGATGCGGTGCTTGCGCTCCTTGAGCTCCACCTCGGTGGCCGCGCCGGCCTTGATGACGGCCACGCCGCCGGCCAGCTTGGCGAGGCGCTCCTGGAGCTTCTCGCGGTCGTAGTCCGAGTCGCTGTTCTCGATCTCGGCACGGATCTGGTTGACGCGGCCCGCGACCTGCTCGCTGTCGCCGCCACCGTCGACGATGGTGGTCTCGTCCTTGGTGATGACCACCTTGCGGGCGGTGCCCAGCAGGTCGATGCCGGCGTTCTCCAGCTTGAGGCCGACCTCCTCGGAGATGACGGTGCCA
This sequence comes from Kitasatospora sp. NPDC058063, assembly GCF_042885395.1. Taxonomy (NCBI): domain Bacteria; kingdom Bacillati; phylum Actinomycetota; class Actinomycetes; order Kitasatosporales; family Streptomycetaceae; genus Kitasatospora; species Kitasatospora sp. NPDC058063. Next base: position 149,756 of record NZ_JBHVSD010000024.1, read on the forward strand.
CCGGTGAGGATGGCGATGTCGCCGAGCATGGCCTTGCGGCGGTCACCGAAGCCCGGGGCCTTGACGGCGACGGACTTGAAGGTGCCACGGATCTTGTTCACGACCAGGGTCGACAGGGCCTCGCCCTCGACGTCCTCGGCGATGATGACCAGCGGCTTGCCGCTCTGCATGACCTTCTCCAGCAGCGGGAGCAGGTCCTTGACCGAGCCGATCTTGGAGTTGGCGATGAGGATGTACGGGTCCTCGAACGTCGCCTCCATGCGCTCCAGGTCGGTGGCGAAGTAGGCGGAGATGTAGCCCTTGTCGAAGCGCATGCCCTCGGTGAGCTCGAGCTCCAGACCGAAGGTGTTGCTCTCCTCGACGGTGATGACGCCTTCCTTGCCGACCTTGTCCATGGCCTCGGCGATGAGCTCGCCGATCTGGGTGTCGGCGGCCGAGATGGAGGCGGTGGAGGCGATCTGCTCCTTGGTCTCCACGTCCTTGGCCTGGGCCAGCAGCTGGTCCGAGACGGCGGCGACGGCCTTCTCGATGCCGCGCTTCAGGGCCATCGGGTTGGCGCCGGCGGCGACGTTGCGCAGACCCTCGCGAACCAGGGCCTGGGCGAGCACGGTGGCGGTGGTGGTGCCGTCACCCGCGACGTCGTCCGTCTTCTTGGCGACCTCCTTGACGAGCTCCGCACCGATCTTCTCGTACGGGTCCTCGAGCTCGATCTCCTTGGCGATGGAGACACCGTCGTTGGTGATCGTGGGGGCGCCCCACTTCTTCTCCAGCACGACGTTGCGGCCCTTGGGGCCGAGCGTGACCTTCACCGCGTCGGCGAGCTGGTTCATGCCACGCTCAAGGCCGCGGCGAGCTTCCTCATCAAAGGCGATGATCTTGGCCATCAGAAGTGGTCCTCCGGGACACGGTCGACTGCTCGGACCAAGGGGTGCCCGCGACGGACGGCCCTGGTGCGCGGAGGTCCATTCCCTCCGCTCCCGGGGGCCTCACCGACCCGGTCCGCTGTCACTCTCACACTGTGAGTGCTAACGCCAATGATTAGCACTCCGGGTGGGCGAGTGCAAGCCCAATCGACAATCCGCGAGCCGCCGCCGGGGCCGCCCGGGAACGCCGACGGGCCCGTGCGACACGAGTCGCACGGGCCCGTCGAGAAGCGAGAGGTCACCAGCCGCAGGGCCGCGCCGAGCTCCTGGGGTCGGAAGGGGTCAGACCGCGGCGCGGACCATGTCCGCCTGCGGGCCCTTCTGTCCCTGAGAGATCTCGAACTCGACCCGCTGGCCCTCCTCGAGGGTGCGGTAGCCGTCCATCTGGATCGCGCTGTAGTGGACGAAGACGTCCGCACCACCGTCGACCGCGATGAAGCCGTAGCCCTTCTCCGCGTTGAACCACTTGACGGTGCCCTGAGCCATTCCGAACTCCCCTAGTGCTGTGCTGGCCCTTCACGCGCCCGCAGGTCGCGGGCCCGGGTTGGTTGAAGGCCGGCCCGGGGAACCCCCCCTGGGCGCAGCCGTGCACGCCGCAACCCTCCGTGCAGGACGCCAGGCGGCTTCCGGCGAGCGGGTGATTGCGTCGACCGCCGCTGAATGTATCCGGATCGACGCCCTCTGCAACAGGGCCAGCCACCGGTAATTCCGCCTCGATGTCAAGGGACAGGACGGGCCGAATCGGAATAATCTCGGCATTTCACGCCGGACATAGCGGACGAATTACTCAAATGTCCGCGGGAATTCTGACATCCGCCTGACATGTTTCACGGGCCGGTCCCGCCGGCCGGACGCCCCCGGGCCGAGCACTGCGGGGGCCGAAAGGGAAACCCTGTTCCCAACCGAGCCACACTCTACTCCGACTCGACCGGGAAATATTCCGGCCGGAATGCCAGCGGTCGCCCGCGCATACGGGAAACGGAATTCCGTACGCGCGGGCGACCGCGGGTTGGTCGCGAAGGCTCAGCAGCCGCCGGCCACCGCCGGGATGATCGAGATGCCGGCGCCGTCCTTGATCTCCGTCGCCAGGCCCTCGGCGAAACGCACGTCGTCGTCGTTCACGTAGACGTTCACGAAGCGGCGCAGCTTGCCGGTGTCGTCCAGGATGCGGGCCGAGATGCCCGGGTGGTTCTTCTCCAGGTCGGCGACGACCTCGGCCAGGGTGACCCCCTCGGCGGTCACCACGGCGGCACCGTCGGTGTAGGTGCGGAGGATGGTGGGAATGCGGACGTTGGCGCTCATGACTCTCCTTGCGGGGGGCGGGGCCGATCGGGTGGTTCAGGCGGACGCGAGGCCGGCGGCGCGGAACGAGTCCAGCGTCGGGCGGATGACGGCGGTCATCCCGGAGTCGGAGACGGCGTCCAGGGTCTTCAGGCCGTCGCCGGTGTTGATCGCGACGGTCTCCTTGGCCGGATCCAGCTGCCCGGTCTCGACCAGCTTCTTCAGCACGCCGACGGTCACCCCGCCCGCGGTCTCGGCGAAGATGCCCTCGGTCCGCGCCAGCAGCCGGATCGCCGCCACGACCTCGGCGTCCGTGACGTCCTCCACCGCGCCACCGGTGCGGCGGGCGATGTCCAGCACGTACGGGCCGTCGGCCGGGTTGCCGATCGCCAGCGACTTGGCGATGGTGTCCGGCTTGACCGGCTTGATCACGTCCCGGCCGGCCTTGAACGCGGCCGACACCGGCGAGCAGCCCTCGGCCTGGGCGCCGAAGATCCGGTACGGCCGGTCCTCGACCAGGCCGAGCCTGATCAGCTCCTGGAGGCCCTTGTCGATCTTCGTCAGCTGCGAGCCCGAGGCGATCGGGATCACGATCTGCTCCGGCAGCCGCCAGCCGAGCTGCTCGCAGATCTCGTACGCCAGCGTCTTGGAACCCTCGCCGTAGTACGGCCGCAGGTTCACGTTGACGAAGCCCCAGCCCTCGCCGGCCGAATCGCCGATCAGCTCCGAGCAGAAGCGGTTCACGTCGTCGTAGTTGCCCTCGATGCCGACCAGCTCGCCGCCGTACACCCCGGCCATGACGACCTTGCCCTGCTCCAGGTCGTGCGGGATGAACACGCAGGACCGGAACCCGGCCCGGGCCGCCGCCGCCCCCACCGCGCCGGCCAGGTTGCCGGTGGAGGAGCAGGACAGCGTGGTGTACCCGAACGCCCGGGCCGCCTCGATCGCGCAGGCGACCACCCGGTCCTTGAACGAGTGCGTCGGGTTCCCGGAGTCGTCCTTGACGTGCAGCTGGGCGGTGAAACCGAGCTCCCGGCCCAGGTTGTCCGCCTTCACCAGCGGGGTCCACCCCGGGTTCAGATTGGGCTTCGACGCCACGTCGGCCGGAACCGGCAGCAGCGGCGCGTACCGCCAGATGGACGCCGGACCGGCCTCGATCCGCTTGCGCAGCTCCTCGGCGCCCTCGCTGCCGAACTCGTAGGCGATCTCCAGCGGGCCGAAGCACTCCAGGCAGGCGAAGCTGGGGCCGAGCGGGAAGCGGGTGCCGCACTCGCGACAGGACAGCGCGGCGGCGGGGCCGAGGTCGACGGAAACAGGTGCGGCGGTGTCGATAGCCATGATGGCGAGGCCTCTCTCCTCATCTTCCCCGTGGCACGGTCGCGCCACAGGCCGGAATTGGCACCTGTCCCGCCGGGGCCTGTCGACAGACAGCCGCGCGGGAAGGTTGCCGGGACGTCAACGGGCCGTTCCCTCAGTCCCTCTGGATGAGCTTGTGAAATTGTGGTGGTGCTCAACGGCGACCCCGGCGTGCAAAGGTCCGACCGCTGTACGAAGACTGTATCCGAAGGCGTCAATCCTGAACGGGTGCGTCCGCCACGCGAGATGACCCGTCCCACCGACCCCGCCGAGGAGACCTCCGTGCCCGCCGAACCGATTCCCGAGCTCCTCCCGCAGGCGGCGTCCTGGCTGCGCCGCCGCTCCTGGAGCGCGGCCGACCGGCCGGTCCGCACCATCCTCGCCGCCAAGGAACGCACCGGCTGCACCGTCAGCGTGGTCCTCCCCGCCCTGGACGAGGAGGCCACCGTCGGCGACATCGTCCGCACCATCCGCCGCGAGCTGATGGAACGCCTCCCGCTCGTCGACGAACTCGTCGTCGTCGACTCGGGTTCCACCGACGCCACCGCCGCCGTCGCCGCCGAGGCCGGCGCCCGGGTCGAGCACCGCGACGCCGTCCTGCCCCGGCTGCCCGCCGTTCCCGGCAAGGGCGAGGTGCTCTGGCGCTCGCTGCTGGTCACCCGCGGCGACATCGTCTGCTTCGTCGACGCCGACCTGCGCGAATTCGACCCGGCCCTCGTCTCCGGCATCCTCGGCCCGCTGCTGACCGACGAGTCCATCCAGCTGGTCAAGGCCATGTACGACCGCCCGCTGGAATCCGAGGGCGCCGTCCTGCCCGCCGGCGGCGGCCGGGTCACCGAACTCGTCGCCCGGCCCCTGCTCAACCTCCACTGGCCGGAACTCGCCGGTTTCGTCCAGCCCCTCGGCGGCGAGTACGCGGCCCGCCGCTCACTGCTCGAACGGCTGCCCTTCCCCACCGGCTACGGCGTCGAACTCGGCCTGCTGGTCGACGCCCTGGAACTGGCCGGCCTGGACGCCCTGGCCCAGGTGGACGTCGGCGTCCGGCACCACCGCCACCAGGACGGCCAGGCCCTCGGCCGGATGGCCGCCACCATCTACCGGACCGCCCTGGAACGCCTCGACCGCACCCATCGCCTCAAGGCCTCCGCCGACCTCGTCCACCCCCAGCTCACCCAGTTCACCCGCGACCCGGAAACCCGCGCCTTCACCGCCCACACCCACCCGGTGACCGCCCTGGAACGCCCCCCGATGCACACCGTCCCCGAATACGCGACCCGTCATTGAGGGGTTTGCCGCCCCGAACCCCCGGCAACATCCCAACCATGGGCGATCTCACGACCAACCGTTCGAGCGCGACCGGCACCGCCCCCGTCCTGGTTGCCTCCAACCGGGGACCGGTGTCCTTCAGCACCGCCGACGACGGCACGCTGACCCTGCGCCGCGGCGGCGGCGGACTGGTCTCCGGCCTCTCCGCCATCGCGGACCCGAACGCCGTCTGGGTCTGCGCCGCCCTCAACGACGCCGACCGCAGAGCCGCCGCCGAGGCGCCGCGGGGCCGCCTCGACCTGGCCGGCCACGAGGTCGGCGGCCAGGCCGTACGGATGCTGGACATCGACCCGCAGACCTTCGCCCGCGCCTACAACGGCGTCGCCAACTCCACGCTGTGGTTCGTCCACCACCTGCTCTACGCGACCCCCACGGCACCCGCCTTCGACGCCGGCTTCCGCACCGAGTGGGCCGCCTACCGGGCGTACAACGAGGCCTTCGCCGAGGCCCTGGCCGCCGAGGCCGCACCGAACGCCGCGGTCCTCGTCCAGGACTACCACCTCTCCCTGGTCCCGGCCCTGCTCCGGGCGGCCCGCCCCGACCTGCGGATCGGCCACTTCTCGCACACCCCCTGGGCCCCGCCCGAGTACTACCGGATGCTGCCCGACGACGTCGCCCGGGCCGTCCTCACCGGCATCCTGGGCGCCGACCGGGCCGGCTTCCTGACCGAACGCTGGGCCCGCGCCTTCGCCGCCTGCTGCGAGGACCTCCTGGACGCGACCGTCGACCACGACGCGCTCACCGTCACCCTCGACGGCCGCACCACGGGCCTCGGCGTCCACGCCCTCGGCGCCGACGCCGACTTCCTGCGCGAACGCGCCCACCGCCCCGACGTCGACGAACGCCTCGCCGCCCTCCGCCGGACCGTCGGCGACCGCCGCACCGTCGTCCGGGTCGACCGCACCGAGCTGAGCAAGAACATCGTCCGCGGCCTCCAGGCCTACCGGCACCTGCTCCGCACCCGCCCCGAGTGGCACGACCGGGTGGTGCACATCGCCTTCGCCTACCCCTCCCGCACCGACCTGGCCGAGTACCGCGACTACACGGCCACCGTCCAGCGCCTCGCCGACGAGATCAACACCGAATTCGCCACCCCCGCCTGGCAGCCGCTGCTCCTCCACGTCGACGACGACTTCCCGCGCTCGCTCGCCGCCTACCGCCTGGCCGACGTCGCCCTGGTCAACCCCATCCGCGACGGCATGAACCTGGTCGCCAAGGAAGTCCCGGTGGTCTCCGACAACGGCTGCGCCCTCGTCCTCTCCCGCGAGGCCGGCGCCCACGCCGAACTCAAGGACGACGCCCTCACCGTCAACCCCTACGACGTCATCGCCACCGCCGACGCCCTCCACGCCGCTCTCACCATGGACCCGAAGGAGCGCGCCGACCGCACCGGGCGCCTGGCCGCGGCGGCCACCGCGCTCCCCCCGCAGCAGTGGTTCCTGGACCAGCTCAACGCCCTGTGAGCGCCTCCCCGAGAGCCCCCAGCAGCTCCACCACCCCCTCCGGCCCGGCGACCACCAGATCCGCCCGGTCGGCCAGCTCCCGCACCGGCGCGTCCCCCACCGCACCGGCGCACACCAGCACCCCGGCCACGCCCTCGCCCCGCAGCTTCTCCACCGCGGCGAAGGCCGCCACGTCCCCCAGGTCGTCCCCCGCGTAGAGCACCGCACGGGCCCCCCGCTCCCGCAGGAACCCGGTCAGCGCCGCCCCCTTGTCCACCCCCGGCGGCCGCAGCTCCAGCACCAGCCGCCCGGGCTCCACCACCAGCCCGTGCTCGGCCGCCAGGTCCCCCACCGGCGCCCGCAGCAGCTGCAGCGCCTCCTCCGGCGCCGCCGTCCGCCGGGTGTGCACGGCCACCGACCGCCCCTTGTCCTCCACCCACGTCCCCTCGGGTGCCCCGACCCGCTCCAGCACCCCCGGCAGCACGTCCCGCACCCGCGCCACCCCGGGATGCGCCTCCGGCGCCGAGAGCTTCCCGTCCTCCCACCGCTCGGCCCCGTAGTGCCCCAGCACCACCACCCCCGGCAGCCCCGCGAACCCCCCGTACTCCACCGCCACCGCGGCCGGCCGGCCCGTCACCACCACCACGGCCCCCACCACCGAGCCCAAGCGCCGCAGCGCCCCCGCCACCCCGGGGTGCGCCCGTGCCCGCCCCGGATCCGCCACGATCGGCGCCAGGGTCCCGTCGAAGTCCAACCCGATCACGGCGTCCCCGGGCGCCGCCAGGACGGCCCGCAGCCCGTCCCGCCCAGCCTCGGTCCCCGGCACGAACATCTCTTCAAAGCCCATACCGAAGCCCTACCCCGGACCGCCGCCTCCGCACCCACCCGCGCGGCGCCCGCCACCCCTTTCCCCCACCCGGCGCCCAGTCGCCCTCCCGGGAGCCGCCCCCGTCACCGGGCCCCCCGCCGGGCCTCCCGGATCCGCCGCAACCGGTTCACCAGCACCGGCGCGTGCGCCAACGCCGCCTCCCGGTCCAGCAGGGCGTTCAGCACCTGGTAGTACCGCGTCGAGGAGAGCCCCAGCTCCTCCCGGATCGCCCGCTCCTTGGCCCCCGCCGTACGCCACTGCCGCCCTTCCAGCGCCAGCACCGCCCGCTCCCGCTCACTCAGCCCGCCCGGTTCGCCCACCGGAACCACCTCCGTCCACCGCTACGGAGTGTCATTCTCGCGCGCAACCCCGACACACCCTGCTCGCCCCACCGCTCCCCGCGCCCGGCTAGCGTCACCCCCATGACCACGCCCAGCTTCGCCCTGCACGTTCCCGCCGCCGACCTCGACCCCGACCCGCTGGACCCGTCCCAGGTCGTCTCCGGTTCCCCCGAGGTCACCGGCAAGGTGCTGTCCGAGTCCGCCGACGGCCGCCACCTGCGCGGTCTCTGGCAGATCACCCCCGGTGTGGTCACCGACGTGGAGGCGGACGAGATGTTCGTGGTGCTCAGCGGCCGGGCCACCATCGAGATCGAGGGCGGCCCGACCCTGGAGGTCGGCCCCGGCGACTGCGCGGTCCTGCGCGAGGGCGACCGCACCACCTGGACGGTCCACGAGACCCTCCGCAAGGCCTACGCCATCACGCTCCCCTGAACCGGCGCCCCCACCGGGGCCGGGGCGGATCCCCACGCCCGACCCCGGCCCCCGGTCCTACTTGCGGACCTTGGCCGCCTCCTTCACCGCCGCGTCCTGCAGTCCCCCGAGCACCTGCTTGGGATCCCCGGTGACGGCCTGCCCGATCCCCGCCTTGATCCCGTTGCTGACCTCGCCCCAGGCCGGGTCGCCGAACGGGTAGAAGCTCGCGTTGGTCAGCCCGACCGCGAACTGCTTGAGGTCCTCGTGCTTGGGGTCCGACGACATCTGGGCGAAGGCGTCCTGGGTGACCGGCAGGAGGTTGTACTGCTCGTCGAACTTCAGCTGGTTGTCCTTGCCGTAGACGAAGGACAGGAACCTCTTGATCTCGTTCTTGTGCCCGTTCGCCTTGAACGCCATCATCCAGTCGGCGACCCCGAGGCTCCCGGTCCGCCCGATGCCGTCCTTCTTGGGGATCGGCGCCGTCCCGAAGTCGATCTTCCCGGCGGTCGCCATCCGCAGCAGCGTCGGGTGCCCGTTCAGCATCGCGACCTTCCCGGCGGCGAAGTCCTGGAACACCGGGGTGCGGTTCATCCTGCCCGGGTCCGGGTAGGTCAGCCCGGTGCTCACCAGGTTGCTCTTCAGCCAGCCGAAGGTCGCCTGGTTCTGGGCGCTGTCGATGGTGTAGTTGCCGACGTCGTCGGAGATGCTGCCGCCGCCGCTCAGCGTCCACAGCATCGATTCGGCCGGCGCCTCCTCCGGCCCCAGCGGCAGCCCGTACGGGGTCACCCCCGGCACCTTGGCCTTGATCTTCTCCGCGTCCTGCCGCAGTTCGTTCCAGGTGGCGGGCGGCTGGGTGATCCCGGCCTGCCGGAACATCGCCTTGTTGTAGAAGAGCACCCGCGACGAGGAGACGAACGGGATCCCGTACTGCGTCCCGAGCACCTGCCCGGCGTGGGCGAAGGTGTCCAGGAACCTGGCCTGGGTGTCCACCGAGAGCACGTCGGAGGCCGGGTAGAGCCGGTCCGCCGCGACCTGGTCCGCGAAGCCGCCGGTCTGGAGCAGGTCCGGCGACTTGCCGGCCGCGATCATGTCCTCGACCTTCTTGCCGATCTCGGTCCAGCTGTCCACCTCGACGCTGACCTTGATCCCGGGGTTCGCGGCCTCGAAGTCCCTGGCGACGGTGTCCCAGTAGTGCTGGGAGCTCGTCTCGGGGCTCTCCCCGTAGTCGGCGGCGACCAGCCTGAGGGTGACCGGTCCGTCGTCCTGCCCGCCGCAGGCACTGACCGCGGTGAGGGCCAGTGCCCCGGCCAGCGCACCGCCGAGCACACGGGTGGGAACGTGGGCGCGCCTGTTCAACGCGGGTACCGCCTTCGGGGGGATGAACGTGGATGTACGTCGACCGGATCGGGGGAAATCCGGCGGGGGGAGGCGCAACACTGCCAAACCCGCCGACCACTGGTCCACACCACCGGCCGAGGCCGCCCCGGTAGTTATCGAAGTGCGCGGAGTCATTGCACAATGCGCAACAAAACCCCCGCCCCCACCCCGCACATCCCGTTCGGCACCCGGCCCCGCCCCCGGGCGCAAAGCCCCGCACACCCCCGCAGCTGCGACAAAGCTCACCCAGTATGGACCAGACCAATCCGACAACTGGACTAGACCTCTTCTACCCGCCCAAGGGAAACTGTCCTCCGTGAAGCACGTCATCGCACTCGATGTAGGCGGCACCGGCATGAAAGCCGCGCTGCTCGCCCAGGACGGCTCCGTGCTGTTCGAAGCACGCCGACCGACCGGGCGGGAGCACGGCACGGACGCCGTCGTCGCCGCCATCCTCGACTTCGCCGCCGACCTGGCGGACGAGGGCCGCAGCCGCTTCGGCGTCGCCCCGCTCGCGGCCGGCGTCGCCGTCCCGGGCACGATCGACGAGAAGAACGGCATCGCGGTCTTCTCCGCCAACCTCGGCTGGCGCGACCTCCCGCTGCGCAAGCTCCTGGGCGAGCGCCTGGCCGGACCGGACGGCGGCCCGATGCCGGTGGCCCTCGGCCACGACGTGCGCTCCGGCGGCCTGGCCGAGGGCCGGCTCGGAGCCGGCCGCGGCGTCGACCGCTTCCTGTTCATCGCCCTCGGCACCGGCATCGCCGGCGCGATCGGCATCGGCGACCGGATCGAGGCGGGCGCGCACGGCTACGGCGGCGAGATCGGCCACGTCGTGGTCCGCCCGGGCGGACCGCCGTGCGGCTGCGGCGCCCGCGGCTGCCTGGAGACACTGGCCTCCGCCTCCGCCGTCTCCCGCGCCTGGGCCGAGGCCAGCGGCGACCCCGACGCCGACGCGGCATCCTGCGCCGCCGCGGTGGACGCCGGGGACGACCGCGCCCTCGCGGTCTGGCAGCAGGCCGTCGACGCCCTCGCGGACGGCATCGTGCTGGCCCAGAGCCTGCTCGACCCGTCCACGGTGATCGTCGGCGGCGGGCTGGCCGAGGCCGGCGACACGCTCTTCACTCCGCTGCGCGCGGCCGTCACCGAGCGACTGACCTTCCAGATGCCCCCGAAGGTCGTACCCGCCATGCTCAAAGACACCGCCGCGTCCCTGGGCGCGGGCCTGCTCGCCTGGGATCTGCTCACCATGGAGGTGACCGCGTGACCACCGCGGACCGTGACCGCATCACCCTGGCCGGCGCCCGCCTGGTCCTGCCCGGCGGCGTCGTCGAGGGCGACCGCCTCGCCGTCGAGGGCGAGCGCATCGCCGGACTCGGCGGCGACACCGCGCCCGGCGACCTCGACCTGACCGGGTACACCGTCGTCCCCGGCTTCGTCGACCTGCACGTCCACGGCGGCGGCGGCGC
>NZ_JBHVSD010000025.1:0-23338 GCF_042885395.1 Kitasatospora sp. NPDC058063
TTCGGACCGCCTTCCAGCGGACCCTCCGGGCTTCGTTCTTTCGTGTTTCCAGCTTATCAGATGTTTTCCGCTCCGTTTTCCGGAGTTTCATTCATCGGATTTGCTTTCCGCTTTGTCGCCCCGGTCTCCCGCGGCGACTCCGGAACTGTACGGGGACCGGCCCGTCACATGCAAATCGCCCCTGCCCGGGGGTCCGGGCAGGGGCGATCAGTGCCGGTCGGAGCCGGTCGGAGCCGGGTCAGCGGACCTCGGTGATCTCCGGACCGCGCGCGAACGGGTCGAGCGAGGTGCCGCCGAAGCGGTTGTCGCCCTCGCCGCCGGCGGCGGCCCCGCCACCGTCGGCGACCATCTGGGCGTCCTCGGGAAGCTTCAGGACGATCGGGTCACGGGGAGCCATCGGGGACTCGCCGCGCACGACGACCGTCTGCCGGAAGACCTGCTCCAGGATCCCGGCCATCTCCGGCTGCACCGCGGCCTGGCCCGAGATCACACCGCGCAGGAACCAGCGCGGGCCGTCGCAGCCGACGAACCGCACCAGCTGCACACCCTGGGTGCCATCCGGCAGCTGCACCGGGACCTGGGCGCGGAGGTGCCAGCCGAGCGGGCCCTCCTCCTCCTCGATGAGGCCGCCCTGCGAGGTGATGCCGTTGGCGATCTCCTCCCGGACCTCCCCCCAGATGCCCTCGGACTTCGGGGCCGCGAAGGCCTGGAGCTGGATGGCGCTGTTGCCGAGCACGAGGGTGGCGGCCACGATCGCGTCACCGGCGACCTCGACGCGCAGCTCCATGCCCTCGACACCGGGGACCAGCAGACCCCCGAGGTCGACTCGCCCCTCCTCGGGGTTCTCGAGCTCGGAGTGGTCCCACGGACCGTCCGGCCGGGGGGCCGGCGGCAGGCCGACCCTGTCGGCCGGGTCCAGCTCGGTCACGTTCTCGCTCTCGGCGGAACCTTCGACGTCATCGGCCGTCTCGTCGGCGCTGATGGCGTCGTCGGCGAGCTGCTCGACAGCGTCCTCGCTCTTCTGGCGACGACGGAACACGGTCACTGTCCTTCCCGGTCCAAGACCGATGCGAATACCTGCTCGGCTTCCTGCGAAGCCGCGGGCATGCTAGACCGCGGCGTGGCCGCCGGTCGACCCGAACCCGCCCTCGGCACGTGCCGACCCAGGCAGCTCCTCCACCTCGTGGAAACGGGCCTTCTCGACCTGCTGGATCACCAGCTGGGCGATCCGGTCCCCTCGGCGGAAGCTGACCCCCTCGCGCGGGTCCAGATTGACGACGATCACCTTGATCTCTCCACGGTACCCGGCATCGACCGTCCCCGGGGCGTTCACGAGGGCAACGCCGCAACGAGCTGCGAGCCCGGACCGGGGGTGGACGAAGGCCGCGTAGCCGTCCGGCAGGGCGACGGCGATGCCGGTGGGCAGGACGGCCCGCTCGCCGGGGGCCAGCTCGGCGTCGACGGTGGTGCGCAGATCGGCACCGGCGTCCCCGGGCTGCGCGTAGGCGGGCAGCGGCAGCTCGGGGTCGATGCGCTTGATCAGGACGTCCAGCTGCGGGCGGGGGGTATCACTCAAGGGTTCACCTCAAAGGCTCGTGCGCGCTTCATCAGATCCGGGTCGTCGAGGACCTTCTCGATGTCCTCGGGACGACCGTGCGTGGTGAAGTGTTCCAGCTTCACCTGGATGAAGAGGGCCTGCGCACGGACGGCGAGCGGTCCGTCCGGACCGCCGATCCGCGCCTCGGCGGCGCTGTAGATCTTGCGGCCGTGCACGCCGGTGATCCAGGCGCGCAGGTGCAGCACCGAGTCGACGGGCACCGGGCTGAGGAAGTCGGTCTCCAGCCGGCCGGTCACGGCGGGGGCGTGCAGCAGCCAGTTGAGCGTGCCGAGGGTCTCGTCCATGGCGGTGGTCAGCAGCCCGCCGTGGGCCAGGCCCGGGCCGCCCTGGTGGGCGTCGCGGACGGCGAACTCGGCGGTGACGTCGAGTCCCTCGCCGGCGACCGCGTCGATCCGCAGGCCGCCGGGGTGCTGCGGGCCGCAGCCGAAGCAGTGCTCGTAGTGGGAGCCGAGCCGGGTGCCGGGGGCGGGCGCCCGGGGGTGGCGCTCCGGCAGGACGGCGTCCGGCGGCGGGGTGGTCGGGGTCGGCGGCATGACGGGCGCCGGCCGGTCGGTGGGGGTGCTGGGGGCTGTCGTACCGGTCACGGGGGCCAACCCTACCCAGGGGTAGCGGGCCTCCGGTGGGGGTGGCGTCCCGCGCCGGACGTCAGGGCGACCACAATGGGGGGCATGTACGACGAACGCCTCACGGTGCCGCGTTCCTGGTGGCTGCTCCCGATCGCGGTGGGTCTCACGCTCGCGCTGATCCTGATCCGGGTCAGCGGTCCGGCCGCGCTGATCGGGCTGGTGGTCGGCATCGCCGCCGGCGCGGTCGCGATCAGCAGTTACGGCTCGGCCCGCATCCGCGTGGTCCAGGGCTCACTGGTGGCCGGCCCGGCCAGGATCCCGGTGGACGCTCTCGGCGACGCTCAGGCGCTGAGCCCCGCCGAGGCGGCGGCCTGGCGCGGCCCCAAGGCCGATCCGCGCGCCTTCATGCTGCTGCGCAGCTACGTCCCGACGGCGCTGCGGGTCGAGGTGACCGACCCGGCCGACCCGACGCCGTACCTCTACCTGTCGACCCGCTCGCCGATGAAGCTGGCGGAGGCCCTGGAGGACGCCCGGCGCGGCGCCCGCACCTGAGGCGGGCCCGAGCCGGCCGTGAGCCGGCCGGGCCGGGACCCGGGACGGACGAAGGGGCCGACCGGACGAACCGAAGAGGCCGGACAAACCGAGAGGGACGGTTCCGCTGCTGCGGGACCGTCCCTACGACTTTGTCCTGACCGGGTTCCCGGCCGACTCCGTCCTCCCGGGCCCGTCCTGCCGGACGGTACCCGGACCTGCCGTCCGGCCCCGCTGCCCGGGGCCGGAAGGAGCGGTGTGCCGGTCCCGCGGGCGCAGCCGCGGGCACCGGGCCCTGTCCGCCGCGGTGCTCAGGCGCCGCAGTCCCGGCAGATCGGGTTGCCGTTCTTCTCGCTGTAGAGCTGGCTGCGGTGGTGAACCAGGAAGCAGCTCATGCAGGTGAACTCGTCGGCCTGCTTCGGCAGGACACGGACGGCGAGTTCCTCGTTCGAGAGGTCGGCGCCGGGAAGCTCCATGCCCTCCGCGGCGTCGAACTCGTCGACGTCGACAGAGCTGCCGCCCTTGTCGTTCCGCCGAGCCTTGAGCTCTTCGATGCTGTCCTCGTTGACGTCATCGTCGGTCTTGCGTGGGGTGTCGTAGTCGGTTGCCATTTGTCGCTCTCCCCCTCCGGGTTGTGCGGTGTGTGCGGTATCTCCAGCGCACGTAACGCATGGGGGGTCGGTCTTGTGCCCGACCCGAGGCGGAGATTTTGCCTTACTTCAAGCCCTGTTACTCAATCGACACTCAGCCCGGGCTCCATCGGGGTGATCCCCGGGCCTGCGGAAGGCCTCACGCTGGGCCATCGCCGACCCCTGTCGGACCCGATAAACCGGACACGCACAGTGAGCAAGACCGGTGCCGGCGCCCGGGAAATCCCGTGCCCACCAGGGAGACCGACCGATCCCGTGGACCGGCCGGGGGCCGAAATCCGGTCACGGACGGCGATCGGCACCCCTGGGCCGGTGATCACTCTCCGGGGTTGCCCGGAATCGCGGAGCGACACGATGTGAGCTTGGTCACGTTAAGAATCTTCCTGGTCAAACCACGGAAAATCCACCCACTCCGACCGCCCGGTGCCGGACCTCAGCCGGCGGTCTTCCGGGCCGCGCGGCGAGCCAGCAGGGCGGCCTGGCGCTCCTCGAACTTCCGGGCCTGGTCGTCCAGCCCGTCCAGGAAGACGCCCAGCTCGTTCTGCGCCAGCAGGCCCTCCGGGCCGAGCCCGCCGATCTCCATGACCTTGAGGTGGCGCAGCACCGGCTGGAGCACGTCGTCGTGGTGGATACGCAGGTTGTACACCCCGCCGAGGGCGATCTGCGCGGCGGCGCGCTCGAAGCCGGGGATTCCGTGGCCGGGCATCCGGAAGTCGGTGACGACGTCGGCGACGGCCCGCATGGCCTGGTCCGGGGCGATCTCCAGGGCGGCCTTCAGCAGGTTCCGGTAGAAGACCATGTGCAGGTTCTCGTCGTTGGCGATCTTCGCCAGCAGCTGCTCGCAGAGCGGGTCGCCGGCATACCTGCCGGTGTTGCGGTGCGCGATGCGGGTGGCGAGCTCCTGGAAGGCCACGTACGCGACCGAGTGCAGCATGCTGTGCGCGTTGTCGGACTCGAAGCCCTCGGACATGTGGCTCATCCGGGCCCGCTCCAGCGCCACCGGGTCGACCGCCCGGGTGGCGAGCAGGTAGTCGCGGATCGCTATCCCGTGGCGCCCCTCCTCGGCCGTCCAGCGGTGCACCCAGGTGCCCCAGGCGCCCTCGCGGCCGAACATGGTCGCGATCTCGTGGTGGTAGCTGGGCAGGTTGTCCTCGGTCAGCAGGTTCACCACCAGCGACACCCGGCCCACCGCGGTCACCTGGGACTGCTCCAGCGACCAGGCCTCGCCGCCCAGCACGCCGTCGAAGTCGCGGCCCTGGCTCCACGGGACGAACTCGTGGGGCATCCACTCCTTCGCCACGGCCAGGTGGCGGTTGAGCTCCTTCTCGACGACCTCTTCGAGGGCGAGGATCAGGCGCGCGTCGGTCCAGCCGCTCGCGACGAGCGGGGAGCTGCTGCTCTGCACAGGGGCGATGGTCACGGTCTTGCTCCTGAGGGGACGGCACGCGCTGGGACGGGCGCGTTGAGACGGGGACACTTCGTGCGGACCCGCAGACGGGCCGCCGGCGGATTCACCTACGGTTGCGTAGGTTACGACACCGTAAGTTGCTCGGGCCGGAAAAGACAAGCCGCCCCCGCCAGGCCTTATGTCGTCTTGACGGGCCTGACGGGGGCGGCTGGGAACGGTCGCCTACGGAAGGGTCGTTCGACCCTTACGGAGAGGGGATGCGGACCCTCATGGTGAGTCCGCCACCGGCGCGCGGCGTGGCCTCGATGGTGCCGCCGTGGGCGCGCACGACCGAGCGGACGATGGACAGGCCGAGCCCGACCCCCTTGTCGCTGCGGGTGCGGTCGGCGCCCTTGATCCGGCGGAACGGCTCGAAGATGTGCTCCAGCTCGTACCCGGGCACCACCGGGCCGGTGTTGGAGACCACCAGCTCGCCGCCGCCGGGCACCGCCGTGGTGGCCAGCTCGACCCAGCCTCCCGGGGTGTTGTAGCGCACGGCGTTCTGCAGCAGGTTGAGCGCGAGGCGCTCCAGCAGTACGCCGTTGCCGCCGGCCATGGCCGGATCGAGCTTCGAGCGCAGCTCGACCTCGCGCTTGTCGGCCTCGCCGCGGGTCTGCTCCAGCGCCCGGGTGGCCACCTCGGACAGCTCCACCGGGCGCCGGTCGGTCAGCTCGTTCTCGCTGCGGGCGAGCAGCAGCAGGCCCTCGACCAGCTGCTCGCTGCGCTCGTTGGTGGCCAGCAGGGTCCTCCCCAGCTGCTGGAGGTCGGACGAGGCCGCCGGGTCGGAGAGCTGGACCTCCAGCAGGGTGCGGTTGATCGCCAGCGGGGTGCGCAGCTCGTGCGAGGCGTTGGCGACGAACCGCCGCTGGGAGTCGAAGGAGCGGTCCAGCCGGTCCAGCATGCCGTCGAAGGTGTCGGCGAGCTCCTTGAGCTCGTCGTCCGGGCCGTCCAGCTCGATCCGGCGGTGCAGGTCGGAGGTGGCCACGTCGCGGGCGGTGCGGGTGATCCGGCCGAGCGGGCGCAGCACCCGGCCGGCCATCGCGTAGCCCGCCGCGAAGGCGATCACGGCGAGGCAGACCAGCATGGTCAGCGACTTGCGCAGCAGGGTGTTGAGCGCGGAGTTGGAGCGCGCCAGGTAGTCGGCGGCCTGCCACTGGTTGTAGTCGGTGCTGTTCATGGTGGTGCTGATGCCGTCGGGGCTGGTGACCCGGAGGCTGCCGTCGAAGACCAGCTTGCGCGGCGCCAGGTACGAGACGGCGTCCTGGAAGAACACGTACATCAGGAGCAGCAGCACCACGCCGGCCATCAGGAACATCCCGCCGTAGAGCAGGGTGAGCCGCATCCGGATGGTGGGGCGGAAGGGCAGCCAGGCGAGCATGCCGTCGCCGGGGGTGTAGTGCCCGGGGCGGTGGACGCGCGGCGGCGTCAGGGGCTTCGGCGGGACGGCACGCGGGCCGCCGGCGGGCGCGCCGGAGGCCCCGCCGGCTGGGGGCGGGGTGGTCATGATGATCCTCTCGGGGCGTCCGCCGGGGCGGGCGCGTACGGCGGGGAGTCCGGGGTCGGGCGGACTCCGGTCGTCAGATCCGGTAACCGGAGCCCGGCACGGTGACGATCACCGGCGGGTCGCCGAGCTTGCGGCGCAGCGTCATCACGGTGACGCGCACGACGTTGGTGAACGGGTCGGTGTGCTCGTCCCAGGCCTTCTCCAGGAGCTGCTCGGCCGAGACGACGGCGCCGCCGGCCCGCATCAGCACCTCCAGGACGGCGAACTCCTTGGGGGCGAGCTGGACGGTGCGTCCGTCGCGGATCACCTCGCGCCGGCCGGGGTCGACCGAGATGCCGGCGCGTTCCAGTACCGGGGGCAGCGGGACGGTCGCGCGGCGGCCCAGCGCCCTTACCCGGGCGACGAGTTCGCTGAAGGCGAACGGCTTCGGAAGGTAGTCGTCCGCGCCGATCTCCAGGCCCTCGACCCGGTCGCTGATGTCGCCGGAGGCGGTCAGCATGATCACCCGGGTGGCCAGGCCCTGCTCGACCACCTTGCGGCAGACGTCGTCCCCGTGCACCAGCGGAAGATCGCGGTCCAGGACGACGACGTCGTAGTCGTTGACCGCGATGCGCTGGAGCGCGGCCTCCCCGTCGTACACCACGTCGACGGCCATCGCCTCGCGGCGCAGGCCGGTCGCGACGGCCTCGGCGAGCAGCTGCTCGTCCTCGACGACGAGAACCCGCACGGTGGTTGTCCCTTCTCCAGGCCGGCCCCGGAAAGCGGACGCACGGCTCCGACGGTGCCTCCATCCTGCCTGGTCCGGCGGTAAAGCAGCGATAAGCTGCCCCTCGGGCACGGAGCCGGAGCCCCCGGCCGTCATCGTTCGCACCCGCACCACTCCGCTTGGACTGTGACACAGGCAACTTTCTTCCGCCGGGAGGTTTCCCGCCCTCCGGGGCGGGGAGGACAGCTGCACACCCGCGATCTGGCTGACGGCCGGTCGCACCCACCCGCCGTGCGTTCATCCGCGCCGGCCCTGGGGCTGGGACATCACCGGGAGCGGCCGAAGGGCCGTCTCCGCACCTATCCGGACCTTCACCACCATCCGGGCTCGGTGCTTTCACCGGCTGGACCTCCTCGGGGCGGAGAGCGCACGACCGTGCACGTCCGACACAGTAAGGGGGCCCGTATGGACGCCTTCAAGGCCGGAATCCTGCAGCGCATAGCCAACGCCGAGCAGGATCTGCACCGCGCGATCGAGGCCGGGGACGAGTTCCTCGCCGAGGTGGAGCAGTCCGAGCTGGACGACCTCCGCCGACTCGCCGCCGAGCACGGCGTGGACACGGTGCTGGAGCGCCACCGCACCGCTGCCTGACCCGTCCGGCACACCGACCAGTCGCCGGATCTCCGGCACCAGCGGCCCTGCGGGGGCCGTGCGAAACCCAGGCCCTGGCATTCCCCGTATGCCAGGGCTCTTCGCATGTCCGGGGCCGCCCCGCCCGCGGGTTCCGCGGGCGGGGCGGCCGGAACCGGTCAGTCCGCCCAGGCGCGCAGCGCGGCCAGCCGCTCCTGGAGCGGCTCGTACACCCCGGGGGCGGCGGCCACGGTCAGCTCGCCGTCGGGGCCGTGCCCGGGACGGCCGCCGACCAGGGCCCCGGCCTCGGCGGCGATCAGGCAGCCGGCCGCCCGGTCCCAGGGGGCGAGGCCGCGCTCGTAGTAGCCGTCCAGCCGCCCGGCGGCGACGTCGCACAGGTCCACCGCGGCCGCCCCGCCCCGGCGGATGTCGCGCACCTGCGGCATCAGCGCCAGCAGCACCTCGGCCTGCCGGACCCGCACCGACTGGACGTAGTTGAAACCGGTGGCGATCAGCGCCTGGCCCCAGGGCGGGGCCGGGCGGGCCGAGACCGGCCGGCCGTCGAGGCGGGCACCGCGGCCCAGGACGGCGTGGAACAGCTCGCCGCGGGCCGGGGCGTACACCACGCCGACGACGGCGCGGCCGTCCACCTCGGCGGCCACGCTGACCGCCCAGGAGGGCAGCCCGTACAGGTAGTTGACCGTCCCGTCGAGCGGGTCCACGACCCAGCGGACCCCGCTGGTGCCCGGCCGCTCGGCGCCCTCCTCGCCGAGGTAGCCGTCCTCCGGGCGGCGGTCGGTGATCAGCTCCAGGACGAGCTTCTCGGAGGCGAGGTCCATCTCGGTGACCACGTCGACCGGGCTGCTCTTGGTGCCGGCCACGCCGAGGTCGGCGGGGCGGCCGTCGCGCAGCAGGGCGCCGGCCTGCCGGGCCGCGTCCAGGGCGACCTCCAGCAGGTCGTCGAGGAGCCGGTCGTCGGGCAGGGCGGGGGTGGGCACGGGGTTCTCCTCCGGAGCGACGGGACGGGCGGGACGGACGCGGGGCGCGGGACGGACGGGGCGCGCGGGACGGGCGGTCAGTGCTCGGCGACGGCCGGGCGCGGGGCGCGCGGGTTCGGGCAGCAGGCCACCGCGCACACGTCGTGGCTGGGGCCGAGGGTGCCGAGGGCGCAGCGGGTCACCCGCTCGCCGCGCTCGACGGCGGCCCGCTCCAGGACGAGCTCGCGCACCGCGGCGGTGAACCGGGGGTCGGCGCCGACGGTGGCGGCCCGGGCCACCGGCAGGCCGAGCTCGGCGGCCTTGGCCACGGCCTCGGTGTCGAGGTCGTACTTGACCTCCATGTGGTCGGAGACGAAGCCGATCGGGACCATGACCACGGCGGGCGCGCCGTCGGCGTGCTGGGCCTCCAGGTGGTCGCAGACGTCGGGTTCCAGCCACGGGGTGTGCGGGGCCCCGCTGCGGCTCTGGTACACCAGCTCCCACGGCCGCTCGGCCACGCCGGTGCGGTCGGCCACGGCGGCGGCGATCAGCCGGGCCACGTCCAGGTGCTGGGCGACGTACGCGCCGCCGGGCTCGCCGCGGGCCGGGTCGTCCGGGGCGCCGGAGGTCTCGGCCATCGAGTCCGGGACGGAGTGGGTGGTGAACGCCAGCCGGGCGCCGGGACGGACGGCCTCGGGCAGCTCCGCCAGGGCGGCCAGGACGGCGTCGGTCATCGGCTCGACGAAGCCCGGGTGGTTGTAGAAGTGCCGCAGCTTGTCGACCCGCAGGGCCGGCACGCCCTCCTCGGCGAGCGCGGCCAGCGCGTCGGCCAGGTTCTCCCGGTACTGGCGGCAGCCCGAGTAGCCGGCGTAGGCGCTGGTGGCGAGCACCGCGATCCGGCGGTGGCCGTCGGCGGCCAGCTCCCGCAGGGTGTCGACCAGGTAGGGCGCCCAGTTCCGGTTGCCCCAGTAGACCGGCAGGTCCAGCCCGTGCTCGGCGAAGTCCTTGCGCAGCGCGGCGAGCAGCTCGCGGTTCTGCCCGTTGA
Source organism: Kitasatospora sp. NPDC058063 (assembly GCF_042885395.1). Classification (NCBI taxonomy): domain Bacteria; kingdom Bacillati; phylum Actinomycetota; class Actinomycetes; order Kitasatosporales; family Streptomycetaceae; genus Kitasatospora; species Kitasatospora sp. NPDC058063. The sequence continues at coordinate 9,675 of NZ_JBHVSD010000025.1, forward strand.
TCGGACTGACCCCGCCGAACATGAAGTAGTGCTTGCCCACCTCCTTCAGCCGCTCCTTGGGGATGCCGCGACCCCGGGTGACGTTCTCCAGGAACGGGACGACGTCCTCGGGGCCCTCGGGCCCGCCGAAGGAGAGCAGCAGCAGGGCGTCGTACGGGGCGGCGCCGGAGGGGGAGGGTTTGCGCGCGTCGGACATGGCACCGATCCTGCCACTGAGGGGCCGGGCGCCGTCGCGGGGGCCGCGCTGGTGTCCGGAAAATACCGTTTGCCAACGTACGTAAGCTGTCTTTGCCAGCCTTGTTCCTTACTCCCCTTGCCCGGAGCTCCCGTGCTGTCCAGCTACCGCCAGATATTCGCCTCCCCCGGCACTCTGGCCTTCTCCTCCACCGGCTTCGTCTCCCGACTGCCGATCTCCATGACCGGGATCGGCATCGTGACCATGCTGTCCCAGCTCAGAGGCTCCTACGGAGTGGCCGGCCTGGTCTCCGCCTGTCTCGCGGTCTCCGCCGCGATCCTCGGCCCCCAGGTCTCCCGGCTGGTGGACCGGCACGGCCAGCGAAGGATCATCGTCCCCGCCATGGCGATCACCGTCGTCGCCGTCACCGGCCTGCTGCTCTGCGCCCGGCTGGAGGCCCCGGACTGGACGCTGTTCCTCTTCGCCGCCGGCATGGGAGTGATGCCCAGCACCGGTGCGATGGTCCGCGCCCGCTGGGCCCACCTCTACCGCGAGGACACCGGCAAGCTGCACACCGCCTACTCCTTCGAGGCCGTGGTCGACGAGGTCTGCTTCATCGTCGGCCCGATCCTCTCCATCGGCCTGGCCACCTCCGTCTTCCCCGAGGCCGGCGTGCTGCTCGCCGGGATCTTCCTCGCCGTCGGCGTGCTGCTGTTCGCCGGGCAGCGCTCCACCGAGCCGCCGGTTCACCCGGCCGCCCGGCACGCGGGCGGCTCGGTCATCCTCAACCGCGGCCTCCAGGTGCTGATCGTGACCTTCGTCGCCACCGGCGCGATCTTCGGCTCGGTCGAGGTGGTCACCGTCGCCTACGCCGAGGCCCAGGGCCACAAGTCGATCTCCAGCGTGATCCTCGCCCTGTGGGCGCTCGGCTCCTGCCTGGCCGGGGTGGTCTTCGGGACCCTCAAGCTCACCGGCTCGATGGCGGTGCGCTTCCTCGTCGGCGTCCTGTTCATGGCGGTCAGCATGGTGCCGCTGCTGCTGGTCGCCCACGCGGTGCACGGCGTCGGCGGGCTGGTCGCGGTCGGCGCCGCGCTGCTGATCGCCGGCATCGCCATCTCCCCCACCCTGATCACCGCGATGGCCCTGGTCGAACGGCTCGTCCCGGCCTCCCAGCTGACCGAGGGCATGACCTGGACCACCACCGGCCTGGCCCTCGGCGTCGCGGTCGGGTCCTCGGCCGGCGGCTGGGTGGTCGACGCCTCCGGAGCCGCCGCGGGCTACTGGGTGCCGCTGGCCGCGGGCCTGCTCGGCGTGGTCGCCGCCCTCGCCGGCCTCGCCCGGCTGCGCGCCGGACTGACCACCGAACCCGCCGCCGAGGCGGCCGCCGACGGGGCCGGACGACCCGTAGACGCCGACCGGTGAACTGACTAGTCTCTCGCCCTACCCGCGGGCCGTACCGGCGGGTAGGGCGGTAGCGCCGCCCCGGACCGCGCCGACCCGTTCGGCCACGGAGCAGGAGGCAGCGCAATGCCCCAGGCCAGTACCGCGACCCCCACCCGGTGGACCAACTGGGCCGGCAACCAGAGCGCCCGGCCCGCCCGGGCCGCCGCCCCCGGCACCGCGGAGGAACTGGCCAAGGAGATCCTGCGGGCCGCCGAACAGGGCCGCACCGTCAAGGCCGTCGGCTCCGGCCACTCCTTCACCTCCATCGCCTCCGCCGGCGACGGCGTCCAGATCCGCCCGCACGCGCTCACCGCCGTCCGCGGGATCGACCGCGAGGCCGGCACCATCACCGTCGAGTCCGGCCTCCCGCTGCACCGGCTCAACCGGGTCCTCGCCGCCGAGGGCCTCTCGCTGACCAACATGGGCGACATCGAGGTCCAGACGGTGGCCGGCGCCACCAGCACCGGCACCCACGGCACCGGCCGCGACTCGGGCTCGCTGGCCGCCCAGATCCGCGCCCTGGAGATCGTCCTCGCCGACGGCAGCGTCCGGCACTGCTCCCCCACCGAGAACCCCCGGCTCTTCCAGGGCGCCCGGCTCGGCCTCGGCGCCCTCGGCGTGATCACCGCGCTCACCTTCGGCGTCGAGCCGGCCTTCCTGCTCACCGCCCACGAACAGCCGATGGGCTTCGACGAGGTGCTGGAGCGCCTGGACGACCTCACCGCCGTCAACGAGCACTTCGAGTTCTACTGGTTCCCGCACACCGACCGCTGCGCCACCAAGCGCAACAACCGCAGTCAGGGCCCGGCCGCCCCGCTGCCCCGGTTCAAGGAGTGGCTGGAGGACGACTTCCTCTCCAACACCGTCTGGGAGGGCGCCTGCCGGGTCGGCCGGCGCTTCCCCGGCTCGATCCCCTCCATCGCCTCGATGGCCAGCCGGGCCTGGTCCGAGCGCAGCTTCACCGACACCGCGTACAAGGTGTTCACCAGCCCGCGCAAGGTCCGCTTCGTGGAGATGGAGTACGCGGTGCCGCGCGCGGCCGTCGGCGAGGTGCTCCGCGAACTGAAGGCCCTGGTCGAGCGCTCCGACTGGAAGGTCAGCTTCCCGGTCGAGGTGCGCTTCGCCCCCGCCGACGACCTCTGGCTCTCCACCGCCTCCGGCCGGGACAGCGCCTACATCGCCGTCCACCTCTACCGGGGCACCGCCGACCAGGGCTACTTCACCGGCGTCGAACAGCTGATGACCGCCCATCAGGGCCGGCCGCACTGGGGCAAGCTGCACACCCGCGACGCCGAGTACCTGGCCGGCGTCTACCCGTACTTCGGCGACTTCATCGCGCTGCGCGACGAGGTCGACCCGCAGCGGGTGTTCGGCAACGACTACCTGCGCCGGGTGCTGGGCGCCTGACCGGCGCATGTCCTAGGGGGTCGCGGTGGTCCCGTCGGCCGACGGCGCCACCGGCGCCTTCGCCGGCTCCTTCAGCGGCTCCCTCGCCGGGGCGTCGCTCGGCGCAGGCGGCTGCGGGGTCGTCCCGCCGCCGGGCTTCCCGCCGCCCGCCGACGGGGAGGCGCCGGCCGACGGGGTCGCGCCCGGGCCCGCCGAGGGCGAGGCCGTCCCCGCGCCGGTGCTCGGCGTGTCGCCCGGCTCCCGGCTCGGCCGGGTGGTCGCCGGGGCCGAGGCGCCGCCGGACGGCGCGGTGTCCTGGCCCGGGCGGCCGCCCGGGGCGGGCCGGTCCGTCGGGGCGTCCTGTGGCCGGTCGGACTTGTCGGACTTGGACGTCAGCGCCCCGCCGAAGGACGTGCCGTTGCCGGACTCGCCCTTGACCGTCGCCGACACCGGCTGCCCGGTGGCCAGTTCGAACGCCACGATCGGCGCCATCGCCAGCACGAAGACCAGCCCGGACACCGCCGCGTACGTCTTCCAGCCCCACCGCCGGCGCGCCCGCACCACCTGCGGCTCGTTCCACTCCGAGGTGATCACCGGCGGCTGCGCCCGCGTCCCGGACGGCCCGGTCTCCACCGGCGCCTGCCGCAGGGTGTTGGCGGCCTGGTTCGGCCCCCGGTCCACCGCCTCGCGCAGCTGCTCACCGGTCCGCTTGAAGATGTGCTGGAACACCGCGCCACCGGTGGTGGCCCCGATGCTCACCACGGCGGCGCCCAGGATCGTGCCGTACACCCCCAGCTCGGAGGCCAGCAGCGCGCCCACCACCGTGGCCAGCGCACTCGCCGCGACCTGAGCCACACTCAGATCGATGCGCCTGCGCTCCTCCTTGGCCTTTCCGCCCTCCTCGGCGGGGCTCCGCTCCGGCATCAACATCCCTCGGTCCGTACGACTGTTCCTCGAACAAGGCTCTCCATCTTGCACAAAGAAGGACACAAGGGACGAAAATGCGGTTCTCCGCACCCGGATTGTGTGAAGATGATCACCGTTCATCCGACGGTGGTCCGCCATTGGGGGAGCGCGCTCTTGAGATTCCCGTGAATCGCGGGAGACTTGAGCGGCGAGCCGCCCCGCTGGATGCCACGAATGGAGTACTGTTCGTAAAGCCCGAGCCTTGGGTCGACTTGTCGACTACGTCTACACCGGTAGCTTGACGAGGAGCCACTGAACGGGCACGCACGGCGACGCCGGTCCCGGATCGTCGCGAACACTCCGCGTGCGAGGACGGCCGGGACACCCAGGCGCGACGCCGACGGACGGCGTGGCAAAAAGGCAACCGTGCCACAGCGGCGCGCGCGGGCGTAAGCCCGACACGCCGGGGAACTCAGCAAGGTTGTGGCCAGTCGCCAGTGGGCAGGCCACACTCAGTACGGGAGCAGCGACGCAGGTGACGTCGGCAGGCACCACCCGGGAGGTAACCGTGCCCGAACTGCGGGTTGTGGCCGTCAGCAACGACGGCACACGGCTGGTGCTCAAGGCTGCCGACAGCACGGAGTACACCCTTCCCATCGATGAGCGGCTGCGTGCCGCCATCCGCGGGGACCGTCCGCGCCTCGGCCAGATCGAGATCGAGGTCGAGAGCCATCTGCGGCCCCGGGACATCCAGGCGCGGATACGAGCCGGTGCCTCCGCCGAGGAGGTCGCCCAGGCGGCCGGCATCTCCGTCGACCGCGTCCGTCGCTTCGAGGGCCCGGTGCTCGCCGAGCGCGCCTTCATGGCCGAGCGCGCCCGCAAGACCGCGATCCGCCGCAACGGCGAGTCCCCCGGTCCGCAGCTCGGCGAGGCCGTCGCCGAGCGGCTCGCGCTGCGCGGCGCCGAGAAGGAGACCGAGCGCTGGGACTCCTGGCGGCGCGACGACGGCACCTGGGAGGTCATCCTCTCCTACCGGGCCGACGGCGAGGGCCGCAGCGCCTCCTGGACGTACGACCCGCCCCGGCGCCTGGTCCAGCCCAACGACGACGAGGCCCGCGCGCTGATCGGCGAGAACGTCGAGCGCGAGGAGGAGTCGGTCTTCCCGTTCATCCCGCGGATCGCCCGACTCCCCCACGAGCGGCCGCCCCGCCCGATGATCGACCGGCCCTCGGCCGACCGCATCATGTCGGCCCGCGAGGTCCGCGAGTCGCGGGAGGCCACCGCCGAGGCCCGGGACTCCTTGACCAGCCTGCTCGACGTGGTCCCCGCCTTCCGCGGCGACCTCGCCGTCGGCGCCCCCGCCCCGATCGAACCGGTGCCCGCCGAGGTCGCCGAGGAGAGCGAGGAGGCCGCTGCGGCGGCCGCCCCGGCCGTCGGCGCGGGCTCGGCCTACGCCGACATCCTGATGCCGCGCGCCGTCGCCCCGCACCGCGAGCGCCTGGTCGGCACCACCGACCGGCAGGCCGAGGCGGACGGCGTCCGGCCCGGGCGCCGGGCCACCGTGCCCAGCTGGGACGAGATCGTCTTCGGCAGCCGGCGCAAGAAGCAGGAGTAGTAACGCAGCAGCAGCACGGTGGTGGGGGGCGTCGGCCGAGCCGGCGCCCCCCACCGCTGCGCACCCGCCGGGGGATCCCGCCGCAGGGTGCGCGCCGGCTCAGCCCGGCTGCTCGGTGACCGCCACCGGACGCGACTCGTCGCTCGACCACTCGCTCCACGAGCCCGGGTACAGCACGGCCGGCAGACCCGCCACCTCCAGCGCCAGGATCTGGTGCGCCGCCGTCACGCCCGAACCGCAGTACACCGCGGTCTCCCGCTCCCCCGCGCCCAGCGCCCGGAACCGGGCGGCCAGCTCGGCGGCCGGCCGGAACCGGCCGTCCGGGCCCACGTTCCCGGCCGTCGGCGCCGAGACCGCGCCCGGGATGTGCCCGGCCCGCGGGTCCACCGGCTCGCTCTCGCCCCGGTAGCGCTCCCCGGACCGGGCGTCCAGCAGCAGGCCGCCGCGCGCCAGGGCCGCGGCGCCGTCCCCGTCCACCGTCGGCAGCTGCCCCGGCACCGGCTTGAAGTCGCCCTCCCCAGGCTCCGGCAGCTCGGTCGACACCGGCAGCCCGGCCCCCTGCCAGGCCGCGAACCCGCCGTCCAGCACCCGGACGTCCCGGTGCCCGGCCCAGCGCAGCAGCCACCAGGCCCGGGCCGCCGCCATCGAGGCCGCGCCGTCGTACACCACGACCGGACGCGGCGCACTCACCCCGAAGCGGCGCATCGCCTCGCCGAACTCCTCCGGGTCCGGCAACGGGTGGCGACCGCCCCGGCCGGGGGCGCCGGGCGGGGCGGCCAGGTCCCGGTCCAGCTCGACGAAGTGGGCACCGGGCAGGTGACCGGCCCGGTACTCCTCGGCCGCGGTCGGGCCGCCCGGCGCGGCGCCGACCAGCTGGTAGCGCACGTCCAGCAGCACCGGCGGCAGCGCGGAGGCCAGCGCCTCCCGCAGCTCGGCCGCGGAGATCAGCGGGGAACCGTCGTTGTAGGTGGTGGTCATGGCGGCCATTGTCGCGCAGTGCGGCACCGGCGGCGGGGCATCCGGCTCCTTGCCGCGGTCCGACCCGCGAAATCCGACGGAATCCGTCGGGACACGCCCGGACCGCCGCTCTTTGTGGTGTCTTTGCCGGATTTTCCGCGCGGCCCGAGGGTTGGGCGCCCGCCAGGGTGGAAGCATCACCCTCGCGCGCGTGGATTTCCGTGCGCCAACCACCCACGAGGAGGCCCGCATTGCCCGCGGTGGAACTCCAACTGGCCCAGGGCACGCCCTGCTGGGTCAGCCTGCTGACCGACGACCTGCCCGGCGCCCGCGCCTTCTACGGCGCCCTGCTCGGCTGGACGTACACGCCCGGGCCCGGGCAGCTCGGCGACTACGTCCGGGCCGAGCTCGACGGGGCGCCGGTGGCCGGCCTCGGCGTCTCCACTGCCACCGGCTTCCCGGTGCAGTGGACCACCTACTTCGCCGTGGACGACGCCGACCGCACCGCCCAGCTGGTCCGCGAGTGCAGCGGGACCGTCGCCGTCGGACCGCTCCAGGCCGAACGCGCCGGGCGGATGGCCATCGCCGCCGACGTCTCCGGCGCGGTCTTCGGCCTCTGGCAGGGCGAGGAGCACCTCGGCCGGGAGGCCGGCCGCGAACCGGGCGCCCCGGCCTGGGCCGAACTGCTCACCCCCGACGCACAGGGCGCCGCCGCCTTCTACTCCACCGTGTTCGGCCGCCCGGTCCGCTCCGCCGCGGACGAGACCGCGCTGCTGGTGCAGGGGCGGCCGGTCGCCGGCATCCGGCACCGCGCCGAGCTGCGCGGCCACCCGCCGCGCTGGCGCACCCACTTCGTGGTCCGCGACGCCGGGCTGGCCGCCCGTCACGCCGTGGAGCTCGGCGGCCGGGTCCTGGTCGAACCGCACGACACCGCCCGCGGCCGCGCCGCCCGGCTCGCCGACCCGCAGGGCGGGCACTTCTCCGTGCTGGAAGTGATTCCGTAGCGGCCGGCGCCGTCCGGGTGGCGCCGGTGGCTGCGGGCCGCCGGCCCTCTCGGGCCTGCCGGTCCCGTCAGGCCTGCTGCTCCTCGAAGGGCAGCACGTCCGGGGAGAGCACCGAGGCGCGCGCGGTCGCGGCGGTCAGCCGGCGGCGGTGGTGGCGGCGGCACAGCACCTCGTAGCCGACCTCGTCCCGGTCCACCGAGATGTCGCCGATCACCACCTGCGCGCCCTCGACCACCATCACGCCGCCGACCGTCCGGGCGTTGTGGGTGGCCCGGGCGCCGCACCAGCACAGCGCCTCGACCTGGAGCACCTCCACCCGGTCGGCCAGCTCGATCAGCCGCTGCGAGCCCGGGAACAGCCGGGTGCGGAAGTCGGTGGTGATGCCGAAGGTGTAGACGTCGATGCCCATTTCGTCCACCACCCGGGCCAGCTGGTCGACCTGTTCGGCCGCGAAGAACTGCGCCTCGTCGCAGATCAGGTAGTCCACCCGCCCGCCGGCCGAGATCCGCTGTACCACGTGCGCGTGGAAGTCGAAGTCGTCCGTCACCTCGACCGCGTCGGCGCGCAGGCCCAGCCGGCTGGAGATCGTCGCCGCGCCCGCCCGGTCGTTGCGGGTGAGGATCACGCCCTGCCGGCCGCGCGCGGTGTGGTTGTGGTCCATCTGCAGCGCCAGCGTCGACTTGCCGCAGTCCATCGTGCCCGAGAAGAACACCAGTTCAGCCATGGGTGGAGCAAAGGCCTTTCAAATCAAGGGAGTTCGGGCACAGATAAGTCAAGTGGGCGGCGCGGCCCGGCTAGCCGCGGACTTCGAGCAGCGGCACGAACTGCTCGACCGGGGTCATCGAACCGTGCAGACCGATCATCGCGGACTCGCCGGGCTCGTTGCGGGAGGCGACGATCGCGATGTCGTCGCGCGCCGCGGCCACCACGTCGCCGATCCGGGTGTACACCCGCTCGTCCACTGTCGGACCGAACCAGCCCGCCTCGATCGCCCGGTCCCGGGTGGCCACCCACATCCGGTCGCCCAGCACCTCGCTCCAGACCGCGTGCACATCGGCCGCCGCACCCGGCACCGCGTACACGTGCCGGGCCCGGCCCTCGCCGCCGAGCAGGGCGACGCCGGCGCCCAGCTCCCAGTCCTCGTCGAAGTCGATCCGGTCCTCCGGCGCGATGTCGATCATGCCGTGGTCGGCCGTCACGTACATCGCCGAGCGCGGCGGCAGCTGCGCGGCCAGCCGGCGGGCCAGCCGGTCCACCGCGTCCAGCGTCATCCGCCACTCGTCCGAGTCCACCCCGAAGCGGTGGCCCGCACCGTCCAGCTCGCTGACGTAGGTGTACACCAGCGCCCGGTCGTGCTCGGCCAGCCAGGAGGCCGCCAGGTCCATCCGCTCCTCGCCCGTGGTGCGGCCGAGGAAGGTGCCGCCGGACAGCGCCACCCTGGTCAGCGGGGTCTGGGCGAACAGCGGGGACGAGACCTGCGCGGTCGCCACCCCGGCCTGGTGGGTGCGCTCGAAGACCGTCGGGTACGGCTGCCAGGCGTGCGGGTCGGTCGGCGGCTGCCAGCGCAGCTGGTTCATCAGGTAGCCGGCGCCCGGCACCGCCACCGTGTACCCGGCCAGGCCGTGCAGGCCCGGCGGCGTGCCGGTGCCGACCGAGGCCAGCGAGGTCGCCGTGGTCGACGGGAAGCCCGCGGTCAGCGGACGGCCGCTGCCGCCCAGCGAACTCCCGACGAGCGAGGACAGGAACGGCGCGTACTCGGGGTGGCGCAGCAGCAGCTCCCAGCCCAGGCCGTCCACCAGGAACACCACCACCCGGTCCGCCGGAGCGATCGGGAGCGTCGCGGTGAACCCGGGGACGCCCAGCCCCGCCGCCACCGAGGGCAGCAGGTCGCACAGCGAGCCGCTGCCGTACGGGGGCGCGGGGGCCGTGGCCGGGTCAAGGATCTCGAAGGCGTCGTAGCCGTCGGCAGGAACGAAGGACATGGAACCGGATTCGTAGCGGTGCGGTCGGTCGGATGCGGCGGAGCTCAGACCCGCGGGCTGGTGCTGATCGTCGCGTCGGAGAGCGCCCGGGCGAACACCAGCGCCTGGGCCACCGTCTCCGGGCCGTCGCCGGCCTCGCTCACCCGCAGGGAGAGGTCGTCGGCCGTGGCCGAGCCGGTGTAGCCGTGGTCCGCCTCGCAGTTCGGGTCCGAGCAGCCGGCCGGCTCCAGGTCCAGGCGCTGCACCGCGCCCCAGCCGATCGTCAGCACCACCTCGCGCGGCAGGGTGCCCGGGGTGTACGTCTCGGGGTTCGCCACCATCCGGCTCAGTACGACCGAACCGATCCGGTCCAGTCGGACGCTCTCCGTCGACGTCGTCGCGAACGGCACCGCCGGGCTGCCCTCGGCCCCGGACTGCTCGTCGGTGTGACTCACCACGAACCGGGTCGGGGTGAGCACCAGCACCGTCACGTGCCGGCGCACCTCATTGGCGTCGAACGTCGTCTCCTGGTGCACCAGGTAGGAGCTGATCGGCTCCGGGCCCACCGCGGACTCGACCGCCTCGGACACCAGGGCCGGGTAGTAGCCGCTGCGCTCGATAGCCGAGCGCAGGTCCTGAGTGGTGGTGGTACCGGTCTTCGCCATATCTCCATCCTGGCATGGTCCGCCGACGAAGCGGGCGGCACGGCGCCGAGCTTCGGACAACAGCGCCCGGGCAGGGCGCAACCAAGGAAGGTTACAGCGTGCTCATCGCGCGCGGGCCCAGATCGCTGCGGACCGGCAGGGGTGCGACCCTCACCCGCGCCCCCAGGATCGCCAGTCCGTGCGGGGCCACGACCACCGGTTCGAGATCCACCGAGGCGATCTCCGGAACGTCGTCCACCAGCTGCGAGACCCGCAGCAGCAGTTCCTCCAGCGCGCCGGTGTCCACCGCCTCGGCGCCGCGCCAGCCGAACAGCAGCGGCGCCGCCCGGACCTCCCGGATCAGCCCGGCGACGTCCTGGTCGGTGGCCGGAACCAGCCGGTGCGCCGTGTCGCCCAGCAGTTCGGCCGGCGCACCGGCCAGGCCGAAGGAGAGGATCGCGCCGACCGCCGGGTCCACCGTGGCGGCGATCACGGTGTCCACGCCGCGCGGCGCCATCCGCTGGACCACCAGCTCGGCCTGCGCGGCGCCGCCGAGCAGCGCGTCCAGTTCGCGGTGGGCGCGGCGCAGGCCCGCCTCGTCGGTCAGGTCCAGCCGGACGCTGCCCAGGTCGGGGCGGTGGCGCAGGTGCGGGGCGGTCGCCTTGAGGGCCACCGGGTAGCCGAGCGTCCCCGCGGCCCGTACGGCCGTCTCCTCGTCCGGGGCCGGCCGCACCGGGGAGACGTCGATCCCGTAGCGGGCCAGCAGCTCCTGGGCCCCGGCCTCGGGCAGGGTGATCCGGGCGCCGCCGGGCTGGGTGCGCGCCGCTACCGCGGCCCGGGTGCTCAGCGCCGCCTCCACCAGGCGGCGGGCGCCGGGCTCGTCGATCCGGTCCAGTTCGGGGACGCGCGCCGTCTCCTCCGCCTCGGCCGTGCGGCGGCGCCACTGCGCGTAGTGCACGGCGTGGGTGAGGGCGTTCACGGCCCGCTCGGGCGCCGCGTAGGCGGGGATGCCGCCGGGGCGCAGCCGGGTCGGCAGGTCGGTCAGCGCCAGGTGGGTGAGCAGCAGCGGCTTGCCCAGCTCCCGGGCGCGCAGGGCCGCTTCGAGCAGGGCGGCGGCGATCTCCGGGTCGTCCGAGCCCATCGCCGGGTCGTCCTCGCCGGTCAGCCGGCCGCCCATGAAGGCGTGGGCGGAGGTGCCGATCGGCGGGATGGCGACGGCGATCACCGCGTCCACGGCCGGGTCGGCGAGCGCGACGTCCAGGGCGATCCGGAAGTTCTCGCCGGTCGCGGCGGTGGTGAGGTCGACGGGGGTGCACGGGCGCAGGCCGGCGCTCAGCAGTGCGTCATAGGTGAGCAGGCCGAGCGAGTCGGAGTTGCCGACCACCGCGACCCGGTCCCCCGGCGGCAGCGGCTGCTGGGCCAGCAGCTCGCCGGTGTCGTACAGCTCGGTGATCGTCGCCACCCGGGTGACGCCCGCCTGTTCGAACAGCGCGTCCACGGTGGCGTCGCGCAGGCCGGTGGCGGTGGCGGGGACGGCGTGGCCGGGCGGCAGGCTGCCGGTGTGCCGGGCGCCCTTGACCACCACGACCGGCTTGACGGCGGCCAGCCGGCGGGCGATCCGGGTGAACTTGCGCGGGTTGCCGAAGGACTCCAGGTAGAGCAGCACCACCTGGGTGGCGTCGTCCTCGGCCCAGTACTGGAGGAAGTCGTTGCCGGAGACGTCGGAGCGGTTGCCGACCGAGGCGAAGGAGGAGACGCCGAGGCCGCGCTTGTGGGCGGCCTCCAGCAGGGCCACGCCGATCGCGCCGGACTGGCAGAAGATCCCGAAGCCGCCGCTGCCGGGCAGGCGCGGGGCGAGCGAGGCGTTCAGCGGGTGCTGCGGGTCGGTGTTGATCAGGCCGAAGGCGTTCGGGCCGATCACCCGCATGCCGGCCGCGCGGGCCTGGCGGACCAGCGCGCGCTGGCGGTCCCGGCCCTCCGGACCGGTCTCCGCGTAGCCGGCGGTGACCACCACCAGGCCCTGCACCCCGTGGGCGCCGCAGTCGGCGACGGCGGCCGGGACGGCGCCCTCGGGGACGGCGATCACGGCGAGGTCCACCGGTCCGGGAATGTCCAGAATCGAACGGTGGACCGGGACGCCGTCCAGCTCGGTGCCGGGCGCGGCGTTGCGGTTCACCGCGTACACCGCGCGGTCGGCCGGGGCGTCGTCCCCCAGCAGGTCGCGCAGGATGGCCCGGCCGACGGTCTGCGGGGTGCGGGAGACCCCGATCACCGCCACCGAGCGCGGGGTGAGCAGCCGCTGCACCGAGCGCGCCTCGGCGCGGTGCTCGCGGGCGCGCATCACGGCGAGCGAGCGGTCGGTCTGTTCGAGGTCGAACTCCAGGTGCACCACGCCGTCGGCGAAGCTGCGGTGCTGGGTGTAGCCGGCGTCGGTGAAGACCTTCACCATCTTCCGGTTCTCCGGCAGCACTTCGGCCTGGAAGCGGCGGATGCCGCGCTCCTGCGCGACCGCGGCGATGTGCTCCAGCAGGGCGGAGGCCACGCCGCGGCCCTGGTGGGCGTCCTGTACCAGGAAGGCCACCTCGGCGTCGGTGCCGGTGTCGCAGGGGCGGCCCTCGGCGTCGATCCGGTCGTACCGGACGGTGGCGATGAAGCGGTCCCGGACCACCACCGCGAGGCCCACCCGGTTCACGAAGTCGTGGTGGGTGAAGCGGCGGACGTCCTTGTCGGAGAGCCGCGGATAGGGGGCGAAGAAGCGGAAGTACTTGGACTGGTCCGACACCTGCTCGTAGAACTCCACGAGCCGGCCGGCGTCGGCGGGGGTGATCGGCCGGATCCGGGCCGTGCCGCCGTCACGCAGCAGGATGTCCGCTTCCCAGTGCTGCGGATAGTCGGGTTGCTCGGGGTTCGCCACCGCGGGGTCTTCCACATTCGTCAGGTTATCCGGCGGCGGGCCGAATGGCGCCGGGCGTGTGCTCACGGCAGGGTGGACAGCGCCGTCGACCGGGATTTATGCCCCGAAAAGAAACAATCACAACTCCTGAACGCGGCGGTTTCCAGGGGCCGCCTGCGTGCAACACTGGTCTAGACAACATGGCCGCTTCCCCCGCTCCCCCTGAGCACGGCCGTGACCAGCTTCACCGGAAAGGCACGTCTCATGGCTGAGCGCCGCGTCACCATCGGTTGGGCCGAGGGCCTGCACGCCCGTCCCGCCTCCGTCTTCGTCCGGGCCGTCACGGCCACCGGCGTGCCGATCACCATCGCCAAGCCCGGCGGCAACCCGGTCAACGCCGCCTCCATGCTCGGCCTCCTCGCCCTGGGCGCCCAGGGCGGCGACGAGGTCATCCTCGCCTCCGACGCCGAGAACGCCGACGACGCCCTCGACCGCCTCGCCAAGCTTGTCTCCGAAGGCCTCGACGAGCTCCCCGCCGCGGCCTGAGCCTCGCAGCACACACCCGATCGGGGTGGGGGGCCCCCCGGGGGGGGCCCCCCGACGGGGTGGGGTGGGGCGCGGTCGCGGGGGCCCGCGGTTGGGGGGGGGCCCCCCCCCGCGGGGGGCAGAGCGGGGGGATT
>NZ_JBHVSD010000025.1:23348-158361 GCF_042885395.1 Kitasatospora sp. NPDC058063
GCCGCCACACCGTGGCGGCACCCCGATCGGCTTTCGGTCAGCCCTTGACGCAGACGACCTGCTTGAGGTGCGCGACCACCTCGACGAGGTCCTTCTGCTGCTCGATGACCTTCTCGATGTTCTTGTAGGCGCCCGGGATCTCGTCCACCACGCCGCCGTCCTTGCGGCACTCCACGCCCTTGGTCTGCTCGGCCAGGTCCTGGGCGGTGAACCGCTTCTTCGCCGCGGTGCGGCTCATCTTGCGGCCGGCGCCGTGCGAGGCGGAGTTGAACGACGACGCGTTGCCCAGACCGCGGACGATGTAGGACCCCGTCCCCATCGAGCCGGGGATGATCCCGAGGTCGCCGGAGCCGGCCCGGATCGCGCCCTTGCGGGTCACCAGCAGGTCGACGCCGTCGTACCGCTCCTCCGCCACGTAGTTGTGGTGGCAGCTGATGACCTCGTCGAAGGTGACCTCCGCCTTGGTGAACTCGCGCCGGACGACGTCCTGGAAGAGCGCCATCATGACCGCGCGGTTGTGCTTGGCGTACTCCTGCGCCCAGAACAGGTCCTGGCGGTAGGCGGCCATCTCCGGGGTCTTCGCCAGGAAGACGGCCAGGTCCCGGTCGATCAGGCCCTGGTTGTGCGGCAGCGCGCGGGCGACGCCCATGTGGTGCTCGGCCAGTTCCTTGCCGATGTTGCGCGATCCGGAGTGCAGCATCAGCCAGACCGCATCAGTCGTATCAACACACAGTTCTATGAAGTGATTTCCTCCACCGAGCGTCGCCATCTGCTGCATCGCCCGCTCGCGGCGCCACTTGACGTCCTCCGCGATGCCGTCGAAGCGCTGCCAGAAGTCGTCCCAGCCCGCCGTGCGGAAGCCGTACAGCTTGGCCGGGTCGACCGGGTCGGCGTGCAGGCCGCGGCCGACCGGGATGGCCCGCTCGATCTCGCGGCGCAGGACGGAGAGGTCGTCCGGGAGGTCCTCGGCGGCGAGCGAGGTCTTCACCGCGCTCATCCCGCAGCCGATGTCGACGCCGACCGCCGCCGGGCAGACCGCGTCCTTCATGGCGATGACGGAGCCGACCGTCGCGCCCTTGCCCAGGTGGACGTCGGGCATCACGGCGAGGCCGTGCAGCCACGGCAAGGAGCTGATGTTGCGCAGCTGCTGGAGGGCCTGGCCCTCGACGGTGGCCGGGTCGGTCCACATCCGGATCGGGACGCGGACGCCGGGTACCTCGGTGTACGACATGGGTGAACGACCTCCAGGGGCCGGGTGGTTCGGGGAATATGGTGCCGCGCGAGGAATCCCGGTGCGGCTCGGGGAAGTTCAGGGGTGGGGCTCAGACGCCCTGGGCGACGGTGCAGGGGGAATACGGCCTCGGGGAGCGTCGTATGGCTTGCTCGACCCGCATGGTGACCGCCTCCCTTCCTTCGTCGCAGTGCGCGGTACACGGTTCGCAGTTCGCGGTCCGCAGTGCGCGGTCCGCAGTCGCGGTGCGCGGTTCGCACGTGCTGTGCGCCGGGGAACATCTATCCACGGAACGGGTGCGGCCCGCAATGGATTTAAAGACGCGTCCGGCCCGGCGGAGCGGGTGCTCCACCGGGCCGGACGGAACGGCGAAGGGCGTCAGCTGACGACGGTGACCTCGCCGATGCCGAGCGCCCGCACGTCGTCGGCGATCACGGCGGCGTCGCCGACCAGGACGGTGACCAGCCGGTCCGGCGGGAAGGCCGCGACAACCGCCTCGGTGGCGGCGGCGGTGCGCAGCTCGGCGAGCTGCCGGTAGACCTCGGCCTGGTAGTCGTCCGGCAGGTACTGCTCGACCTGGTCGGCCAGCGTGCCGGCGACCGAGCCCGCGGTCTCGTACTTCAGCGGGGCGACGCCGACCAGGAACTGCACGGCCTCGTCGCGCTCGGCGTCGGTGAGGCCCTCGGCGGCGAGGGTCCGCAGGATGGTCCAGGTGTCGGCCAGCGCGGGGGCGGTGGAGGCGGTGTCCACCGAGCCGCTGATGGCGAGCATCGCGCGCCCGCTGCCGTCGGCGGCCGAGCGCAGCGGCTGGGCGAAGGCGCGCACGCCGTAGGTGTAGCCCTTCTCCTCGCGCAGGACGCGGTCGAGGCGGGAGGTGAGGGTGCCGCCGAGGCAGTAGGTGCCGAGGGTCTGGGCGGCCCAGACCGGGTCGTGGCGGTCGGGCCCGATCCGGCCGATGAGCAGCTGGGTCTGGACGGAGCCGGGGCGGTCCACGATGACGACGCGGCCGCGGTCGTCGCCGGTGACCGGGGCGTGGACGGACGGCTCGGCGGCCGTCCCGGTCCAGGTGCCGAGGGTGCTCTCCAGCAGCGCCGGCAGGTCCACCCCGGTGAGGTCGCCGACCACCACGACGGTGCCGGTCGCGGGGCGCACGTGGGCGTCGTAGAAGGCCTTGACGGCGGCGCGGTCGATCGACTTGACGGTGTCGGCGGTGCCGGCGCGGGGCCGGGAGAGCCGGTCGGCGGCGTCGAAGAGCTCGGCGTACAGGGCCTTGGCGGCGCGCCGGGCGGGGTTGGCCTGCTCGTGGACGATCTCGTCCAGGCGGTTGGCGACCAGCCGCTCGATCTCCGCCTCGGGCAGCGCGGGGGCGCGCAGGGCGTCGGCCAGCAGGGACAGGCCGCGCTGGAGCCGGGAGGCGGGCACCTCCAGGGAGATCCGGATGCACGGGTGGTCGGCGTGGGCGTCCAGGGTGGCGCCGGCGCGCTCCAGCTCGGCGGCGAACTCCTCGGCGCTGAGGCTGTCGGTGCCCTCGCTGAAGGCGCGGGCGAGGATCCCGGCGATGCCGTCGAGGCCCTCGGGCTCGACCGCGAGCGGGACGTCGAGCAGGACCTCGACGGCGACCAGCTGCTGGCCGGGCCGGTGGCAGTGCAGGACGGTGATGCCGTTGCCGAGGGCGGCCCGCTCGGGGGCGGGGAAGTCCCAGGGGCTGGGCGTGCCCGGCCGGGGCTGCGGGTGGAAGGTCATGGCGGGGACGAAGTCGGTGCTCATACGGCGGCACCCTCCTCTTCGGAAGCGGCGTCGGAGTCGGCGTCGGTCTCGGCGGCGGCGGTCGGCTCGTAGGCGAGGACGGCCCGGTTGTCGGGGTGGAGCCGGGCCTTGGCGACGGCCTGGACCTCTTCGGCGGTGACGTCGAGGACCTTGGGGAGGGCGTCGTTGAGCAGCTTGGGGTCGCCGAACAGGACGGCGTAGCGGCACAGTTCGTCGGCCCGGCCGGCGACGGTGGTGAGCCGGTCGAGCCACTCGCGCTCGATCTGGGCCTGGGCGCGTTCGAGTTCCTCGGCGGTGGGGCCCTCGGCGGCGAAGCGGGCGAGCTCCTCGTCGACGGCGGTGCCGATCCGCTCGACGGTGGCGTCGCCGGAGGTCTTGACGTCGAGCCAGCCGAGGCTGGGGGCGCCGGCCAGCCGCAGCAGGCCGAAGCCGGCGGCGACGGCGGTGCGGTCGCGGCGGACCAGCCGGTTGTAGAGGCGGCTGGACTCGCCGCTGCCGAGGATGGTGAGGGCGAGGTCGGCGGCGTCGGCCTCGCGGGTGCCGTCGTGCGGGAGGCGGTAGGCGGCCATCAGGGCGCGCGAGGGGACGTCCTCGTGGATCTCCTCGCGGATCTCCCGCCCGATGGTCTCGGGGAGTTCGCCCGAGCGCGGGGGCTGCTTGCCGTCGTGCGCGGGGATGGAGCCGAAGTACTTCTCGACCCAGGCGACGGTCTGCTCGGGGTCGATGTCGCCGACGATGGACAGGACGGCGTTGTTGGGCGCGTAGTACGTCCGGAAGAACGTGCGGGCGTCCTCCAGGGTGGCCGCATCGAGGTCGGCCATGGAGCCGATCGGCGTGTGGTGGTACGGGTGGCCGTCGGGGAACGAGAGCGCGGTGAGCTTCTCGAAGGCGGTGCCGTACGGGACGTTGTCGTAGCGCTGGCGGCGCTCGTTCTTGACGACGTCGCGCTGGTTCTCCATGGACGTCTCGTCGAGCGCGGCGAGCAGCGAGCCCATCCGGTCGGCCTCCAGCCAGAGGGCGAGCTCCAGCTGGTGGGCGGGCATGGTCTCGAAGTAGTTGGTGCGCTCGAAGCTGGTGGTGCCGTTGAGCGAGCCGCCGGCTCCCTGGACGAGCTCGAAGTGCCCGTTGTTGGAGACGTTGGCCGAGCCCTGGAACATCAGGTGCTCGAAGAGGTGGGCGAGGCCGGTGCGGCCCTTGACCTCGTGGCGGGAGCCGACGTCGTACCAGAGGCAGACGGCGGCGACCGGGGTCAGGTGGTCCTCGGAGAGGACGACGCGCAGGCCGTTGGCCAGGCGGTGCTCGGTGATGGCGATGCCTCGGCTGGAGGCGGGGGCCGGGTTGGCCATGCGCTCGGGTCCTTCCCGTCGTCGATGTCGGGGTTCGTGTGGCGTCCCCCATTGTGGTGCAACGTGCGGGAGCCGTGTTCGTGTCCGCGCGGACGGGGCCGTTCGCCAGGGGCGGAAGAGGGCCGCTGACCGGGAGTGTCGGCGAGAGGGTCCACAATGGGGGCGCCGCGCCCTGTCGGCGGCACCCGGTTGACGGGTCCGGCGGCGGGACGGTGCGGAGACGGCCGACGACCGCCCCCGGGCGTTCGGCGACCGACCGACGACCTACCGAGACACAGCCAGCGACACGTAAGGGAGCCCCGCCGCGATGGCCCGCCGCAGTTCGCAGACCCCGCCGCCCGGAGACTTCGAGGAGCGGATCCTCGACGTCGACGTCGTGGACGAGATGCAGGGCTCCTTCCTGGAGTACGCCTACTCGGTGATCTACTCGCGTGCGCTGCCCGACGCACGGGACGGCCTGAAGCCGGTGCACCGCCGGATCCTGTACCAGGCCAACGAGATGGGCCTGCGCCCGGAGCGCGCGCACGTGAAGTGCGCGCGCGTGGTGGGCGAGGTGATGGGCCGGCTGCACCCGCACGGTGACGCGTCCATCTACGACTCCGTGGTGCGCATGGCGCAGCCGTTCTCGATGCGGCTGCCGCTGATCGACGGCCACGGCAACTTCGGTTCGCTGGGCAACGACGACCCGCCGGCCGCGATGCGCTACACCGAGTCGCGGCTGACGGCCGCCTCGATGGCGATGGTGGAGTCGATCCACGAGGACACCGTCGACTTCGGCCCGAACTACGACGGCAGCGAGCAGGAGCCGCTGGCGCTGCCGGCCGCGTTCCCGAACCTGCTGGTGAACGGCGCGACGGGCATCGCGGTCGGCATGGCGACGAACATGCCGCCGCACAACCTCTCCGAGGTGGTGGCCGCGGCCCGGCACCTGATCAAGCACCCGAGCGCCGACCTGGACACGCTGATGCGCTTCGTGCCCGGTCCGGACCTGCCGACGGGCGGGCGGATCGTGGGCCTGTCGGGCATCCGGGATGCGTACGAGTCGGGCCGCGGCACGTTCAAGATCCGGGCGACGACGACGGTGGAGGCGGTGACGGCCCGCCGCAAGGGCATCGTGGTCACCGAGCTGCCGTACAACGTCGGCCCGGAGAAGGTCATCTCGAAGATCAAGGACCTGGTCAACGCGAAGAAGCTCCAGGGCATCGCGGACGTCAAGGACCTGACCGACCGCGAGCACGGACTGCGGCTGGTCATCGAGGTGAAGAACGGCTTCGTGCCGGAGGCGCTGCTGGAGCAGCTGTACAAGCTGACGCCGATGGAGGAGACCTTCGGCATCAACAACGTGGCGCTGGTGGACGGCCAGCCGCTGACGCTGGGGCTGAAGGAGCTGCTGGAGGTCTACGTCGACCACCGCTTCACCGTGGTGCGCCGGCGCAGCGACTTCCGCCGCCGCAAGCGCGAGGAGCGGCTGCACCTGGTCGAGGGCCTGCTGGTGGCCCTGGTCGACATCGACGAGGTCATCGCGATCATCCGGTCGAGTGACAACGCGCAGCAGGCGAAGGAGCGCCTGATGGAGCGCTTCTCGCTGTCGGAGACGCAGACCGCGTACATCCTGGACACCCCGCTGCGCCGGCTGACCCGCTTCGACCGGGTCGAGCTGGAGCAGGAGAAGGCGAAGCTGACCTCGGAGATCGCGGACCTGACCGAGATCCTGGAGTCGGACACCAAGCTGCGCAGCGTGGTCTCGTCCGAACTGGGCGCGGTGTCGAAGCAGTTCGGCACCGAGCGGCGCACGGTGCTGCTGGAGGCGGGGGCGGTGCCCTCGGCGGCGCTGGCGGTGCCGCTGGAGGTCGCGGACGACCCGTGCCGGGTGCTGCTGTCGTCGACCGGTCTGCTGGCGCGGACGGCGGACGGCGAGCCGTTCGAGGTGTCGGAGAAGCGGGCGAAGCACGATGTGATCGTGTCGGCGGTGCACGCGACGGCCCGGGCGGACATCGGCGTGGTGACGTCCGCGGGCCGGGTGCTGAGGCTGCCGGTGATCGACCTGCCGGGCCTGCCGCCGACGCCGTCGCCGACGCTGGCGGGCGGGGCCGCGGTGGGCGAGTTCCTGCGGCTGGAGGACGGGGAGCGGGCGCTGGCGCTGACCACCCTCGACGAGTCCTCGCCGGGGCTGGCGCTGGGCACGCTGCAGGGCGTGGTGAAGCGGGTGGTGCCGGAGTGGCCGGCGAACAAGGACGAGTTCGAGGTGATCGCCCTCAAGGAGGGTGACGAGCTGGTGGGCGCGGTCGAACTGCGCACCGGCGAGGAGGACCTGGTCTTCATCGCCTCGGACGCCCAGCTGCTGCGCTACCCGGCGGGCCAGGTGCGTCCGCAGGGCCGCCCGGCGGGCGGCATGGCGGGCATCAAGCTGTCGGACGGCGCGCGGGTGCTGTCCTTCACGGCGGTGGACCCGGCGGCGGACGCGGTGGTGGTCTCGGTGGCCACGGCCACGGGCACGCTGTCCGACGGCGAGCAGACGAGCTGGAAGGTCACCCCGTTCGAGCAGTACCCGCGCAAGGGCCGCGCCACCGGAGGCGTGCGCTGCCAGCGCTTCCTGCGCGGCGAGGAGGCCCTGACCTTCGCCTGGGCCGGCGCCGCCCCGGCCCGCGCCGCCACCGCCAAGGGCGCCCCGGTCGACCTGCCCGAGCGCGACCCGCGCCGCGACGGCTCCGGCACCCCGGTCACCACCCCGATCGCGGTGGTCGCCGGCCCGGCGTAGCGGCACCCGTACGAGCGGAGGGGCACCGGAGATCATCCGGTGCCCCTCCGCTTTTTCGTGCCCGTCCGGCCGGGAATGCGGAAGGGCGATCTCCAATTCCCGGGCATGGCCCGAACTTTGCCCACCCATGGGTTAGGTTCACCGAACAGGTGCTCCATATCGCGCCACAAGCTTTGGGGGGACGGGGAGTTGGCCGAAGAATTCAAGATCGACATGGGCCGGATGAGAACGGTGTCCAAACAGCTCGACGAATGCGGCAACCGCATGGGGGCGGTCGCCAAGAGCCTCGAAAACCTCGGAAAGGGCAAGCAGTTGGGCACCGAGCGGCTCGACTCGGCCTGCAAGGGCTTCGAGGACCACTGGCACGGCGGCATCGGCCGGATGGCCAAGCTCGCCCACGGCCTGCGCGAGGGCCTGGACGCCTCGCTCAAGAACTACGGGGACAACGAGCAGGGCACCGCCAAGGGCCTCGGCGCGACCTGAGCCAACACCCAGGGGACTGACTTACACCATGAGTGACAAGAACTGGCCGGGCCTCGGCTTCTGCCCGGCCCCGGGGGACCTCCCGGCCATCGCCAAGATGTACGCGGACGTCGACGCCGTCGCCCGCGAACTGGAGGAACTGCGCCACGCGCTCGCCGACCTCGGCTCCGAGGGCAGCGCATGGCAGGGCGAGGCGGCCCGCAACTTCGCCGGCAAACTGGGCGAACTGCCCAAGTACCTCACCCAGGGCCACGAATCGATGGCCGCCTGCTCCCGGGCCCTCAAGGCCTGGCACACCCAGCTCACCGGACTGCTCTCCACCGGCCGGACCATGGAGGCCCAGGCCGTCGAACTGCGCTCCCGGCTGGGCGACATGAACGTCCAGTGCGACACCGCGGGAAAGGCCCTCGACGCCTCCGCTCAGTCCGCCGACGCGGCGGCCCAGACGAAGGCCAAGGCCGACTTCGAGGCCAAACTCCAGGCCCAGCAGCAGCTTGTGCACCAGCTCGACGAGGTG
The DNA here is from genome assembly GCF_042885395.1 of Kitasatospora sp. NPDC058063. NCBI lineage: Bacteria > Bacillati > Actinomycetota > Actinomycetes > Kitasatosporales > Streptomycetaceae > Kitasatospora > Kitasatospora sp. NPDC058063. The sequence continues at coordinate 31,451 of NZ_JBHVSD010000025.1, forward strand.
ATCGCCAACGGCCGCAAGCAGCTATCCGACCACAAGAACAAGGCCGAGGCGGCCGCCAAGGCGATCATGGAGGCGTCCCGCCACCACCCGCCGGACCCGAGCTTCCTCAAGCGGATGCTGGACAAGGTGGAGCACGCCTGGCAGAAGTCGCTGGACTTCCTGGCCGAGCACGCCGACGACCTGTCCAAGATTTCGGCCGGACTGGCGATCGCGGCCCTGGTGATCCCCGGGGCCGGCCCGATCCTGGGCGCCGCGGCCATGCTGACCAGTGCGGCCGCGATGGCCGGGCACGGCATCGCCAAGTCCCGCGGACAGGATGTCTCCTGGCTGAAGATCGGAATGGACGGGCTCGGGGTGATCCCCGGTGTCGGCGCCATCAAGGGCTTCGCCACCGCCGGAAAGTCGATCACGAAAGTTCAGGGCGTGGGCGTCGTCAACAAGGTGGTCCGGGCCCCGATCAAGAACATCAGGACGTCGGTGGCCGCCGAGGGAGCCGGCGCTGCCGAGCGCACCTCGGCCGCCGGCGCAGGCCTGTTCGAGAAGACCGTGAACCCGATATCGACCAAGGCCATCGTCGGCGGGCTCAAGAAGGCAGGCGTCGAAGTGGATCCCCGCGCGGTCACCATCACGAACAAGGCGAACGGACTTGCCTACGGCTTCTACCAGGACGAGAAGAAGGAGAAGGCCCGGGAGTCCTACGTCGAGGCCCCGGGACCGCTTCCAAAGCCCGCGTACCGACCGGCGTCCGCACCGTTCCTGAACGCCGTCGGCTGAGAGAGGAGCAGCTCATGGTCAAGGACCTCCATGTGACGCTGCCGGTTCCGGGCGGACAGCTCGCCGCCGTGCCCGAGGTGGCCGAGGCGGCGCGGCGGGCCGAAACGCTCTACGGGGTCACCCTGTTGAACGACGACGTGGCCCGCAACGTGGTGATCAAGCACCTGCGGAAGCGGGATCAGCAGGACTGGCACGACGAAGCCGCGGGTCTCCTCGTCCTCGGTGGAATCGTGGTCTCCTTGGTCACCGGCAACTGGGCAGCGGCGATCCTGGGGATTCCGGCCGGAATCGCGGTCTGGCTGCGGGGCGCGGGCCGCAGCTCCAGCAAGCAGACCGCCTCGGTGCACTTCACCGCGTACATCGGTCTGCTGAACCACGCCAGGCGCGCGGGGCTGACGGTCCGGATTCCCGCCGAGTGGGGAGCCGATGCCGATCGGGCCGTGTGGGAGGAAGGTACCCGGGCCGCTCCGCAGCCGCAGCCACCGGCCGCCCCGACCCCACACCCCACCGGTCCGGTCCCGTACGGCTCCCCGCTTCCCCCACCCGCTGTCGCTGCACAGCCCGGCTCGTGGTGGCCGGCCGGCGCCGTGATCGACCCCAAGTTCCCGGTGCTGCCTCCGGCGGCGCTCGCACAGCACTGGGCACTGGCCGGCCGGGCCCGTGAACTCGGTGCTCCGTACGGTGTCGACTTCCTGGACGAACAGGCGGTCCGGGGGCTGCTCACCGCGCAGAAGCGCACCGTCCGCCGGAGATCGACGTGGAGCAAAATCTTCGCCCTGGTCCTCGTCGTGGCCGTGATGGTCGGCGTTCTCGGCTCGGACTTCACCTACTCCGAGCAGCGCCGGCAGTCCATCCTCGTCATCGGCGGGCTGGTGGCCACCTGTGCGCTCACCGCCCTCCCCGCACTGAAGACGCACTGGACCTGGCACCGCTCCGGCCTGCGCGACCGGGCCAACGCCTACCTCGACCTGCTGATCGAGGCCCGCGCGTACGGCGTCCCGGTCCCCGTCCCGCCGTCCTGGCTGGACGTCCGCCACCGGATCCGCAAGCCCTCATGACCTCCGTGGAGGGCCCGATGTCCGACATTCCGACAGTCACCGAGGACACCCGGCTCCAGATCCGCTTCGTCGTCCCGCCCGCCTTCCACGAGGTCCCGGTGCTGGGCACCGACGACCAGGTGGCCGAGGAGCTCTGGGAGCTGGTCTGCGAGGTGCTGGCCTCCCATCCCGAGGAGATGCGGGTGCGCTGGGCCGTGGCGCTGGCCGGGCTGATCCCGCCGATGGCCGAGGCCGGGGTGATCCACGCCGGGATGTGCCTGGTGGACGTGGACGGGCGCCCCAGCACGGCGTCGATCACGGCCTCGGTGTGTCCCCTGGTCGGGACCGACTACCCGGGCGCGGTGGACTTCCTGCTCACCCGCCTGGCCCTGTCCCGTCCGGAGGCGGAGGTGACGGCGATCGAGCTGCCGGCCGGACGGGCGGTGGCGGTGATCGACGCCGTGGCGACCCCGGTCGACGACGGGTCGACCCCGCTGGACGGCCTGGCGGTCCCGCTCGCCGACGGGGTGCTGACCACCTCGGTGATCCAGGTGCACCTGCCGCTGCCGAACGAGTCCCAGCTGCTCTCGCTGGAGTTGAGCACCCCGTGCCCCGAGGACTGGGTGCTCTACTCGGAGCTGTTCGCCGATGTCGTCCGCAGCATCCACCTGGAGTTCGCCGACCTCCCGATCGTCTCCGAGCCGCTGTACGACACGGTGGACGAGGAGGTGGCGCAGCGGGTGAGGGCCGCGTTCGGGTGAGCCGGGTGCGGGTGATCAGGTGAGGGTAGCCTTGCCGGGGTGAGCACCTGTGCGACCGTGTCGCGTGAACTTTCGGAGCCGCTGGCAGCGACGGCGGCGGTGGCGACCACCTGGCTGCTGGTGGAGCAGAACGGGCCGTGGGGCGCGAAGGCGCTGGGTGAGAGCCACCTGGACGCGGCGGTCGGGCGGGCGCTGGAGGCGGCCGCGGCGGGGACGGGCGTGCGGGTGGCCCTGATCCGGCGGCCCGGTCGGCACGCCGACTGCCTGCCGACCGCGCGCCACGAGGTGCTCGTGGCGCACACGGTGCCCGGCCGCGGCTGGGTGCGCCGGGCGGGGGTGGCGGATCCGGCGGAGCTGCTGGAGCTGGACTTCGCGGCGCTGGGCGCCGGTGACCACACCGGCTTCGGAACGGAGCACGTCGGCGGCCCGGTGGCCCTGGTGTGCACCAACGGGCGGCGGGACCGCTGCTGCGCACTGCTGGGCCGGCCGCTCGCGGCGGAGCTGGCGGCGGCCGGGCACAGCGAGGTGTGGGAGGTGACCCACCTGGGCGGGCACCGCTTCTCCCCCACGATGCTGGTGCTGCCGTACGGCTACGCGTACGGGCGGCTGACGCCGGAGACGGCCAAGGAGGTGCTGGCGGCGACGGCGGCCGGGCACGTGGTGCCGGAGTGGTCGCGGGGCTGCTCGGGTTGGGAGCGTCCGGGCCAGGCGGCCGAGCACGCGGTGCGGCTGGCCACCGGCGAGACCGGGGTGGACGTGCTGACGCTCACCCAGCGGCCGGACGGCGGGGGCCGCTGGCTGGTGACGGTGCTGCACCGGGACGGGCGGTCCTGGGAGGTGGACGTGATCGAGGCGGCCAGCGAGCCGGCCCGCCCGGAGAGCTGCGGCAAGGCGGCGGGGACGCCCTCGCGGATGGACGTGCTGTCCGTACGGGGGGTCTGATACGCGACGGCCCCGCGCCCGTGGGGGTGAGCGCGGGACCGCTGCGGCGGAGCGTCAGCCGGCCGCCTTGGCGACGAACTCCGTGGTGTACGTCTTCGCCAGGTCGATCGTCCCCTCCTTGCCCTTGACGTCCGGGTGGAACTCGGCGAGCACCGAGAGCACCGTCTTCGGCCCGTCGGCCGGCATCACGCCGTCCGTGGTGAACATCGGCAGCGTCGCCTTGATCGCCGCCGCGTACTGCTCGGCGCCGCCCTGCGCGTAGTCGGCGGGCATCTTCGCGGCGATCTCCTCGGGGGTGTGGCCGGACATCCACTTGAGGGTCTTCACGAAGGCGTTGGCGAGCTTCTGGGTGGTGTCCTTGTTCTTCTCCACCCAGTCGGTGTTCATGTACAGCGACGAGGACGGGTACAGCCCGCCGAGGGCCTCGCGCGAGCCCTCGGGGGTGCGCATGTCGTACAGGACCTTGCCGAGGCCCTTGTCCAGGATGTTCGCGACGGTCGGGTCGGTGGTCATCCCGGCGTCGATGCTGCCCTGCTGGAGCGCGGCGATGAAGGTCTGGCCGGCGCCGACCGCGATCGGGCTGAACTCGCTGACGGCGGTGCCGTTCTTGACCGCGAGGTACTTGGTGAGGAAGTCGGTCGAGGAGCCGATGCTGGTGACGCCGAGCTTCTTCCCCTTGAAGTCGGCGCCGGACCTGATGGCGTCGGCCTGCTTGGTGGAGACCACCTCGACCTCGCCGGGCGCCTGGGCGAACTGCACGACGGACTCGACCTTCTTGCCCTTGGCCTGGAGGTCGATGGTGTGGTCGTAGAAGCCGACGGCGCCCTGGACGTCCCCGGCGAGCAGCGCGGTGGTGGCGTTGACGCCGGCCGGCTCGGTCATCAGCTCGACGTTGACGCCGGCGTCGGCGAAGTAGCCGAGCCGCTGGGTGAGCATCGCGGGCAGGTAGATGACCTTGTCCAGGCCACCGACCATGATCTTGACCTTGGGTCCGTCGACCTGCTGCCCGGCGGGCGCGGCGACGGCGCCGTGGCCGGCGGTGGCGGCGTCGTTGGCACACGCGGAGAGCGGGAGGAGCAGGGCGGCGGCGAGGGCGGCGGCGACTGGTCTGCGCATGGGTGGGGGGTGCCTCTCTCTTCTGACGACGGGGGGAGTTCAGCGGCCGTCGCCCGCGTCGGCGGGCTTCCAGCGGAACAGCTTCTTCTCGGCGAAGGTCAGCAGTCCCTCGGTGAGCAGTGCGACGACGGCGAGGATGGTCATGGCCGCGTAGACGCCGGCCGCGTTGAAGGTGCCCTGGGCGGCCGCGACGAGCAGGCCGAGGCCCTTGGTGGCGCCGATGTACTCACCGACGATGGCGCCGATCAGCGCGAAGCCGAAGCTGACGTGCAGGCTGGTGAAGATCCAGGTGGTGGCGGCGGGGATGACCACCTGGAGGGTGACCCTGCGGTTGTCGGCGCCCAGGATGCGGGCGTTGGCGACGAGGTTGCGGTCCACCTCGCGGGCGCCCTGGAAGGCGTTGAAGAACACCGGGAAGAACACCAGCACCACCGCGGAGGCGACCTTGGAGGCCGGGCCCAGGCCGAACCAGATCAGGAAGATCGGCGCGAGCACGATCCGCGGGATGGCGTTGAGCACCTTGATGTACGGCCCGAGGACATCGGCCAGGAAGCGGACCCGGCCGAGCGCGATGCCCAGCAGCACACCGCCGATGACGCCGATCACCCAGCCGGTGAGGGCCTCGTAGAGGGTGTAGCCGATCTGCTCGCCGAGCGAGCCCTGCGCGGTGCCGTGGGTGGTCCACTGCCAGATCTGGTCCCAGATCCTCGACGGCTGGGAGAAGTTGAACGGGTCGATGACGTCCGTCCGGGCGCAGACCTCCCACAGTCCGAGGAAGGCGACCAGCACCGCGACCCGGGCGCCGAAGACACCCAGCCGCCGGTTGCGGGCGGCCCGTTCACGGGCCTCGGTCCTCGTCGTGACGGCCGGGGGCTTCCCGGCGGCGGCCGGCGCGGACGCCGGAGCCGCCCCGGACCCGGGCACGGACTCCGCCCCGGATTCGGACGCGGACTCGGATGCGGTCTCAAGCGGCACGACCCGCTCCTCTCTCCCGGGTGATGCGCACCTCTTCGCCGAGCGAGGCCCAGATCTCGCGGTACAGCTCGACGAACCTCGGTTCCAGTCGGACGGCCTCCACGCTGCGCGGGCGCGGCAGGTCGACGGTGAAGATCTCCTTGACGGTGGCCGGTCCGGCCGTCATGACGACGACCCGGTCGGCGAGCGCGATGGCCTCGTCCAGGTCGTGGGTGACGAAGACGACCGACGCCGCGTCCCTGGCGGAACCGGTCCCCGCCCACAGCTCCAGCAGCTGGTCCGACATCAGCGCCCGGGTCTGCACGTCCAGTGCCGAGAACGGCTCGTCCATCAGCAGGATCGCCGGGTCGTTGACGAAGGTCTGGGCGAGCGCGACGCGTTTGCGCATGCCGCCGGACAGCTGGTGCGGGTAGCGGTCCTCGAAGGCGGCCAGGCCGACCCGGCCGAGCCAGTCCCGGGCCCGCTCCCGGGCCTCGGCGGCGGGCACGCCGCGGAAGCGCGGGCCGGCCATCACGTTGGACAGGACGGTGCGCCAGGGGAAGACGGCGTCCTGCTGGAAGACGAACCCGACCTTGGGGTCGATCCCGCGCACGGGCTCGCCGTACACCCGGACCTCGCCCTCGGTGGGCTCCTCCAAACCGCTGACCAGCGTCAGCGTGGTGGACTTGCCGCAGCCGGTGGGGCCGACGACGGCGACGAACTCGCCTTGGGCGACGGTCAGATCGAGATCGCGGACGGCGGTGTGCAGCGCCCCGGAGGGGGTGCGGAACCGTTTGGTCGCGCGGGTCAGCTCGATCGCCGGGGTCTTGCTCATGTCGATCCTCCCGGGTCTGTTGCCTGCCCCGGAAAGGTAGGAGCGGGCCCGGCCCCGGCGGGAGCCTTCTTCGCGTAGTGCGACTTCTCCGCATAGAGGGGTGTTCTGCTCGTTTTGCTTCCGCTACAACTGCGGGGACGCGGCTGACAGAAACACCCCGGAAACATAGGGTGTCCCGACCCCACCCATCGGCGCCCCGACCGCCCCCCGAGGACGCCCGATCCCCCGCAGCCGCCGAGAGGAGGTCCGGATGAAGCTCCCCCGCGGACCCCGCCGGGTCTTCGCCCAGCTGCTGCTGAGCCAGACCGTCGTCACCGTCGGTGTCACCGCCGTGACCGCCGGGCTGTTCCTGGCCCCGGTCAGCAGCGAGCTGGACCACGACGCGATGCAGCGGGCGCTGTCGATCGCCCAGGCCACCGCCACCGACGAGAACATCGCCCGGGCCGCCGCCGGCCGCGACGTGGTGGCCGCCCAGCGCAACGCCGAGCAGATCCGGCTGGCCACCGGCGCCAGTTTCGTGGTGGTCACCGACCTGGACGGCATCCGGCTGTCGCACACCGACCCGGGCCGGATCGGCCAGCGGGTCAGCACCGATCCGGAGCCGGCCCTCAGCGGCCGCAGCGTCACCGCCATCCAGCAGGGCACCCTGGGCCGCACCGCCCGCGGCAAGGTGCCGCTGCGGATGGCGGACGGCCGGATCGTCGGCGAGGTCTCGGTCGGCATCAGCGACGACTCGATCCGCCGCCGGCTGCTGACGATGCTCACCGGCATCCTGCTGTGCGCGGGCGCCGGCCTGGCCGCCGGCACGCTCGCCACCCTCCTCCTGGCCCGCCGGCTCAAGCGCCGCACCCACAACATCGCGCTGGCCGACATCTCGGCGCTGCTGGTGGAACGGGAGGCGATGCTGCACGGAATCCGCGAGGGCATGGTGGCGCTGGACGAACGCGGCCGGATCCGGCTGGCCAACGACGAGGCCCTGCGGCTGCTCGGCCTGCCCGAGGACTGCACCGGCCGGCCGATCGGCGCTGTGCTGCCACCGGGCCGGCTGGCGGACGTGCTCTCCGGGCGGATCGCCGGCGCCGACCTGCCGGCCGTCCGGGACGACCGGGTGCTCGTGGTGAACCGCACGACCACCCCCGAGGGCGGCGCGGTGGTCACCCTGCGGGACCGCACCGAGCTGGAGTCGCTGGTCCGCGAGCTGGACACCACCCGCAGCCTGACCGAGGCGCTGCGGGCCCAGGACCACGAGCACGCCAACCGGATGCACACCCTGCTGGGCCTGCTGGAACTGGGCCGCCACGAGCAGGCGGTGGCGTTCATCTCGGAGCAGTCCGGCTCGCACGCCGTGGTCGCCGCACGGATCGCCGAGCAGGTGCAGGACCCGCACGTGGCGGCACTGCTGGCGGGCAAGACCTCGGTGGCGGGCGAGCGCGGGGTGCTGCTGGCGCTGGCCGCGGCGGCGCACCTGCCGGACGCGGTGGTGGACGCCCGGGCACTGGTGACGGTGCTCGGCAACCTGATCGACAACGCGGTGGACGCCCTGGCCGCGGGCGGCGGGGGCCGGGTGGAGGTCAGCCTGGCGGCGGCCGGAGCGACCCTGCTGCTGCAGGTCGCGGACAGCGGCCCGGGCGTGCCGGAGGAGCTGCGCGAGCAGGTCTTCGAAGAGGGGTGGACCAGCAAGGACGCGCCCGCGCACCGTCCGCGCGGGCTGGGGCTGGCGATGGTGCGGCGGCTGGTCGAGCGGACCGGCGGCCGGATCGTGCTCGACACCGGGCCGCTCGGCGGCGCCCGGTTCACCGTCGAGCTGCCCGAGGCCCTGCTCACCAGTCGGCTCGTGGAGGCGTGATGATCGACGTACTCGTGGTGGACGACGACTTCCGGGTCGCGGACGTGCACGCCGCCTACGTGGCCAAGGTCCCGGGCTTCCGGGTGACCGGCACCGCGCACTCGGCCGGGGAGGCGCTGGCCGCCCTGGAGCGCCGCCCGGTGGACCTGCTGCTGCTCGACCACCACCTGCCCGACGAGACCGGCCTGGCCCTGGTGCGCCGGCTGCGGGAACGCCAGGTCGCCTGCGACGTGATGATGGTGACGGCCGCCCGGGACGTGTCGACGGTGCACGCCGCGATGCAGCACGGCGCACTCCAGTACCTGGTCAAGCCGTTCACCTTCGCCGGGCTGCGGGAGAAGCTGGTGGCGTACGCGCAGCTGCGCCACGCGCTCGCCGCGCCGGCCCGGGAGGCCGGCCAGGACGAGGTGGACCGGCTGTTCGCGACCCTGCGCAGCGCCGCCGCCCCGGCCGGAACGCTCCCCAAGGGCCACTCGGCGCCCACCACGGACCTGGTGATGGGGGTGTTGCGCCGGGCCGGCCGGCCGCTGTCCGCCCAGGAGGTCGCCGACGCCACCGGGCTGAGCCGCTCCACCGCGCAGCGCTACCTCAAGCAGCTGGAGCGGGACAGCCGGCTGCGGCTGACCCTGCGGTACGGCGACACCGGCCGGCCGGAGCACCGCTACGGGCTGGCGGCCCGCGCCTAGGGGCGCCGGACAGGGTCCGGGCCTGGGGCCGGGCGTGGTCCCGGGCCTGGGGCCGGACAGGGGGGAACCCCGGCGGCCCCAGGCCCGCCGGGGTTCCCCGGGCGCGACGGCTCAGGCCGCGCCCGCACCGGTGAGGGCACGTACCTCCAGCTCGGCGAACCGGTCCGGATCGGCGGGCTCGGACGAGGTGACCGTCCCGACCCAGCCGGCCAGGAAGCCCAGCGGGATGGAGACGATGCCCGGGTTCTCCAGCGGGAACCAGTGGAAGTCGAGGCCCGGGAAGAGCGCCTCGGGGGAGCCGGACACCACCGGCGAGAAGAACACCAGCACGATCGCCGGGACCAGCCCGCCGTACACCGCCCAGACCGCGCCGCGAGCGGTGAACCGCGACCAGAACAGGCTGTACAGCAGCACCGGCAGGTTGGAGGACGCGGCGACGGCGAAGGCCAGGCCCACCAGGAAGGCGACGTTCAGCTGCTGGGCGAAGAGGCTGATCACGATCGCCGTCGCACCGATCCCGGCGGCGGCGAACCGGGCGACCACCACCTCCTGCTGCTCACTGAGCTCGGAGACCGGTTCCTCCGCCGCCCGGGAGGCCGGGACGCTCTCGCCCCGGCGGCGCCGCCCGCGGCCGTTCTTCGACTGCTCGCGGCTCTTCAGCTGTTCGCGGCTCGGCCGGGCGCGCCAGGCGCCGGCCCAGATGTCGTGGGCGAAGGCCGCCGAGGAGGCCAGGGTCAGCCCGGCGACCACCGCGAGGATGGTGGCGAAGGCGATCGCCGAGATCAGGGCGAACAGCACCACCCCGCCGGTACTGCCGTTGCCGCCGCCGAGCACCAGGGCGAGCAGCGGAACGGCGGTGTTCCCGGCCGAGTTGGCGTGCCGCACCTCGGCCGAGCCGATCAGCGCGGTGGCGCCGAGGCCGAGCACGATGGCCATCAGGTAGAAGCTGCCGACCAGGCCGATCGCCCACATCGTGGAGCGGCGGGCGGCCCGCGCGGTGGGCACGGTGTAGAAGCGGGACAGGATGTGCGGCAGGCCCGCGGTGCCGAGCACCAGGCCGAGTCCGAGGCTGACGAAGTCCAGCCGGCTGGTGATGCTGCCGCCGTACTTGAGCCCGGGCTCCAGGTAGCGCTGCCCGGCGCCGCTGTGCTGGGCGGCCTCGCGCATCAGCTCGCCGAGGTCCCCGTGGAAGCGGACCACCAGCAGCACCGTGAGCAGCACCGAACCGCCGGTCAGCAGGAAGGCCTTGATGATCTGGATCCAGGTGGTGGCCCGCATCCCGCCGATGGTGACGTAGACGATCATCAGGGCGCCGACCGCGATGATGGTCCAGGTGCGGGCGTGCGGGCTGCCGGTGCCGAGCAGGAGGGCGACCAGCGAACCGGCGCCGACCATCTGGGCCACCAGGTAGAGCAGGGTGACCACGACGCTGGCACCGCCGGCCGCGGCGCGCACCTTGCGACGGCGCAGCCGCAGCGCGAGGACGTCGGCGAGGGTGTACCGGCCCGCGTTGCGGACGAGTTCGGCGACCAGCATCAGCACGACCAGCCAGGCGACCAGGAAGCCGATGCTGTAGAGCACGCCGTCGTAGCCGTACAGCGCGATCAGCCCGGCGACGCCCAGGAAGGACGCGGCGGAGAGGTAGTCCCCGGAGAGCGCGAAGCCGTTCTGCAGCGGGGTGAAGTCGCGGCCGCCGGCGAAGAAGTCCTCGGCGGCGTTGCCCTGGCGGCCGACCCAGAGGGTGACCCCCAGGGTGACCAGGACGACGACGGCGAACAGCGCGATGGCGAGCGAGTGGTGGTCGCCGGTGGGGGCGACCGGCGGCGGGGTGGCGGTCGACACCACGGTCCGGACGGCGGTCTGCACCGCGGCCTTGGCCGCATCGGTGGGCACGGTGGCCAGCAGGGGCGTCATCGCAGCTGGTCCTGGGTGTCCCAGCGCAGGCCCAGGGCGGCGCGGTCGCGCTTGGTCCGGGAGTTGCGGGCGTAGAGCCAGGTGAGCAGGAAGGTCGAGGCGAACTGCAGCAGCCCCAGCAGCCAGGCCACGTTGAGCGGGCCTGCCACCGTCCGGCGCATCAGGTCGGGGGCACCCGCCTGGGCGGCGACGTACAGCAGGTACCAGGCGAGGAAGGCACCGGTGATCGGGAAGACGAAAGTCCGGTAGCTGCGGCGGATCTGCAGGAACGTCTCGCTGGCCTGAACCGTCCGGTAGACCTCGGTGCGGTCGGCGACCGGTTCCTCGTCGAGTGGTGCGTGCGGTGCGGCCGGGGCCGCCGGATCGGCTGGGATGCTCTGGGCGAACGGCTCGACGGCGGCCCCGTGGACCGGTGCGCCGACGGCCACTGACCCGACGGCGGCCTCTGCCGACCGGGCCGTAGGAACGTGGTCCGTGGGGGCGGGGCCCGACTGCGCCGGTACCGCCGTCCGGCGGTGCGCAGCCGATGGCTCGGCGGACTCAACGGGGTTACCGGCGGCCGCAGCGGCCCACCAGTCGAATTGCTGTCCCGGGCCGGGACTGCTCGTCTGCTGCTGTGGCACTGCTGCTCCTGGACGGCCGGATGTTCTGACCCGAACCATGATGGCGGCCCTAGGAGAGCGCCCCTGACCATCGCAGATACGTTCACTCGATGAGGTGATCGATCATCCGACAGACACTCATCGGACTACTGCTGCGTCCCAGTGATTCCGTGTCGGAACGCGTACGCGACCGCCTGAGCCCGGTCCCGCACCGCGGTCTTGGCGAACAGATTGTTGATGTGGGTCTTCACGGTCGCCTGGCTGACGAACAGCCGCTGGGCGATCTCGGCGTTGGACAGCCCCTCGGCGATCAGCGCCAGCACTTCGGCCTCCCGGACGGTCAGCCCGTCGGGCAGCTCCCCCGACCGGCTTCCGGGCCTCCCGGCGGCCGGCCCGGGGTCGCCGGGCTTCTCCGAAAGCCTTTCCAGCAGCCGGAGTTGGATCTGCGGGGAGAGCCCGGCGGCACCCGAGCGGACGTCCGCGACGGCCCGGGCGATCTCCTCGGCGCCGGCGTCCTTGGTGAGGTAGCCGCGCGCCCCGGCCCGGAGCGCCGGGAACAGCGAGTCGTCGTCGGCGTAGGTGGTGAGCACCACGACCTCGGTCTCCGGGTGCGCCGCGCGGATCCGCCTCGTCGCCTCGACCCCGTCGCAGCGCGGCATCCGCAGATCCATCAGCACCACGTCCGGGTGATGACGCTCCACCAGGGCGACGGCCTCCTCCCCGTCCCCGGCTGCACCGACCACCTCGATACCGGGCAACAGCCCCAGCAGCATCACGATGCCCTCGCGCACCACGGTCTGGTCGTCCGCTACCACCACCCTGATCGCCCCCGCACCACTCATGTGCTCACTCATGCCGGCACCCGCAGCAGCACGCGCCACCCTCCGTCCTGCGGGCCCGCCAGCAGCGTGCCCCCGAGCAGTTCCGCGCGTTCGCGCATTCCCAGCAGACCGTACCCGCTGCCGCTGGCGGCCAGCTCCTCCGACGGGGCCTCACCCGCGGATTGGCCGCGCGACGGCCGGGTGTTGCACACCTCCAGCTCCACCGCGCCGTCCAGGTAGCGCAGTTCGACGGAGCTGCGGGCCCCGGACGCGTGCTTGCGGACGTTGGTCATCGCCTCCTGCGCGGTGCGCCGCACCGCGAGGGCGACCTCGGCGGCGAGCGGGCGGGGCGTGCCGGTGACGGTGAGGGCGGCCCGCTCCCGACCGGTCAGCTCGACCAGGAACTCCCCGACCGGGGTGAGCTCCCCGCGCAGCGCGGACAGTGCCTGGCGGGTCTCGGCCAGCCCGTCCTGCGCCATCCGCCGGGCGGCGACGACCCGTTCGCGGATCTGCTCGCGGTCCGTCCCGGCGTCCAGCATCAGCCGGGCCGCCTCCAGGTGGACGAGCTGCGCGGAGAGGCTGTGGGCGAGCACGTCGTGGATCTCCCGCGCGATCCTGGCCCGTTCGGCGAGCGCCGCGCTCTCCGCCTGGGCGGCCCGGGCGGCCCTCTCCTGGGCGAGCAGCCGGCGGGCGGTGCCGCGCGCCTCGATGTCCAGCCGCAGCAGGCAGCCGACCAGGACGGAGCCCCCGACGGTGGCGGCGTTGCCGAGCCAGCCCGCCGGGGAGACCGCCGCGTACGAACCCAGCGCGGCCGCCGCGACGACCAGCGCGGGCGCGGGCGGCAGCCGGATCAGAGCCGTCACGGCCAACCCGATCCACAGGAAGTCGGCCAGCGTGTGGGCCAGCCCCTGGTCGGCGAGCCAGCCGCCGCCGACCAGGACGGCGGCCAGCAGGTACGAGACCGCCGGGCGCTGCTCCCGGGTGACCCGCAGGTACGCCGTGCAGAGGGCGACGGCCGCGGCCAGCCCGGCCGCCGCGGCCGCCACCGCCCAGCCGGTGTACCTGCCGCCGGAAAAGGTCCCCCAGCCGACGGCGACCAGCAGGACGCTCCGGCCGAACACGGACAGGACCCGCCGCGGCCGGCTCTCGTCCTCGTGGCCGATCCCTTCCCGGGACGGCCAGCGGGTCCAGTACCACCCGGCCACGGGGCCTCCTCGATGCTCACGGCGGCGGGTCAGTGCAGTGCGGCGGCGGGCCGCGAGGGCTCCAGCGACCGGGCCCTCCAGTTCACCACGAGGGAGCGGACCAGCAGCAGGACCGCCATGCCCAGCATCAGCGAACTGCCCGCCTGGTGGACGTGCAGGGCCGCACCGACCGCGTACAGGCCGATCCGGACGGCGATCATCCCGCACCAGGCGGCCACGGTGGCCCTGGTGCCCTTGACCAGGACGCTGCCGTCGGAGGCCCGCCAGACCCGGACGGTCCAGCCCCAAATCGTGCCCATCGCGAGCACGGCGACCAGTCCGGCGGCCAGCAGCCCGGCGGAGAGCGCGGTGTGCTGGTGGTCGACGAGTTGCGGGTCGCGCAGCGCGAGCGCGCCCAGGATCAGCGGCAGCAGCCAGAAACGGCGCTCGGTGTCCAGGCGCTGGACGCGCATCTGGCGCTGGACCACCAGGACCACCACCGCAAGAACCACGAGGATGTTGGCGATGGAACTCATCGAATTCTCCGTCCCGGGGAGAGGCTTGTTGCTGACCTCTCCGACGCTACGGATCCGGCGCTTCCCGCTGATCGGAGCCGGGGTGGACCACGGGTGGAACCGGCGGCGCGAGGGCCCTCCACCCACGGGTGGAGGGCCCTCGCGCGCGGCCGGGATCAGGCGTCGATGCGGGAGCGGTCCAGGGTGGCCGCCGAGTCCACGATGAACTCCTTGCGCGGGGCGACGTCGTTGCCCATCAGCAGGTCGAAGATCCTCTCGGCCTGCTCCAGGTCGCCCAGGTTGATCCGGCGCAGCGTGCGGTGGCGCGGGTCCATGGTGGTCTCGGCCAGCTGGTCGGCGTCCATCTCGCCCAGGCCCTTGTAGCGCTGCACCGGCTCCTTCCAGCGCTGGTTCTTGCGCTGGAACTCCAGCAGCGTGGAGCGCAGTTCGGCGTCGGAGTAGGTGTAGTGGTACTTCTCCTGGCCGCGCTTGGGGCTGGTGAGCTCGATCCGGTGCAGCGGCGGCACCGCGGCGAAGACCCGGCCCTGCTCGACCATCGGCCGCATGTAGCGGTGGAAGAGCGTGAGCAGCAGGGTGCGGATGTGCGAACCGTCGACGTCGGCGTCGGCCATGAAGATGACCCGGCCGTAGCGGGCCTGGTCGATGTCGAAGGTGCGGCCCGAGCCGGCCCCTATCACCTGGATGATCGCGGCGCACTCGGCGTTCTTGAGCATGTCGCTCACCGAGGCCTTCTGCACGTTGAGGATCTTGCCGCGGATCGGCAGCAGCGCCTGGAACTCGGAGTTGCGGGCGAGCTTGGCGGTGCCGAGCGCGGAGTCCCCCTCGACGATGAACAGTTCGCTGCGGTCGACGTCGTCGCTGCGGCAGTCGGCCAGCTTGGCGGGCAGCGAGCTGGTCTCCAGCGCGGTCTTGCGGCGCTGGGCCTCCTTGTGCTGCCGGGCGGCGACCCGGGTGCGGGCGGCCGCGACGACCTTGTCGAGCACGGCCCGGGCTTGGAGCTTCTGGTCCTTCTTGGCCGAGGTCAGGAAGGCCTTGAGCTCCTTGGCGACGACGGCCGCGACGATCCGGTTGGCCGCCGAGGTGCCGAGCACCTCCTTGGTCTGGCCCTCGAACTGCGGCTCGGCGAGCCGGACGGTGACCACCGCGGTGAGGCCCTCGGTGGCGTCGTCCTTGGTGATGTCGTCCTCGGCGACGCGCAGCAGCTTGCCCGCGCGCAGCGCCTCGTTGACCGTCTTGGCCAGCGAGCGCTCGAAACCGGTGACGTGGGTGCCGCCCTTGGGGGTGGCGATGATGTTGACGAAGGAGCGCAGCGTGGTGTCGTAGCCGGTCCCCCAGCGCAGCGCGATGTCCACGCCGAGGTGGCGGGTGACCTCGGTGGGGGTCATGTGCCCGAGGTCGTCCAGGACCGGCACGGTCTCCTTGAAGGTGCCCTCGCCGTGCAGCCGCACCACGTCGCAGACCGGCTTGTCGGGGGCCAGGAACTCGCAGAACTCGGCGATGCCGCCGTCGAAGCGGAAGGTGCTCTCCTCGACCTTCTCGCTCTCGGTGAGCCGCTCGTCACGCACCACGATGGTGAGGCCGGGGACCAGGAAGGCGGTCTGCCGGGCGCGGCTGTGCAGGTTCTCCAGGGAGAGCTTGGCGTCCTTGAGGAAGATCTGCCGGTCGGCCCAGTAGCGGATCCGGGTGCCGGTGCGGGTCTTCGGCACCTTGCGGGCCCTGGTCAGGCCGTTGCCGGGCTCGAAGGGCGCGTCCGGGCTGGCCTCGGTGAAGAGGCCGGGGGTGCCGCGGCGGAAGCTGATCGCGTGAGTGTGCCCGCCGCGGTCGACCTCGACGTCGAGGCGGGCGGAGAGCGCGTTGACGACCGAGGCGCCGACGCCGTGCAGACCGCCGGAGGCCGCGTAGGAGCCGCCGCCGAACTTGCCGCCGGCGTGCAGCTTGGTCATCACGACCTCGACGCCGGACAGTCCGGTCTTGGGTTCGACGTCGACCGGGATGCCGCGCCCGTTGTCCCGGACCTCGACCGAGGAGTCGGGGTGCAGCACGACGTCGATGCGGTCGCAGTAGCCGCCGAGCGCCTCGTCGACGGAGTTGTCGATGATCTCCCAGAGGCAGTGCATCAGGCCGCGGCTGTCGGTCGAGCCGATGTACATGCCGGGGCGCTTGCGGACCGCCTCCAGGCCCTCCAGGACGAGCAGGTGCCGCGCGGTGTAGTTGGAACCGTCGTCGCCGGCCAGCAGCGCGGACGGCACGGTCGTTTCGGCACTCACGCGGCACTCTCCTCGGTGAAGTTCTGTCTCATCGGTCACATCCGGACGCATCCGGACCAAACGCCAGTGCAGCACGCCGCACCGACACCCGTCGCCCTGCGTGCCCGATCCCCTGCGCCGGGTGCACAGCACGACGGGCCGGCCCCGCGCAGCTTGTACGCGCTGCGCGAACAAGCACCGCACCCGGGTACGGACCCCGGGGGCGCCATCTCCTCCCGGTACCACCGGTCCTGGCGGATCGTGGGACCCGGCACAGGCTCCGGAACTGCCGTTATGCAGGCTACCGGGGCCCGGGGCGGGGCTTATGCTCCAACCCGGCAGAGGATTATGCTACGCGGACCTCGTACCCGATCCCGATCGGGCGTTCGAGCGACGGGCGGATCCCGGGAATCGGCACGCATGAACCACCGACGCCCGGGGCACGTCCTCATCAACACAGCAGAATCCTCAGAGAAGAAAAGCCACGAGCGGGAACGTTTTCGGCCTGGTTGGATGTTGACCCTGGTACGACAGCTCGTCGAGCTAGAGAAGAGGCGACGTGACTACTGTTCTGACCCCTGCGAGCCCGCTCACCGCGGCTGACCGCTGCGACCGCTGCGGCGCCCAGGCCTACCTGCGCGTCGTACTCGCCAGCGGCGGAGAGCTGCTCTTCTGCGCCCACCACGGCCGGAAGTTCGAGCCCGAGCTCAAGAAGATCGCCGTGGAGATACAGGACGAGAGCGGCCGTCTCACCACGACCACCGCTACGGCGACCGAAGACGAGCGCTGATCCCGGGCGCCAAAACCAGCAGCCGGCGTCGAGCTGTGTCCGGTCGTGCACCGCGCGCGACCGGTGGGCCGGGCGGCTGACCCCTTCGGGGGCCGGCCGCCCGGCTCTGCTGTACCCCCGGGCGCCCTCCCGGGCCCGGTGACGGCCCGGCCGCGACTGCCGACACTGCGTCAGAACCCGGCGTCAGCACGTGACCGGGCGCACACCCACCGCGACGTCCGCGGCACCGGACACACCGCGTCCGCGGACGTTCACAGGACCGAGCGCACCGCGTCGGCGACCGAGGACACCCTGGTGTAGACACCCGGGTGGGCCGCCTCGGCGCAGCCCGTCCCCCAGGACACCAGGCCCACCAGCCGGCCCTCGACGATCATCGGACCGCCGCTGTCGCCCTGGCAGGCGTCCTTGCCGCCGCGCTCCTCGCCCGCGCAGACCATGCCCCGGGCGTCGAACTTTCCGTCCTGCCCGCCCGGGTACGCCTGCGCACAGGCCCCGTCCGGCACGATCGGCACGGACACCCCGCGCAGCGTGGGCGAGTAGTCGCCCCGCCCGGTGGTGTCGCCCCAGCCGTACACCTGCGTCGTGGTCCCGGCCAGGTACGGCGCCGTCTCGCCCTGGCCGACCAGCTCGACCACCGGCCGGGCGCCCTGGGACTCGGCCAGGGTGATCACCGCGACGTCGTTCATGTTCGCGTCGAAGGAGTAGTCGGGGTGGATCCAGACCGACCGCGCCGCCACCTCGCGGCCGGTCGTGCCGCGCATGTCGTCCCGGCCGACGATCACCTTGAGCCCCGGCCGCTCCACCCGGCCCTTGCCCTCGTCGTAGAAGCAGTGCGCGGCCGTGACCACCTTCGTCGGCGTGACCAGCGCTCCCCCGCAGAACTGGCCGGAACGGCCGCTGCCGAACTGCTGGCGGCTGGACAGCGCCACGATCCACGGGTGGTCCCCGGTGCTCGCCGCCGTGCCGCCGACCACCCGGCGCTGGGCCTCGGCCGGCGCCGCGCCGCCGAGGGCGACCAGCGGGACGGGCACGGCGGCCAGCAGCGCCAGCACGGCGGCCCTGCGGCGGCGGCCCGCCCGGCCGACGGCCGGATCGGCCGGATCGGCGAGGCCTGCCGGATCGGCGAGGTCTGCCGGAAACGGGATGGGCGTCGGCAGGTCAGTGCGGTCCGGCTCGGTCGGCACCGTGACTCCAGGAGGCTCGGAAGCAGGCAACCGGCACAGCGTAGGTGACCGGCTACACCGTGCGACCACTTCCCGCCGCGCCGCCACCCGGACGAGCGACAACCACCACCCGGACGCTGACACACCCGGGCCCGGACAGCCGCGAAGGCCCGGAGCCGTGCGGCTCCGGGCCTTCGCGTGGAACGACTGCCGTCGATCAGTCCAGGTAGTCGCGCAGCACCTGGGAGCGCGACGGGTGGCGCAGCTTCGACATGGTCTTCGACTCGATCTGGCGGATGCGCTCACGGGTGACCCCGTACACCTTGCCGATCTCGTCCAGCGTCTTCGGCTGGCCGTCGGTCAGGCCGAAGCGCATCGAGACCACGCCCGCCTCGCGCTCGGACAGGGTGTCCAGCACGGAGTGCAGCTGCTCCTGGAGCAGGGTGAAGGAGACCGCGTCGGCCGGGACGACCGCCTCGGAGTCCTCGATCAGGTCACCGAACTCGCTGTCGCCGTCCTCGCCCAGCGGGGTGTGCAGCGAGATCGGCTCGCGGCCGTACTTCTGGACCTCGATGACCTTCTCGGGGGTCATGTCGAGTTCCTTGGCCAGCTCCTCCGGGGTGGGCTCGCGGCCCAGGTCCTGGAGCATCTGGCGCTGGACGCGGGCCAGCTTGTTGATGACCTCGACCATGTGCACCGGGATGCGGATGGTGCGGGCCTGGTCGGCCATGGCGCGGGTGATCGCCTGGCGGATCCACCAGGTGGCGTAGGTCGAGAACTTGTAGCCCTTGGTGTAGTCGAACTTCTCGACCGCACGGATCAGACCGAGGTTGCCCTCCTGGATCAGGTCCAGGAAGAGCATGCCGCGACCGGTGTAGCGCTTGGCCAGCGAGACCACCAGACGGAGGTTGGCCTCCAGCAGGTGGTTCTTGGCCCGGCGGCCGTCCTCGGCGATGATCTCCAGCTCGCGCTTGAGCTTCGGGGCGAGCTTGTCGGCGGCCGAGAGCTTGTCCTCGGCGAACAGACCGGCCTCGATGCGCTTGGCGAGCTCGACCTCCTGCTCGGCGTTGAGCAGCGGGACCTTGCCGATCTGCTTCAGGTAGTCCTTGACCGGGTCGGCGGTGGCGCCGGCGACGGCGACCTGCTGGGCCGGCGCGTCGTCCTCGTCGTCGTCGGAGAGGACGAAGCCCTCCGACTCCTCCTCCGGACCGGTGCCCTCGGCCTCGGTCTTGTCACCGGGCAGCGCGGCGTCCTCGAGCAGCTCCTCCTCGCCGAGCAGCTCCTCGTCGCCCTTGGCGGTCTTGCCGGCGGCGGTCTTCTTGGCGGCGGTCTTCTTGGCCGGCGCGGCGGTCTTCTTGGCGGCGGTCTTCTTGGCGGCGGTCTTCTTGGCCGGCGCGGCCTTCTTGGCCGGCGCCTTCACCCCGGCGACGACGCCGGTCGTCTCCTCGGCGGTGATCTCGGCGGAGACGGTGGGAGCCGTGGCCGCGGCGGCGACGACGGCCGGAGCCGCGACGGGAGCGCCGGGGGCGATCCGCACGGGCGGCTTGGTCGGGGCCGACGGGGTCCGGGTGGTGACAGCCTTGGTGGCGGTGCGCTTGGTGGGGCTCTTGGCAGCAACGCTCTTGCGCTTGGCGCCGGCCGGTTCGGCCGCGCTGACCATGAGGTCCACGCCCTCCTCAATCAGCACCTGATTGAGGCTGCGCATGACGTTCTTCCACTTGGTGACCGGGATCTGGTCCGCCTCGAACGCCTGGCGCACGTCGTCACCGGCGATCTGCCCCTGGGCCTTGCCCCGCTCGATGAGAGCCAGCAGAGCCGCGGACTCGGCGATCTCGGGGGGAAGCGAACGGGATGTGCTGGCCGACACGAACAACCTCTCGGACGATGAGTGGATCTCGAACCCGTACCGGCCGCCCGAGCGGGCGGGGAAGGAAATCGCGCGTCGGACGCGCGGTGTCGATTCCGACCGACTCGGGCTTGAGGACTGGGTTTGCAGGACGGCAGCAGCGCCGCGGACCAACACAGCATTCTGACATGTTGGAGTATTCCGGAGCTGCTTCCGCTCAGGACACATCGCTGCTACTCGTCAAGTGTTACGCATGGCCTTCGTGTCGCGGGTCACACCATCCGGCGCCCGCAACCCGGAGCCGCTATCCATCATCGCGCACTCGCCGGCGAATCCCTTGTCATGGACAGGCCCGACGGTGCCCGCTTTCGCCGCCCACATTCGCCGCCCGCTTTCACCGCCCGCATTCGCCGGGCCGCTCCCGGCGGTTCGCCCCCTGGGGGCGCCACCCCTTCGGGCCACGCGGCCTCCGCCGGCTCCGCCCGATGGGACTGCGGCATGCGGAAGCCCCCCGGCTGCGCCGCGCGGTGCGGCCGGAGGGCCCGGGCGGAGCGGGCCGCCGCCGTCCGGCGCCTCCGCTCGTGGAAAACAGCCCGTTCAGTGCTCCCTGGGCGCGGGAACGGACGGCTCGATCTCGGGATGAACGGTGAGCAGCGCCCGCATCGCGACCTCGCCCGCGGCGCCGTCGCCGGCGCCCAGCGCCTCCACCAGCCGGGCGTGCAGGCTGACCGAGGACTCGGTGGGGCGCTCGCAGGAGATCGCCGGACCACCCGAGACCTGCAGCGCGCAGGCGACGATCCCGGACAGGTGCTCCAGCATCCGGTTGCCCGCCATCTGGAGGACCAGGCCGTGCAGCTCGGCGTCGGCCCGGGTGTAGGTCGAGAGGTCGGCCTGGGAGGCGGCGTGGCCCATGATCTCGACCAGCTCGACCAGGCGCTGCTGGACGTCCTCCCGGCCGTGGCCGGAGGCGAGCCGGGCGGCCAGCGGCTCGATCGCCCAGCGGAGCTCGAACAGCTCCCGGCGCTGCTCGTCCCGCTGCGGCCCGAAGGCGCGCCACTCGATGATGTCCGGGTCCAGCAGGTTCCAGTCGCCGACCGGACGGACCCGGGTGCCGACGTTCGGCCGGGCGCTGACCAGGCCCTTGGCCTCCAGCACGCGCAGCGACTCGCGAACGACGGTGCGGGAGACCTCGAACCGCTGGCCGATCTCCTCGGGCACCAGCGGGCGGTCGGCACCGAGGTCGCCGGAGACGATCATCTGGCCGAGCTGCTGGACCAGCTGGCCGTGCAGACCGCGGCCCCGGCTGCTGGTGGTCTTGCGGCCGACCCGGGCGATGTCCGACTCGGCGCCCTCCCAGCGGGGCACCGGCGGGGTCGGCCGGTCGGCGTACGAGAAGCGGTCCAGGTCGCCGGGACCGTGGATGGGCCCTTCGGCGGAACGGGCGGGGGTCATGGTGGGGTGCGCAAGGGTACTCACGCCTCCTTTGTCGGCGATCGGCAGGCGTGGCTTGAGAATTCTCGTGAAAAGCACACGAAAGGGTGATCGACCGTGACTGGATAATTGACTTCTTATCAGGAAGAACCGCGCATTACGGTCACTGCTGGTCGATCTTGGAAGTCCCGGGCGGGACCGCACCCGTGACGCAGCCTCGGGCCCGGGCGGGCGGCCCCGCACAAGCGGCCCAGCGCGGTCCATTGGGGCGCGGCGCGGCGCGGACGTTCCGTGCGACGCGGGCAGATCCGTGCGGCGCGGGCGTTCCGTGCGACGCGGCGCTACAGGGCTCGGCGGCGGGCCTGGGCCAGCAGGGCGGCCAGCAGCAGGAGCGCCGCAGGGGTCGCGACCGCGGCGAGCAGCGCCGGATCGGTCAGCGCCGCGCTCCCGGCCACCGCCTCGTGCGCACCGCCGTACACCCAGCCGTAGGCCCACTCGATCCCGGACTGGAACGGCAGCAGTTCGGTCGCCCGGGTCGGCCACGGCCTGCCGGTGCGGCGCAGCAGCAGGGCGACGCCGGACTCCAGCAGCGGCGGCAGCGCACACAGCAGCAGCACCCCGGCCGCGGCGCTGCGGGTCAGCGAAGCGGCCAGCACCCCGGTCCAGCCCGCCACCACGGTGAGCAGGACGAAGGCCAGCAGTGCGGCGGGCACCCCGTGGCCGGCCACCAGCCCGAGCGGGGCGCCCACACCCGGCAGGTCGGACAGCCCGGACACCCCCGCACCGGTCAGCGCCTCGAAGACCCGGTCCGACAGTGCGGACGGGTCCGCCCAGGCCGCCACCGTGACGCCGTCCGGCTGCGCGAGGTGCACGGCCGCCGTGTCGAACAGCAGGGTGGCCAGCGCCAGCAGCGCCGCCACCGGGCCGATCACCACCAGCTTGGCCAGCAGCAGCCGCACCCGGCGCGGGTACGACACCTGCGAGGCCACCAGCCCCGGGTGGCGCACCTCGTGCCCGTACGAGAGCGCGCCCAGCACCCCGGCGCCGAGCGCCGCGAAGGGCAGCGGGATCAGCGGGACGGCGGCGGTCAGCAGCCGCACCCCCGCCGGGGCCGTCAGCGGGCCGTCCGGGGCCTGGCTCGCCAGGACGGCGGCCACGCCGGCGTCGCCGAGCAGTACGGCGGCGAGCAGCAGCCAGGTGGAACGCAGGCCGCGCAGGCGGCGCAGCTCGTAGGCCAGGACACGCACGGGTCACTCGCTCCGGTGGTCGTAGGGGATGGCGGGGGCTGCAGAGGTGCCCGGGGTGACCGGGGCCGCCGGAGTGGCCGGGGTCGCCGGAGTGGCCGGGGTCGCCGGGGTCGCCGGGGTCGCCGGAGTGGCCGGGGCTGCTCGCCTGACGGGGCTCTGGGCGGCGGCACCCCGGACGGCGGAGGCTCGGACGGCGGTCGCGCCCGAGGCGGGGCGCCGGAGGCGCACGGTGTCGTCGGTGAGCAGGTCGTCGGCGCTGGCCCGGCGGCCGAGGGGCCGGACCCGGGCGGGCTCCAGCGGCGGGGCCGGGTCGTCGCGGAAGAGCCGGTCGACGGCCACCGTGGGCGCGGGTTCGTCCATGGCGTCGGCCCCCGTCCGCATGGACGGCCCGGGGCGACGGCCCGGCGGCTCGGGTCGGCGGCCGGCCGAGCCGAGGACGGGGAGCGCGGCGGCCGGGAGAGCGGCGGCGACGGCCACGGCGGGCAGGGCGCGGGCGGGCAGGGAACCGTCCTGCCGGGGGCGGCGGGGAGCGCCGCGCTTCGGGACGGCGGCGCCTCCGGGCGCGGCGGCGGTGGCCGGTTCGGCCGGGGTCAGGGGCAGGGGCGGGCGCTGGGGCGAGGCCGTCGTGCGCTCGGCCGGGGACGTCACGGCCTCGACCGGAACGGGCTCGGCGGCCGGTTCGGGGACCCGCCGGGCGGCCGGCTTCGGGCCCGCCTCCCGGGTCGGCTCCCGTTTCGGCCGCCGGCCAGGCTCCTGACTCGGACCGGTCTCGGGTTCCGGGTGGAGGCGGAGGTCGCCGGAGCGGCCCGAGCCGACCGGAAGGACGACCCGCGGCGCCGGCTGCTCGACCACCCGGTCGGCCAGCTCGTGCAGCAGGATCCCGTGGCGGTAGGCGAGTTCGCCGATCTCGGTGCGGTCGATCCCGGCCACCGCGAGACCGACATTGCCGTCCCGGCGGACCTCCGCACCCTGGCTGACCAGCAGATCCGCCAGTCGCGCCATCTGCGGTCCCCGGACGGCCACTTCAGGACTGAGCCTGGTCTGCCGGAACTCCGCGACGGGCTGGTCGGCCACCAGCCGGCCGCGGTCCAGGGTGACCACCCGGTCCGCGAGCTGCGAGGCCTCCTGCGGGCTGCGA
The DNA here is from genome assembly GCF_042885395.1 of Kitasatospora sp. NPDC058063. NCBI lineage: Bacteria > Bacillati > Actinomycetota > Actinomycetes > Kitasatosporales > Streptomycetaceae > Kitasatospora > Kitasatospora sp. NPDC058063. Next base: position 55,320 of record NZ_JBHVSD010000025.1, read on the forward strand.
GTGGTCACCAGGACCGTTCCGCCGGCGGCGCCGAAGGAGCGCAGGAAGGAGTGGAACCACTCGACGTTGCGCGGTGACAGGCCGTCGGCGGGCCCGTCCAGCAGCAGCGCGCCGGGGTCGCCGAGCAGGGCGGCGGCCAGCGCCAGGCGGCGGTGCATGCCGGGCGAGAAGGTGCGCAACCGCTGCCCGGCGACCGCGGCCAGCCGAGTCTGCTCCAGCAGTTCGTCGGCCCGGCGGGCCGGGACGCCGACGGCCCCGGCGAGCATCCGCAGGTGGCTGCGCGCCTTGCGGCCCGGGTGACCGGCCACTGCGGACTCCCCCGCGCCGGGCATCATCACCCCGACCACGCGCTCGGGGTGGCGCAGCCGGCGGTACGGGCGGTCGCCGAAGAACGTGACGCCCTGGCCCCGTTCGAGTTCGAGCATCAGCCGCAGCGCGGTGGACTTGCCCGCCCCCTCGGCGCCGAGCAGCGCGGTCACCGTGCCGGGCCGGGCGTCGAAGGTCAGATCGAGTACCGCGGGCGGAGCGCCCTTGCGATAGACCTTGGTCAGTCCGGTGATCTGGATCATCGCTGGCTGCTCCCATGCCCTCGGCCGACCTGCTCGACGCGGAGCGCCCCTGAGGGGCGGGCATGCACCCGCGCGGCTCCGCGCCAGCACATTAGGGGGCGACGACGGCTATTCCGGGCATTGCGGGAACGGCACGGGCCCGCCGACTGCCCACCTCACCCGATCAGGGGAAAATCCGATCCTGCGATTCACGGGGGACCGGTCCGTTCCGGACCCTGGCTGCTCCAGAACCGGGCCGCTCCGGCCGGCTCCGGGAACGCTGATGGCTCCGGGGCTTCGGGAGCTTCACCGGGCTTCGGGAGCTTCACCGGCATCGGTGACCCCGGGAGCTCAGGCCGGGCGCAGCGCCGTGCCCGAGGACGGGGCGCAGCCGCTAGCGGGGAGGCCAGGGCGGGGGTGGGAGCTGCTCGCCGCCGCACACCGCGTGGAACTCGTCGACGGCTGCCTGGCCCTCCACCGTGATCTCGCCCAGTCGCTCCCGCTCGGCGGCCAGCCGTTCCTGCACGGCGGCGATCGCCTCGGGCGCCGCCTGCTCGGCCTGCAGTGCGGCCAGTTCCTTCTCCGTGGCGGTGGTGGTCTCGTCGAGGCTCCGGTAGTCCGCCGCCAGCCCCTCGATGAGGGTTCGCTGGTTGGCGCAGTCCTCAATGGCCATCGCGGGGCTCCCTGGGCCGGAAGGCCTCCGACCCGGCGGCCGGAGCGTCCACCGACACTCTGCGCCGCCGGCCCCGCGTTCGCAGCCAGGTCAGGCCATTCGGCCGCCTCGGGGCGGCTCGCGCGACGGAGCGGGACGGGTGGGGGATCGGGACGGGGCGGGGCGGAGCGGGGCGGGCACGGGTCCAGCGGCGCTCAGGACTCCGGGCGGAGCATGGGCGGGTTGAGAACGGTCGCCCCGCCGGCGGTGAACAGCTGGGCCGGACGGCCGCCCTGACGCGTCGTCGTGCCGCCCGAGGGCAGCAGGAAGCCGGGGGTGCCGGTGACCTTGCGGTGGAAGTTCCGCGGGTCCAGCACCACGCCCCAGACCGCCTCGTAGACCCGGCGCAGCTCGCCGACGGTGAACTCGGTCGGGCAGAAGGCGGTGGCGAGGGAGGAGTACTCGATCTTGGAGCGGGCGCGTTCCACACCGTCGGCGAGGATCAGGCCGTGGTCGAAGGCGAGCGGGACGCCGTCGGCCGGGTTCTCGCCGAGGAGTTCGCCGACCGGGGCCCAGCGGGCGCTGCTGGCGTCACCGCCGGCCCGGGGCGTGGGCAGATCGGGGGCCAGCACCAGGTAGGCGACGCTGACCACGCGCATCCGGGGGTCGCGCTGCGGGTGGCCGTAGGTGGCGAGCTGCTCCAGGTGGGCACCGGCCGCGCCGGGGCCGACCGCCTCGTGGCCGGGGGCGGTGTGCGCGCGCAGGCCGGTCTCCTCGGCCAGCTCTCGGGAGGCGGCCTCGGCCAGGCCCTCGTCCGGACGGACGAAGCCGCCGGGCAGCGCCCAGTACCCCTGGAACGGCGGCTCTCCTCGTCTGACCAGCAGGGCGCAGAGCGAGTGGTCGCGCACCGTCAGCACCACGAGGTCAACCGTGACAGCGAACGGGGGAAAGGCCGACGGATCGTAGCGCGACATGGCGACGATCATAGTCGTCTCTCTGACGATAAGCACAGGCCCGTGCGGGGACCGCGCAGGGCCGGGGCCCCGCACGGGCCCCGTGCGGTTCGCACCCGTCCAGCGCGGGACCGGGAACGGGCAGGCGCGGCGTCGGTGACCCGGTGTCACCGTCGCGGGGGCGCGAGCCCCCGCGACGGCTCAGCGGGCGACGAGTTGCAGGTCCGTGGACGCCTCCTCCACCATCGCCACGCCGATCCGGCTCACCCGGACGGAGAACGGCTCGCCCGCCACCCGCAGGCCGGTCAGCTCCAGCTCGCCGAGCGGTGCGGTGCTGGCCGGGCGGACCAGCACCCGGCCGCCCGGGACGTCGGGCCGGACCCCGGCGAGGGCGAACACCGCGTGCGCGGCGGCGGCCGCGGAGACCGCCGCCGGGCGACAGGCGGCCGGGTGCGGCACCGGCGGGCAGCCCGGGGTGCGCTGCTCCCCCGCGTACATCTCCGGCAGCCGCCCCTCGAAGTGGGCGCTCGCGGCGAGCAGGCCCTCCAGCAGGGTGCCGGCCTCGTTCTCGTGGCCGGCCTCGGCCAGTCCGGCGATCGCCAGGGCCGTCTCGTGGACCCGCACCGCACCGCCGCGGTGGCCCAGCGGGTTGAACCGGGGGGACTTGGCGCTCAGCGTGCGCAGGCCCCAGCCGCTGTCCAGCTCCGGCGCGACCAGGCGCTGGGCGAGCAGCCGGGTCTGCTCGCGGTCCAGCAGGCTCTCGTACCGGCCGCCGTCGACGGCGAGCCCGGTGTCCAGCAGGTGCACCAGGGAGGAGGCGACGGCGGGCAGCGGCTGGCCGCCCGGGGCCAGCCCGGCCGCGGGACGGCCGCCGGACAGGTCGTCGATCCAGAACCGCTCGCGGAAGCGCCCGCGCAGCGCGGCGGCCCAGCCGCGCCAGTCCTCGGCGCCCGGCCTGCCGAAGGCCTCCAGCAGCTCGGCCCCGTGCAGGGCGGCGCGGTGGGCCTGCGCCTGGACCTCGGCGCGGGCGGCGACCGGGTGGGCGGAGCGCTCCTCCAGCGGGCGGCTCAGGTCGGTGACGAAGCCGTCGACCAGGCCCTCGCGCAGGGCGGCCAGGGCCCGCTCGGCGGCCGGGAGCAGCTCGGCGACCTCCGCCGGGGGCAGGCCCCAGCGCCAGGCCTCGGTCAGCACGGTGACGAACAGCAGGGTGGCCTCGGTGGCGGTGCAGGTGGGCGGCAGCTCGGGACCGCCGTGGCGCAGGGCGCCGGGCAGCAGGCCCTCGGTGCGGCCCGGGGCGGGGGCGAGCTGCTGACGGCGGGCCAGCGCCCGGAGGGTGCCGGCCGCCAGCCGGGTGCCGAGCGGCAGGGTCAGCCGGGCGGCCCAGAGCGCGTCGGCCGGGGCGAGGCCGAAGCGCCAGGGCGCGCCGGAGGCCGGGTAGAGGTCGGTCGGGCGGTCCGGGTCGGCGAACAGCAGCCCGCCGAGGGCGTCCAGCGAGCGGGAGACCAGCGGAGCCACCCGGCCGTCGTCACTGCGGACCTCCGGCTCGGACCAGGGCAGCGGGGCGCCGGTGCCGCGGCCGCCCGGCGGGCGCGGGCCGCCGACGGGGCTCTCCAGCTCGGTGTGCAGCTCGACCGACCAGCGGGCGCCGGGCTGGACCTCCAGGTCCCAACGCAGCACGCCGGCGCCGGCCAGGACGGCGTGCGGGGAGGGCTGGGCGCTGACCACGGCGCTGTGCACCGGCCCCGTCCAGCGCAGCCCGGCGGACTGCACCTGGCCCGGCAGGTCGGGCTGGCGGTGCCCGGCGGCGATCTCGGCGACCGGGCCGAGGTCGGTGCCGAGGGCTATCTCCAGGGGCAGCCGGGCGGGCCGCGGACCGGAGTTGCGCACGACCACCGTCTCCACTCCGTCCGCGTGCCGCAGCCGCTCGACGGTGAGCGCCGGGTCCGGGTCCAGGTCGCCGGGGACGCGGACCGCGCCGAGGAAGCGGGCCTCGGCGGTGCTGGTCAGGGTGCCCTGGAGCGGCAGCGGCTCCATGCCGCCCAGCCGCAGCTCCATCCGGGCGAGCACCCGGACGCCGTTGCGGTAGAAGCCGTGCAGGCCGTGGCCGCGCAGCTGGCCGTCGGGGCCGGAGGCGGCCATCGCCGGGGCGTTGACGCAGATCACCGCGTGGTGGACGGCGGGCGGCTGCGGGCGCGGCGGGGCCGCGGGTCGGCCCGGGCCGACCGGTGCGCCCGCGGGCCCGGCCACCGGGGCCTGGTCGGGGCGGCCCATCGGCCTGGGCGGCGCGCCGACCACGCTCTCGGCCGGCATGGCCTGTGGTGGCCTCATGGCGGTCACCGGACTCTCCTCCCCTCGGCGGTCCGGTGGCCGGGTCAGGCCGGTGGGCCGCGAGCGTGCTCGATCGCGTGCTGGTGGTGCCGGGCCGGCGGGGCCGTCCCGTCGGCGGATGTGCCGTGTCTGGCCGTACCCGGCGGTGGGTCGTGCCATGCGGTGCTCGGTACCGGGTGGGTACCGGCGCGCCGCGCCTTCGTTCCGGGGCTCGCCGCCGTGCCCGGCACGCCGTCAGGTCCGGCGCCCCGGTCTACCGGTGACGCCCTTCCCCCGCGGCCCGCGCCCTCCGGGCCGTACGGTCCCGTGGCGGCAGCCGGTCGTGGCGCCGCACGCGGTCACCCAGCGCTGCCGGTGCCCGGGCGGCCGGGTCCGCACCGCCCGGCGATCGGCCCGATCGGCCCGCCCGAACCGGGTGCAGGCCCCGGGGGTGAACGCCGCGCACCGCCGTCAGGTCACGCCCCGCCGCTGCGCCGCTGGTCAGGGCGGCCCGGCTCGGCGGTCGTACCACTTCCGTCGGATCGTCACCGGGGCCTCGCTGCAGGCACGTCGCCGTCCACTCTCCGGGGCCGGCGCCCACCGTCCGGGCCGGTGCCGGGGCCGGCTCGGGCCGTCCGCCGGTCGGGCTCGGCCGTCCGATCGGGCGGGCGGGGCGGTCGAACCGGTGCTCGACCGCCGCCAGGATACGGTGCGGGGGTCGCGGCCCCCGCACCCGGTGACCCCGTGAACCGCGACGCCATCGCTGTGACCAGCAGAGACCGAGGAGTTGCATGTCCACCATCAGCCGGCTGCCCGGGGTTGTCACGACCGACCACGTGTTCCAGTTGCCGCTCGACCACGCCGCCCCGCAGGGCGAGCAGATCGAGGTGTACGCCCGCGAGGTGGTGGCCACAGGCCGCGAGCGGGACGACCTGCCCTGGCTGCTCTTCCTCCAGGGCGGTCCCGGCGGCAAGGCGGCCCGCCCGCTCGGCCGGGACTCCTGGCTGGAGCGCGCCCTGGACGACTACCGGGTGCTGCTGCTCGACCAGCGCGGCACCGGGCGCTCCACCCCCGCGACCCGGCAGACCCTCGCCCGGCGCGGCGGCCCGCAGGAGCAGGCGGACTACCTGGCCCACTTCCGGGCGGACTCGATCGTCCGGGACGCCGAGCTGATCCGCGAGCGGCTGCTCGGCGCCGACCGGCGCTGGAGCGTGCTCGGCCAGAGCTTCGGCGGCTTCTGCACCCTCACCTACCTCTCCATCGCCCCCGAGGGCCTGACCGAGGCCTTCATCACCGGTGGCCTCTCCGGCCTCGGCAGCTCGGCCGACGACGTCTACCGCGCCGCCTACCCGCGGGTGGTCCGAAAGAACGAGGACCACTACGCCCGGTTCCCGCAGGACGTCCAGGCGGTGCGCCGGATCGCGGCCCACCTCGCCGACTCCCCCGCGACCCTGCCGGACGGCGGGCTGCTCACCGTCGAGGCGTTCCAGCTGCTCGGCCTGCTGCTCGGCGGTGGCAACGGCTCCGGCACGCTCCACTACCTGCTGGAGGAGGCCTGGGTGGAGGGCTCGGCCGGGCCCGAGCTCTCCGACACCTTCCTGGCCGGCGCCCAGGCCCAGCTCTCCTTCGCGGGCGGTCCGCTGTACGCGGTGCTGCACGAGTCGATCTACGGCCAGCGGTCGGTGGCCCAGGGCGGCACCGCCTGGGCGGCCGAGCGGGTCCGCAAGGAGTTCCCGCAGTTCGACGCCCGGGCCGCGCTGGAGTCCGACGCGCCGGTGCTGTTCACCGGGGAGATGATCTACCCCTGGATGTTCGACACCGACCCGGCGCTGCGCCCGCTGAAGGAGACCGCGGACCTGCTCGCCGCCCGCACCGACTGGCCCGACCTGTACGACCGGGCGCGGCTGGCCGCCAACACCGTGCCGGTCGTGGCGGCGGTGTACCACGACGACATGTACGTGGACACCGCCGACTCGCTGGAGACCGCGTGCGCGGTGCGCGGCCTGCGGGCCTGGATCACCAACGAGTGGGAGCACGACGGCCTTCGGCTGAGCGGCGGCAAGGTGCTGGACCGCCTGATCAGGATGGCGCGCGGCGAGGCGTAGCCGCCCGCGGGCCGGCGCCGCCGTGCCGCGGGGCTCAGTGCGCACGATGGCTCCCCCTCCCCGCCCGCCGGACGCCCCGGCAGCGGTGGAGGCCGGTCCGGACCGCGGTGGGCGCGCACGCCGCGGCCCGGCCGAGCCGCAGGCCCCGGGCGGACGGCTCGCCGGCCGCCCGGGTGTGCCCGGGCTGCTCGACCCGTCCGGGCGCCGGCAGCAGGGCGACCGCCCCGGCGGCGCCACCGCGCGGCTCCGTGCTGTCGGGGCCGTCGGGCGCGCCCGGCCCCGGATCGGCCGGTGCCGATGCCGTGGACGAGCCCTTCCGGCGACCGCCCCGCCGATGCCGTCGGCCACCGGCGGACCGTCCGGGCCGTTCACCGGGAGCCGCACCCGCCCCCGGGGCGGCGGGCCCGGGAGCCGCCGCGCCACCGGACGGCACCTCCTGAGCGGGCGGTGACCCCTCGGCGCTCGGCGCTCCGCCGGCCGGGGGCCGAGGTTCGTCGACCGGGGCCGCCGCGGCCTCGGGCTCCTCGCGCCGCCGCCGCTGGGCCTCGACAGCGGCCAACAGGCCCTGGGGCGTCATGCCGTCGTTGAGCGACTCGTAGAGCAGTTCGGCCAGCAGGTAGCCCGGGGCGAGCCGCAGGACGTGGCCGAGCACGACCCGGGCCGTCGCCGTGTCCCCCGCGACCCAGGACGTCCAGGCCAGCAGGGTGAGCGGGGCCACCGCGCAGCCCTCGTAGGGCGGCACGGCCCGCCGGGCGAGGAAGCGCCAGAGCCGCTCGGCCGGGGCCAGCTCGTCGGGCCGGGCGTACTCGACGCCGCGGTCCCGTACCAGGCGGTCCCGCAGGGCGAGCAGCAGTTGGGCCGTCCGGTCCGGATCGAGTTCCCCGGCCCCGGCCCGGAACTCGGCGACGGCCTGGTCGAGCAGGGCGATGCGCTGCTCCCTGGCCAGGGCGTCCACGGCCTCCGCCCGGGCGAGCGCCTCGCGCTGGGCGACGGCCTCCGGCGGGCCGACCGGCTCCAGCCCGCCGATGATCGCCTTCCGGCTGCCGCGCGGCACCAGGCCGGCGACCGTCGCGGCGGCGGCCGCCGGACCGGGGTCGGGGCTGCGCCGCACCGGATTGCCGGCCGCGTCGCAGCAGCCGTCGCCGCGGCAGAGGAAGGACCACCAGCGGCCGTCCGAGACGCACAGCGACTCCTTGACGGCCACGCCCCGGCGCCCGAAGGCCGCCCGGAGGGCCTGCGCCAGCGGCCGCAGCCCGTCCACCACCGGAGGGGCGTGGGCCGTGCCGGGATCCTGGCAGAGGTAGAGGAGCACCTGGAGCGGCCGGGCGCCGTGCCGGTCGGAGAGGGCGACCAGCAGGGCGGCCGTCTCCTCCGCCGCGGCCGGCCACTGCGCGGGCGACCGCGGCAGGTCCGCCCGGATCACCCCGCCCTGGTGGAGGCCGGGGCCGTGGAGCCCGACCGCGACGATGCTGTCGTCCGGGTAGAAGCCCAGGAAGTACGGAAGCAGCTCGGCCATGTCGGCCGGGCCGCGCATGACGACCGACCGGTGGTCGGAGGCCGGACCGAGGGACATAATGACGTGTTCGTTGTTCATCGCGTTCATGGCCGCAAGAGTGGACGCAATCCGCGGACGACGCCGGAACCGAGTTTTTTCCTGTGGATAACTCCGCCCCCGAATTTTCCTTCGCTCATTCGGAGTAGGCAAGACTCACTCCCACGGGTGGATTTTGTCTGCCGTTCAGCGGATCAGCGGATGAAATACACCCCGCCTTCCCCCGCTGCCCCTCCCCCGCATTCGTCGCTTGTCAGCGGTACGGGGTTACATGGACGCCATGCAGCAGCCCGACACCCACACCACCAGCACCGCCGACCGCGCCGAGGTCCGGGCGCGGGCCGAGGCCGTCCTGCGCGAGCTCGCCGGCCCCGGAGCCACCCTGCGCGAGGACCAGTGGACGGCCATCGAGGCCCTCGTGGTCGACCGCCGCCGTGCGCTGGTCGTCCAGCGCACCGGCTGGGGGAAGTCCGCGGTCTACTTCATCGCCACCGCCCTGCTCCGGGCCCGCGGCTCCGGGCCGACGGTGATCGTCTCGCCGCTGCTCGCCCTGATGCGCAACCAGGTCGAGTCGGCCGGCCGGGCCGGCATCCACGCCCGCACCATCAACTCGGCCAACAGCGACGAGTGGGCCGCGATCCAGGAGGAGGTCGCCGCGGGGAAGGTCGACATCCTGCTGGTCAGCCCCGAGCGGCTGAACAACCCGGACTTCCGCGACCAGGTGCTGCCCGAGCTCGCCGCCTCCACCGGCCTGCTGGTGGTCGACGAGGCCCACTGCATCTCGGACTGGGGGCACGACTTCCGCCCCGACTACCGCCGGCTGCGCACCATGCTGGCGGACCTGCCGGCCGGCGTCCCGGTGCTGGCCACCACCGCCACCGCCAACGCCCGGGTCACCGCGGACGTCGCCGAACAGCTCGGCACCGGCGCCACCGACGAGCACGCCCTGGTGCTGCGCGGGCCGCTCGACCGGGAGAGCCTCACCCTGGGCGTGCTCTCCCTGCCCGACCCGGCCCACCGCCTCGCCTGGCTCGCCGACCACCTCGAACGGCTCCCCGGCTCGGGCATCGTCTACACCCTGACGGTGGCCGCCGCCGAGGAGGTGACGGCCTTCCTGCGCGAGCGCGGCTTCCCGGTGGCCTCCTACTCCGGCCGCACCGAGGACGCCGAGCGCCGCACCGCCGAGGCCGACCTGCTGGCCAACCGGGTCAAGGCCCTGGTCGCCACCTCCGCACTCGGCATGGGCTTCGACAAGCCCGACCTCGGCTTCGTGGTGCACCTCGGCTCGCCCAGCTCGCCGATCGCCTACTACCAGCAGGTCGGCCGCGCCGGGCGCGGGGTGGACCGGGCCGAGGTGCTGCTGCTGCCCGGGCGCGAGGACGAGGCGATCTGGCGCTACTTCGCCTCGCTGGCCTTCCCGCCGGAGGAGCAGGTGCGCCGCACCATCGACGCCCTCGCCGAGGCCGGCCGGCCGCTCTCCACCGCCGCCCTGGAGCCCCGGGTGGACCTGCGCCGGGCCCGGCTGGAGACCATGCTCAAGGTGCTCGACGTCGACGGCGCCGTCCGCCGGGTCAAGGGCGGCTGGACGGCCACCGGGCAGAGCTGGGCGTACGACGGCGCCCGCTACGCCAAGGTCGCCGCCTCCCGGGAGGCGGAGCAGCGGGCGATGCGCGACTATGCGGCGGGCACCGGCTGCCGGATGGAGTTCCTGCGCCGCCAGCTGGACGACGAGCAGGCCGTGCCGTGCGGGCGGTGCGACAACTGCGCGGGGCCGCTGCACACCCCGGACGTCTCCGCGGAGGCGCTGGCGGCCGCCCGGGCCGCGCTCGGCCGCCCCGGCGTGAGCTTCGAGCCGCGCCGGCTGTGGCCGACCGGGATGGACTCGCTGGGGGTACCGCTCAAGGGCCGGATCCCGGCGGGCGAGCAGGCGGAGACCGGCCGGGCGCTGGGCCGGCTGTCCGACATCGGCTGGGGCACCCGGCTGCGCACCCTGCTCGCCGAGCAGGCGCCGGACGTGCCGGTGCCCGGCGAGGCGGTGGACGCGCTGGTGGCGGTGCTCGCCGACTGGGCCCGGGGCCCGGGCGGCTGGGCCGGGCCCGCGACGACGGAGGGCGCCCGGCTGGAGCGGCCGGTCGGCGTGGTGACGATGGCCTCCTCGACCAGGCCGCGGCTGGTCGGCAGCCTGGGCGCCCGGATCGCCGAGGTCGGGCGGCTGCCGCTGCTCGGCGGGATCGACTACGCCGGCGGGCTGCCCCCGCACGGTGCCCGCAGCAACAGCGCCCAGCGGCTGCACTCGCTGGCCGGCGCGCTGGTCCTGCCCCCGGAGGTGGAGCAGGCGGTGGCGGCCGCCGGTGGGCCGGTGCTCCTGGTGGACGACCTCGTCGACTCGGGCTGGACGGTCACCGTGGCCGCCCGGCTGCTGCGCCGGGCGGGGGCGAGCGCGGTGCTGCCGCTGGTGCTGGCCGTGCAGGGGTGACGGGACGGCGGAAGGCCGTCGACGAAGCCCACCCACTCACCCGAATGGCCTAACAGAAAGGATCAGGCGAAGCGATTTCGATCACACCGGCCGAACGATCCGGGAAAGGAGTGCTCACCATGCCGACGACGGTTCGCCCTGCCCTCAGGGCGCTGTGGATCAAGGCCTGGAGGCACCTGCTCGGCACTCGGTCCGCTGTGGAACATATCCGGCAGACCATGGGCTATCGGGTGGCGTTCATCTTTTCATCATTGCCGCTCTGCCCCCGATGCCCTGAGAATTGGGAGGTACCCGAAACCCGGTCCGCTGGCCCCGCCCTTCGGCGTACCCAGGCACCCGCCTGCCCACGGGCCAGGAAGGAGGATCGTGATCAACGGTATCGACCGAGGTCAGAATCCATTCTCCGGGAGTCCGGAACCCAGACGGGTGCTGGACCTGGAGACCTGGACCGCCTCGGGGATCCCGTTGCTGCGCGACCCCCGCGAGTTCGTCCTGGAACTGCACCAGCATCACCTGCCGCAGCCGGGCACCGTCGTGGTCGCCGTCGTGGACGCGCTCCACCGCCTCGTCGCCTCGGCCTCGTTCACCCCCTGGCCGCACGACACCGACGGCTGGCAGCACCGCAACGCGCTGCTGACGCACCTGCGCCGGATCATTCCGCACGACCTGCGACGGTCCGAGCCGGCCCGGACGGCCGTGCTGCTGCGCTGCCGCGACGGCGCACCCGGCTGGACGGAGCAGGACGGCGCCTGGATGTGGGCACTGAGAGACGCGTCCGCACTCCACGGACTGCGCTGCGGCGCGTACATCGGGCTCACCCCGGCGGGTTGGCAGGTCCTCGGGGACGGACGGGGCGGACGCAACCCGCACGCGGGCTCGTGGGCCGACGGGCCGGTGCACACCGTGACGGAACTGCCGCCGCGCTCGGCGCTGGACGCCCCGCGCAACCACCGCACCCGCCAACAGACCGCCGACCAGGCCGAGCGCGGCGAGGACGCGGCACGCTCCCCGAAGTCCGAGCCCCCGTGGGCAGCGGCGCGGGTCGCAGCGGCCGAACCGACGCGCCGCACCGGCACGGGCTGAGTCCGCACCGGCCACCGGCCCCACCGGGCCGTCGACACCTGCCGAAACCGACGACACCGTCGGCCCCGGGCGCTGTGGGACGGACCCCGGGCCCGGCACCGTACGACGGCACCGGGCCCGGGGTGGACGACTGTGGTCAGGCCTTGACCGGACGGCTCGGCGCGGCTCCGGCCGCGCCCACGGCAGCCGGGCCGGCGTCGCCGCAGACCACCAGCAGCGCGGTCGCGTGGCCGAGCGCCTTGGTGTACGCCTCGGCGGCCCGGGCGGACGGTCCGCCGTTGACCACCAGGACGACCACCTCGCGGGTGACCGGACGGGTCAGCGCGGCGTCCGCGTAGAACACGTCCCCGCCCTCGGCGAGCTGCGCCCAGTAGCGCTCCTCACCGAAGGAGAGCTCGTGCTGCTGCCACGGGTGGGCCTCGCCGACCGTCAGCACCAGGATGTCGCCCGGATCGCGGCCGGACTCCAACAGCAGGTCGACCGCCTCGTCGGCGTGCTCCACGGCCCGCGCCGGGGTGGCGGCGATCCGTTGGACCTCCACCTGCGGTGCGGCGGGAGCCGGGCGGCGCGGTGCCGGCCCGGGCTTGGGGATCAGTCGCGGCGGGCCCGGACGGGCGGCGCGCGGCGGGACCGGGCGCGGAGGCGCCGGACGGGGGCCGGGCACCGGGGCCGGGGCGGCGACGGTGGTGGTGGTGGGTGCGGTGGCGGGGGCTTGTGCGTCCGACTCGCGGGGGAAGGGAACGCCGGGGCCCGGGATGCTCTCGTGAATCTCCGGCTCCTCGGGGAAGACAGGCATACCCGGATATCTATCAAATGCCGGTCGGACGCGCACGGGCGCCCCACCCATTGGGCACCGGTCTCCTGCCGCCCCCTCCCGGGGCAATTCCAGACGGATCGTCAGAAACCGAGCGTCAACTGTTCGTCGGCGGACCCACGGCCGTCGCCCGCACCCTCCCGGACGCGCTTGAGATGGCTCCACTTCGGCAGTGCGTCCATGTACGCCCAGGAGAGCCGGTGGTGCCCGGTGGGACCGAACTCCTCCAGCGCGGCGCGGTGCACCGGGGACGGGTAGCCGGCGTTGTCGGCGAAGCCGTACTCCGGGCACCCCTCGCCCAGTTCGGCCATCAGGCCGTCGCGGTGGACCTTGGCGAGCACCGAGGCGGCGGACACACAGATGCAGGACTGGTCACCCTTGATCACCGTGCGCACCCGCCAGGGGCCGCCGAGGTAGTCGTGCTTGCCGTCCAGGATCACCGCGTCGGGTTCGACCGGCAGCGCCTCCAGCGCGCGGACGGCGGCCAGCCGCAGCGCCGCCGTCATGCCGAGCTCGTCGCACTCCTGCGGGGAGGCCTGCCCGAGCGCGTACGCGGTGACCCAGTCGGCGAGCACGGGGGCGAGCGCGCGGCGGCGCAGCTCGGTGAGCAGCTTGGAGTCGGTCAGCCCCTCCGGCGCCTTGCGCAGGCCGGTGACGGCCGCGCCCACGGTGACCGGCCCGGCCCAGGCGCCGCGCCCGACCTCGTCGAGACCGACGACGATCTTGGCGCCGGCCCGGCGGAGCGAGCGTTCGACGGAGTGCGTCGGGGGGACGATGGGCATGGCGTCTTCCGTTCAGCGGGGGCAGCCTCCAGCCTAAGCCCGGCCCGCGACCGCCGAGTCCGCCCTCCCGGACGGGCAGGTCCGTCGACGGGCGGGCGGGGCCCGACCGTCCGGGCCGCCGGGCCGCCGGGCCGCCGGGCCGCCGGGCGGCACGCTCCGCGCGCCCGGCGCCGGGCGCCTCAGGCGCGGATCATCGGCTCCAGCACCTCGTCCACCAGCCGGCCGGCGAAGCCCGGCCCCATGTTCTCCAGCCCGCGGATCTTGACCTGGTAGAGCAGTACCGCCGGGATGACGTCCGCGACCAGGGGGGTGGCCGCGCCGGGCCGGACGTCGCCGCGCTCGGCGCCGCGGCGCAGGATCTCCAGGATGGTCCGCGCGGTCGGCTCGATGACCCGGTCGGTGACGAAGGCCTTGAAGACCTCGGCCCGCTCGTGGTCGATCTCGCCCATCAGCGCATTGAGCGCGGAGCCCACCCGGGAGGTCATCGCCTTCGTGAACCCCTCGACGAGCTGGTGGAGTTCGTCCCGTGCGGACCCGAGGTCGGGGGTGTCGTAAGGGCGTGGGAGAGTGGCGTCCAGGGCGTCGAGAACGAGTTCGTCCTTGGACGCCCAGCGCCGGTAGAGCGCGGCCTTCCCGGTCCGCGCCGCACTGGCGACCCCTTCCATGGTCAGCCGCGCGTATCCGCCGGAGGTGAGCTGGTCGAGCGCGGCCTCGAAGATCGCCGCCTCCAGTTCCTTCCCCCGGCGCCGCGTCGGCCGCCTCAGCGCCTGGTGGGCGGCCCGCACCGGGCAGAAGGCCGGGTCCGCGCCCGGCCTGCCGCCCGGCTCCGCGCCGGCTCCGGCGCCCTGCCCCGCGACCGCCGCCCCGGCGTCCGCCTCCGCAGGCCGAACAGTCGCCTCCCCCGGCGCCGGGTCCGCCCAGCCGGCCGAGCCTGCCGGCCCTCCCGGCGAACCCCCCGGGGAGCCTCCGTGCGACCGACCGGACCGGTCCGCCATCAGGCGCCGCACCAACCGCTCCATCGCCACCATCCTTAAGGAACGCTTGCGTTCACAATCACGGCCAGGATATCGTCCCGATTAGTGAACGATCCCGTTCCTTCTCGGCACGCGCAAGGGCGCGCGGCCGCACCCGGACCGGCGACTCCGCCGAACCGCACCACCGAGCACACAGCCAGCAGGGGGCGCATTCGTGGCCATCTCCGACACGCTCAGCAAGAACTCGCCACCGCGGACCAGCCAGGGGCGGGGCAAGGGCATCACCCTGACGGTCATCGCGGCCACCCAGCTCATGGTGGTCCTCGACGCGACCATCGTGAACATCGCGCTTCCGCACATCAAGGACGCCCTGGGCTTCTCCACCACCGACCTGTCGTGGGTCATCAACGCCTACACCCTGACCTTCGGCGGGCTGCTGCTGCTCGGCGGTCGCGCGGGCGACATCCTCGGCCGCCGCCGGGTGTTCATCTTCGGCACCCTGCTGTTCGGCCTGGCCTCGCTGCTCGGCGGTTTCGCGCAGGACAGCACTCTGCTGCTGGCCGCCCGCGCGCTCCAGGGCATCGGTGGCGCGATCTGTTCCCCGACCGCCTTCGCCCTGATCGCGACCAACTTCGACGAGGGGCCCGAACGCAACCGCGCGTTCGGCGTGTTCTCGGCGGTCGCCGGTTCGGGCGCCGCGATCGGCCTGCTGGCCGGTGGTTTGCTCACCGAGTACCTGAACTGGCGCTGGGTATTCTTCGTCAACGTGCCGATCGCGATCCTGATCGCGATAGCCGCGCCGCGCTACATCGCCGAGTCCGAGCGCCACCCGGGCCGCTTCGACCTGCCCGGCGCGCTCACCTCGACACTCGGCCTGGTCGGCCTGGTCTACGGATTCATCCGGGCCGCCTCGGACGGCTGGTCGGACGGCATCACGATCGGCTCCTTCGCCGCCGGCGCGATCCTGCTCGCGGCCTTCCTCGTGGTGGAGAGCCGCACCGACCAGCCGATCACCCCGATGCACCTGTTCGCCGACCGGAACCGCACCGGCGGCCTGGTGATGATGCTCTGCCTGGCCGCGGCCATGTTCGGCATCTTCTTCTACGTCGTGCTGTTCGTGCAGGGTCCGCTCGGCTACAGCCCGCTGAAGGCCGGCGTCTCCTTCCTCCCGATCAGCGTCGCGATCATCATCGCCGCGCAGATCGCTTCCAACCTCCAGGCCAAGTACGGCCCGAAGCCCTTCATGGCGGGCGGCGCGCTGCTGGTCACCGTCGGGCTCGGCTGGCTGACCCAGATGAGCAAGGACAGCGGCTACCTGGACGGGGTGCTCGGCCCCACGGTGGTGTTCGGCTTCGGCATGGGTCTGATCTTCGTCCCGGTGATGCTGCTCTCCGTCGCCGGTGTCCCGGGCGAGGAGACCGGCGCCGCCTCCGGCCTCCTCAACTCGATGCAGCAGATCGGCGGTTCGCTCGGCCTGTCGATCCTGACCACGGTCTTCGCGCACTACGCCACGGCGGAGGCCACCGCGCAGCTGCCGAAGTTCATGGCGAGCGCGACGCCGGAGCAGCTGGCCTACCTCCAGCAGCACCACGAGTTCCCGCCGGGCACGGACGCCGCCAACACCGTGCTCACCCAGGGCATTTCGCACGGCTTCATCGTGGGCGCCGCGCTCGCGGCGGTCGCCCTGCTCGTCGCGGTCTTCGCGATCAAGGCCAAGGCCAGCGACCTGCCGAGCGGCTCCTCCGCCGTCGCGATGCACTGACACCGTCACGGCACTCCGACACCGTCACGGCAGTCCGGCAGTCCGACGCCGTCACGATGCGGCGACACCGCGGCCCGCGGCCGCGAAACGGCGACACCGCGACACCGCGACACGCGCGACACGCCACAACCAGGCACAACAAGCCGCCGCAAGACGCAGGGCCGGCCGGGAGCAGCACGCTCCCGACCGGCCCTGCCGCCGTCCGCGGGCCCCGCCCCGGTCGTCCTACCTGTCCTCGTACGCCAGCTTCGCCCAGTCGCAGGCCGTGCGGCCGGGCGCCGTCGAGTCCGTCAACGGCCGCTCCGCCAGAATCTCCCGGGCCCGGGCGGCCGCCAGGTTGGTCGCGTACCAGGGCTTCGACGCGCCGCCCACGCCCTGACCGATCAGCTGCAGCGCACAGCTCCGCTGCGGCTCGGGGAGCCGGTCCAGGGCGGGCACCGCGTCCGCCGCGAGCCGGCGGACGTTGCGCAGGTCGATCGCCGCGGTGTGCGGGTCGGTCCGCAGCGCCCGCTCGTACCGGGTGACGTTCTGCTCGGCGACGATCGCGTCCGGGCCCATCAGGCCGTAGACCGCGACGGTGAGCATCCCGCTGAGGACGACGACGCGCGGCAGCCAGCCGGTGCGGCGGGTCAGCCCTGCCGCGATCAGCAACAGGAAGACGGCGCCCAGCCAGACCTCGACCACCAGCACCCAGAGCCGCAGCCGGGTGAGCCCGGAGGCGTCCACGTAGAACCACATCCGGCCGAGCGCCGAGGCGACCACGGCCAGCGCCAGCAGGCAGAGCAGCCCGAGCAGGATCCGCGCCATCCGGCGGTCGGCCGCGGTGCTGCGCGGCGCCCACCGCTTGGCGACCGCCACCACGACCAGCGTCAGCACGGTGATCACGCTCAGCTGCCAGAAGCCCTGCCGGGCGTACGCGGAGCGGCTCATCCCGGTGTTGCTCAGCACGGCGTCCGCCCCGCCGAGCACCACCACGGCCTGGATCACGGCGAAGACGCCGAACATCAGGTTGAGCGCGACCAGCGGCAGCGCCCACTCCAGCCGGCGCCGCTCGCAGCCCGGCCGGACCGCCGTACGGTCCCAGCGGCGCGGGCCGGCGGCGATGTGCGCGAAGCCCAGCGCGGTCGCCGCCCCGAGCACGAACAAGGCACCGCGCCCCGGGAGTTGGTCGAGGTCGAGGTCCGGGCTGAGGCTGCCCAGCAGGTCCGCCATGGCGGCGTCGGCGCTGGCGAACAGCAGGCCGAAGACAGTCAGCAGGCCGGCGGCGACCGCGAGCGCCTTGAGCACCGGGACGATCCGGCCGCGGCCGGGCAGGTTCCGCCGGTCCACGCTCTCCCAGGCCCAGACCACCGAGGGCACCAGCTGCCACAGGATGCCGGGCAGCGGGAGCAGCACGCCCGCCCAGCGGCGGCCGCCGTGCAGGGCCAGCGAGGCCAGCGCGAGCGCGCCGACGGCGGCCAGCGCCGTGGGCCAGGAGGCGTCCCAACAGGCCGGAACGGCGAGCAGGGCGAGGGCGAGCAGGCTCCACGCCGCCGTCCAGGGCCGGATCCGGCGACCGGCCGCCCGGGCGGTGACCCCCGCCCCGGCGGCGACGGCGGCGCCGAGCACCAGCAGGTTGGGCCCCAGGCCGTCGAAGAGCAGCCAGGCCGTCAGCAGGCCGGTGAGCAGGGCCGCCAGGGCGCCCCCGGGCGTGGCCGCCACCCGGCGTTCGGGGTCGCTGCGGCGCAGCCACGCACCGGTCGAGGGCGCGGGCGCACCGGGAACCCGGTCCGGGCCCGGCCGCCCTTGCCGGCCCGACGGTCCCTGCGGTCCCTGCGGTCCCTGCGGGCCGGGGCCCGTCGCACGGTACGGGCCGTACGGGTCGTACGCGTCATAGGGGTTGTGCGGCTCGGTCGGGCCGGCCGCCCCGGCCTCCTCGGTCGCCCCGGACAGGCCCGGAACCCCGGTCGCCCCCGGCACCTCGGACGCCCCCTGCGGCTCGGTCGAACCGGTGGAGCCGGGCGAGCCGGGCAGGCCAGACGAACCGGGCGAATCGGACGCGGCAGGAACGGACGGACCAGACATGAGTCCCCCTCAGTGGTCGGCGGGCATGCGGCGGCCGCCCGTCGGGCGGTCCACCGGCGGGCGCTCCCGGCGCCCCGGCCGCTGCCGACTGTAGACCATTCTGAACAGGTTCAAAAGTCAGCTCTGAACGCGTTCAGAACGCCCTCACCACCAAGGACTCCCCCGCTACCCCTTCACCGACCCGGCCAGCAGCCCGCGGACGAAGTACCGCTGGAGACTGAAGAAGACGATCAGCGGCACGACGATCGACAGGAACGCCCCGGCCGTCAGCAGCTCCCAGCGCCCGCCGAGCGAGCCGGACAGCTGCGCCAGCCGCACCGTCATCGGCGCCACCTCCGGCGTGCCGCCCGCGAAGGTCAGCGCCACCAGCAGGTCGTTCCAGACCCACAGGAACTGGAAGATCGCGAACGAGGCCAGCGCCGGGGTGCACAGCGGCAGCACGATGGAGCGGAAGATCTTGAAGTGCGAGGCGCCGTCCACCACCGCGGCCTCCATCAGGTCGCGCGGCAGCTGGGCGATGAAGTTGTGCAGCAGGAACACCGCCAGCGGCAGCGCGAACATGGTGTGCGCCAGCCAGACCGGCGCGTAGCTGCCCTTCAGGTCCACCGCCGGAATCAACGTCAGCGCGCCCAGGTGCGCGCCGCCGGCGAACAGCCGCAGCAGCGGGATCAGCGCCATCTGGAGCGGCACCACCTGGAGCGCGAACACCGTGAAGAAGACCGCGTCGCTCCCCCGGAACCGCACCCAGGCCAGCGCGTACGCCGCCATCGCCGCCAGTGCCAGCGGGAAGACCGTCGCCGGGATGCTGATCGCCAGCGAGTTGACCAGGAAGGGCATCAGGCCGGTGGACACCCCGGATCCGCCCTCGAACAGCACCGAGTGGTAGTTGCCGAGGCCGAGGTCGGGGTGGAGGAAGGCGTTCCACCAACCGCTGGCGGTCACGTCCTGCTTGGGCCGCAGCGAGGTCACCAGCAGACCCAGCGTCGGGACCGTCCAGAGCACCGTCATCGCGATCACGAACACCGAGGCCAGCGGACTGCTGAAGGCCTTCCGCACCGGCCGCACCGCACCGGCCGGTCGCACCGCCCCCTCCGGCCGTGCCGCCCCCTCCGACCGCACCGCCTTCGCCGTCCCCTCCCGGCCGTCCGTCCCGGTCACCGGACCTCACGCTCCTTCCGCAGCTGCAGGATGTTGTAGGCCACCAGCGGCAGCACCGCGAGGAAGAGGAGCACCGCGAGGGCGCTGCCCCGCCCGGAGTTGAACTGCACGAAGGACTGCGAGTACATCTCGTTGGCCAGCACCTGGGTGCCGAAGTTGCCGCCGGTCATGGTGCGGACGATGTCGAAGGCCTTCAGGGTGATGATCATGACGGTGGTCAGGACGACCATCACCGTGGTGCGGATCATCGGCACCGTGACGTACCAGAACAGCCGCACCCCGCTCGCGCCGTCCAGCCGGGCCGCCTCCACGACCTCGTCCGGGATCGCCTTGATCGCCGCCGACAGCACCACCATCGCGAAGCCGGTCTGCACCCAGACCATCACCGCCATCAGCAGGAAGGTGTTCAGCGGCTGAGAGAGCAGCCAGTTCGGCGGATCGTCCCAGCCCACCGCGACGGCGAGCTGGCTGAGCAGGCCGATCTGCGGCTGGCCCGGACCGCGCGACTCATAGACGAACTTGAAGATGATCGACGCGCCGACCAGCGAGATCGCCATCGGCATGAAGATCAGCGACTTGTACACCGACTGGCCGCGCATCCGGTCCACCAGCAGCGCCAGCACCAGCCCCAGCCCGGTCGCCGCCAACGGCGCGACCACCAGCCAGAGCAGCGTGTTGACCAGCACCTTCTGCACCGAGTCGGAGGTGAAGGCCCAGCCGAAGTTCTCACCGCCGACGAACCGGGTGCCGTCGTCGTTCTGGAGGCTGAGGTAGACCGTGCGGACCAGCGGCACGACCAGGCCGACGGCCAGCAGCAGCGCCGCCGGGCCGAGGAACACCGCGACCGCCAGCGGACGGGCCAGGCGGCCCCGGGCCCGGCCGGCGACCAGGAAGACCACCAGCAGGATGCCGAGGAAACCGGCGACGGCGCCGAAGGTGTTGCCGAACTTGACCGCCGCGTCGTTCCAGGTGCCGGCCGCCAGTCTCTCGGCGACCAGCCCGTCGGCGGCCAACCGGTCCGCGGCCAGCTCGGCGGCGGGCGACGGGAATCCGGGTACGGACATGGCTGTACGTCCCTTCGGGCGTGGTGGGAAGGGGGCGGGCGGTGCGGGTGGGTGGCCCCGCACCGCCCTCGACAGGTGGTCCCAGTGCGCCGGCAGCGGACCGGCGCCTCGGTTGCTCGCGCCGGCCGCAGAGCCGGCGCATCGGTTGCTCCCGCCGGCAGCGGACCGGCGCGTCGGCTACTGCGGCCAGGCGGCGTCGATGTCGGCGGCGGTCTTCTGGATCGACTGCCCCTCGGCGAACCAGGCGGTCAGCGACTTCCACTCCTGCCCGGCGCCCACGGCGGCCGGCATCAGGTCGGAGCCGTCGAAGCGGAAGGTCGCCGACGGGTCGGTCAGCGCCTCGGCCGACAGCTTGTCGATCGGGTCGGTGTAGAGGCTCTTGTCCACGCCCTGGTTGGCCGAGACCCAGCCGGTCGCGGTCTTCACCCGGCTGCTCGCCCAGGCGGAGCTGGACAGGTAGTTCTGCACCGCCTGGACCTCGGGCCGGCCGGAGAAGGCCGCCAGGAACTCGCCGCCGCCCTCGACCGGATTGGCGATCGACGGGTTCACCGCGGGCAGGTGGAAGGCGAAGACGTCCCCGTCCGGGCCGACCTTGGTGCCCTTGGGCCACTGCGCCTCGTAGAAGGAGGCCTGCTGGAGCAGCATGCACTTGCCGCTCAGGATCGGGGTACCCGCGTCCTGGAAGGTGGTGGTGGCGATCGACTTCACGTCACCGAATCCCGCGTTGACCCAGGCCGGGTTCTGCATCCAGTCGGCGACCGTCTTCATCGCGGTGGTGATCTTCGGGTCCGAGAACTTCACCTGGTGGCCGACCCACTGGTCGTACACCTCGCCGCCGTACGAGCCGAGCACCACCTCCTCCAGCCAGTCGGTGGCCGGCCAGCCGGTGGCCGTTCCGGAGGCGATGCCGCCGCACCACGGCTTGGCGCCGCCCGCCTTGGCGATCCGGTCGCTGAGCGCCATCAGGTCGGCCCAGGTCTTGGGCGCCTCGTAGCCGGCCGCCTTGAAGGCCTTCGGCGAGTACCAGACCAGGGACTTCATGTTGGCGCTCATCGGGGCCGCGTAGAACGTGCCGTTGACCGATCCGTAGGTCTTCCAGATCGGGCTCCACTTGTCCTGGTTGGCGACGGTCTGGGCGGGCGGCTTCACCACCTTGCCGCTCTTCACCATCTGTGCCAGCAGGCCCGGCTGCGGGATGATCGCGAAGTCCGGGGCGTTGCCCCCGGAGACCCGGACCGGCAGCTGGGACTCGAAGTCGTTCGAGCCCTCGTAACTGATCTTGATCCCGGTGCACTTGCCGAACTCGGCCCAGGACTTCTCCAGGTTGTCCGACTCCGGGCTCAGGATCGAGGCGAACATCGTCACCGTGGTACCCGCGTGTCCGGCGTACGGCTGGTACGCGGCGCAGTCGCCGGACAGCGACGCGGCCGATCCGCCCCCGCCACCGCCCGAACCGCCGGAGCTGTTGGAACAGGCCGCGGTCAGCGCCAGCGCCGCCACCAGGGCGGCCGCGGCGACCGGACGACGGCGGTAACCCGGGTGCTGCGCGGTCGGGTTGAGGGTCAATGCGGTTCTCCTCGCCAGGGCGTGCTGCCGACGGTGGGCTGAACGACATCGCGCTGTACCGGAGATGGGCCTGCAGAGGATCACGGACAGGGGATCACGGGCGGGGATCACGGACGGGATCACGGACGGGATCACGGACGGGATCACGGGCGAGCCGCGTCCGGACTGATCGAAGACGTTAACGCAGCCGCCGCCCCTCGCCAAGGTCCACGTTCGACCTTCACAAGCCGGTGTCCCGACCGTGACCCGCGACCAGGCGGCTCCCGGACCGCCACCGCCAGAAGTCGAAGGCCCCGACCGGAAATCCGGACAGGGCCGAGGACATGACGACACATCAGGTCAGAACAGCCGGACCGGCAGCTCCCGCAGGCTGTTCACCACCAGCGAGGGGCTCGGCCGCAGCTCGGCGTCCGGCACCGCGAGCGACAGCCCCGGGAAGCGCTCGAACAGTGCGGGCAGCGCGATCCCCGCCTCCAGCCGGGCCAGCGGGGAGCCCGGGCAGACGTGCGGGCCGTGCCCGAAGGACAGGTGGCGGGCCGGGTCCCGGGTGAGGTCGAAGACCTCGGCCGTCACCCCGTGCTGGAGCGGGTCGCGGCCGATCGCGTTGTACGAGACCAGCACCGGCTCACCCGCCGGGATCACCACCTCGCCCACCGGGATGTCCTGCGCGGCGAACCGGAACAGGAAGTTGCTGGTCGGCGGCGTCCAGCGGAGCGACTCCTCCACCACCGCGTCCCAGGACACCCGGCCCGAGCGCACCAGCTCCAACTGGTCCGGGTGGGTCAGCAGCGCCCGCACCGCGTTGCCGATCAGGTTCACCGTGGTCTCGTGGCCGGCCGCGATGATCACCCGTAGGGTGGCCGCGGCCTCCGCGTCGGTCAGCGCCCCGCCCTCGGTGTCGGCCGCCAGCAGCACACTCGCCAGGTCCTCGCCGGGAGCCGAACGGCGCTGCGCCACCAGGCCGTTGACGAAGGCGTTCAGTGCGGCGACGGTCGCCTGGATGCCCTCCGGGTTCGGCTTGATGCCGAAGAACCGCTCGTACAGGTCGCGCAGCAGGCCGTGGTCCGACTCGGGAACGCCCAGCAGCGAGCAGATCACCGTCATCGGCAGCGGGAAGGCGAAGGCCGTCTTCAGGTCCACCACCGGCTCGCCCGCCGCCAGGGCGTCCAGCAGCGCCTGGGTGATCTCCTCGACGCGCGGACGCATCAGCTCCACCCGGCGCGGGGTGAAGGCCTGCGCGACCAGCGCCCGCAGCCGGCGGTGCTCGGCGCCGTCCGTGGTCACCATGCTCGGGCCGGGCACCGCCAGACCGATCAGCGGCCAGGTCTTAGGCACCTCGCCGCGCTGGTACGCCGCCCAGTGCGCGGCGTCCTTCACCAGCCGGGCGTCGGTCAGCAGGTCGCGCGCGGCGGCGTGCTGCGTCACCGCCCAGGCGGCGACCCCGCCGGGCAGCTCGACCGGCACCACCGGGCCGGCGGCCCGCAGCAGCGCGCCCTCGGCCGCGTTGTCACGGGCCAGCGGGTCGAGGGCGATTCGGGCCGGGGCAGCGGTCATCGACAACTCTCTTTCGAACGGCGGGTGTTGAATGATCAGGCCGGGTGGCCCGGGGTGAACGAGACCGGCAGTGCCACCAGCCCCCGCACCCAGGCCGACGGCCGCCACACCAGCGCGTGCTCGGCCACCGCCAGCCGAAGGTCCGGCAGCCGGTCGAGCAGCACCTCGATCGCGGTGGTGGCGATCACCTCGGCCGCCTCCTGGGCCGGGAACGGGCAGCCGTGCTCGCCGTACGAGTAGCTCATGTGCGCCCGGTTGCCCTCCGCCGGGCGGCCGTCCGGCTGTCGGACGGCCGGGTCGGTGTTGGCCCCGGCGAAGCCGAGCAGGACCATGTCCCCCTCGGCGATCCGCTGGCCGCCCAACTGGGTGTCGCGGACCGCCCAGCGTCCGGCGAAGATCTGGGTCGGGGTGTCCTCCCAGAGCACCTTGTTCAGCACCTGGCTGATGCTGCGCCGGCCGCCGGCCAGCGAGGCGGCGAACCGCTCGTCGGTGAGCATCAGCCGCAGCGCGTTGGAGATCCAGTACGAGCTCGGCTGGTGGCCGGCGATCAGCAGCACCCGCAGGTCGCGCATCACCTCGTCGTGGGTCAGCCCGGCCGGGTGCGCCAGCATCCGCGAGGCGACGTCGGCGCCCGGGTACTCGGCCTTCTCCTCGACCAGCGCGAGCATCAGCTCCAACAGCCGCTGGGCGCCGGCCGGCGCGTCCGGGCCGCCGTCCAGCATCGCCAGCAGCGCCGTGATCAACTGCGGCGCCTGCTCCTCGTCCAGGCCGAGCACCCGGCACAGCACCAGCAGCGGCATCCGGTGCGCGTACTCGGCGACCAGGTCGGCCTCACCGCGCCCGGCGAACTCGTCGATCAGCCGGTCGGCGATCTCCTCGGCATGCTTGCGCAGCTCGTACGGGTCGATCCCGGCCAGCGCGTCGGTGACCGCGCGCGAACGCCGGACGTGCTCCTCGCCCTCGGCGTAGAGGATCGACGGCACGGGCGCCATCATCGGCTTCAGCGGCCAGTCGGCGGGCAGCGTCTCCCAGGCGTGCCAGCGGCTGGAGTCGCGGCCGAACAGCTGCGGCCGGCCGGTCACCTGCTGGAGCTCGCGGTAGCCGATGACCAGCCAGGCGGGCACGCCGCCGGCCAGCTCGACCGGGGCGACCGGGCCGTGCGCGGCGCGCAGCTCGCGGTAGAGCTGGGACGGGTCGGTCTGGAAGCGCGGCCCGTACAGCGGCGTGGCGCCGGGGTGCGCCGGGCAGCCCGGGGGCGGGGTGGCGGCGGGCTCGGTCACGGGGTGCTCTCCTCGTAGATCACGGTGCGGGACCCTGCCTGGGCGGGCTCCTCGGCCCCGGCGGCAACGGCCCGGGCGGCAACGGCCGGAGCGGCATCGGCCCCGGCGGCAACGGCCGGAGCGGCCCCGCCCGTCAGAAGCCCCTCGTCGGCCCCGGCCAGGGCGGCCAGGTGGTGGACCAGGGCGATCAGCACCTGCTTGCCGGACTCGCGGTCGCGCGCGTCGCAGTCCACCAGCGGTACCCCGGCCGGCAGGTCCAGCGCCTCGCGGACCTGCTCCAGGGTGTGGCCGGGCTCGCCGAAGTTGTTGCGGGCCACGATGAACGGCGTGCCGTGGTGCTCCAGCCGGTCGATCGCGTACCAGGAGTCCTCCAGCCGCCGGGTGTCCACCAGGACGACCGCGCCGAGGGCGCCGCTGAACAGCCGGTCCCAGAGGAACCAGAAGCGCTCCTGGCCGGGCGCGCCGAACAGGTACAGCACCTGGTGCTCGGAGAGGGTGATCCGGCCGAAGTCGAAGGCGACCGTGGTGGAGCGCTTGCCCCAGGCGCCGGCCGGGTCGATGCCCTCGCCCGCCCTGGTCATCACCTCTTCGGTGTTCAGCGGGCGGATCTCGCTGACCGAGCCGACCAGGGTGGTCTTGCCCACCCCGAAGCCGCCGACCACGACGATCTTCAGCGCGTTGTCGGCCGTCGCCCGCAGCGGGGTGCGCGCGCCGGCGGGCCGGACGCCGGCGTCAGCAGCAGCGTCGACGCCGACGTTCCACGCATCAGAGCCGTTGGAGGCCATGCAGCACCTGCTTCAGCGTGTCGAGGTCGGGCAGCCGGGCCTTGTTCGGCGCGAACCGGGGGTGGCGGGCGGTGACCGCCCCGGACTCCAGCAGGTCGCCGAGCAGGATCTTCACCACCGAGACGGGCAGCGCCAGCTCCGCCGCCACCTCCACCACGGCGGTCGGAGCCTCGCACATCCGCAGGATCCGGGCGTGCTCCGACTGCATCCCGGCCGCCGGCTGCCGCTCGGCGACGATCAGGGTAACGAGGTCGAAGGCGTTCTCCGGCGCCCGGCTTCGGCCCCGGGTGATGGTGTAGAGACGGTCCGGGTCGTCGTCACGGCCCGGCAGCACCGGCCCGGCAGTCATATAACGGCGCTCTCTTGCGCGGCGGCCTCGCCCTCCGCCTCCCGGGCGGGCGCGCTGAGGTGGACCCCGATCTGCTCGATCAGGCCGTGCATGTTGTGGCCGATCACGCCGACGTCCGCGTCGTCGTCCGTGACCACCGCGAGGTGCGCGCCCTCACCGGCCGCCACGATGCACAGGATGCCGCCGTGGAACTCGGTCATCGACTGCCGCACGCCGCCGCTGCCGTCGCCGAACTCGATGGAGGCGCCGTGCGCCAGGCTCTGCAGGCCCGAGGCGATGGCGGCCAGCTGGTCGGCCTGGTCGGTGCTCAGCCCGGCGGTGTGGCAGAGCTTGAGGCCGTCGGCGGAGAGGACCAGGGCGTGCCGGGTGCCGGGGGTCGCCGCCAGCAGGTTCTCCAACAGCCAGTCGAGGTCGCGGTCGGTGGCACTGCTCATCAGGTGTCCTTCTCGGTGACGGGGGAAGCGTCGGGCATGGTGTCGGGATCCGTGGTCGGCGCCCCGGCGGGGGGCTGCTCGGCCCCCGCGGGACGGGCGGCGGCCCGGCGGAACGCGCCGAACCGGGCGGCCGCGCCGACCGCGTCGGTGCTCACGGCCTTCGCGGTCCGGGCCGTCGCGGAGGTGCTGGTCGCCAGCGTCTGTCCGCGCCGGCGCTGCGGCAGGCCGCTGTCGGTCATCCGGGCGGGCGCGGCCGGCAGGGCGGGCGCGCTGGACGTCTGCGTCCCGGTGGCGGTCGGCGTCCCGGCCGGGGTCCGCTGCGCGGAGAGCGCCGGAGGCGGGGAGGCGGGCACCGGAGGCAGGGAGACGGGTGCGGGGCGCGCCGAGGTGAGCGCGGGGCGCGTGGTCTCCACGGGCGGCTTCTGCGCCGGGACGGACGCCTGGACGGGCGCCGGGGCGGCGGTCGGCACCGGGTGCGTGACGAGCCGCGGCGGGATCAGCATCACCACGCCGGTGCCGCCGCGCGCCGACGGCCGGAAGGAGATCTGCAGCCCGTGCTTGCGCGCCAGCACGCCGACCACCGCGAGCCCCAGCCGGGTACCGGCGGAGAGCGTGGTGAGGTCCAGCGGCTCGGCGCAGACGGCCCGCTCGGCCCGGCGCAGCCAGCTGTCGCTCAGCCCCAGCCCGCTGTCCTCGACGGTGACCACCAGCCCGGCCGGCACCTCCTCGACGTAGACGTGCACCTCGGCCGGCGGGGCGGAGAAGTTGGTGGCGTTGTCCAGCAGTTCGGCCAGCGCGTGCATCACGCCCTCGGCCGCGTACCCGGCGACCGCGGCGGTGCTGGCGTTGTGCAGCCGCACCCGCTGGTAGGCGCCGATCCGGCCGAGCGCGCCGCGCAGCACCGACTCCACCGCGATCGGCTTGGCCCAGCGGCGGCCCGAACGGGCGCCGGTGAGCACCGCGATGCTGTCGGCCATCCGGCCCGCCTGGGCGGTCGAGTGGTCCAGGCTCAGCAGGTCGCCGAGGACCTCCTCGTCGTGCCGGTGCTGCATCTCGCGCAGCTCGGCGTGCATGCTCGTGGCCAGCGCCTGGACCCGCCCGGCGGCGGTCGCGCAGACGGCGAGCGCGGCGGCCCGCAGCCGCTCGCCGCGGCCGATCTCCTCGCCGACGGCTCGCAGCAGCGCGTACTGGGGGTGCTTGCGGTGGACGGCCAGCACACTGTCCACGGCCGCGCCGGACCGCAGCTTCGCCACCACCTCGGGCAGCACGCCCTCGGTGATCCGGGCCAGCTCGGCGCGCTCGGCCTCGGCCCGGGCCCGCTCCGTCTGCGCCCCGGCCCGCTCGGCGTCGAGTTCGGCCCGCAGCCGGGCCAGCTCGGTGTGCGCGGCGGTGACGTCCGCCTCGGCGCGGGACTGCTCGGCGCGGGCGGCGTCCCGCTCGGCGAGCGCGGCGGCGGTGCGGTCCGCGGCGGCCGTCTCGGCCTGCCGGGCCGTGCCCGCGGCGACCAGCGCGGCCCGGGTCTCCTCGTGCTGAGCGGCCAGCTCCTCGGTCAGCCCGCGGGCGCGCTCCGCACCGGTCGAGGCGAGGCCGACGGCGATCAGCCAGAGCACCGTGACGGCAACCACCGCGAGGGCGGTGAGCGGCTGGTGCGCACCGAACGCCCGGACGACGCCGACCGGCGCGGCGACCAGCGCCAGCAGCACGGCTGCCGCGGTCAGGGCGACGGTGCGCGGCGCGGGCCGTCGGCGCGATCCGCCGTCGGGGCTGGTGGCTTCTCTCATCGGTGCGGTCCTCGGCAACGTCGGCGGGCGGCGGCGCGGGCGGCGGATCGGCGACGGTCGCGGCCACCGACAGCTGGGTCGGGCGCATACCGGACCGCCCGGCGACGTCATGAAACGTCTCCGGGCGTCTGATCGGTTCACGCTTTCGGCCGATCATATCGATTCAGACATAGGCCTCAAGTGGCCAGTTGACGGCCAATCTCCTGCTTTCACACCGTCCACACCACACTGCGACACCGCCGACGCCCACCCGCGTGCCACGGTTCACACCCCGGTGGCCGGCCCTATCGGCCGCCGAACCGCCGTTCCAGCGCCTCCTCGAAGGTCCCCCGGCCCACCGCCCGGTCCGGCGTCAGGTTGCCGCCCGCCCGAAACCCGCGGCCGGCCGCGCCCGGCACGCGCAGCGTCAGCAGCAGTCGGCGCCTGCCCGCCGCCCGCAGGTAGGCCTCGGCCAGCTCCCGGTACGAACGCACCTGCGGGCCGCCCACCTCCGGCGCGAACCCGGCCGGCTCCTCCCCCACCAGGTCCGCGACCGCCGCCGCCACCTCCCGCACGTCCACCGGCTGGCACGCCGTCCCGCTCAGCACCGGGAAGACCGGCAGCTTCACGGAGGCGTCGAAGAACCTCAGCACCAGGTCGTGGAACTGCGTCGCCCGCAGCACCGTCCAGCCCAGCCCCGACTCCCGCACCACCCGCTCACAGGCGAGCTTCGTGGTGTAGTACGCGATCGGCACCCGGTCGATCCCGACGATCGACACGTACACCAGGTGCCGCACCCCGGCCTCCCGGGCCCGCGCCACCAGCGTCCGGACCCCGGCCAGGTCCGCCTTCTTCTGCGTGGTCGCGCAGTCCACCACCACCTCGACCCCGGCCATCGCCTCCGCGATCCCGGCGCCGCTCACCAAATCGCCGACCGCCCACTCGACCCCGTCACCCCCGTCCCGCACCCGCCGGCTCAACCCCCGCACCGCCACCCCGCGCGCCACCAGCAACCGCACCACCTCCCGCCCGAGCGTCCCCGTCGCCCCGGTCACCAGCACCGTTCCCATCACCGCACCACTCCTTCTCGGCAGAACCCGTCACCCCCTACGGACCGGACACCACCCCCGAACGTGACATCGGCATTCCCGGGAACACGAAAAAGGCGGGGCGAGGACCGTGAAGTCCTCGCCCCGCCTCAGGTTTTCACCTCATCGGGTGAAACCGGGGTCGAGCGTGATACTGGCGGAGAGTACCTATTCTCGGCGTGCGCTATTCCCCAGCATCAAGGGCTCGATCGGGGAAGGCATGCAGCCTCAGCTCGGCACTCAGCAGTCCGCGAGTCACCGCATCGGTGGTCCTCCGTAGCAAGGCCGGTGACTCCAGCCCGGATCTACCTTCGCGGTCGAGTGCAGAGAGGTAGGCCGCCCGAAGGACCTCCTGCTGTTCTACGGTGCATCCGATCTCCAAGACACAGCGCCGAATCCGCGCCGGGTTCCACGGGCGAGATCAATCTCGCCACTACCTGCCGCTTGGTCGGACCCGACCACTGCTACCCGGCCGATCCCTGCTGTATCCGCTGGCGGGCCTTCTCGTAGAACTTGTTGGCCATTGGGGTGTCGGTGGACGTGATGCGTATGTAGTCGGTGCTCAGTTCCCGGGTTCTCGCTTCGAGAGCCGCCAAGTTGGAGGCTTCGGTCATGAGGCTGATCTCAGCGTCCGCCCGATGCTTGAGCGCGGTGTAGGCGCGAGCAGACGCGAGATGGTCAGCGGCCGCCTTCGGCGAGCCAAGGAAGGCCGCGGTGGCCGCGACGGCTCCGGCGACGGCACCGAGCCCACTGAAGAACGCTTCAGGACCAACCTTGACCGCGACCAGGAAGCCGGATATCGCGGTCACGCAGGCGGGGATGAACACCATCAGCCGCCCCCACTTCTCGGCGCTCTTGGCCGCTTCAAAGTAGCCCTGGGCGGTATAGAGGCAGTTGCTCTGGATGCGCTCTAGCTCCGACTTGATACTTTCGAACTGTGTGTCAGAAGTAGACATAGGGTCCAATCCGGGGTGGGCGTATGCGAGGCTCAAAGGCAAGGAAGTTGCAGATCCATTCCATGCCGGGGACGGAGGCTTTGATTTCGTTGCGGTAGCGGGTAGTGAGGTAGCCAGCCTCATACAGTGCAACAAGTACGGCACGCCGGGCGGCAGCGCTGGTCTCTCCCTCGAAACGGTGGCGGAGCATCTGGGCCTCAGCAACGGATGCGTGCTGTCCGATGTAGCGAGCGGCGAACTCGCGGGCGTAGTCGACCCGGTTGCGGTCCCCGAGAACGGTCCATGCGGCTTCTTTAACTCGTTCATCCTTGCCGCCCATGGCAATGAAGTAACGCAGGACACGCTGTTCGATCAGGGGGTAAGAAGCGCTGTGGCTGGAGTGCAGGAACCGGATCAGGGAGCTTTCAACCTCGGGGGTTCTGCTCTTGGCCGCGTCAAGATACTTGAACACGTTCGTGATGGCGTGCGGGAGACGGGTGAGATTCTCCAGGCACCAGCCCACGGCGCGATCATCTTTGATATTGCGGAGCCGGCCTAGGACGAAGCGAACCTGGTTGCCGTTGAAATCTCCCTCCTTGGCAATCTTCTCGAAGTAGGCCACGAGATCTTCCCGGGCCCGCGGGCGCCCATACCTGATGGCACGAGCCAGCGAGTCATGCCGGATGTCGGTTTCACGCTCCCGGGCGTCCTGAGGGTCGAGGATGACGGTCTTACTGGAGGAGACAGCGAGCCTCCTAGAGCGCAGTTGACTGTTCACGCCAAGGAAGAGATCACGCAGCTCGCTCCAGTCGGGGTGGAAGACCTTGATGTCATCGGAGTAGCGCAGGAAGCGGGCGCCGTTCTGGTTCAGATAGGAATCGACGGGGGCAAGGTAGAGATTGGCAAGTATGCCGGAAGCATCCGGTCCTTGGGGCAGGCCCCAAGCGTGGTTGATGGTCTGGAATCGGGTGAGGAAATCGATGATGTGGCCGGCAGGCCGGCGGTCGCCACCGAGGGCCTCCAAATCGTCTCCGAGGATGGCCACATCGATGTGCTCGTAGAAGGCCGCGATGTCTAGGTAGGCGACCCTGAGTGAAGCGTCAGACCGGATCGCCCTCAGAGACTTTTGCCGATAGGACGTCCAGCTGGACCACCATCGGACGGGCTCGCCCTTGAAGTGGTTCCATCGGTAGCTGGAGACGCTAGGGTGAAGCTGACGGTCAATCTGATCGGCGATGGTGAAGACAAGAGCATCGTAGATAAGTCGGTCTCGGGTGGAGAATCGGGCTAGCGGGCGAACGGTCAGATCGGTCTTAGGGAAGTCGATGATGCTGGTGCTGTCCGGGCCGCAGGCGCCGCTCTCAACGGCCCGTTCCAGCGTCTCGCGATAGCCCCGCTCCCACTGGTGCTGAACGTCCTGGTACCCGATGACGTCGGGCACCTCTGATTCGTCTTCTCCCGCTATCAGCAGGTCTTTAGCTTTGGTGAGCCTGTCGCGAAGGTCCACCGTTCCCCTTTGTCAGATGAAGGTCCCAGGCACGAGATGCTATCCGGGCGAGGCGTGAACTGGGCGACGGTCTGCTTCACTTGCGACCAGCCTCCCTCCAGCCCGCGACAATTGGGCGCGCC
Organism: Kitasatospora sp. NPDC058063; assembly: GCF_042885395.1. Classification (NCBI taxonomy): domain Bacteria; kingdom Bacillati; phylum Actinomycetota; class Actinomycetes; order Kitasatosporales; family Streptomycetaceae; genus Kitasatospora; species Kitasatospora sp. NPDC058063. The sequence goes on from NZ_JBHVSD010000025.1 coordinate 86,994, forward strand.
AATACAGCCGCACCGACAGCAGTCCCAGTCACGGCGGTCACCAACACACAAACCAAAGACCAGCCGGCCAGCCAAGCATTTCTCAGGCACGGGCCAAAGAGACGACCGGCAGGTCGGCACTGCCATCTACAGAACAGGCAGCATGCACCGCCGTGTCAGCGCGGATTCCCAGGTCCCGCCGTTCCTTAGCCACCCGGGTCAGCGCGCGGACGTCCGGAGGAGTGCTTCGCCGCCATCAGGGCCCTCTGGGCAGGGATGGTGGCGGGCAATGAATGTGCCACCTCAGCTTCTCGGACCGCCTGCTGACCTGCGAGGGCAGTAGCATGAACATGGCGCCGGAAGCCAGGCCGCCAGTGTTCGCCGTGACGGGCTGGCTCAGTGATCAGCACGCCAAGTCTCAGCAAACGATGGAACGTGCCTTGATGAAGCTCCATGATCAACCGAAGGGGCTTCTCCGGGTGCGGATCGGAGCAGATCGTCATGACGCGTCGCGCGGCGTCCGCATAGCGCTTGTGCAGAGACTGCTTGGTAACCCCGCAGATCTTCGCCATCTGCTGCCAGGTCGCACCGAGGTAGCTGGCCTCCGCCAGAAGGAGAGTACGCTCGGCGGTCAATGCCTGCTCAATCGCAGACAGCCGCGCCAGTGCGTCCAAGACTTCATCGACCGGACGCCCCCGATCCCGGGGGACAAGCTCCCGCAGCCGCTGAACCGCCTCGCGCAGCACCCGCGTAGCTGGCCCCAACTCCAGTCCGTCACCGTAGGACTCGGTACAGCCGTCGAAGTACGACGGGCCACTCCAGCGGTCTCGATCCCCCATAACCGTCAACGCTAACTGACAACTCTGGTGGCAGGACAGAGGTGTTCCAGTCATCCGGCACTCTGCGGAGACTGGCCGCGCGGGGCCTCAGGCCCGCGCTCACCGGGTATGACACCGCAGCTCAAGGCGACGTTCTGTCGACCAGACGATGCCCTGCTATCCAAACCGAGACCACACCAACTTCGTGATTGGGTTGTCAAATTGGGGCTGCTGCACGTAAGGCCCCTTGCGCGAACGGCAACCATGGGTGCTCTAGCCTCGTTCTCACCGAGGCAGACCGGCCGTCGGCCAATATGCCGACGGCCCCCGTGCCAGCGGGAGCCGTCTCGCCCTTCGCCCGCGATGACTAGGGAAGGTACGCTTGGCCCTGACGATAACTCACAACTGGGTTGCTGGTAAAGAGCAATCCGTAAGCGCCTCCCCCACCAGGGGGCGCCGGTGACAGTCCCCATCAGCGTGTGGGCGCGGCTCGCACTCGCGATTCCGGTGACCATTGCGGTGCTGGTGGTCGGCGTCATGCTTTTCCTCGCGATGCTGATCCCATCGACCTCCACCAGGACGTTTGCGCTAGACAGCAGCAAGCAACTGCTGGCTCTGGTCCGGGCGCTCGTGCCCAGTAGCAGGTAGCGCCATCCCGTCGCGAGGTGGGTCGCCGGCAGCGACCCACCTCCTGTCACTCGGCCGGCAGCCTCAGGAGGGGCCGTCGGCCGAATCTCATTGATCACCACAGGGTCAGGGGCAACCCCCACGCTTCCTGCGAACACCTGCAGGCCCGGTTAGGGGCGTCCTGAGCCAACGAGCCATTGCAATCAGCCGTCCTTCGCAGCGAGACCAAGGCAGGCTGTCTCACGCCAGTCCTCTCGGTCAAGGAGCTCGATAGGCAGCGAGGACTCAGTTCACTGTCACGGGTGCAGCTCAGGGGCCCTCCGAGCTTCGAGGTAGGAGGACCAATCCCGTTTGACGTAGGAGACCCAGTCCACAGCGGTGTTGATGTGGATTCCGAGAACCTTGCTCAGGATCGGCGCAGGTAGGTCTGCGGCCAGCGCCATCAGTGCAGAGTTGCGGGCAGAGCGGACATCGATGCCGTGCCTCAGCAGTTTTTGGGAGAGCTTGGCCCCACTCAGAGGCTGACCCATCAGTTTTCCCGGGAACAGCCAACTTTCTCGGCATCCCATCCCGCGTTCGGCAACAGACGGTACGGCGACCCGCGTTTGCTGCTCCAGCAGTTGGGCAAGGGCGGGAGGCATCACAACAGGGTCATCACCCAGCCGGATGTAGACCGCATCCTTGCGCGGCAAAATGTCCTCGCGGGTAAGCCGCACGACCCTGGTAGCAGGCATCCCGTAGAGCAGGATCAGCGCACCAGCCACCCGTACATCCAGTGGTAGGGCGGGATCGTTGATGCATCGGTGCAGCAGGGACAGGTGCTCGTCCTCATCAAGGAAGTTGGCGGGTTCGCCGTCTGGCTGCCAAGGCACCTGCAGGTCCCCGACGAGGTGGCAACGACGAGCCCACCGAAGGAAATCACGCAGCCGCCGCCGTGTGGTGGCCCCTGAAGCCAGCCAGCGGTCCACATCGGCCTGAGCAGCACTCACCAGCGTGAGTTGCTCGGCCGCGATCCACTCCAGGAAGTCGAACGTTACCGATACCTGTGCACGGGCATAGTTGATGCTGGATCTGCTATTCCCTCGCGTACGGGCTTGGTACCGCACCCGTCGGAGGACTACCCACTGAGCATACGGTTGCAGGACGGTTCGATGTCGGGCTGTAACCTTCATTAGAAAGTGCCTCAGCCAGACTTCCAAACCTGCCACGTACTCGTCCCGCTTCGGCAGGACTCCGACGTGAACCAACAAGTGTCGAAGATGGACTGCTGCTTGTCGGCCTGGGAACGTGTCGAGAAGTTCGTGGGTGATGGGGTAGCCCGCCGCGATCAGGTCTCGAAGTAGCGCCGCCCCGCTGGTCTCCTTGCGCATCCACAGCAGCACAGATCGGGGCGTTGAGGCCGCAGTCAGCGCGACGATCAGAGGCGCCAGCGGCGAACCCTCCTCCGACGGACCGAACTGGTCGTTCAGCGTGACTTGCAGGACACACCGAGAGCATTCACCGTACCTGTAGATGTCACCTGCTTCACCACAGCTGGAGCAAGCGTAGATCAGGTCAACCCCGGCACATGGTCCGCAGATTCGCCGTCCTCGCTCATCGTTCCCAATCAGCGGGCGGCACTTCTGACACGCCGCACATTCGGCGGGGTTAGCGCAGACGTACTTGTAGCAACTCCCGCATACCGGCCCCATGGGCCAGCGTGCCGTAACTCTCCGCGAGCGTTCACATCGCACACAGATGACACCCGGGCGATCACGACACGTGCGGCAGACTGGTTCGCCCGCTTTGACGTGGAGGCAGGGCCGCTCGCGCCCACAGCGCCGCAAGGTCGCCACTGGCCCTGGGTCGCAGTTGGCGCAGAGATCCGGCTGTGAATCTCGGGCACGGCTCTTGATACGGCGAACTTGACCGCAGGCACCACACTCCCGCCTAGGGTGCGTGTAACAGCTCGCGCATACAGGGCCAGCGTCAGCCATCGCTTTGGTCGGCCGTACCTCACCGCAACGGATACAACGCCTCGCCGGACGGATGTAGCAATTGGAGCACTGTGGCTCCCCGTTCGGTCCGCGTGTTGCAACAAATCTGAGCTGGCCGCATACAACACAGACTTCGTGTCGAACGGGGTCAGCGCGATAACAGTCCCGGCAGACCGCACCCTCGGCTTCTTGAGTAGCAACTGGTGCTGTCTTACGACATCTACAGCAGGGGCGAGCTGATCTCCAAGCTGCACACGTCTGGCAGATGCGGGCACCGCGTGAATCGGTGCGTGGCAGGGAGCGGCGCTTCCCGCAGCCTCCACACGATGGCACCGTCACCTGCGTACATCCAGCAGCCTCCAGCCCTTCGAGGAGCCGGAACATGGCTGCGGGCAGAGCTGGACTACCACTCGTCAAGGCATCCGGATGGCTCTCCATGTGCTCACACAATCAATAGAGCGCCTTCTGTGGCGCGGCTCGGTCGACGATGTCCTGAAGGTCGGCCCTAGACATCGAAGGCAACTGCGGCGCTAGAAGATCGACGATCCCTGCGAGCCGCTGGGGACGCTTCACGTGAGGTCCGGCCGGCGGATTGTGGCTCGTCGGATCTGTGGGGGCGTTCCCGCATTGACTGCTGATCCAGTGGCGGTCTTGCGAACAGCCTGCTCAACTACGGACACTTCGATCAACTCCTGGACCCCACAGTCCAGGATGTCGCACAACGCGGCAAGGGTGTCCATCGACATTCGCTGCGGGGGTTGCGTGACTAGGCGATAGACCTGCTCTCGGGACAGGTGAACCCCGCGGTCGGCAAGCAGCGGCACCAACTCACTGGTCTGGAACATCCCACGCGTAGCCATCACTTGGCGCAGGTGCCAGTGATACCCCATTTTCTTGATCACTGCTGCGGCTCCCATAGGTCTGCGTGTCGCTGACGCAGTGACTGTTGCACCAGCCGATTGCGGTACTCGTCCGACACTCCTGTGTAGAGGGCAGTCGTCGAGGCGTAGGAGTGACCTACCTGGTCCTGGACGAACTTCTCTGGGTAGCCGAACTCGACCAGGTGCGTCACATAGGAGTGCCGAAGACAGTGCAGATCCAGCTCTTCCGGCAGCCCGGCAGCGTTACGAGCTTGCTCGAAGGCTTCGTTGATACCACGCCAGGACAGGCGGCCCAGGCGTTCGGTCACCCACAATGCAGGATGGCTACCAGCCCCAAAGAGTGGTCGGACCTCCGATACCCACTGCTGAATCACCGGGACGATCCAGTCCATCTCTGGCACGGTCAGCACCGTTCTGCGTTTCGGCTGCCCGCCACGTGATGACTTGCCGAATCGAACGAACAGGGCCCCACAGTTCCCGTAGTCGGCAGCCCGCGGGTTCCTCCGAAGATCCACAACATCCAGCCCCCACGCCTCCCTGCGTCGGAGCCCGAAGGCATAGACCGTCTTCAGCAGAACTGCGTCACGGAAGGCAGCTGAAGCGCCCTTCCGGCGACGCGCTCTGATCTCCTCGACCATTCCGTCAGCCGCGTCGAGCAGCGACTGCACCTCGTCATACGTCAGCGGCCTGCGGCCTGGTCGCCCTTCGTACTCCGATGTGTGGGCCACGGTGTTCCACTCGTGCAGGATCTGGGCCGGCGCCTCTCCGAACCGTTCGTGGCAGACCGCTGGCCACGAATAGCGCGTATCCGTCACGTAGTCCATGAACAGCCGCAGTGCGTTCTGGTAACCCCGTGCCGTCGAGACCATCACCGGCCGACGCCCCGATCTAAGGTGCGTAATGAACTCCTCGGCCTCTGCGGCCTGCCACTGCCAGGGGTACTGGTTGGTGAAGTCGGCGAACCTGCGTACCAGATCGATCCTCGCTCTGATCGTGTCTGCCTTGAGAAACCGCGCCCGCTGCTGCGTGGTCCATCCCCCAAGCATCGCTTCGAAGACTGCGGGAGCGGGGTCAAGGAACCTGACGCCGTCCACGAGCATCAATCGCGCCGATCCGGCGAGTTCAGCCGCTTTGGTCACGTTGTATCCAACGCAACATCGTTGAATCGGTTACGGACCCACGACACACTGCGTGCGTCGCCAAGCATGGGCAAGCCGCCGCCCTGGGCCGAAGCCCAGGGCGGCGAGGTACTACTTCTTCTTGCTCTTACCGGACGGCGCCTGCGAGAGGGCGCTGCCCGCAGCGGCCTTCTCGGCCTTCGTCGCCTTGGGGTCCGACAGGACCCTGCCAGCGGCCGAGGCCGCCTTCTTCCCAGTCTGCTTCGGGTTCTTTGCCATACGATTCACCTCCCTCCGAGCTGTTTTGCGTCGCAGCTCGGAACGTGGTGTGATGCAGGTTCTGACGCGAGCAGGACACCACGTCCTGACTGCACCGAGCGCCCGGCCCTAGACGTGGGCCGGGCGTTCGTCTTTCCAGCAGCTCTCACCACTGGAAGATCTTCGGAACTGTGCTGTACGGCGCCAGGTCGCTGGCGAGAACGGACGACGTCCGCAGGATGCGCTGAGGGAGGGGCGCAGGTCAGGAGCCTGCGCCCCTCCCTCAGTACTCGCTTGTCAGATCAGAACTGCCGAGTGTTGCACTCGATGCAATTCCGCCCAGTTTCAGCTGCAGCCGCTGGTGGAGCCGCAGCCCTCGCAGAGGTAGCAGCTGCCGGCGCGGCGCATCTTGGTGCCGCAGGAGAAGCAGAGCGGGGCGTCGGCGTTGAGGCCGAGCTGGATCTCCATCAACTCCGTGGAGTTGTGGGCCTGCTTCGGGGCCGTCCTGGGCGCCTCGACGGCCGGGGCCGGGACCACGGCCGGCTTGGCGGCGACCGGGGCAACCGGAGCGGACTGGGCGAGCGACTCGGTGTCGAGCTCCTCGGCCTCCAACGGCTCGTACGAGCCCGTCTCCAGGTGGCGCTGGCGCTCCTCGACGGAGTGGATGCCGAGCGCCGAGCGGGTCTCGAACGGCAGGAAGTCGAGCGCCAGGCGGCGGAAGATGTAGTCGACGATCGACTGCGCCATCCGCACGTCCGGGTCGTCGGTCAGGCCGGCCGGCTCGAAGCGCATGTTGGTGAACTTCGAGACGTACGTCTCCAGCGGCACGCCGTACTGGAGGCCGACCGAGACGGCGATGGAGAAGGCGTCCATCATGCCCGCGAGGGTCGAGCCCTGCTTGGACATCTTCAGGAACACCTCGCCCAGACCGTCGTCCGGGTAGGAGTTGGCGGTCATGTAGCCCTCGGCGCCACCGACCGTGAAGGAGGTGGTGATGCCCGGGCGGCCCTTGGGCAGGCGCTTGCGGACCGGGCGGTACTCGACCACCTTCTCGACCGCGACAGGAGCCTCGGCCTGCGCGGCCTTCTCCTCGGAGTCCTTCTTCTTGGCCGACAGCGGCTGGCCAACCTTCGAGTTTTCGCGGTAGATGGCGAGCGCCTTGACGCCCATCTTCCACGCCTCGAAGTAGATCTCCTCGACGTCCTCGACGGTCGCGGCGGCCGGCATGTTCACGGTCTTGGAGATGGCGCCGGAGATCCAGGGCTGGATCGCGGCCATCATCCGCACGTGGCCCATCGGCGAGATGGAGCGCTCGCCCATCGCGCAGTCGAACACCTCGTAGTGCTCGGCCTTCAGGCCGGGCGCGTCCACCACGTTGCCGTGCTCGGCGATGTGGGCGACGACCGCCTCGATCTGCTCGTCCTGGTAGCCGAGGCGCTTGAGGGCGCGCGGGACGGTGCCGTTGACGATCTGCATCGAGCCGCCGCCGACCAGCTTCTTGAACTTGACCAGGGCCAGGTCGGGCTCGACGCCGGTGGTGTCGCAGTCCATCATCAGGCCGATGGTGCCGGTCGGGGCGAGCACCGAGGCCTGGGCATTGCGGAAGCCGTTCTGCGCTCCGACGCGCAGCACGTCCTGCCAGGCCTTGTTGGCGGCCAGCCAGACCGGGGCGTCCAGGTCGTCGTGGGAGACGGCGTCCAGCGAGGCGTCGGCGTGCTGCTTCATGACCTGCTGGTGCGGGGCCGCGTTGCGGGCGTAGCCGTCGTACGGGCCGACCACGCCGGCGAGTTCGGCGCCGCGGCGGTAGGCGGTGCCGGTCATCAGCGAGGTGATGGCGCCGGCCAGGGCGCGGCCGCCCTCGCTGTCGTAGGCGTGGCCGGTGGCCATCAGCAGGGCGCCGAGGTTGGCGTAGCCGATGCCGAGCTGGCGGTAGGCGCGGGTGGTCTCGCCGATCTTCTCGGTGGGGAAGTCCGCGAAGCAGATGGAGATGTCCATCGCGGTGATGACCAGCTCGACGACCTTGGCGAAGGTCGCCGCGTCGAACGAGTCGTCGTCGCGCAGGAACTTCATCAGGTTCAGCGAGGCGAGGTTGCAGCTGGAGTTGTCCAGGTGCATGTACTCGGAGCAGGGGTTGGACGCGTTGATGCGGCCGGACTCCGGGCAGGTGTGCCAGTGGTTGATGGTGGTGTCGTACTGGATTCCGGGGTCGGCGCAGGCCCAGGCGGCCTCGGCCATCTTGCGGAACAGCTTCTTGGCGTCGACGGTCTCGATGACCTCGCCGGTCATCCGGGCGCGCAGGCCGAATTCGGTGCCGTTCTCGACGGCGGTCATGAATTCGTCGTTGACGCGGACCGAGTTGTTGGCGTTCTGGTACTGGAGGGAGGTGATGTCGTCCCCGCCGAGGTCCATGTCGAAGCCCGCGTCGCGCAGGGCGCGGATCTTCTCCTCCTCCTTCACCTTGGTCTCGATGAAGGCCTCGACGTCCGGGTGGTCCACGTCGAGCACGACCATCTTGGCCGCGCGGCGGGTGGCGCCGCCGGACTTGATGGTGCCGGCCGAGGCGTCGGCGCCGCGCATGAAGGAGACCGGGCCGGAGGCGTTGCCGCCGGAGGAGAGCAGTTCCTTGGAGGAGCGGATCCGGGAGAGGTTGAGGCCGGCGCCGGAGCCGCCCTTGAAGATCATGCCCTCTTCCTTGTACCAGTCGAGGATCGACTCCATGGAGTCGTCGACGGACAGGATGAAGCAGGCGCTGACCTGCTGGGGCTGCTTGGTGCCGACGTTGAACCAGACCGGCGAGTTGAAGCTGAACACCTGGTGGAGGAGGGCGTGCGTCAGCTCGTGCTCGAAGATCTCGGCGTCGTCCTTGGTGGCGAAGTAGCCGTGCTTCTCACCGGCGGCGCGGTAGGTGAGCACCACGCGGTCGATGATCTGCTTCAGGCTCCACTCGCGCTGCGGGGTGCCGACGGCGCCGCGGAAGTACTTGGACGTGACGATGTTGACGGCGTTGACCGACCAGAAGTCGGGGAACTCGACGCCGCGCTGCTCGAAGTTGATCGAGCCGTCGCGCCAGTTGGTCATGACGACGTCACGCCGCTCCCAGCGGACCTCGTCGTACGGGTGCACGCCAGGAGTGGTGTAGATGCGCTCCATCGGGAGGCCGCCCTTCGGCGCCTTGGCGCCCTTGACCGCGGCCTTCTCGGACTTCGACCCGCGCGCGGAACCGCTCGTGGTGTCTGTCACTTCTCGCTCCTCCTCCTGGGCAAACGCCCGAAGTGCCCTGAAAAGTCCGGGCACTGCTGGTTCGTTCTTCCGGTGTGCGGGCAGGCGGAGACCTTGCCTGCTTACGCACGGTTTGTAGTGTTCTGTGCCCAGTTTTCGGGCACGCGTGGGCCCCACGGGGCCGTGGTGGTGCGACGGGGCCCGCCCGGGGCCCGGTGCCGGCGCCCGCTAGGGCGCGGCGGCGGAGACGGACACGGGGGTGTCGTCCGCCTCGGGGGCGCGGGGCCGTTCCACGCGGAGTTCCGCGATGGCGGCCTCGAAGTCCTCAAGTCCGTCGTACGCCTGGTACACGGAGGCGAAGCGCAGGTAGGCGACCACGTCGAGCTCCTTGAGCGGGCCGAGTATGGCCAGCCCCACGTCGTGGGTGGTCAGCTCGGCGTTGCCGCTGGCGCGCACGCACTCCTCGACCCGCTGCCCGAGCTGGGCCAGCGCGTCCTCGGTGACCGGGCGGCCCTGGCAGGCCTTGCGGACGCCGGTGATGACCTTCTGCCGGGAGAACGGCTCGGTGACGCCGCTGCGCTTGATGACCATCAGTGCGGCCGTCTCCACCGTGGTGAAGCGGCGGCCGCAGTCCGGGCACTGCCGACGGCGGCGGATGCAGCTGCCGTCCTCGGTGGTCCGGCTGTCGACAACACGGCTGTCGGAGTGCCGGCAGAAGGGGCAGTGCACCTCGGGATCCCTCCCTGGCAGAACGTTCGGACCTCTTGAGTCTATGCGATGTGCCCCCGGCCTGGGCAAGCCGATCATGCGGGGTGACCACTAGTACTGGGCACGGATGATGACTGTAGCCACTACATCTAGGAGTCCGGGGGAGGTGAGCACCATGGCGTGTCGATGCCGCGACGGCGCCGATTAGACTGCCGGAGTCGAGTTCTGCTCGAACATTTACTCGATGTACAACAAAGCCTTGATCGAGTCAGTCAACTCCCGAATAATTCACTCGAACGTGTGTTTGGCGCAACCTTTCGATAGGAGGCGCGTTGGGCTGGAAAAGGGGAGAGGACAGCCGTCGAGAGGGGCCGCCGTGAACACGATCGAAAGCAACACCATCCCGGTGCAGGAACACTCCCAGGTCAAGGTGGGGCAGCGCACCACGAATCAACAGGGTCTGGACATCAGCATGGACCGTAGCGAAGACCACCGTCTCCCCGGCGCGGCCCTGTCCGGAACGGCCCGCGTTCCGGACCAGCCGATCGAACACTCCGCCGCCCTGGACGACGGCCATCCCTCCCCCGCCCGCGCGATGCCCGGCCGCCCCCCCGGGATCCGCACCGACGAGGCCGGTCTCACCGAGCGCCAGCGCCGGGTGATCGAGGTCATCCGGGATTCCGTCCAGCGCCGCGGCTACCCGCCGTCCATGCGCGAGATCGGCCAGGCCGTCGGCCTGTCCAGCACCTCCTCGGTGGCCCACCAGCTGATGGCCCTGGAACGCAAGGGCTTCCTGCGCCGGGACCCGCACCGCCCGCGCGCCTACGAGGTCCGCGGCGTCGAGGTGGCCCGCCCGAACACCGCCGAGACGGCCGGCCGCCCGTCCACCTCCTACGTCCCGCTGGTCGGCAGGATCGCCGCCGGCGGGCCGATCCTGGCCGAGCAGACGGTCGAGGACGTCTTCCCGCTGCCCCGCCAGCTGGTCGGCGAGGGCGAGCTCTTCGCGCTCACCGTGCGCGGCGACTCGATGATCGAGGCCGCCATCTGCGACGGCGACTGGGTCACCGTGCGCCGCCAGCCGGTCGCCGAGAACGGCGACATCGTGGCCGCGATGATCGACGGCGAGGCCACCGTCAAGCGGCTCAAGCGCGAGGACGGCCGGATCTGGCTGATGCCGCACAACTCGGCGTACGAGCCGATCAACGGCGACAACGCGACCATCCTGGGCAAGGTCGTCGCGGTCCTGCGCCGCCTCTGACTCCTGTGCCGCGACCTACGGCACCGGGAAGGGGCTCCACCGCTCGTGCGGGGAGCCCCTCCGGCATTGCGGCCCGGCAACCCACGGGGCCCCGGGACGCGCGATCCCGGGGCCCGCAAACCCGGAAGCCCGCGGCCCCCGGGCCCGGAACGCCGGGACCGAGGGCCGCGGCCCTCAGCCCCGCTTCACCACCGGCCGCACCGGCGCCGCCGAGGCGTCGATCGCCGCCAGCGAGCGGCGCACCTGGTTACGGTCCGTGGTGTACCAGAACTCGGGCATCGAGGACCGGAAGAAGCTCCCGTACCGCTTGGTCTCCACCCGCGGGTCCAGCACCGCGACCACACCCCGGTCGTCGGCCGCGCGCACCAGCCGGCCCGCGCCCTGCGCCATCAGCAGCGCCGCGTGCGTCGCCGCGACGGCCATGAAGCCGTTCCCGCCGCGCTGCTCGACGTCCTTCTGGCGGGCGCTCATCAGCGGGTCGTCCGGCCGGGGGAACGGGATCCGGTCCATCACGACCAGCTGGCAGGCCGAGCCGGGCACGTCCACGCCCTGCCAGAGCGAGAGCGTGCCGAACAGGCAGGTGGTGGCGTCCGAGGCGAACTCCCGGATCAGCTCGCCCAGGGTGTCCTCGCCCTGCAGCAGGACGCGCTGGTCCAACCGCTCGCGCATCGCCTCGGCGGCCGTCTGGGCGCCCCGCATCGAGGAGAACAGCCCCAGCGTCCGCCCGCCGGCCGCACCGATCAGCTCGGCCAACTCGTCCAGCATGTCCGGCCGTTCGGGGTCGCGCCCGGGGTCGGCGAGGTGCTTGGCGACGTACAGGATGCCCTGCTTGGGGTACTTGAACGGCGAGCCGACGTCGATCCCGCGCCAGTGCGGCACCGCGTCCTCGCCGAAGGCCGGACCGGACTCCGGGTTGTCCCCGGCGGTGCGGACGTCCGGCAGCCGCGTCTCGGAGGGCAGGCCGACGGAGGCGGCGACGCCGTTGAAGTCCCCGCCGAGCTTGAGCGTGGCCGAGGTGAGGACGACCGAGCGCTCCTTGTACAGCCCCTCGCGCAGCAGCCCGGAGACGCTCAGCGGGGCGACCCGCAGCGAGGCGGTGCCCAGCCCGTAGCGGTCGCTGCGCTCGATCCAGACCACGTCGTACTCGGAGTCCTCCAGCAGCCGCTCGGCCGTCTCGTGCAGCGCCTCGGCCGAGGCCATCGCCTGCTTGCGGACGGCGTCCTCGTCGCTGAGCCCCTTGTCCCTGGTCTCGCCCAGCGAGCTGATCACCTGGCGGGAGGCGTCCCGGATCGCGGTGACCGCGTACGCCAGGTACTCGGGCAGTTCCTCGACCCGGCCGGGCTGGGCGGTCTCCATCAGGCCGTGGTAGTTCTCGGCGGCGGCCTGCAGCGCGTCGACCGCCTTCTCGTTGGCCAGCCGCGCGGCCCGCTTGACCGCCCGGTTGACCGCGCCGACGGTCAGCTCGGCGGTGGCCGCGCCGGTGACCCGGTTGACCAGCTCGTGCGCCTCGTCCACGATCAGCAGCCCGTGCTCGGGCAGCACCGGCGCGCCCTCGATCGCGTCGATCGCGAGCATCGCGTGGTTGGTGACCACGACGTCCGCCAGCTTGGCCCGCTCCCGTGCCTTCTCCGCGAAGCACTCCTGCCCGTACGGGCAGCGGGTGGCTCCGAGGCACTCCTTGGAGGTGACCGACAGCTGGGCCCAGGCCTTGTCGGAGACGCCGGGGCTGAGGTCGTCGCGGTCCCCGGTGTCCGTCTCGTCGGCCCAGTCGCGCAGCCGCAGCACGTCCTTGCCGAGCTTCCCGGTGGGCCCGCCGAGCGCGTCCACCGGGTCGAACAGGCCCTCGCCCTCTTCGCTCGGGGTGCCCTCGTTGGCCCGGTGCAGGCACAGGTAGTTGGAGCGGCCCTTGAGCATCGCGAACAGCGGCCGGCGGCGCAGCACGGGGTGCAGCGCCTCGACGGTGCGCGGCAAGTCCCGTTCCACCAGCTGGCGTTGCAGTGCCAGGGTGGCCGTGGCGACGACCACGCGGTCGCCGTGGGCGAGTGCGGGCACCAGGTAGGCCAGGGACTTCCCGGTGCCGGTGCCGGCCTGGACGAGCAGGTGCTCGCCGTGGTCGACGGCGTCGGCGACGGCCTCGGCCATCCGGACCTGACCGGGGCGCTCCGCGCCGCCGACGGCCGCCACCGCGGCGTGCAGCAGTTCGGGGATCCGCGAGCGCGGGACGGCGACGGCTTCCTCGGCCTCGTCGCCGAGGGCCGTCGCGGGCTGGGATTCGGAGTCGTTCGTCATGACCCTCCCACCCTACGGGGCGGGGGTGACAATCCGGTCCCGCTGCCCGGGCAGTCGCACCTCCACCGCGACCAGCGCGTTCGGCACGGTCCCGTGCCGGGCGGCGTGCGGGCGGTGCGGGCGGTCCTGGTAGCCGTCCAGCAGCAGCCGGTTGCGGTTGAGGCAGAGCCGGTCGATCCGGGGGCGGAACAGGTCGAACAGCTCGAAGCGCTCGCCCAGCTCGGGGAAGCGGTCCTGGTAGCGCAGCACCTCGGCGCGCAGCAGCGCCCAGAACTCGGTCTCGGGCAGTCCGGTCTGCGCCTCCAGCAGCGGGGCGAGGTAGCGGAAGACGCCGATGAAGAGCCCGGAGTGGATGAACTGGCAGAGTCCCTGCGGGCTCTCCCGCAGCAGCACCTCGGCGACCTCGGCGGGCAGTGCGCGCAGTTCGGGCAGGCTCTGCGCGCTGAGGTTGACGTCGTCCACGAAGTCCTTGACCGCGAGCCGGACCGGCGCATCGGACGGGTCGAAGACCACGATGGCGTTCTCGCCGTGCGGGGAGAAGACCAGCCCGTAGCGGTAGAGGAAGTGCAGCAGCGGCGGCATCGTCGCGGCGAACAGCCGGGCGGTCCAGTCGCCGGGGAGCAGGCCGGAGCGGTCGATCAGCTCGGCGGCGAGCGCCCGCCCGTCGGAGCCGGTCTGCAGCAGCGCGGCCAGGGTGCGGGCCCGCTCGCCGCCGTCCAGGAAGGGGCCGAGCGGCTGGCGCCAGATCGCGCCGAGCAGCTCCTTGTACTGGTACGGAGCCTCGGGCAGCTCGCGGTAGAGCGGGTGGTCGACGGTGACGGAGGCGATCTCGCCGAGCAGGATCACCCGGCACTCGTCGCGCAGGTACGGGTCGGTGTCGCGCAGCCCGAGCAGCCAGGCAGTGACGGCGGGCGCGGCCAGCGTGCGCTCGACCGGCAGGCCGCGCCAGACCAGGGTGTTCAGGACGGACAGCGGCAGCTTGACGGTGCAGCGCTCGGGGTGGGCGGTGTTGAAGAAGGAGCGGATGGACTGCTGGGGCAGCCGTGGGTCGCCGTCCGAGGGCAGCGGGACGATCTCGCCGGAGGCGATCCAGGGGGCGAACAGCGGCAGGACCGTCTCGTCCCACTGCCAGGGGTGGACGGGCAGCAGCAGGTAGTCCCCGGCGTCCGGGCCGAGCGCGGCACGCAGCGCGTCGACGTCGTCCAGCTCGCGGGCGTACAGCTGCTCGGGCCGTTCCAGGCCGGGCACCCCGCGGTACTCGGCGAGCCGGCGGTGGACGGCGATCCAGGGCAGCGGGCGGGGGCTGCGGGCCTCCGGGGCCCAGCGGGCGGCGTCGGTGCCGGAGAAGCCGATCCGGCCCTTGTTGGGCACGATCCAGGGGTGGCCGGTCTGCCGGCCCTCCAGGGCGGCGTGGTCGAGGTCGGCGAGTTCGGCGGCGGTCAGCGCGGTGGCGAGCTGGCGGGCGTCGGCGGTCAGGGTGGCGCAGAGCTCGCGGATCAGGTGGCCGGTGGTCTCGCCGCGCATGCCGAGGGTCTGCCGGGCGTACGGGAGGAAGCGCAGCGGGTCCAGGCCGTCCGGGCGGGTGCAGCGGACGGACTCGGGGTCGACCTGCCAGCTGTCGTAGGCGCCGCGCCGGGCGGTGAAGCGGTACTCGGCCTCGGGCAGCTCCAACCGGTACTCGCCGGGCGCCTCGCCGGGGACGGGCCGGAGCAGGTCCTCGTAGGCGAACTCGCCCAGCATCTTGGCCAGCAGGGCCCGGCCGGCCCGCTGCCAGTGCCCGGCGGTGAGGTGCGGGGGCAGGTGGAGCGGCGGTTCAGCGGCCGACGGTTGCGGCACGGGTCAACTCCTGGGGGCGGGGGACGACGGTGGTCCGGTGGTGGGACGCGGGGTCGGCGGCGGGTACGGGTGGTGCGAAGCCGGTCCAGGCGGTGCGGTCGGGCAGCCGGTGGACGGTGCGCCCGGTGACGGCGTTGAGGATCACGGCGGCCCGGTGGGCGCCGAGTCCGAGGTCGGGGGTGCCGACGCCGTGGGTGTGGAGTTCGGCGTTCTGGACGTACAGCCCGCCGGTGAGTTCGGGGCGGGTGGCGACCCGGTGGTCCAGGTCGACCCGGTAGCGCCCGGCCTCGTCCCAGTCGATCAGCTCGGCGAGCGGTTCGAGGGCGGCCGGGCGGGCCGCCCGGTAGCCGGTGGCGAGCACCAGGGCGTCGGTGCGCAGCAGGTGCTCGGCGCCGGAGTCGGTGTGCCGGCAGTGCAGTTCGAGGCCGCCGCAGGGGCCCGGTCGGGCGGCGGTGACGGCGGTGCCGGGGGTGATCTCGACCGGGGCGGTGCCGATCGGGCGGCCGATGGTGCGCTCGTAGAGGTGGTCGTGGATCTCGGCGAGGGTCTCGGCGCTGGCGGCCTTGTGCAGCTGCCACTGGGCGGCGACCAGCGCGTCCCGGACGGGGGCGGGCAGGCTGTGGAAGTAGCGGGTGTAGTCGGGGGTGAAGTGCTCCAGGCCGAGCTTGGAGTACTCCATGGGGGCGAGCGCCCTGGTGCGGGTGAGCCAGCGCAGCCGGACGCCGTCGCCCTCGTGGCGCCGGAGCAGGTCGAGGAAGACCTCGGCGCCGGACTGTCCGCTGCCGATCACGGTGATGTCCCGGGCGCCGGCCAGGTCGGCGCGGCGGTCCAGATACTCGGCGGAGTGGAAGGCGTGCGGGTGGCCGGCCAGCGCGGCGAAGGCCTCGGGGAGGACCGGCCGGGTGCCGACGCCGAGGGCGAGGTTGCGGGCCCTGACCTCGGAGCGCCGGCCGGTCGCGGTGTCGGTCAGCTCGGCGCGGTACCAGGGCGCGTCCCAGTGCAGGGCGGTGACCTCGGTGCCGAAGCGGCAGCCGGCCAGCCGTTCGGCGGCCCAGCGGCAGTAGTGGTCGTACTCGCGGCGCGGCAGCTGGAAGCGCTCGGCGAAGTAGAACGGGTAGAGCCGGTCCTGGTCGCGCAGGTAGTTGAGGAAGGACCACGGGCTGGTCGGGTCGACCAGGGAGACCAGGTCGGCGAGGAACGGCACCTGCATCCGGGCCCCGTCCACCAGCATCCCGTGGTGCCAGCGGAACTCCGGGCGCTGGTCGCAGAAGAGGGTGCGCAGGCCGGGGACGGGCTCGGCGAGCGCGGCGAGCGAGAGGTTGAACGGGCCGATGCCGACGCCGAGCAGGTCGTACGCGGGGGGTGTCGAGGTGTCCACAGGGGTTTCCTAGGCGGGGAGTTGGGCCTGCGCGGCGGGCCCGTCGGCCCCGTCGCGGACCATCAGGGCGGCGCGCTTGCCGGGCAGGTCGAGTTCGGCGGCGGCTCGGAATCCGGCCCGTTCGAAGGCCCGGACGGACCGCCGGTTGCGGACGTCCGGCTCGGCCACCACCCGTTCGCAGCGCGGATTCCCACGAAGAATCAATTCTGCGAGGGCGGCGAGGAGGACGGCGCCCAGCCCTCGGCCGCGGCTGGCGGCGGGGCCGAGCAGCAGGTGCACGCCGGTGTCGTACGGCCGGGCGGGGTAGTGCGCGGCGAGCGGGTCGAGGTCGGCGCGGTAGACCTCCCAGTAGCTCATCGGCTCGCCGTCGAGCAGGCCGAGGCAGGGCAGGCTCCGGCCGTCGCCGTCCTGCTGGGCCCGGACGTGCCGTTCGGTGACCTCCGGCGGCCCGGCGAGCTCCCAGAAGGCGTCGACCTCCGGGTCGTTCATCCAGCCGGTGAGCAGCGCCAGGTCGGCGGGCAGCAGCACCGGGCCGAGCCGGAACTCGCCCGCCGGAGTGGACACCGGGCCGAGCCGGAACTCGCCCGCCGGGGCGGGCACCGGTGCCCGCCCGGGCAGCTCGTGCGGCATCAGGCGCCCGCCACCGGGTTGGGGATGTCCACGTACACGGACTGGCTGGCGACCGGACCGACCAGCTCGTCCATGCCGTTGATCCGGGTGAGCAGGTTGGCCTTGCAGGGCAGTGTGGGCGCGTCCAGCAGCAGGGCGGGCAGCGCCGAGCCGGTGGCGGCGGCCCGCGGACCGGCCAGGAACCGGCGCAGCGCCGCCAGCAGCACCGTTTCGTCGGCGAGCCGCTGGGAGCCGAAGGCGCCGATCAGGCCGAGCACGTGGTTGATGCCGAGGTAGTAGGCGAAGTGGTGGTCGATCACCTCGTCCG
Source organism: Kitasatospora sp. NPDC058063 (assembly GCF_042885395.1). NCBI lineage: Bacteria > Bacillati > Actinomycetota > Actinomycetes > Kitasatosporales > Streptomycetaceae > Kitasatospora > Kitasatospora sp. NPDC058063. The sequence goes on from NZ_JBHVSD010000025.1 coordinate 104,276, forward strand.
GCAGGAAGGTGTCGCTGTCCGTGCCGAGCCCGGGCAGCCGGGCAGCGAGCGTGCCGGCGGCGCTCTCCCGGTAGTAGTAGCCCTGGTTGTCGCGGTAGCGGCCGCCGCACGGCCAGCCCTCGGCGTCCAGCAGCACGAGGCTGTTCTGCTGGTGCGCCTCCAGGGCGATGCCGCCCCGGCCGTCCAGCCAGAGGATGGGCAGCACGACCGCGTCCAGGTAGCGCAGGAACCATTCGGCGGCCACCGTCCGCAGCGGGCGGGCGCAGCGCAGGGCCAGCGCCCGCAGGAGGTCGCCGAGCCGGGAGGGCACGGTGTCGCCGCCGCCGAGCGGTTGTTCGGCGACCAGCCCGGCGACGCACAGCGCGCGGTCGGTGGGTGCGAAGGGCTGGGCGCGCAGCACGGTGTCCAGGCCGTTGGGGTCGCCGAGGTCGGGGTGGTCGACGCCGATCCAGGCGGGGTCGCGGACGATGTCGAAGCCGGGGTGGGCGGCCCGCCACTCGGCGGCCAGCCCGCTCTCCAGCAGCCGGTGCATCTCCAGGCCGCGGTGCAGTTCCTTGCGCAGGTTCTCCCGGCGGGAGTTGGTGATCCGCAGGCCGAGCGAGAGCTTGAGCATCCACGGGGTGCCGGGCCGGTAGACGGTGCGCACCGAGGAGGTGGGGTACCAGGGTTCGCCGGCCGGGCCGAGGTCGTGCAGCAGCCCGTCGGCGAGCAGGGCGGCGACGGCCGGGCGGTGGGCGAGTTCGCGGGCCTGCCAGGGGTGCAGCGGGACGGCGGCGGTGCCGGGCGGCAGCGCCGGGCCGCCGTCGAGCAGGCCGGCGGTGAGCTGCTCGGCGCTCTCGGCGACGGCGGAGCCGGCCGCGAGCAGTTCGCGGTCCACCGCGTACCAGTGCAGTTGGAAGGAGCCGTGCAGTTCGGGCGAGTAGGCGGCGCTCTGGGCGGGGCCGAGGCCGTCGCGGCTCTTGGGCGTGGGGTGCAGCGGGTGGCCGAGCAGCAGGGACTGTTCGGCGGCGAGGAAGTGCGAGCGCTCCGGCCCGCCGGGTACGGCGGCGGTGCGGCGGTGGGCGAGGATCTCGGCGGTGCGCACGACCGAGTCGGCGACCCGGCCGGCCAGGTCGGCGACCTGCCCGGGGTCGGGCCGTTCGGCGGCCGCGGCGGCGAGCAGCGCGGCGGCGGTGACGGCGTCCACCGGGGCCTCGGCGCCGCCCTCGCCGGCCGCGAGGGTGGCGGGGCCGAAGCGGTGCCAGCCGCCGGGCGACCAGTAGCGGACCGGGGCGGTGAGCCGGGCGGCCCCGCCGAGGACGGCGATCCGCAGTCGGCCGTCCGGGCCGGGCCGGGCTCCGGTCTCCCGCGTCCAGCAGCGCAGCAGGGCCTCCAGTCCGGCCTGTTCGGCGGCGACGGCCGGGTCGGGGTGCAGCAGCAGGTCGTGTCCGAAGGCCCGTGCCGCGGTGGGCGGCGGTACGGGCGGGGCTCCGGTGAGGGCGGTGCTCAAGGCTGCTCCTTGGGGCGCGTGGGGGTGCGGACGCGCACTGTGGTGGAGGGGATCGGCGGGCACTCGCACCGTCGCGTCAGGTAAGGGTTACCTATCCATGACGGGTGATCACAAGGAGCGCTCACTCGTCCGGGTGAGAATCGGCGATTGTGCACATTCGGGACCGGATGCCCTGCTGGGCCGGTGCACCGGCCGGGCCCGGATCACGGATCGGTGACCTCCGGCCGGCGCCGCAACCCGGGGGGCGGGCACCGCCGTCCTCCTGTGCGATGGAAGACTCCACGACGGCGGACCGCCGCACCGCGAACCGGCCGGGCACCCACCGCCCCGGTGTGCGGCCGCCCACCGCGGCACCGTCCGGCGAGCCGGGACCACCCGGTGACCCGGCACCGCCCAGCACCCACCGCCCGAGCACAGGGGGAAGCGCACAGATGCCAACGATCCACCGGTCAGCCCTGGCCGCCGCCCTGGCCGCGGGCACCCTGCTCGCCGTGAGCGCCTGCGGACCCGACGGCCCGGCGGGCGTCGGGACCAGCCCCGCGCCGCCGCCCTCCTCCGCGGCGGCCCAGGCCGCGGGCGCGGGCGGGGCGATCGGCGGAATCACCCTCCCGTCCGGGCTGCCGACCAGCCTGCTGGAGGGACTGCCCAGGAGCTGGGACGACCTGAAGAAGTGGAAGTTCGAGGACTGGGACAAGTGGGCGTCCACGCACGTCTTCAACAACCCGGTGGTGAAGGACTTCTGGGACCCGGACAAGATGGGCGACTCCAAGCCCGCCGAGCCGGCCCCGCCCGCCGCCAAGCCCGCCCCCGCCACCCCCGCACCGTCCACCGACGACGGCGTGACCGACCCCGAGCCCCCGGTGGTCAAGGCCCTGGCGGTGCCCCGCCCGTACACGAAGCAGCCCTCCGGAAAGGTGTTCTTCTCCGCCCAGGGCGGCCGCGGCAACTGCTCGGCGACGGTGATCACCGACCCGCAGCACCCGGGGAAGAGCAACCTGGTCTGGACGGCCGGCCACTGCGTGCACGAGGGCAAGGGCGGCAACTTCTTCAAGGACCTGGTCTTCGTGCCCGCCTACAACAACTCGGGCGCCTCCAGCGGCGGCAAGCGGGCCCCACTGTCCGAGCTGGCCCCGCTGGGCACCTGGTGGGCCGACCAGGTCACCGCCTCGCCGCAGTGGATGGTCGAGGGCGGCGGCAGCGGCGACGCCGCCAATCAGTACGACTTCGCGGTGATGCGCGTGCGCAACCAGAACGACACCGGCAAGTCCCTGGAGGAGACGGTCGGTTCGGCCGTTCCGGTCTGGTTCGACGCGCCGCGCGACCAGCTCAGGGTCTCGGCCGTCGGCTACCCGCTCGTCAAGCCGTTCGACGGCCAGGAGTTGTACAAGTGCGACGGCGGCAAGCCGACCCGGCTCTCCTTCGACGCCAAGCGCCCGACGATGCTGACCATCGGCTGCACCATGACCCAGGGCGCAAGTGGCGGCGGCTGGTTCGCCACCATGCCCGACGGCAGGACCGCCCTGGTCAGCAACACCTCGATCGGCACCCAGGAGCACACCTCGCTGAGCGGCCCCTACCTGGAGGCGGTCGCCCGGCAGGCACTGGACTGGATCTCGAAGAAGAAGTAGCAGCCGTACGCGGGAAGCAGCCGCCGGGGGGCGGCACGGGACCACCAGCACAGCACGGGGGACGAGCCAGCATGCCGACAACCACCAGCCGGCGGCGCCGGGCCAGGGCGGCCGGCGCCGCGCTGCTCGCCGCGCTCGCGCTGGGCGCCGCCGGGTGCGGCCCGGACGGCCCGGCCCGGCCCGCCACCGCGCCCCTCGCCCTGCCCCGCTCCGCGCCCACCAGCCTGGGCGACCTGACCGGCTGGAAGGTGGAGGACTGGGATCGCTACGTCGCCGACAGCGCCTTCGCCGGCGACGCGGCGCCCGGTTTCTGGACGGCCGCCCGGATGGACACCGCCAAGCCCCGGCCCACCCCGGAGTACTCCCTGACCGCCCCCGCGGCGGCCGGTGTCGAACAGGACGCCGCGCCGGCCGCCGTCCCGGCCCAGCCGCTGCCGCACCCGTACGCCCAGGCCGGCGCGGTGGTCGGCCGGCTCTTCATGACCACGCCGCAGGGCGACGCGGCCTGCTCCGCCACCGTGGTCTCCGACCCGGTCAACCCCGGCCGCAGCAACCTCGTCTACACCGCCGCGCACTGCCTGCACGACGGCAAGGGCGGCGGCTGGCTGAAGAACCTGGTGTTCGTCCCGGCCTTCAACCGGGACGGCCGGGTGGTCCACGGCAAGCCGAACCCGGACCAGCAGGCCGCCCCGTACGGCCGGTGGACGGCGGTGCGCGCGCTGGTCTCGCCGACCTGGCGCCAGGAGAGCGGCGTCGGTGCCCGCAACCAGTACGACTACGGCGTGCTGCGGGTGCGCGGCGAGGACGGCTCCGGCCGGTCCCTGGAGGAGACGGTCGGCGGCTCGGTGCCGATCTGGTTCAACGCCCCGCGCGAGCAGATCACCGCGGCCGCCGCCTACGGCTACCCGGCCGAGCGGCCGTTCGACGGCCTGGAGCTCGAACGCTGCGACTCCCCGGCCGCGCCCGGGCGGCTCTCCTTCGACCGGACCCGCCCGCCGATGTACGTGATCGGCTGCTCCATGACGGCCGGCGCCTCCGGCGGCGGCTGGTTCGTCATCAGGGACGGCAAGCCCAACCTGATCAGCGTCGGCGCGGTCGGCAACCGCAACCCGGCCGGCTACCAGGCCGGGCCCTCCCTGCACGACCAGGCGAAGCAGGCCTTCGACTACTTCGCCAAGAACGTCCGGTAGCCCCCGCGGGGCACGGGAAGGGCCCCGGGACGGCGAACCGTCCCGGGGCCCTTCGTTCGCTCCGGCCTCAGCCCTGCAGGGCCACCGCGAAGTACTCCAGCTCGGCGGCCAGCTCGGCCTGCACCTTGGCGTGCAGCAGGGTGCCCTCGCCGGTGTGCTCGGCGGAGAGCAGCTCCCCCTCGGCGTGCACCCGGGAGACCAGCGCGCCCTGGGTGTAGGGCACCAGGGCCCGCACCTCGACCGCCGGACGCGGCAGCTCGTCGTCGATGAGCTGCAGCAGTTCCTCGATCCCCGCGCCGCTGCGGGCCGACACCACGATGGCGTGCGGCTCGCGGCGCAGCAGGCGCTGGAGCACGTGCGGATCGGCGGCGTCCGCCTTGTTGATCACCACGATCTCCGGCACGTTCTGCGCGTCGACCGAGACGATGACCTCGCGGACGGCGGCCAGCTGCGTCTCCGGCTCGGGGTGCGAGCCGTCCACCACGTGCAGGATGAGGTCGGCGTCGGCGACCTCCTCCATGGTCGAGCGGAAGGCCTCGACCAGGTGGTGCGGCAGGTGCCGGACGAAGCCGACGGTGTCCGCCAGGGTGTAGAGCCGCCCGCTCGGGGTCTCGGCCCGGCGCACGGTCGGGTCCAGGGTGGCGAACAGCGAGTTCTCCACCAGGACGCCCGCACCGGTGAGCCGGTTGAGCAGCGAGGACTTGCCGGCGTTGGTGTACCCGGCGATGGCCACGGACGGCACCTGGTGGCGCTTGCGCTCCTGGCGCTTGGTGTCGCGGCCCTTCTTCATGTCGGCGATCTCCTTGCGGAGCTTCGCCATCTTCTCGCGGATCCGGCGCCGGTCGGTCTCGATCTTGGTCTCACCGGGACCACGGGTGGCCATGCCGCCGCCCGAGGTGCCGGAGCCACCGCCACCCATCTGCCGGGACAGCGACTGGCCCCAGCCGCGCAGGCGCGGCAGCATGTACTGCATCTGCGCGAGCGAGACCTGCGCCTTGCCCTCCCGGGACTTGGCGTGCTGGGCGAAGATGTCCAGGATCAGGGCCGTCCGGTCGACGACCTTGACCTTGACCACGTCCTCCAGGTGGATCAGCTGGCCGGGGGTGAGCTCACCGTCGCAGACGACGGTGTCGGCGCCGCTGGCGGCCACGATGTCGCGCAGTTCCTTCGCCTTGCCGGAGCCGATGTAGGTGGCCGCGTCGGGCTTGTCGCGGCGCTGGATGACGCCGTCCAGCACCTGGGAGCCGGCCGTCTCGGCGAGCGCGGCGAGCTCGGCCATCGAGTTCTCCGCCTCCTCCAGCGTGCCGTCCGTCCAGACGCCGACGAGCACCACGCGCTCCAGGCGGAGCTGGCGGTACTCGACCTCGGTGACGTCTTCGAGTTCGGTGGAGAGGCCGGCGACACGGCGCAGGGCGGCTCGCTCGCTGCGGTCGTACTGGTCGCCGTCGTAGTGGTGGCCGAGGTCCTCGTCGATGGCCGCGAGGTCCTCGTCCATGAGGGCTTCCGCCCGCCGACCGTCGAGGCGGCGCGGAGCGTCGGCGTGGTCGCGGGTGTCGAACGTGGAGGTCATTCTGTCCTTTGGCTCGCTGGTACGGGTGGCCTTCGGGGACCGCTTCCGCGCTCCCGTACGGAGTCTGCCCAGCTGCCGCCCCGGTTACCGTCCGGGCGGGGGTGAGCTGCCCCTCGGGTCCTCGGATGAGACCCGGGCTCCTGTGCCCGGACAACGCCGTGGACCGGCCGTGAATTCCCCATGATGGTCGCACGCCCGGCGCGGGCCGGTCATCCCCATTTCCGCGGGCCGGTCATCCCCGTTTTCCGCGGGCCGCCGGGCCGAGCGGCCGCTCCCCCGGTTCCCGGCCGCCGTCCGGGGCCTGCGGGCGGCTCACGTCGTACACCCCGGAGACCTTGAGCATCGCCCGCATCAGCCGCGGCAGGGCGGCCGGCTCGGGCAGTTCGACGGTGTAGGTGTGCCGGACCCGGGACTCCTGCGGCGGCTCGACCTCGGCCGAGACGATGCCGACGCCGGCGCCGGCTCCGGAGATCGCGGCGGTGAGGTCGGCGAGCAGCCGGGGCCGGTTCAGCGCCTCGGCCCGCAGGGTGACCCGGTGCCCGGTCGCCGGGGCGTCCTCCGGCCGCCAGCGGACCTCCAGCTCGGCCCGCCCGTCCGCGCGCATCCGCTCCCCCGCCGGGCAGCCGGTGCGGTGCACCGCGACCGCGCCGCCGCGGATCGGATAGCCGGCCACCTCGTCCGGCGGCACCGGGGTGCAGCAGCGCGCCAGCCGGACCGGCGCCCCGGGCCGTCCGGCCACCGCGACCGGGGCGGCCCGCCGCTCGGCGGTCGGGCGCCCGGGCGGGGCGGGCTGGCCGCCGGTCGGGCCGGTGCGGACCACCGGCTGCCGGGCCGGGTGGTCGGCCAGCCAGCGCTCGATGGCCAGCCGGGCGCCCGGGGTGCGGGCGTGCGCCAGCCACTCGGGGGCGGGGCCGGAGGGCTGGCCGCCGCCGGCCGGGGGGGATTCGGTGAGCACCGCGATCTGGTCGCCGTCCTCCAGCACGGTGGACAGGGCGGTGAGCCGCCCGTTGACCCGCACCCCGATACATCGGTGGCCGGTCTCCTCGCCGAGCAGGTAGGCCGCGTCCACGCAGGTGGCGCCGGCCCTCAGCTGAAGCGTTTCGCCGCTCTCCGTCACCACGGTGATCTCGCGGTCGCCGGCCAGGTCGGCGGTGAGCGCGGACCAGAAGGCGTCCGGGTCGGGCGTCTCCTGCTGCCACTCCAGCAGCCGGCTGAGCCAGCCCGGGCGGGCCGGGTCGGTACGGTCCAGCTCGTCGGCGTCCTGCACGGCTCCGGCCGGGGACGGGTCCCCGAGCGCGACCACCCCGGTCTCGGCCACCTCGTGCATCCGCCGGGTGCGGACCAGCACCTCGACCACCGCGCCGCCGCTGAGCGCCACGGCGGTGTGCAGCGACTGGTAGAGGTTGAACTTGGGCGCGGCCACGAAGTCCTTGAACTCCCCGGGCAGCGGCGTCCAGCAGGTGTGCAGCTCGCCGAGCACGGCGTAGCAGTCGGCGTTCTCCTCGACCACCACCAGCAGTCGCCCGAAGTCGGCCGGCCGCGGCCCCTGCGGCCGGCCGTCCGGCCCGGGCACGGCGGCCCGGCGGAGCAGCACCCGGTGCAGCGAGACGCAGTGCCGGGGGCGGACGGTCACCTCGGCGGTCACCCCGGCCTCGGCCAGCTGGCGGGCCAGCTGCCGGGCGAAGGGCTCCAGCAGGGTGTCCGGCTCGGCCTCGTGACCGGTCATCAGGGCGCGGGTGCGGGCGTGTTCCTCGGGGTGCAGGGTGGCGAAGACGATGTCCTCCAGCTCCGCCTTGAGCACCTGGATGCCGAGCCGCTCGGCCAGCGGGATCAGCACGTCCCGGGTGACCTTGGCGATCCGCACCTGGCTGGCCGGCTTCATGTGCCGGATGGTGCGCATGTTGTGCAGCCGGTCGGCCAGCTTGATCACCATCACCCGGACGTCGTCCCCGGTGGCGACCAGCATCTTGCGGAAGGTCTCGGCCTCGGCGGCGGCGCCGAAGTCGACCTTCTCCAGCTTCGTCACCCCGTCGACCAGGTAGGCGACTTCGGGCCCGAACCCGGCGCCCACCTGGTCCAGCGTCAACTCGGTGTCCTCGACCGTGTCGTGGAGCAGCGAGGCGACCAGGGTCGTCGTCCCGGCGCCGAGTTGGGCCAGGATCATGGTCACGGCCAGCGGGTGGGTGATGTACGGCTCGCCGCTCTTGCGCTTCTGGCCGCGGTGGCTGGCCTCGGCGAGCCGGTACGCCCGGGCGAGCAGGCCGAGGTCGGCCTGCGGGTGGTGCCGGCGGTGGACCTGGACGAGCGGCTCCAGGGCGTCCGGCACCGGCGGCCGGCCGGTGGCCAGCAACGCGGCCCGCCCGGCCCGGCCGAGAGCGGCCCGGCCGAGCTCCCCGAGGGGCCGCCTGGCCCCGGCCTGCCGTACGGTCGTCGGCTGCCCCGTCAGGGACTGCCCGGCTTCGATGGTCATCGGCACCTCCGGCAACGGTCGCCGGGCGCCGCCCCGTCCGAGGGGGTGATCTCGACACCCCTCCCCATGGGGTGATCGACCCGGTGGTCCATGCTACCGAGCAGAGCACGTTCCGCGACGCCCTGATTCCCGTCCGCGACCGGTATCACCCGATCGGGGGGATTCGTCACCACACGAATTGGGCAAACCGGGCCGCAGGCCTCAGCGCACCGACTCCCACCAGTGCCCGTCCAGCCGCCCCTCGGCCACGATCACCGCCGGCCCGGTCATCTCCACCCGGCCGTCCGGGTGCTCGGTGATGACCAGTCGCCCGCCCAGCACGTCCACGGTGTACGCGACCGACTCGCCGGTGACCGCCGGGTCGGCGCCGTCCCGGCGGATGGCCGCCACCGCCACCGCGCAGGCGCCGGTGCCGCAGGAGCGGGTCTCGCCCGAGCCGCGCTCGTGCACCCGCATCGCGACGTGCCGCGGCCCGCGGTCCACCACGAACTCGACGTTGACGCCCTCCGGGTAGGCGCTCGCGGGGCTGGTGAGCGGCGCGGCGAACAGGTCGCCGGCGTGGTCCAGGCTCTCCACGAAGGCCACCGCGTGCGGGTTGCCCATGTTGACGTTCAGGGCCGGCCAGCGCCGCTCGCCGACCGCGACCTCGATGCCGTCCGGCCCGGGCAGCCGGGCCCGGCCCATGTCGATGGTGACGTCGCCGGGCGTGCCGTCCTCGGCGGCCTCGGCGACCTTCGCGGTGAGCACCCCGGAGCGGGTGGCGACGGCCAGCTCGCCCGGCTCGGCCAGGCCGGCCTCGACCAGGAAGCGGGCGAAGACCCGCAGGCCGTTGCCGCACATCTCGGCGACGCTGCCGTCCGAGTTGCGGTAGTCCATGAACCACTCGGCCCGGTCGGCCATCGCCGCGGCCGCCGGGTCGGCGGCGGCGCGCACCACGCGCAGCAGCCCGTCCCCGCCGAGGCCGGCCCGCCGGTCGCACAGCGCGGCGACGGTCTCGGGACCGATCTCCAGCGCGCCGTCCGGGTCCGGGACGATGACGAAGTCGTTCTGGGTGCCGTGCCCCTTGAAGAAGGGGATGCCGCCCTGCTGGGGAGAGGATGCGCTCACCCCTCCGATGGTACTGAGCGGCGACCCGCCCGCTCGGGGCGGGAGGCTCCCGGAGCGGGAGGCACGGCGGAGGTGCTCCCGGCGGGCGGCGCTCAGCGCAGGTAGGCGACCCGCCAGACCGCGAGCGCGCAGGCGGCCAGCGCGATCAGGGTGTAGACCGCGATCGCCTTCCAGCCGGCCCGCTGCCCGGAACCCCGCCGCGGCAGCCCCGGCCACTTGTAGCCGGCGTGCCGGGCGGCCATCGCGCCCCAGCCCATCGAGGCGGCGGTGAACAGCAGCCCGAGCATCCCGACCATGGTGGCGCGCGCCCCGGCCGAGCCGAAGGCGAGCGGGAAGGCGAACATCAGCGAGCCGAGGGTGCCCAGCAGGGCGATCGGCAGCGTCTGCCACCAGCGCAGCCGGCGCAGCGGACGGATCTCCCGTTCGTGCACCGCGGCGTCGGGCGGCGTGCGGGTGTCCAGGGCGGGCACCGCGGCCGCGTAGGAGGTCGGCGCCTCCAGTCCGGTCAGCACGGGGAGGTCACCCATCGTCGACTCGTCGAACTCCTCGGCCGGCGCGGTGACACTTCCGCCCTGGCCGGATTCGGGGCCGGTACCCGTCGACACACGGCCTCCCCTGACAGTTCGACACGAGCGGACTCGCGGCCGGGCACGGTCGGCCCGTTTCGGCCGACCCCTACGGCATCGATGATGGCATGTCCAGAGAGGCGTTCCGGGCCTGACCGGGGTCGACGGGTGATCCGTGGCCATCACGTGATCGGGCCGTGACCGCCGGTTCGTCCTGCACGGTCGCCTGCGCGCGCAGGTGCACCGCCGGATTGGCCAAAAACCCGTCCTGTACGGCCGGAACCGCCTGACGGCCGATCAGTTCGAGGGATCGTTCCAGCAGCTCGACGGGGTCGGTTCCGGCCGGCCGGGAGAGCCATTCGATGCGGTCGTCGCGGCGGAACCAGGACTCCTGACGCCGGGCGAATCGCTTGGTCGCCCGGACGGTCTCGGCCCGGGCCTCGTCCTCGGTGCACTCCCCGGCGAAGTGGTCCAGCACCTGCTGGTAGCCGAGCGCCCGGGAGGCGGTCCTGCCCTCGCGCAGCCCGGCCCTCTCCAGCTCCCGCACCTCGTCCAGCAGTCCGTCCTCCCACATCCGGTCGACCCGCAGCGCGATCCGCTCGTCCAGCTCCGGGCGCGGCACGGCGACGCCGATCTGCACCGCCTCGTACACGGCTGTGTTGCTCGGCAGGTTGGCGGTGAACGGCTGCCCGGTGATCTCGATGACCTCCAGGGCGCGGACGATCCGCCGGCCGTTGCTGGTGAGGATCGCCTCGGCCGCCGCCGGGTCCAGCTCGGCCAGCCGCCCGTGCAGCGCGGACGGGCCGACCAGCTCCAGCTCGGCCTCCAGCCGGGCCCGCACCTCCGGGTCGGTGCCCGGGAACTCCATCTCGTCGATCGCCGCCCGGACGTACAGCCCGGAGCCGCCGACCAGGACGGGCGTGCGGCCGGCGGCGAGCAGCCGGTCGATCTCGGCCCGGGCCAGCCGCTGGTACTCGGCGACGCTGGCGGCCTCGGTGACGTCCCAGACGTCCAGCAGGTGGTGCGGCACTCCCCCGCGCTCGGCCGTGGTGAGCTTGGCGGTGCCGATGTCCATGCCCCGGTACAGCTGCATCGAGTCGGTGTTGATCACCTCGCCGTCGAGGCTGCGGGCGATGGCGACGGCCAGGTCGGACTTGCCGGCGGCGGTCGCGCCGACGACGCAGACCACACGGGGAGGGGCGACATGCGGGGTACGGGAGCTGCTCACCGTTCCAGTCTCCCAAAACCGCCGGGCCACCGGGGACCGGGCTGCCGCCCGCCCGCGACTGCGCGACGATATGACTGTTTACCGGACATTTTCCGGCCGTTTCCCCGGCTTGGGCCCGTTTTGCGAACGCTTTGCCCGGCCCGCTCGTTGTGCGGGGAACAGCGGATGAAGGAGATCGTCATGGGCCTGATGGACAACCTCAAGGGCAAGGCCGAGGAGCTCAAGGGCAAGGCCGGCGAGTTCGCGGGCAAGCACAGCGACCAGATCGAGAAGGCCGTGGACAAGGCCGGCGGGGCCATCGACAAGGCGACCAAGGGCAAGTACAGCGACAAGATCGAGCACGGCGCCGAGAAGGCCAAGGACGCGGTCGGCGACTTCGCCCAGAAGCCCAAGCCGGGCGACGAGGGGCAGCCCCCTCGGTCCTGACCCCGCAGTCCTGACCCCGCAGTCCTGACCCCGCGGTCCCGGTCCTGGCCGGTCCGGCGGCCCCGACCGGGAGCCCCGAGGGCCGGGAGTCCCGGTCCGGCGGCCCCGAGCGGCTAGGACCAGGACGCCACGACGTACCCGACCCCGTACGGCGCCTCCTGGTAGCCCAGCCGCCCGGTGAGGCCGGCGCCCTCCGCGGCGCCGGCCAGCACCTGCCAGGGCGCCCGGCCGTCGGCCTTGAGCTCGGCGGCCAGCCCCGGGTCCAGCGCGGCCAGGGCGGGCAGGTCGGCCGTGCCCAGGGCGGCGGCCAGGGCGGTGTCGAAGCCCTCGGCCCGCTCGTCCAGGTAGCCGGGCGCCTTCACCGAGCGGCAGGCACTGCCGTCGCCGAGCACCAGCAGGGCGACCCGCTCGGCCAGGCCGGCCAGGCCCTGGCCGAGGCCGAGCATCCGGTCGGCGGGGGCGTCGGCGGGCACCGCGCAGGCGTGCGTCGGCAGGGTCACCCCGGCGCGCTCCAGCAGCCAGGCGCCGACGGTCAGCGAGGGGGCCAGCTCCGGCCCCTCGACCCGGTCGCCGGGCAGCTTGGCGACCAGCGGCACCCCGTAGCGGCGGAAGGAGCCGGCCCCGCCCTCGGTCCAGACCTCGGCCGTCGGCCCGGTGCCGACCACCACGACCAGCTGCGGCCCGGCCGCGACCAGCGCCGCCAGCGCCTCGTCGCAGGCCGTGCGCAGGGCGTCCAGCTCGGGCGCGGCCCCGGCGGCGACCTCGGGGACGAGCAGCGGCGGACAGGGGCACACGGCGGCGGCTACCAGCATGTGGATCACTCTAGCCAAGAAGCCGGGCGGCCCGGCCGGAGCCGAAGCTCCCGCCGGGCCGCCCGGAACACCCGTGGGTCAGTCGCCGCAGCAGGCCCCGCCCGCCGGCGCGGCCAGCGGCAGCTCGGCCGGGGCGCCGATCTTCGGCAGCCCGAGCATCACTCCGGTCGGCTTGGCGGCGGGCGCGGCCTGGCGCTTCTCCCAGGCGTCGCCGGCACGGGTGCGGCGCACCGCGAGCGCCGGGCCCTCGGCGAGCAGGTGGTGCGGGGCGGCGTAGGTGATCTCGACGGTCACCACGTCGCCGGGGCGCACCGGCTCGTCCGGCTTCGTGAAGTGCACCAGCCGGTTGTCGGGGGCGCGTCCGGAGAGCCGCCGGGTCTGATCGTCCTTCTTGCCCTCGCCCTCGGCGACCAGGATGTCCAGGGTGCGGCCGACCTGCTTCTTGTTCTCCTCCCAGGAGATCTCCTCCTGGAGGGCGATCAGCCGGTCGTAGCGGGCCTGGACGACCTCCTTCGGCACCTGGTCCGCCATGTCCGCGGCGGGGGTGCCGGGGCGCTTGGAGTACTGGAAGGTGAAGGCGTTGGTGAAGCGGGCCTCGCGGACGGTGTGCATCGTCTCCTCGAAGTCCTCCTCCGTCTCGCCGGGGAAGCCCACGATGATGTCGGTGGAGATGGCCGCGTCCGGCATCGCCTCGCGGACCTTGCGGATGATCCCGAGGAAACGGTCCTGCCGGTACGAGCGGCGCATCGCCTTGAGGACGCGGTCCGAGCCGGACTGCAGCGGCATGTGCAGCTGGTGCATCACGCTCGGGGTCTCGGCCATCGCGGCGATCACGTCGTCGGTGAAGTCGCGGGGGTGCGGCGAGGTGAAGCGGATCCGCTCCAGGCCCTCGATCTGCCCGGCGGCGCGCAGCAGCTTGGAGAAGGCCTCGCGGTCGCCCAGGTCGGAGCCGTAGGCGTTGACGTTCTGGCCGAGCAGGGTCACCTCGATGACGCCCTCGTCCACCAGCGCCTCGATCTCGGCGAGGACGTCGCCGGGGCGGCGGTCCTCCTCCTTGCCGCGCAGCGCGGGGACGATGCAGAAGGTGCAGGTGTTGTTGCAGCCGACCGAGATGGCGACCCAGGCGGCGTACGCGGACTCGCGGCGGGTCGGCAGGGTGGAGGGGAAGGTCTCCAGCGACTCCAGGATCTCGACCTGGGCCCTGCGCTCGACCGCGGCCCGCTCCAGCAGCGCCGGCAGGTGGCCGATGTTGTGGGTGCCGAAGACCACGTCGACCCAGGGGGCACGCTTGACGATGCTCTCGCGGTCCTTCTGGGCCAGGCAGCCGCCGACGGCGATCTGCATGCCCTTGTGGCGGGTCTTGACCGGCGCGAGCTGGCCGAGGTTGCCGTACAGCTTGTTGTCGGCGTTCTCGCGCACCGCGCAGGTGTTGAACACCACCAGGTCCGGGTCGCCCTCGGGCCCGGCCTTGACGTACCCCGCGTCCTCCAGCAGGCCGGACAGCCGCTCGGAGTCGTGGACGTTCATCTGACAGCCGTGCGTGACGACCTTGTAGCTCTTCAATCCGCTCTCACCGCTCACCAGACCAGGGTACGGGCAGCGGCGAAGGGCTTTTCCCTGAGCTTCCACCACCCGTTCCACTCCCGTTCGGCCGGAGCGCCTGGCAGTATCCCTGCATGACCCCCACCACTGCGTCCCGTCTCGGCGCCGCCGTCCGCACCGCGGCCCGGAGCCCGCTGTGGCGCACGGTGCTGGTGGTGGTACTGCTGGTGGCCGGGTTCGGCGGCTGGTGGCTGTCGGCGGGCCGCTCGCCCGGGTACCCGCGCGGCGAGGTCCGCTTCGCCACCGGCGTGCAGCGCGGCGTCTACGACCGGTACGGGCAGCTGCTCCAGGCCCACGTCTCCCGGACCATGCCCGGGGTGCGGCTGGCCCTGGACAACTCCGAGGGCTCGATCGACAACCTCACCCGGGTGATCAGGGGCCGGGACGCCTTCGCGATAGCCACCGCCGACGCGGTCGCCGACTACCAGGGCCAGGGCAAGGAGAAGCTGCGGGCCATCGCCCGGCTGTACGACGACTACCTGCAGCTGATCGTCCCGGCCTCCTCCCCGGTGCGCCGCACCGCCGACCTCAAGGGCCTGCGGGTCGGCGTCGGCCTGCCGCAGTCGGGGGTGAACCTGGTGACCAAGCGGCTGCTGGGCGCGGCCGGCCTGGACCCGGACCACGACATCGTCCCGGTGCCGAAGGGGATCGGCGAGGCCGCCGACGACCTGCGCGCGGGCAGGCTGGACGCCTTCTTCTGGTCCGGCGGCCTGCCCACCAGCGCGCTCACCGACCTCTCCGACCACTTCCCGATCCGGGTCGTGCCGCTGAGCGACCTCGCCGAGGCCCTGCACAAGGCCGAGGGCGGCGGCACCGACGCCTACCGGGCGGCCACCATGCCCAAGGGGACGTACCCGAACGCCGAGCCCAAGGACGCCGTCGCCACGGTGGCCGTGCCCAACCTGCTGATCACCCTGGACGACGCGGACCCGCGCCTGGTCGAGGGCATGACCCGCGCGGTGATCGACAGCCGGGACCAGATCGGCGCCCAGGTGCACGCGGCCCAGCTGGTCGACCTGCGCACCGCTGTCTACACCGACCCGCTCCCGCTGCACACCGGCGCGGCCCGCTACTACCGCTCGGTGAAGCCGTAGCGCGCGGCCGCCGCCCGGTGGAGCCGTAGGCGCAGGGCGTGCCCCGGCGGCTACTTCTCCGGCCGGGGCACCGCCAGCGTCACCGCGAGCCCGGTCGGCCTGACCGGCGCGAAGCCGAGCGTGCCGCCGCCGGCCGCCAGCAGGGTGCGGGCGATGGACAGCCCGAGCCCCGAACCGTCCACGTTCTGGTGCCGCGTGCTGCGCCAGAACCGGTCCCCGGCCCGGGACAGCTCGTCCTCGGTGAGACCGGGCCCGGCGTCGGTGACGGTCACCGCGACCTCGTCCCGGCGCACCGTCACCCGCAGCCGCACCTCGCTGCCGGCCGGGCTGAACTTGAGCGCGTTGTCCACCACGGCGTCCAGGGCCGAGCCGAAGCCGATCGGGTCGGCCATCCCGATCGCCAGCGCCGGGCCGTCCCAGCGCAGCCCGATCCCGCGCTGCTCGGCCACCGGCCGCCAGGCGTCCACCCGGGACAGGGTGAGCTCGGCGAGGTCGGTGCGCTCCGGTTCGGGGCGGGCGTGCTCGGCGGTGGCCAGGCCGAGCAGGTCGTCCAGCACCCGGGCCAGCCGGGCGCCTTCCTCCCGTACGCCGCTGAGCTCCTCCTCGTGGCCCTCGGGCAGTTCCAGGCCGAGCAGCTCGACCCGCAGCAGCAGTGCCGACAGCGGGTTGCGCAGCTGGTGGGAGGCGTCCGCGACGAAGGCCTTCTGCTGGTCCATGGCGAGCACCACGTGGTCCGCCATCTCGTTGAAGGAGCGGGCCAGCCGCTGGAGTTCGGGCGGTCCGCCGCCCGGGGCGACCCGGGCGGCCATCCGGCCGGTGGCGATGTCGTGGGTGGCCCGGTCCAGGGTGCGCACCGGGCGCAGCACCCACTCGGTGAGCCGGACGGCGAGCAGCACGGCGACGATCATCGCGGCGGCCTCGCCCGTGCCGATCACCAGCCACTTGTGCACCACCCGGGTGCGCAGCGCCTGGGCCGGGGATTCGCTGAGCACCACCGCGACCACGTCGCCGTCGCGCACCACGGGCGCGGCGACGGTGATCGTCCGGTCCGGCGTCCACGGCCAGACCTGCGGCGGGTTGTGGCTGCGCCGCCCGTCCAGTGCCTCCTGGAAGGCCTGGGCGCCCCAGCCCCCGGAGG
The DNA here is from genome assembly GCF_042885395.1 of Kitasatospora sp. NPDC058063. Classification (NCBI taxonomy): domain Bacteria; kingdom Bacillati; phylum Actinomycetota; class Actinomycetes; order Kitasatosporales; family Streptomycetaceae; genus Kitasatospora; species Kitasatospora sp. NPDC058063. Next base: position 120,596 of record NZ_JBHVSD010000025.1, read on the forward strand.
GCACCCGCCAGTCGTCCGGGGCGACGGCGAGCGGAACGCCGTCGCGCTGGAAGATGCCCAGGCGCACGCCGTACAGGTCGTGGTAGCGGCGGACCTCGGCCTCGATCGCGCGCTGCCGGCTGCCGTCGCCCGGGGCGGGTTCCGGGTCGCCCTTGCGGGCGGAGTCGGCGGCGCCGGAGGTGGGCAGGTCCTGGGCGAGGCGGGCGGCGTCGTCGAGCCGGTCGACGACCACCTTGGTCTGCTCGGCCGCCGCGACCGCCGCCGCGAGCGGCAGCCCCAGGGCGGCCAGGACGCAGAGCATGAGGGCGATCAGGATGCCGAGCAGGCGGGTGCGCACGTGCGGTCAGTGCTCCGCGGGGGCGCTCGGGGCCGGTTCGGCCGCGGCGGGCGTCGGGCAGTCGGGGATCAGCCGGTAGCCGACCCCGCGCACGGCCTCGACCAGGCCGGGCAGTGCCAGCTTGTTGCGCAGCGAGCCGATGTGCACCTCCAGGGTGCGCCCGTTGCCCTCCCAGCCGCTGCGCCAGACCTCGCTGAAGATCTGCTCGCGCCGGTAGACGACGCCGGGGCTCTGCGCGAGCAGTGCGAGCAGGTCGAACTCCTTGCGGGTGAGCGGCACGTCGCGGCCGTCCACGCTGACCCGGCGGCGCTCCCGGTCGATCCGGATGCCGCGGGACTCCAGCGGGCCGCGCTGCTGCGGCACGGTGTCGGGCGCGGGCGCCGCCACCGCGGCGGGGGCGGCGCCGCGGCGGGCCACGGCGTGGATGCGGGCGAGCAGCTCGCCCATGTCGTACGGCTTGGTGACGTAGTCGTCGGCGCCCAGGTTGAGGCCGTGGATCCGGGAGCGGACGTCGGCGCGGGCGGTGACCATGATCACCGGCACGCCGCTGCCGGCCCTGATCCGGCTGCACACCTCGAAGCCGTCGCGGTCGGGCAGTCCGAGGTCGAGCAGCACCACGCGGTACGGCTCGTTGCCGTCCGGCACCAGGGCGTCCAGCGCCTCGTGCCCGCTGCGGGCATGCCGGACCTGGAAGCCGTGCCGGCCCAGCACCGCGACCAGCGCGGCGGCCACGCGTTCGTCGTCCTCGACGAGCAGCAGTCGCATCCTGTCCTCCTCCTTCCCCCACGTGATCACCGATGATCACCGGGCCGATCGTTCAGGTCCCGGTCCTGCGCAGTATGGGCCAGTGAACGGCCCGGCGCCAGGTTCGACCGCGCACCGGGCCCGGGGGGAACGGGGAGCACCGGAGCGGATTCCCGCTGTGACATGCCCCGTCGGCGCCCGCGCGAACAGCGTGCGAGCGCCGTGTGGCCGTTTCGTGATCCTCAAGTTCCGCTCAGATCGGCTGACGGCGCGCGGTCATGGCTCCTAAGGTCGGCCCACCGGGGGCCGCGGCTCCGCCGGCCTCGGCCCCCGGATCCGTACCACCATTGCCTGTCAAGGGAGTTGAGACTTCTCGGACAGGCGTGATTCGACGACAGAGGGAGCAGGCGCGATGACCGAGAGCCCGGTCGAGGACTCCACCCCCGCAGCCGCCCCACTGGTCGTGCTGAGCAACGTCAACAAGCACTACGGTGCGCTGCACGTCCTGCAGGACATCGACCTCCGGATCGCCCAGGGCGAGGTGGTCGTACTGATCGGCCCGTCCGGCTCGGGCAAGTCGACGCTCTGCCGGACGATCAACCGGCTGGAGACGATCGACTCCGGCGCGATCACGATCGACGGCCGGCCGCTGCCCGACGAGGGCAAGGAACTGGCCCGGCTGCGCGCCGAGGTCGGCATGGTGTTCCAGAGCTTCAACCTGTTCGCGCACAAGACCGTGCTGGAGAACGTGGTCATCGGCCAGGTGAAGGTGCGCAAGGTGCCCCGCCCGCAGGCCGAGAAGACCGCCCGGGAGCTGCTGGAGCGGGTCGGCGTCGGCGCGCAGGCGGACAAGTTCCCGGCCCAGCTCTCCGGCGGCCAGCAGCAGCGCGTGGCGATCGCCCGCGCGCTGGCGATGAAGCCCAAGGTGATGCTCTTCGACGAGCCCACCTCGGCGCTGGACCCGGAGATGGTCAACGAGGTGCTGGAGGTCATGCGCCAGCTCGCCGCGGACGGCATGACGATGGTCGTGGTCACCCACGAGATGGGCTTCGCCCGCTCCGCCGCCAACCGGGTCCTGTTCATGGCCGACGGGAAGATCGTCGAGCAGAACACCCCGGACGCCTTCTTCACCGCGCCGCGCTCCGAGCGCGCCAAGGACTTCCTCTCGAAGATCCTCCACCACTGACGCTTCGAGACCGGCGGGACCGCCCCCGGCCGCAGTGCCGGCCCGCCCCGCCCGTGCACGCCTTCCAGACGCCAGAGCCCGGTTGACACCGCGGCCCAGCCCCAGGAGAACCCTCATGAGGACGTCCCGCACCCTCGCCGTCGCGCTCTGTGCCGTCGCGCTCACCGCCACCGCCGCCTGCGGCAAGGACGGCACCCCCGGCGCCACCGCCGCGAGCAGCGGCGCCGGCGCCCCGAAGCTGCCGAGCTACACGGTCAAGACCGACGTCAAGGTGGACTCCGCGATCCTCGCCGAGGCCAAGAAGCGCGGCCAGCTGATCATCGGCGCCAAGGCCGACCAGCCGAACCTCGGCTGGGAGGACGTCGCCAGCGGCGACCGCAGCGGCTTCGACATCGAGATCGCCAAGATGATCGCCGCCGACCTCGGCTTCACCCCGCAGCAGATCAAGTGGCAGACCCTGGTCTCCTCGCAGCGCGAGCCGGCCATCGCCAAGGGCCAGATCGACTTCTACGTCGGCACCTACAGCATCAACGACGAGCGCAAGAAGAGCGTCTCCTTCGCCGGCCCGTACTACATCGCCGGCCAGGACCTGCTGGTGAAGGCCGACAACACCACGATCACCGGCCCGGAGAGCACCGGCGGCAAGAACGTCTGCACCGCCACCGGCTCGACCTCGATCAAGAACATCCAGCAGTACAACCCGAAGGTCACCCAGTTCGACACCTACTCGGCCTGCGTCGAGAAGCTGATGTCCGGCGAGGTCGACGCGGTCACCACCGACGACGCGATCCTCAAGGGCTACGCCTCCAAGTACAGCCCCAAGCTCAAGGTGGTCGGCAAGCCGTTCACCAAGGAGAACTACGGCGTCGGCCTCAACAAGGACGACAAGGCGCTGCGCGACGCGATCAGCGACGCCCTCAAGGCCCACGAGGACAACGGCGACTGGAAGAAGGCCTACGACGCGACCCTGGGCGCCTCCGGCTCCCCGGCGCCGGACGTCCCGGCCCTCGAGCGCTACTGATCCGCCCGCCGTACGTCGACTCCCGACCATGAACTGAGAGGAGGGCCGCCGGATGGGGTTCCTGTTCGAGGACGACAACTTCGCGTTGTTCCGCGACGGCTTCCTACAGACGATCGAGGTGAGCGCGCTCAGCGCTCTTCTCGCCCTGCTGCTGGGCACCCTGCTGGCGGCCTTCCGGGTCTCCCCGGTGCCGGTCCTGCGCGCCTTCGGCACCACCTGGGTGACGCTCTTCCGCAACACCCCGCTGACCCTGCTGTTCTTCGCCGTCACCTTCGGCCTGCCGCCGCTGGGCGTGCACTTCAGCCACCTGGCGTTCGCGGTGCTGGCGCTCGGCGGGTACACCGCCTCGTTCGTCTGCGAGGTCATCCGCTCCGGCATCAACACCGTGCCGCTGGGCCAGGCGGAGGCCGCCCGCAGCCTGGGCATGACCTTCGGCCAGACCCTCACCCTGGTCGTCCTGCCGCAGGCCGCCCGGACCGTCCTGGGCCCGATGAGCAGCGTGTTCATCGCCCTGCCCAGGAACTCGGCGATCGCCGGCGCGTTCAGCGTCCCCGAGCTGTACAGCGCCCAGCAGACCTTCTCCGAGCGCGGCTACTCGATCTTCGCCATCTTCTTCTGGGTGGCCTGCGCCTACCTGCTGATCAGCGCCACGGTCGCCACGTTCTTCCGCTTCCTGGAATCCCGACTGGCGGTGGCCCGATGAGCATTCTGAACCGTCAGGCGTCGGCGAGTGTCCTCTATGACACCCCCGGCCCGAAGGCCCGTACCCGGTACCGCGCGTTCGGCGTCCTCTCGGTGCTCGGCATCGCCGGTCTCCTCTGGTACGTCTTCAACGCGCTGAACGACAACGGCCAGTTCGACGCCGGCCTCTGGGACGCCTTCCAGTACACCTTCGTCCAGCAGCGGATCGTGGACGGCCTGCTGTCCACCCTGGAGGCCTTCGGCCTGGCCGCGCTGTTCTCGCTCACCCTGGGCGCGCTGCTGGCGGCCGGTCAGCTCTCCGACCACCGGCCGGTCCGCTGGTTCTGCACGGCCTTCACCCAGTTCTTCCGGGCGATGCCGCTGCTGATCCTGATCGTCGGGCTCTACTACGCCTTCTTCGCCCAGCAGCCGATGTGGGCGCTGGTGCTCGGTCTCACCCTCTACAACGGGGCGGTCCAGGCCGAGATCATCCGCAGTGGCGTCAACGCCGTCCCGCGCGGCCAGGGCGAGGCGGCGTACGGGCTCGGTATGCGCAAGACCCAGGTGATGATGTCGATCCTGGTGCCGCAGGCCGTCCGCTCGATGCTGCCCACGATGATCGGCCAGCTGGTCGTCACCCTCAAGGACACCTCACTCGGCTTCGTCATCACGTACCACGAGCTGCTGTTCGTCGGTAAGGCGATCGCCAGCCAGCCGATCAACGCCGCGGGCTTCCCCTACATCCCCGTGGTGCTCGTGATCGGCCCGATCTACATCGTGATGTGCCTTCTGTTGACCGCGCTCGCACGCTGGATCGAAGCACGTGGCCGTCGCGGCGCGAACCGGCGCACTTCAGCTTCTGCTTGACGGACACGCAGGTGAACTGTTGCATTGCTCTTCGTGACACCTCCCGGGAGCATCCACGCGGCATATGCGGCAGCGGTAACTGACGCCGGCCGATCGGCCGGTTCGCGCCCGGAGGTTCCCTCATGGACCCGGTGATCGTGGTCGGGGCCGGACCGGTCGGTCTGGCCCTGGCCCTCGCCCTGGCCCGGCACGAGGTACCCACCATCGTCCTGGACGAGGGCTCCGGGCTCTGTCCCGAAGGTCCGCGCAGCCTCGTGCTCGGCGCCGACACCGCCGCCTTCCTGACCCGGATCGGCTACCCGCGGGCCGCCTCGGACTCCGCGCTGTGGGACTCCTTCGCCGTCTGGCGCCGCCGCCAGGAGGTGCTGCGGATCGACCTCACCGATTCGCCCACCTACCACCTGCCCCAGCACCGCCTCCAGCGCGGGCTGCGCGACGCCCTCACCGGCACCCCGCTGATCAGGCTGGTCCCGCTCAACCGGGTCGTCGAACTCGAACAGGACCGGGACGGCGTCAGCATCCGCACCATGGGCACCCAGGACGGCTCCACCACCTGGTGGCGCGGCAGCCACCTGGTCGGCTGCGACGGCGCCAGATCCACCGTCCGCAAGCTCCTGAAGATCCGTTTCCCCGGCCGCCCCGCGGTCGACCGCAACGCCATCGCCACCGTCCGGGTCGACCTGCCCTTCGACGGCGCCCGACTGCACCGCGAGCCCCCGTGGCGGGGCGACCGCGAGGCCTCCGCCCGTCCGCTGCCGGACGGCGTCTGGCGGCTCGACTGGCGACTGCCCCCCGGCCGGCCCGCCGCCACCGAGACGGTCGACCCGCACGCCACCTGGCCCGGCATCGTCACCGGCGACACCCTGCTCACCCGGGTCACCTCCACCCTCACCGGCTGGTGCGGCGAGTTGCCCCGCTTCGAACTGCTGGCCGCCGCCGACCACACCGCCCAGCAGCGGCTCGCCGCCCGCTTCCGGATCGGCCGCTGCTTCCTGGCCGGCGACGCCGCCCACCTGCACGGCGCCCTCGGCATGCAGAACCTCCCGGACGGGCTGCGCGACGCCGACAACCTCGCCTGGCGGCTGGCCCTCGCCTGGCACCTCCACTCCGGCGGCCCGCAGCCCGGCGGATCGCTGCTGGACGGCTACGAGGCCGAGCGGCGCGGGGCGGTCGGTGCCCGGCTGCGCGCGGTCGACCAGTCCATGCCGCTGCTGCGCCCGCTGCGCGGCTGGCAGCAGACCCGGCGCTCGCTGCTGGTCGGCGGCTTCCGCAAGCACGCCCCGCTGCTCGCCGACGGCCAGCTCGGCACCGGCCGGTTCGGCGGCGCGCCCGCCTACCCGGCGGCGCCCTCCGGCGTCCCCGGCCGGGTCCCGCTGCAGCGCGGCGCGCGCGGCGCCACCTCGCTCAGCGAGCTGCTGCCCGCCACCGCCCCCGGGGTGCTCGTCCCGGACCTGCCGGTGCTCGCCGACGACGGCACCCCCGACCACCTGCACGCCCGGCTCGGCACCACCTTCCTGCTGCTGCTGGTCGCCCCCGGCACCGCCGTCTGGTCCTCCGAGCACTGGCTCGGCGCCGGCCTGATGCCCCGCCTCGCCGAGGTCGCCGCCGCCCTGCCCGTCCCCGCCGAGGTGCTGGTCACCGAGGACTACCCGGGCGCCGGCCCGCACACCGTCCTGCTGATCCGCCCGGACGGCCACCTCGTCGGCGTCACCCAGGGTGCCGTCGCCGAGGACCTCCTCGCCCTCGCCGACCGCGCCCGCGGCGGCCCGGCCACGCTCACCCCGACCCCCGACCCGGCCGAGCAGCCCGCGCCCCGCGAGGTGGACTCCCCGAGCCAGGGCGTGTCCTGACGGGTCCTGGCGGATCATGGCGGGACGGCCCGGCAGGTCCTGGCGTGTCCTGACGGGTCCTGGCGGGTCTGGCAGGTCTCCTGGCGGGGCGTCCTAGCCGGCCACCGCCGTGGCCCGGCTCTCCCGGACCACCGTCACCCGGATCCGGCCCGGGTAGGTCAGCTCGGTGGAGAACTGGCGGGCGACCTCACGGGCGATCAGCTCCGCGCCCAGGTCGTCCACCGCGTCCGGGCGGACCATCACCCGGACCTCGCGGCCGGCCTGCATCGCGTACACCTCGGCCACGCCCTGGTGCGAGCGCGCGATCTCCTCCAGCCGCGCCAGCCGCCGCACGTACAGCTCCAGCGACTCCTTGCGCGCGCCCGGCCGACCGCCCGAGCAGCCGTCCGCGGCCTGGGTCAGCACGGCCGTCACCGTCCGGGGATCGACCTCGTTGTGGTGGGCGGCGATCGCGTGCACCACCTCGGGGGACTCGCCGTACCGCCGGGCGAGCTCCGCGCCCACCGCCGCGTGGCTGCCCTCCGACTCATGGGTGAGCGCCTTGCCGATGTCGTGCAGCAGCGCCGCGCGCCGCACCGGCTCCGGGTCCACCCCGAGCTCGGCGGCCATCATCCCGGCCAGGTGCGCGGACTCCAGCAGGTGCCCGAGCACGTTCTGCCCGTACGACGCCCGGTAGCGCAACGAACCCAGGGTGCGGACGAGTTCGGGGTGCATCGCGCCGACCCGGGCGTCCAGCAGGGCGTCCTCGCCGGCCCGGACGCAGCGCTGCCCGACCTCCTCGCGGCTGCGCTCGTGCAGGTGCTCTATCCGGGTCGGGTGGATCCGGCCGTCCTCGACCAGCTGCTCCAGGGTGAGCCGGGCGGTCTCCCGGCGGACCGGGTCGAAGCAGGACAGCTGCACCGACTCCGGGGTGTCGTCGACGATCAGGTTCACGCCGGTGACCGCCTCGAAGGCCCGGATGTTGCGGCCCTCCCGACCGATGATCCGGCCCTTGATGTCCTCGTTCGGCAGCGGCAGGACGGTGACGGCGCTCTCCAGCGTCTGCTCCGTCGCCAGCCGCTGGATCGCCCCGGCGACGATGTCCCGGGCCCGGCGCTCGCCCTCCTCCTTGGCCTCGCGCTCGATCTCCCGGACGGTGACCGCGGCCTCCCGCCGGACCGACTCCTCGGCCTCCCGCAGGAGTTCGGCGCGGGCCTGCTCGGCGGAGAGCCCGGCGGCCCGCTCCAGCGCCGCCACCCGGCGGGCGACCAGCGCCTCGGACTCGCTCCGGGACCGCTCCAACTCGGTCGAGCGCTCCACCAGTTCGTCCTCGCGGCGGCGCAGCCTGCGCAGCTCCTCGGCCATGTCCTGCTCGCGCCGGGCGAGTTCGGCCCGCTGCCCGGCGCTCTGCTCCTCGGCCCGCCGACGGGTCTGCTCGGCCTCGGCCAGCGCGCTGTGCCGGGCCGCCCGGAGCCGCCTGACCACCAGCCCGGCGGCCACCGCGAACACCAGCAGCAGGAACGCGGCCGATCCGGCGACCGCCACCAGCGAGCCGCCCGGGTCGGTGCCCGCCGAGATCCCCATGTGCCGCCCACTCCCCCGTCGCCGCGCGGGCCGCCGTACGGAGGCGCCCCGGGAACTGATGGCGAGGCTAGGTGGGGGTCATGAAAGGGTCAAGGGTTGACCTGGTTCACTCCAGGACGCCTACAGAACTGCCACTACTCCCGACCCGACAGTTCACTCCGCTCCTCCTCCAGCGCACTGCGCACCACCCGGAACGCCAGTCCCTCGGAGTAGCCGCGCCGCGCCAGCATCCCGACCAGCCGCCGGGTGCGCACCTGTTCGTCCAGCCCTCGGGTGGCACGCAGTCTGCGCTCCACCAGCGCCCGGGCCGCGTCCGTCTCGTCGTCGTGGTCGACCTGGGCGACGGCCTGCTCGACCAGGTCGGCGGCGACGCCCTTGGTGCGCAGCTCCTGGGTCAGCGCCCGCCGGGACAGGCCCCGGACGGCGTGCCGGGACTCCACCCAGGCCGCGGCGAAGGCCGCGTCGTCGATCAGCCCGACCTCTTCGAGCCGGGTGAGCACCTCGTCGGCGACCTCGTCCGGGATCTCCCGCTTGCGCAGGGCGTCGGCGAGCTGCTTGCGGGTCTTGGCGGCGCCGGTGAGCAGCCGCAGGCAGATGTCCCGCGCGCGGGTCTCCGGATCGACCGACTCCTCGGCCTGCTTCCGGGAGGCACGGCCGGTGCCCTCCTCCCCGGACGGCCCGGCCGCGGAACGGCCCCGACGGGCGCCGCGACGGGAGGCCGAGGCGGCCGCACCCCCGTGACCGGCCGCCTCGCCTCCGCCCCGGCCGCTCTCCACGGCCGCCGGTGCCGAAGCGGGCCCCGCCGCTTCGAGTTCCTCGGCCTCCAGGGCCGAGCGCCGCCGTCGGCGGCCGGTGGGCAGCTCGGAGGCGGAGACCAGGCCGAGCTCCTCGACCGATGCTTCCGCCGGCTCCGGCCCGGGCGCCGCGCCGCGCACCGCCCGGTCCGGAGCCAGGTCGAACTCCGGCTCGGGGCCGGATGCCCACTGCGTGGTGGAGCGGCGGTCGCGCCGGGAGGGCCGCCGCCCGGGCCTCTTCGCCGCCGGCTCCGGTTCCTCCGCGACCGCGGCGAACCAGTCCGGCGGGCCGTAGTCGTCGTCCTCCGGGCCCGCCGGGCCGCCGCCCACTGTGTCGTACTGCGTCAACGGATCAGGCCTTGGCCGCCGCCGTCTTCTTCGCCGCGGCCGTCTTGGTGGCGGTCGCGGTGATCGGCTTGGCGGCGCCGTCGGCGGCGGGAGCGGCAGCGGCGTCGGCCCCGCCCTCGGCCGGCTCCTCCACCTTCGGGCCGATGCCGAGCTTGCCCTTGATCTTCCGCTCGATCTCGTCGGCGAGCTGCGGGTTGTCCCGCAGGAAGTTGCGGGCGTTCTCCTTGCCCTGGCCGAGCTGGTCGCCCTCGTAGGTGTACCAGGCGCCCGACTTGCGGATGAAGCCGTGCTCCACGCCCATGTCGATCAGGCCGCCCTCGCGGCTGATGCCCACGCCGTAGAGGATGTCGAACTCGGCCTGCTTGAACGGCGCGGCGACCTTGTTCTTGACCACCTTGACGCGGGTGCGGTTGCCGACCGCCTCGGTGCCGTCCTTCAGGGTCTCGATCCGGCGGATGTCGAGGCGGACCGAGGCGTAGAACTTCAGCGCCCGGCCACCCGTCGTGGTCTCCGGCGAACCGAACATCACGCCGATCTTCTCGCGCAGCTGGTTGATGAAGACCGCGGTGGTGTTCGACTGGTTCAGCGCACCGGCGATCTTGCGCAGCGCCTGGCTCATCAGTCGGGCCTGCAGACCGACGTGCGAGTCGCCCATCTCGCCCTCGATCTCGGCGCGCGGCACGAGCGCCGCGACCGAGTCGATGATCACCAGGTCGATCGCGCCGGAGCGGATCAGCATGTCGGTGATCTCCAGCGCCTGCTCACCGGTGTCCGGCTGGCTGACCAGCAGGGCGTCGGTGTCCACGCCGAGCTTCTTGGCGTACTCCGGGTCGAGCGCGTGCTCCGCGTCGACGAACGCGACCGTGCCGCCGGCCTTCTGGGCGTTGGCGGCCAGGTGCAGGGTCAGGGTGGTCTTGCCGGAGGACTCGGGGCCGTAGATCTCGACCACCCGGCCGCGCGGGATGCCGCCGACCCCGAGGGCGACGTCCAGGGCGGTGGACCCGGTGGAGATCACCTCGATCGGCTCATTGGCCTTCTCGCCGAGGCGCATCACCGAGCCCTTGCCGAACTGCCGCTCGATCTGGGCGAGAGCGGTCTCCAGGGCCTTCTCGCGGTCCGTACCTGCCATGGCTTTTTCCCTCGGGTTCTGTGCTGTGCGCTTCATCGTCCTCGACGCTAGCGCGTCCCACTGACAAACGGGCTCGACCGGGCTCGGCCTGTGGAAAACTCCTCGCCGGAGAGTACAAAGAACATCTGTTCGATTCAAGCGTCGCACGTCCGGGCCGTGCCGCCCCCGGGGACACCCCCCGGGAGCGGCGCCCCGGGTCACTCCCCGCGCCTCGTCCCGTCCCCGCCGACCATCCGGCGCAGCCGCCGGGCCGCCTCCCGGCGCAGCTCCCGCCGCGCCCGCCGCTGCTCGCCCCGGTCGATCCGCGGATCGGTGGCCACCTCGTACCGCCGCACGTACGTCCCCACGAAGCCCTGGAGCGTGGCCGCCGCCGGGATCGCGATCACCGCGCCGACCGCGCCGAGCAGCGCCGCGCCCGCGATCACCGAGCCGAAGGCCACCGCCGGGTGCACGTCCACCGTCCGCGCGGTGATCCGCGGCTGCAGCAGGTAGTTCTCGACCTGCTGGTAGACCACCACGAAGACCAGCACCCAGAGCGCGTCCACCGGCTCCACCGTCAGCGCCACCAGCACCGGCAGCGTCCCGGCCAGGTACGTCCCGAGGGTCGGCACGAACTGCGACATGACGCCGACCCAGACCGCCAGCGCCGCCGCGTACGGCAGGTCCAGCAGCTCGAACATCACCCAGTGCCCGGCGGCCGACACCACCGCGAGCAGCGCCCGGGAGTACAGGTAGCCGCCGGTCTTGGCGAGCGCGATCTCCCAGGCCCGCAGTACCTCGCCCTGCTTGGCGGGCGGCAGCATCGAACAGACCGTCCGGCGCACCCGCGGGCCCTCGGCGGTGAAGTAGAAGGTGAACAGCCCGACCGTGAAGGCCTGGAAGAGCCCGCCGATCACGGTGGACGAGACGCCCCAGACATTGTCGGCGGCCTGCTGGACGTAGTTCTCGATGGTGCCGGAGTCCTTGAGCAACCGATTCTGCAACTCGCCCAGCGAGAGGTCCTGGTGGAAGGTCTGGTTGATCCAGCCGATCAGATTGTCGACCAGGTGCGGAAGGTCCCCCGCGATCTTCGCCACCTGGTCGACCAGCAGCGTGCCGAGCGCGGCGAGGAAGCCCACCACCGCGGCCCCGACCGCCACGAACACCAGGAAGGTCCCCACTCCCCGGCGCACCCCGCGCGCCGCCATCCGGTCCACGGCCGGCTCCAGCGCCAGCGACAGGAAGAACGACACCAGCAGCATCACGAACAGGTCGATCAGCTGCCGGAACGCCCAGTCGGCGAGCTGGAATACCCCCACCAGCACCAGGAACAGCACCATCGCCCGCGGCAGCCAGCGCGGCATCCCGCCGCCCCAGAGCCCCCCGCCCACTGGAGCGCCCTCGGCACTCCGGTCCGAATTCTTCTGCTCTGCGCTATTTGTCACCCGAACAGTCTGTCCCATGCCGCCCGGGGGCCGGCACTCAGCGCAGCACGCCGGAGACGCCCTGGGTCTCGCAGACCACGCGCCAGACGTCCTTGGCCTCCCAGCCCGACTCCAGCGCCTGGCGCACCGTCCGCCCGCCCAGCTCGCTCATCACATGATCGGTCGCGAACGACTCCGCGTACGACTCCCCGAAGTGCGCGTACATCCGTCGCCAGAAATCCGTCAGCCTCATGCCTCGAGTATCCCGGACCGCGCCCGCCAGTCCCCGGCCGTCAGCGCGTACTCGACCTCACCGTGCTCACTGCCCGGGATCGTCTCCGGGCAGTCCTCGCGGAACGTACGGACGTACGAGAGCCCGCTCTTCTCCATCACCCGCCGCGAGCCCGCGTTCACCGTCATGGTGTACGCCACCACCCGCTCCACCCCCAGCTCCGCGAACCCGCGCCGGACCAGCGCCCGCGCTCCCTCCGTCGCGTACCCGCGCCCCCACGCGGCCCGCCGCAGGCGGTACCCGAGCTCGACCTCCCCGCGCTCCCCCTCCCGCGTCGGCCGGAACTCGAACCACCCCAGGAACGCCCCGCCCGCCCGCTCCTCGGCCGCCCACCAGCCGAGGTCGCCGTACCGCCGGTAGTGCTCCAGGTACTGCGGCAACAACTCCCCCTCGACCCACTCCCGCGGGCTCGGCCTCCCCCCGGTGAGGAAGCGCATCACCGCGGGGTCCCCGTCCAGCTCCACGAGCCGGTCCGCGTCCGCCGCCGTGAAGCGCCGCAGCACCAGCCGCTCGGTCGTCAGGAACACCGCCGCGTCCGATTCACCCATGCCCCGATCCTCACCCCCGTCCCGCCGCCCCGTCACCTGCTTTTCCCCGCCCCACCACCCGACGGGCGCGCGGGGCGCAGCCCGCGCGCCCGCAACGGAAACCGCGCCCCCGTCACCGGGGCAGCGCCAGCAGCCCCGCACCGAAGTACTGCCGCTCCCCGCAGCCGAACACCCCCGCAGGACACCCCGGCGCCGCCGCCCCCGCCAGCACCCCCGCCAACCCGTCCGCCCCCAGCTCCGGACGCAGGGCCGCCACCACCGCCACCGCCCCGGTCACGTGCGCGGCCGCCATCGAGGTCCCCGCCAGCGCGGCGTACCGCCCGTCCGGCCAGTCGGAGACGATCGCGCCCTGCGGCCCGCCGTCCGGGTCGCCCCCCGGCGCGGCCAGCGAGACCCGTCCGCGCCCGTAGTTGGAGTAGCCCGCCGGGTGCCCGTCCCGGTTGACCGCGGTGACGGTGACCACCCCGGGCAGCTCGCCGGGCAGCCGCACGCACTCGGTGCCCAGGTGGCGGACGGGCGCCGGCCCCGAGACCCGGTCGTTGGGGCTCCGGTCGTCGGTCCGCCCGGCGCCGAGGTCCTGCCCGTCGTTGCCCGCCGAGGCGACCACCACCGCCCCCTTCCGCCGGGCGTACCCGACGGCCCGCCCGACGGCCGCGGTCAGTGCGGCCTGGTCCCGGTCCTCGGGGCAGTTGTACTTCCACGGGTCGGCGAAGTAGCTGTTGTTGATCGCCCTGGCCCCGTGGTCGGCGGCCCAGAGCATGCCGCAGACGACATTCTCGGCGTAGTACTGCCCGAGCGGTCCGAGCAGCCGGACGGCGGCGATCCGTACGCCCGGCGCGACCCCGGTGACGCCGTGGCCGTCCCGGGTGGCGCCGACGATCCCGGCGACGTGCGTGCCGTGGCCGCTCTCGACCACCCCGGGGTCCGGCCGCCAGGCGCCGGTCCGGGCGTCGGGCCGGCCGTCCGCGCAGGAGGCGGAGGCCTTGGGGTCGACGGCGGCACGCAGGTCCGGGTGGGTGTCGTCGACGCCGGAGTCCAGCACGGCGACCAGCACCTTGTGCAGCACGTCGGCGCCCGGCACCGCACCCCCGGCCTGCACCGAAGCCCCGCCCTGCACCGCGCCTGCGGCCGGCCGCGCGCCACCGGACACCGCCGAGGCATCGCCCGCCCGGACGCCGGCGCCCCCGACCATGGCGAGGTTCCAGGCGCCCGCCTCCCCCGGATCGGGCACCGTCACGGTCCCCGAGTCCGCCCGGTCACCACCGCGCGGAAGGACGTCCCCGCTCCGCCCCGTCCCGGCCGCCGGCCCCGTGCCGGTGCCCGCCGAGAAGTCGCCCGCCCCCGCCACCACCCGCGGCGGCGCGACCACCGGCGCGGTCCTGGTCGCCCCGACGGCGGCGATCCCGGGCCGGGCTCGCACCCGGTCGGCGAACGGGCCGGTCGCGTACACCAGCGCGGCCCCGATCTGCGGGTACTCCTGGACCACCTGCCCGCCCGCGGCCCGGCTCTCCGCACCGGCCCGGGCCGCGCCGGCGGCGTCCTCGCCCTCGGCCAGCACCAGGTAGCTGAGGTACGCCCGCCCCGATCCGGACACGTACGGGACGGCGCCACCCACCACGAGCGCCGTGAGCAGCATCGCGAGCAGCGCCCGGGCGGGCCCGCCGACCCGGCGGCGCCGGACGGTCCTGCCCGACGGGTGCACCTGCGCCATCGCACGGTCTCCGCTCGTCGGTCCGGTGGGTCACGGCTGGATCAAGCATCCGATTCCTCACCATATGAGCGGATTGTTGTTTCTGCTCCCCGGCTTGCACCCCTCCCCCCGCGCCTTCCGCCCGCCCTCCCCGCACCTCAAGCCCGTCCCCTCCCGGCCCCCGTCCCGGCCCACCTCCACTTGTCGGTCCCACCCGGCACCATGGGGGCATGGCGCCCCAGCACCCGACCCCGCCCGCCGACGACCCCCTGGCCGGTTTCGCCCCGGCCACCCGGGCCTGGTTCACCGGCGCCTTCTCCGCCCCCACCGCCGCCCAGTCCGAGGCCTGGCGGGCCATCCAGCGGGGGACGGACGTCCTGGTGGTCGCCCCCACCGGCTCCGGCAAGACGCTGGCCGCCTTCCTCTCCGCCCTCGACCGCCTCAGCACCACCCCGCCCCCCGCCGAGCCCAGGCGCCGCTGCCGGGTCCTCTACGTCTCGCCGCTCAAGGCGCTCGCGGTGGACGTCGAACGGAACCTGCGCGCCCCGCTGGCCGGCCTGCGCCAGGCCGCCGTGCGGCTCGGCCTGCCCGAACCGGAGGTCCAGGTCGCCATCCGCTCCGGCGACACCCCGGCCGCCGAGCGCCGACGCTTCGCGACCCACCCGCCGGACATCCTGATCACCACCCCCGAATCGCTGTTCCTGCTGCTCACCTCCGCCTCCCGGGAGGCCCTGCGCGGCGTGGACACGGTGATCCTGGACGAGGTGCACGCGGTCGCCGGCACCAAGCGCGGCGCGCACCTCGCGCTCAGCCTGGAGCGGCTGGACGAGCTGCTGGACCGCCCGGCCCGCCGGATCGGCCTGTCCGCGACGGTCCGCCCGGTCGAGGAGGTGGCCCGCTTCCTGAGCCCCCGGCGCGGCGCCGCCGTGGTCCAGCCCGCCTCCGAAAAGGACTTCGACCTCTCGGTGGTCGTCCCCGTCCCCGACCTGGACGACCTGCCCGCCGCCCCGGCCACCGGCGGCGCCGCCGGCACCGACCCGCAGCGGCAGGCGTCGATCTGGCCGCACGTCGAGGAGCGGATCGTCGACCTGGTCGAGGCGCACCGCTCGACCATCGTCTTCGCCAACTCCCGCCGGCTGGCCGAGCGGCTGTGCAACCGGCTGAACGAGATCGCCCACGAGCGCGCCACCGGCACCGCCGTCCCCGGGGCGCACGCCCCGGCCGAGCTGATGGGCGGCTCGGGCGCGGCCAAGGGCGCGCCCCCGGTGATCGCCCGGGCCCACCACGGCTCCGTCTCCAAGGAGCAGCGGTCGCTCGTCGAGGAGGAGTTGAAGGCCGGCCGGCTGCCCGCCGTGGTCGCCACCTCCAGCCTGGAGCTGGGCATCGACATGGGCGCCGTCGAACTGGTCGTCCAGGTCGAGTCCCCGCCCTCGGTCGCCTCCGGCCTGCAGCGGGTCGGCCGGGCCGGCCACCAGGTCGGCGCCGTCTCCACCGGTGTGTTCTTCCCCAAGTACCGGGGGGACCTCGTGCAGTCCGCCGTGGTCACCGAGCGGATGCGGGCCGGCCGGATCGAGTCGCTGCGCGTCCCGCGCAACCCGCTGGACGTGCTCGCCCAGCAGCTGGTCGCGATGACGGCCCTGGACGCCTGGCCGGTGGACGAGCTGCTCGCCGTGGTCCGCCGCGCCGCCCCCTTCGCCACCCTCCCGCAGTCCGCGTTCGACGGCGTGCTCGACATGCTGGCCGGCCGCTACCCCTCGGATGCATTCGCCGAGCTGCGCCCCCGCCTGGTGTGGGACCGGGTGGCCGGCACGGTGACCGGCCGGCCCGGCGCCCAGCGGCTGGCCGTCACCTCCGGCGGCACCATCCCCGACCGCGGCCTGTTCGGCGTGTTCATCGCCGGCACCACCGCGTCCGATTCGAAGACGGGGAAGAAGGACGGTGGCGGGCGACGGGTGGGCGAGCTCGACGAGGAGATGGTCTACGAGTCCCGCGTCGGCGACGTGTTCACCCTCGGCACCACCTCCTGGCGGATCGAGGAGATCACCCACGACAAGGTGCTGGTCACCCCGGCTCCCGGTGTCCCCGGCCGGCTCCCGTTCTGGAAGGGCGACACCCTCGGCCGTCCGCTCGAACTCGGCCGCGCCCTCGGCGCCTTCACCCGCGAACTGGGCGCCCTCCGGCCCGAGGCCGCCACCGCGCGCCTCCAGCAGGCCGGCCTGGACGACTGGGCGGCCGCCAACCTGCTGGACTACCTGGCCGAGCAGCGCGCCGCCTGCGGCCACCTCCCGGACGACCGCACCATCGTGGTCGAGCGCTTCCGGGACGAACTCGGCGACTGGCGGATCGTCATCCACTCCCCCTTCGGCGCCCAGGTGCACGCCCCCTGGGCGCTCGCCCTCGGCGCCCGGCTGCGCGAGAAGCACGGTCTGGACCCGCAGGTCATGCACGCCGACGACGGCATCGTGCTGCGCCTGCCCGACGCCGACCTGCTGGCCGCCGACTTCGACTTCGGCGGCCCCCCGGAGCAGGCGGTCCCGGACGAGGCACCGGTCGGCGCCGACGCCGCCCTGTTCGACCCCGGCGAGATCGAACAGCTGGTCACCGACCAGGTCGGCGGCTCCGCCCTGTTCGCCTCCCGCTTCCGGGAATGCGCCGGCCGCGCCCTGCTGCTCCCCCGTCGCAGCCCCGGCCGCCGCACCCCGCTCTGGCAGCAGCGCCAGCGCGCCGCCCAGTTGCTCGAAGTCGCCTCCGAGTACGGCTCGTTCCCGATCGTCCTGGAGGCCGTCCGGGAGTGCCTGCAGGACGTGTTCGACGTCCCCGGCCTGGTCGAGCTGATGGGCGATCTGGAGTCCCGCGCCGTCCGCCTGGTCGAGGTCACCACCCCGGAGCCCTCGCCCTTCGCCCGCTCGCTGCTGTTCGGCTACGTCGCCCAGTTCCTCTACGAGGGCGACACCCCGCTCGCCGAGCGCCGTGCCGCCGCCCTCTCGCTCGACTCCCGGCTGCTGTCCGAACTCCTCGGCCAGGCCGAACTGAGCGAACTGCTCGACCCGCAGGTGCTCACCGAGCTGGAGGCCGAGCTCCAGCGCCTCACCCCCGAACGCCGGATCAAGGACGCCGAGGGTGTCGCCGACGCCCTGCGCCTGCTCGGCCCGCTCACCGAGGCCGAGTTGACGCTCCGCGGCGCCGATCCGCTCTGGGCCCTGGAGCTGGAGGCGGCCCGCCGGGTGATCCAGGTCCGGATCGCCGGCGAGCGGCGCTGGACCGCGATCGAGGACGCCGGACGGCTGCGCGACGCGCTGGGCACGCCGCTGCCGGTGGGTGTCCCGGAGGCCTTCACCGAACCGGTCAAGGATCCGCTGGGCGATCTGATCGCCCGCCACGCCCGTACCCACGGCCCGTTCACCGCCGCGGAGGCCGCCGCCCGCTACGGCCTGGGCGGCGCCGTGGTCGCCGGCACCCTGCACCGCCTGACCGCCGCCGGCCGGCTGGTCCAGGGCCGCTTCAGGCCCTCCGAGAGCCACACCGCCCCCGAGTGGTGCGACGCCGAGGTGCTGCGCCGGCTGCGCCGCCGCTCGCTGGCGGCCCTGCGCCAGGAGGTCGAGCCGGTCCCGCCGCGCGCCCTGGCCGCCTTCCTGCCGCAGTGGCAGCACCTGTCCGGCCACCGGCTGCGCGGCCCGGACGGCCTGCTGCGGGTGGTCGAGCAGCTCCAGGGCACCGCCCTGCCCGCCTCCGCGCTGGAGAAGCTGATCCTCCCGGCCCGGCTCACCGACTACTCCCCCGGTCTGCTGGACGAACTGATGGCGGCCGGCGAGGTCGGCTGGTGCGGGGCCGGCGCGCTGCCCGGCAAGGACGGCTGGCTCAGCCTGCACCTCGCCGAGAACGCCCACCTGCTGCGCCCCGAGCCCGTTCCGCCCGCGCTCACCCCGGTGCACAGCGCCCTGATGTCCGCGCTGGCCGGCGGCTACGGCCTGTTCTTCCGCCAGCTCGTCCAGCAGCTGCCGGAGGAGACGGCCGAGGCGGAGATCGTCGAGGCGCTCTGGGACCTGGTCTGGGCCGGTCACGTCACCAACGACACCCTCGCCCCGCTGCGCGCCCTGCTCGGCTCCGGCCGGACGGCGGGCGCCACCGCCCACCGCGCGCCGAGGTCCACCCCGCGCGGCCGCTACGGCGGTGCCGGCCGCGCCTTCGGCCGGGTCGGCGGCGCCCTGCGCAGCGGCCCGCCGACGGTGGCCGGCCGGTGGTCGCTGCTGCCCGCCTTCGCCGCCGACCCGACGGTCCGGGCCACCGCCCGGGCGCAGAGCCTGCTGGACCGGCACGGCCTGCTCACCCGGGGCACGGTGGCGGCCGAACGGGTGCCCGGCGGCTTCGCCGGCGTCTACCGGGTGCTCGCCGCGATGGAGGAGCGCGGCCGGGCCCGCCGGGGCTACTTCGTCGAGGGCCTGGGCGGCGCCCAGTTCGCCATGGAGGGCGCGGCGGACCGGCTGCGCTCGGTGAACGGCCGGCTGGAGCGGGCCCGGGCCGCCGAGTGGCCGGCCGCCCCGGTGGGCGAGCCGCCGCAGACGCTGGTGCTGGCGGCCGCGGACCCGGCCAACGCGTACGGCGCCGCCCTGCCCTGGCCCGAGCCGCCCACCGCCCCCGGCGGCAAGGAGTCCACCGCCCACCGCCCGGGGCGCAAGGCGGGCGCCCTGGTGGTCCTGGTGGACGGCGAGCCGGCGCTGTACGTCGAGCGCGGCGGCAAGTCCCTGCTGGCCTGGCCGCAGGACGGAGCCACCCTGGCGCTGGCGGCCGGGGCGCTCGCGGCCGCCGTCCGGGAGGGCGCGCTCGGCAGCGTGACGGTCGAGCGGGCCAACGGCGAGCCCGCCCTCGGCTCGGATCTCGGCCGGGCCCTGGAGGAGGCCGGCTTCCACGCCACCCCACGCGGCCTGCGCCTGCGTCCCTGACCGCGCGGTTCCGGCCCCGCCGCGGGGACCGGCGGGGAACGCCGAAAGGCCGGAGGCCGCGGGGTCGGGCCCCGCGGCCTCCGGCCCCGTCGAATCACCCGGTCGGCGGTGGCTGTACCTCCACCGGCTCCACCGGTGCCACCGGCTCCGCGCGCGGACGCCGGGCCGGTCCGGTCGCGTTCCAGTCGGCGTGGACCGGGATGAGACCGAGTCCCCAGCCGCCGGCCGCGAGCAGCCCCAGCACCGCACCGTCGGTCAACTGCCCCCGGACCACCAGGAGCCACCAAACGAGCCCGGCCGCCGAGAGCGCCAGCAGCCCGCGCACCGGACGCCGTACCCGGGTGGACAGCCGCGCCCGGGCCCGTATTCGGGCCATCGGGCGCGTCTGCGCGTCTGTTCGCACGACCGCCCTCCCTTCGCTCGCCCCGGGCAGGGGCGCCCGGGAGTCGAGGCCGGGATCAGGCGGCGACCACGTCCATCGCGGCGGCCTTGGGCGACAGGGTCGCCCGGTCGGTGCCGGGGGCGGGCAGCGGAACCGGTTCGAGTACCGGCCTCAGCAGATCACCTTCGGAGAGGGTGGCCATCGCCGCAAGTTCGGCGAGCGACAGTTCGTCGCTGACCTCGCGCATGACCTCGGACATCCGGACATCGAGTGCGTCGCAGATGGCGGAGAGCAGCTCCGAGGACGCCTCCTTCTGTCCCCGCTCGACCTCGGAGAGGTATCCGAGCGAAACCCTGGCGGCCGCCGACACCTCGCGGAGTGTGCGGCCCTGGCGCTGGCGCTGCCGACGCAGTACATCGCCCAGTAGGCGACGAAGCAGGATCATCGGTGCCTCCCTCCTCGGACTGCGGATCGAGATGTCACGACCCCACCGTACCGCCTTGCCCGCTTCGCGTGCGGGGACCCTGGTCGTGTTCACTCTGGGCTGCAAGGCCGTCCCCCTCCTCGTTCCGGTGTCGTACCGGGGTTCGCGGGCCCCTCGTGGTACCCGTCGCGACCCGCCCCGCCACCGTCACGCAACTCGTTCGCCACCTGGTTTCTGCCCAACCAGGGTGTTGGATGTAACACGATCCTCCAGCTGTCCCATACCCGCGCACCGGATCGCCGGATCCCGGTTCGGTGGAGATCCCCGCCCGGCGGGGCCCCTACCGTGCGAACCGACCGACCAGCAGCTCCAGCGCCGCGGTCACCGCCCCGTGACGGATTGTGGCACGCCCCCCCGACAGCAGGGGCGAACTGACCAGAGTTCCCCCCGGGCCGGCGACCGCCAGGTGCACCGTGCCCACCGGCCGCCCGTCCTGCGGGTCCGGCCCGGCCACCCCGGTCGTCGCGAGCCCGTACGTCGCCCCCAGCAATCCGCGCACGCCCTCGGCCATCTGCCGGGCCACCACCGGATGGACCGGCCCGTACACGTCCAGCAGGCCCTCGTCCACCCCGAGTACCGAGGCCTTCAGCTCGGTCGCGTACGCGGTGACCGAGCCCCGGAAGGTCGCGGACGCCCCGGGGACGTCCACCAGCGCGGCGGCCAGCAGACCCCCGGTCAGCGATTCGGCGACCGCGAGCGTGCCGCCCTCGGCCCGCAGCGCGGCGTGCGCCCGCTCGGCCAGCTCGTAGTCCCGCTCCGCCACGTCCCGCTGCGCCACGTCCCGCTCCGCCACCCGGTCTCCCCCGTCGCTCAGCGGCCGGCCCGGGCCGCGGCCTGTCCCTCGCGGCGCAGTCGCAGCGCCTGTCCGATGTAGTCCAGCGCGGTGCCGACGGTCAGCACTACCGCCAGGCCCATCAGCACGGCCCGCCCGGTGGCCAGCCAGCCGGTCAGCGGCAGCACGTACATGCCGACCGCGGTGCCCTGGGTGAGCGTCTTGAGCTTGCCGCCGCGGCTGGCCGGGATGACGCCGTAGCGGATCACCCAGAAGCGCATCAGCGTGATGCCGAGCTCGCGGGCCAGGATCACCACGGTGACCCACCAGGGCAGGTCGCCGAGCACCGAGAGGCCGATCAGCGCCGAGCCCATGATCGCCTTGTCGGCGATCGGGTCGGCGATCTTGCCGAAGTCGGTGACCAGGCCCTTGCGCCGGGCGAGCTCGCCGTCGAACAGGTCGGTGATCATCGCGATCGCGAACGCCGCCCAGGCGACGGCGCGCCACTTGGGGTTGTGCCCGTCGTCGGCGAACAGCAGGGCCACGAAGACCGGCACCAGCAGCACCCGGACCATCGTGAGCACGTTGGCGATGTTCCAGATCCCCGGGGCGGACGCCGCCGCGGCCACCGGTCTGCCCGGGTGGGCCGCGGCCGGGGCGACGGGCCCCTTGGTCATTCCCCGACTCCCGAGACCGTGGCCCCCGCGACCTCGGCGCCCGGGGTCCTGGGCGGTCGCACCTGCTCCAGCGCCTCGGCGATCAGGTCGACGCCCTCGCTGGCGACCACCTTGGCCCGCCAGAACTGGCCGATCCCGGGCGCCTCGACGCCGGTGAGGGTGGTCAGGCCGTCGGTCTCCGGGGCCTGGTGGGCGGAGCGGCCCTCGACCACGCCGTCCTCGACCGACTCGATCAGCACCTCGACCTCGGTGCCGATCCGCTGCTCGGCCCGCTGGGCGGTCATCTCCTCGGCCAGCCGGCTCAGCCGGTCCAGGCGGTCGGCGATCACGTCCTCGGCGAGCTTGCCGTCGTAGGTCGCGGCCTCGGTGCCGTCCTCGTCGGAGTAGCCGAAGACGCCGATCGCGTCCAGCCCGGCGTGGGTGACGAAGCGCTCCAGCTCGGCGAAGTCCTCCTCGGTCTCACCGGGGAAGCCGACGATGAAGTTGGACCGGGCGCCGGCCTGCGGGGCCTTGCCGCGGATGGTCCCCAGCAGTTCCAGGAACTGGTCGGTGGAGCCGAAGCGGCGCATCCGGCGCAGCACGGCGGGTGCCGAGTGCTGGAAGGACAGGTCGAAGTAGGGCACCACGTCGGCGGTCCCGGTCATCGAGTCGATCAGGCCCGGGCGCATCTCGGCCGGCTGGAGGTAGGAGACCCGGACCCGCTCGACGCCCTCGATCGCGGCGATCTCGCCGAGCAGCGTCTCCAGCAGCCGGATGTCGCCGAGGTCCTTGCCGTACGAGGTGTTGTTCTCGCTCACCAGGACGATCTCGCGCACGCCCTGCCCGGCCAGCCACTGGGCCTCGTTCAGCACGTCGGAGGGGCGCCGGGAGATGAAGGAGCCGCGGAAGGCCGGGATGGCGCAGAAGGAGCAGCGGCGGTCGCAGCCGGAGGCGAGCTTGACCGAGGCCACCGGGTTGTCGTCCAGCCGCTTGCGCAGGGTGCGCGGGCCGGAGGCGGGGGCGAGGCCGTCGGGCAGGTCGGTGATCGGCTCGGCGGGGGCCTCGGCGCCGTGGCCGGGCAGCGCGACGGTCTCGGCGGCGGACTGCCGCTCGGCCGGGCTGACCGGCAGCAGCTTGCGGCGGTCGCGCGGCAGGTGCGGGGCGTGGTGGCCGCCGGAGAGGATCGTCTGCAGGCGGTCGGAGATGTTGGTGTAGTCGTCGAAGCCGAGCACGCCGTCGGCCTCGGGCAGCGCGTCGGCGAGCTCCTTGCCGTACCGCTCGGCCATGCAGCCGACCGCGACGACGGCCTGGGTGCGGCCGTGCCCCTTGAGGTCGTTGGCCTCCAGCAGGGCGTCCACGGAGTCCTTCTTGGCGGCCTCGACGAAGCCGCAGGTGTTGACCACGGCGACGTCCGCTTCGGCGGCGTCGTCGACGAGCAACCAGCCGTCGGCTTCCAGTCGCCCGGCGAGTTCCTCGGAGTCCACCTCGTTGCGGGCGCATCCGAGCGTGACAAGGGCGACAGTACGGCGTTCAGGCATAGGCCCAAGATTAACGCGCGGGCTCCGGTGCCGTTGGCCCCGGAGTCCGCGCGCCTCGGATCAGCTGATCATCAGCGGGCCGTTCGGCCCCTGTGGTCAGCCAGCCTGCGGGTCTCCGGGGGTGTACGTGACGTGCACCACCTGGCCGTCCTTGCCGAGGAGGCCGAGGTCCTTCCCGTTGACGTACGCGTGCACGGCCCCGCCGTTGCCGAGCACCAGCTTGATCTGCCGGGGGTCGGTGAAGGTCTGGTCCTGGCCGTTGCTGATGTTGTTCTGGAACAGCGATTTGCCGCTGCCGTCCATCGCCGAGACCCAGCTGGTGCCCTCGGCGACCAGCTTCACGGTGACCTTGTCGGCCGGGACGGCGGCGATCGCGGCGGCGCTGGGCACGGGAGCCGGCGGCTGGACGGCGGGCGTGGCGGCGGGGGCCACCGAGCCGGTCCCGGAGCCGCTGGGCAGCGGCGCGCTGGCCGAGCCGGTGCTGCCGCGCCCGCCCGTGCCGCTGACCAGGTTGAAGCCGATCAGCGCGACCACGGCGACGATCGCGGCGACCATGGCGGCCGCCCAGTTCGGCCGGCCGCGGCGGGGCACCTTGATCGGGCCGCTGTCGATCAGCTGGGTCGCCGGACGCCTGGCGGCGGGCGGGCCGCCGTGCGCGGCGTCGTACCGGGCGACCAGCGCCTCGCCGTCCAGGCCGACCACCCGGGCGATCAGGCGGATGTGCCCGCGGGCGTAGAAGTCGCCGCCGCAGCGGGCGAAGTCGTCCGCCTCGATGGCGTGGACGATCGGCACCCGGACCCGGGTGGCGGTACTCACCTGGTCCACCGTGAGCCCCGCGTCGATCCGGGCGGTGGACAGCACCCGGCCGATGCTCGGGGCATCGGCCGCCTGCACCACGTCGTCGGCCGGTTCGAGGGACGGCATGGTGTTCTCGCGGTCGGAGGACTTGCCGATGGTCACGGGGCACGCCTTTCGAGCGGATGGCCACCTGCTGGGGAACAGTCTAGGGGCGTGGGCGGATCGTTTCTCAAGCGGAACGGGCCGAATGCGCACTCCCGGTCCGACCGAGGTCCGGAACCGCGCCGACGGGCCGTCAGCGCGGCCGCGCGGGGAATCCGGGGTCCGCTTTCCGCGGTGTGACGCGGTGTACGCACGTTCGGTTCCCCACGCGGCGCCTACCCTCCTCCGAACGAGTGACACCTCGCCCAGGACACGGGCCGGGCCCCGACGGGGCCCGGCCGTCAGCCCCGAAGGGTGATCAGCACCCCGTCCAGCTCGTCCGGCTTCACCAGCACGTCGCGGGCCTTGGAGCCCTCGCTCGGACCGACGATCCCGCGCGACTCCATCAGGTCCATCAGCCGGCCCGCCTTCGCGAAGCCGACCCGGAGCTTGCGCTGGAGCATCGAGGTCGAGCCGAACTGGGTGGAGACCACCAGCTCGGCCGCCTGGATCAGCAGGTCCAGGTCGTCGCCGATCTCCTCGTCGATCTCCTTCTTCGGCCCGCCCCCGACCGTCACGTCGTCCCGGTAGACGGCGGTCAGCTGGTCCTTGCAGTGCTGCACCACCCTGGCGATCTCCGCCTCGGTGACGAACGCGCCCTGCATCCGGATCGGCTTGCTGGCGCCCATCGGCAGGAAGAGCGCGTCGCCCTTGCCGATCAGCTTCTCGGCGCCGGGCTGGTCCAGGATGACCCGGGAGTCGGCCATCGCGGAGGTCGCGAAGGCCAGCCGGGACGGCACGTTGGCCTTGATCAGGCCGGTGACCACGTCCACCGAGGGCCGCTGGGTGGCGAGCACCAGGTGGATGCCGGCCGCGCGGGCCAGCTGGGTGATCCGGACCACCGAGTCCTCGACGTCGCGCGGCGCGACCATCATCAGGTCGGCCAGCTCGTCGACGATCACCAGCAGGTACGGGTACGGCGTCAGCTCGCGCTCGCTGCCGAGCGGCGGGGTGACCCTGCCGGCCCGCACCGCCGCGTTGAAGTCGTCCACGTGCCGGAAGCCGAACGCCGCGAGGTCGTCGTAGCGCATGTCCATCTCGCGCACCACCCACTGGAGGGCCTCGGCGGCCTTCTTGGGGTTGGTGATGATCGGCGTGATCAGGTGCGGGATGCCCTCGTACGCGGTCAGCTCGACCCGCTTGGGGTCGACCAGCACCATCCGCACCTCGTCCGGGGTGGCCCGGGCGAGGATCGAGGTGATCAGGCAGTTGATGCAGGAGGACTTGCCCGCGCCGGTCGCGCCGGCCACCAGGATGTGCGGCATCTTGGCGAGGTTGGCCATCACGGTGTGGCCCTCGACGTCCTTGCCCATGCCGACGACCATCGGGTGGGTGTCCTCGGCGGCCGTGCGCGAGCGCAGCAGGTCGCCGAGGTTGACCATCTCGCGGTCCCGGTTGGGGATCTCGATCCCGACCGCGGACTTTCCGGGGATCGGGCTGATGATCCGCACGTCCGGGCTGGCCACCGCGTACGCGATGTTCTTGGCGAGCGCGGTGATCCGCTCCACCTTGACGGCCGGGCCGAGCTCGACCTCGTAGCGGGTGACCGTCGGCCCCCGGGTGAAGCCGGTGACCCTGGCGTCCACCTTGAACTCGGCGAAGGTGCCGGTGAGCTGGGCGACCACCTCGTCGTTGAGGGCGCTGCGGGCCTTGGCCGGGCCGCCGCGCTCCAGCAGGTCGAGCGGGGGCAGGGCGTAGGTGACGCCCTCGCCGAACTGCAGCTGCTCCATCCGCACCGGCGCCGCGCCGTGCTCCTCGGGCGCGCCCGGGCCGCCGCTGCGGGCGGCGGGGACGGCGGCCTCCTCCGGCGGGGCGGTGCGGTCCTGCACCTGGTGCATCATGTCCGCCACAGCGGAGGAGGCGGGCACGCCGTAGACCAGGGCGCCGTCCAGGTCCGCGGCCGCGCCGGCGGCGAGGTCGCGGGTGGCGTAGGGGTCCAGCGGCTCCTTGTCCAGGGAGATCCGCTCGGCGTCCTCCGGCTCCTCGGCGGGCTTGCGCCGGCGGCGGCGCCGGCGGGCGGCCACCTCGTCCGAGGGGTCGTCACTGTCGGTGTCCACGGTGAACGGCAGCGCGTCGGGGTCGGCGTCCTCCGGCGGGTCGGTGGACAGCTCGCGCTCCGGCGCGCGCCCCCACCGCCCGTCCTCCGGCCCGGGCTCGACCACGCCCAGCCGTATGCCGATCCCCCGCACCCGCTCGCCGATCCGGTTGATCGGGGTGGCGGTGACCACCAGCAGGCCGAAGAAGGCCAGCAGCAGGAGCAGCGGCACGGCGAGCGCCGGCCCGGCGGCGGCCATCATCGGGGTGGACGCGGCCCAGCCGATGATTCCGCCGGCCGCCCTTATCCGGGAGGCGCCGCTGCCCATCATGGGCGCGCCGCAGCCGATGTGGACCAGGCCGAGGACGCCGACCAGCAGCGCGCTCAGCCCGATCATGATCCGCCCGTTGGCCTCCGGCAGCTCCGGGTGGCGCCAGAGCCTGATCGCCATCGCGGCCAGCAGGAACGGCACCAGCACGTCGAGCCGGCCGAACAGCCCGGACACCACCGCGGTGGCCCCCTCTCCCAGCCAGCCCTGCGGGCTGAACCACGTGCCGGCCGCGGTCACCAGCGCGAGCGCGAACAGCAGCAGGCCCACGCCGTCCTTGCGGTGGTCCGGATGCAGGTTCTTGGCGCCGTCGCCGAAGCCCCGGAAGATCGCCGCGATCGGGCTGGCCAGGGCGTTGAGCGCGCCCATCAGCACCGATCTGGACGGCTTCGGCGCGGGTGCGGCCGGCTTGGCCACCGCCTTCTTCGCGGGAGCCGCCTTCCCGGCCGCCGCCTTCTTCGCGGGCGGCTTGCCCGGGGCCTTCGCCGCGGCCTTCCCGGACGCTCCCGGACTCGACTTACGTGCTGCGTTCCCGGGCGTGCGAGTGGCCATGGGTCAGCAGCCTACCGGGGCCGACGACCACTGCACATGTGCCCGAGCCCGGGCGCCGGGACGTGTCGCAGACACACCGTCACCCTGACCGGGATTCACCCGGTCGCCGCACCGGACCACCCGGACGGGTGAACCCCGGCAGGGGATCAGGAACTGCCCGGGCGCATCGCGTCCAGGGCCCGGCGCAGCCCGGCGAGCTTGCGCTCCAGGTGCGCCGCGGTGGCGGCCACCCCGGCGTCCTCGCCGCCGTCCAGCTGCTTGCCGAGCGCCTCCGCCTGCTCCTCGACCGCCGCCAGCCGCGCGGACAGCTCACCCAGCAGCGCCCCGCCGAGGGCCCGCTCGTCGCCGCCCTCCTCCAGTTGCAGGCGCAGCAGCGCGGCCTGCTCCTTCAGCTGGCAGTTCTTCGCGTACAGGTCGACGAAGACGGAGACCTTGGCGCGCAGCACCCAGGGGTCGAAGGGCTTGGAGATGTAGTCCACCGCGCCGGCCGCGTAGCCGCGGAAGGTGTGGTGCGGGCCGTGGTTGATCGCGGTCAGGAAGATGATCGGGATGTCCCGGGTGCGCTCGCGGCGCTTGATGTGGGCGGCGGTCTCGAAGCCGTCCATCCCCGGCATCTGGACGTCCAGCAGGATCACCGCGAAGTCGTCGGTGAGCAGCGCCTTCAGCGCCTCCTCACCCGAGGCCGCACGGACCAGTGTCTGGTCCAGGGCCGAGAGGATCGCCTCCAGCGCCAGCAGGTTCTCCGGTCGGTCGTCGACCAGGAGGATCTTGGCCTTCTGCATCAGGGCTCGCCCTCCTGTCGCCTGCCTGCCGCCCGGTGCAGGCACCCGCGTACTGCCCACCGCTACCCCGGTCATGCTAGCCGCACCCCCTCGCCCGGCACATCGCCCCGTCGTGACCCGATCCGGGGCGGCGCGCAGCCAGTGCTCCGGCGCACGCTCAGCAGCGTGTCGCCATCCGGTCACTGTTCGCAACGATCGGTGACCCTACCCGGTTCCCGGGCCCGACCGCCAGCAAACCGGCCGACCGGCCGACGTGAACCCCGGGGCCCGATCCGGGGTTCACGCCTCCCCCGCGATCACGCGCGGTCCGCGTTCAGCCACTCGCGCATGACCGACAGCAGGTGGTCGGTCTCCACCGGCTTGGTGATGTGGTCGGTGGCACCCGCCTGCAGCGACTTCTCCCGGTCGCCCTTCATCGCCTTGGCGGTCAGCGCGATGATCGGCAGGCCCGCGAACTGGGGCATCCGGCGGATCGCCTCGGTGGTCGCGTAGCCGTCCATCTCCGGCATCATGATGTCCATCAGGACCAGCGCCACGTTCTCGTGCTGCTCCAGCATCTCGATGCCCTCGCGGCCGTTCTCGGCGTACAGGACGGTCAGGCCGTGCTGCTCCAGCACGCTGGTGAGCGCGAACACGTTGCGGACGTCGTCGTCCACGATCAGCACCTGCTGGCCGTCGAAGCGCCGGTCGCCGTTGACCGGGCGGGGCTGGAGGGGCTCCACCGTCCGCGGTCCGGCGGCGCTCTCCAGGGCGGCACTGCGCCGGCGCTCCACCGCGCCGCGGCGGCGCTCCTCGGCCAGCTCGCGGACCTCCTGGGCCCAGTGGTCGGCCGGGTTCTCGCCGACCGGCACCGGCAGGCCCACCGGGGTCACCCCGACCGAGGCGCGCGGCGCCAGGGCGGCCGGCACGGTCGATCGGGGGTCGCCGACGGCCTCCGGGGCCTCGGTGCGCAGCGGCAGGTAGAGCGTGAAGGTCGAGCCCTTGCCCAGCTCGCTCTCGGCGTGGATCTCGCCGCCGAGCAGCCGGGCGATCTCGCGGCTGATGGACAGGCCGAGGCCGGTGCCGCCGTACTTGCGGCTGGTGGTGCCGTCGGCCTGCTTGAACGCCTCGAAGATCTCGCGCAGCTTGTTCCCGGGGATGCCGATGCCGGTGTCGGAGACCGCGAAGGCGATCAGCTCGTCGTCCGGGCCCTGGATCGAGCCGGACTCCAGCAGCCGCTCGCGCACGTCCTGCGGGACCTCCCGGCCGGCCGGGCGGATCGAGAAGTCGACGGCTCCGGCGTCGGTGAACTTCACTGCGTTGGAGATCAGGTTGCGCAGCACCTGCTGGAGCCGCTGCTCGTCGGTGTGCAGGGTGACCGGCAGGGCGGGCGAGACCCGGACGGCGAAGTCCAGGTTCTTGTCCAGCGCGACCGGCTGGAAGGTGGCCTCGACGTAGTCGACCAGCTGGACCAGCGCGATCCGGGCCGGGCGGACGTCCATCTTGCCGGCCTCGACCTTGGACAGGTCGAGGATGTCGTTGATCAGCTGGAGCAGGTCGGAGCCGGCGCCGTGGATGGTGTCGGCGAACTCGACCTGCTTCGGCGAGAGGTTGCCCTCGTTGTTGTCGGAGAGCAGCTTGGCCAGGATCAGCAGCGAGTTGAGCGGGGTGCGCAGCTCGTGCGACATGTTGGCGAGGAACTCGCTCTTGTACCGGGAGGCCAGGGCGAGCTGCTCGGCGCGCTCCTCCAGGACCTGCCGGGCCTCTTCGATCTCGCCGTTCTTGATCTCGATGTCGCGGTTCTGCTGGGCGAGTTGCTCGGCCTTCTCCTGCAACTCCTCGTTGGTGCGCTCCAGTTCCTCCTGGCGGGCCTCCAACTCGGCGGACCGCATCGAGAGTTCGGCGGTGAGGCGCTGGGACTCCAGCAGCAGGCCCTCGGTCTTGGTGTTGACGCTGATGGTGTTGACCGTGACGCCGATGAGGTCCGCGATCTGGTTCAGGAAGTCCAGTGCGACGGTGGTGAAGGAGCTGAAGGTGGCCAGTTCGATCACGCCCAGCAGCCGGCCCTCGAACAGCACCGGCAGCACCACGATGTGGGCCGGGGAGGCCTCGCCGAGCCCGGAGGCGATCTTCAGGTACCCGGGCGGCGCCTCCTTGAGGATGATCGCCCGCTTCTCCACCGCGGCCTGGCCGATCAGCGACTCGCCGGGGCGGAAGGTGGTCGGCATCGCCCGCCGCTGGTAGCCGTAGCTGCCGATCAGGCGCAGCACGGTGTCGTTCTCGTCGTCGTCCTCGGTGATCAGCTCGGCGGTGCGGCCGGCCGGCTGGGCGAGGAAGAACGCTCCGTGCTGGGCGGAGACCACCGGGGTCAGCTCGGTCATGATCAGCGAGGCGACCGCCTCCAGGTCCCGGCGACCCTGGAGCAGACCGGAGATCCGGGCCAGGTTGGTCTTGAGCCAGTCCTGCTCCTGGTTGGTGCGGGTGGTCTCGCGCAGGTTGGCGATCATCTGGTTGATGTTGTCCTTGAGCTCGTCGAGCTCGCCTGCGGCGTCCACGTCGATCCGCAGGCTCAGGTCGCCCCTGGTGACCGCGGTGGCGACCTGGGCGATCGCGCGCACCTGCCGCGTCAGGTTGTTGGCCAGCTCGTTCACCGACTCGGTGAGGTCCTGCCAGGTGCCGTCCACACCGGGCACCCGGGCCTGGCCGCCGAGCCGCCCGTCGGTGCCCACCTCGCGGGCCACCCGGGTCACCTCGTCGGCGAACGCCGACAGCTGGTCCACCATCGTGTTGATGTTGGTCTTGAGCTGGAGGATCTCGCCGCGCGCGTCGACGTCGATCTTCTGCGAGAGGTCGCCGCGGGCCACCGCGGTGATCACCAGCGCGATGTTCCGCACCTGGCCGGTGAGGTTGTTGGCCATCTGGTTGACGTTGTCGGTCAGGTCCTTCCAGATGCCGGCCACGCCCGGCACGCTGGCCTGACCGCCCAGGGTGCCGTCGGTGCCGACCTCGCGGGCCACCCGGGTGACCTCCACCGCGAAGGAGGACAGCTGGTCGACCATGGTGTTGAGGGTCGCGGCGAGCGCCGCCACCTCGCCCTGGGCGTCGATGGCGATCTTCTTGGAGAGGTCGCCGCGGGCCACCGCACCGGCGACCTCGGCGATGTTGCGCACCTGCCCGGTCAGGTTCGACGCCATGAAGTTGACGTTGTCGGTCAGGTCCTTCCAGATGCCCGACACCCCTCGCACCCGGGCCTGGCCGCCCAGGATGCCCTCGGTGCCCACCTCGCGGGCCACCCGGGTCACCTCGTCGGCGAACGCCGACAGCTGGTCCACCATCGTGTTGACGGTCGTCACCAGCTCCAGGATCTCGCCCCGGGCGTCGACGGTGATCTTCTTGGAGACGTCGCCGCGCGCCACCGCCGTGGTCACCTCGGCGATGTTCCGGACCTGGCTGGTCAGGTTGTTGGCCATCAGGTTGACGGAGTTGGTCAGGTCCTTCCAGATCCCGGCCACGCCGGGCACGCTGGCCTGGCCGCCGAGGATGCCCTCGGTGCCCACGTCCCGGGCGACCCGGGTCACCTCGTCCGCGAAGGCGCCCAGCTGGTCCACCATCGTGTTGATGGTGTTCTTCAGCTCGAGGATCTCCCCGCGCGCGTCCACCTGGATCTTCTGCGACAGGTCGCCCTTGGCGACCGCGGTCGTCACCTGGGCGATGTTGCGCACCTGATCGGTGAGGTTGTTCGCCATGAAGTTGACGTTGTCGGTCAGGTCCCGCCAGACCCCGGCCGCCCAGGGCACCTGCGCCTGACCGCCGAGCCGCCCCTCGGTACCCACCTGACGGGCCACCCGGGTCACCTGCTCGGCGAAGCCGGAGAGCTGGTCGACCATCGTGTTGATGGTGTTCTTCAGCTCCAGCATCTCTCCGCGCGCGTCCACCTCGATCTTCTGCGACAGGTCGCCCTTGGCGACCGCGGTCGTCACCTGGGCGATGTTGCGCACCTGGCCGGTCAGGTTGTTCGCCATGAAGTTCACCGAGTCGGTCAGGTCGCGCCAGACCCCGGCCACGCCCGGCACCTGGGCCTGCCCTCCGAGCCGGCCCTCCGTCCCCACGTCCCGGGCCACCGTGGTGACCTGGGCGGCGAACCCGTTCAGCTGGTCGACCATCGTGTTGACGGTGTTCTTCAGCTCCAGCATCTCGCCGGCCACCTCGACGGTGACCTTGCGGGACAGATCGCCCTTGGCCACCGCCGTGGTCACCTGGGCGATGTTGCGCACCTGGGCGGTCAGCCGGCCCGCCATGGTGTTGACCGAGTCCGCCAGGTCCTTCCAACTGCCGGACACGCTGCGGACCTTGGCCTGGCCGCCGAGCTTGCCCTCGGTACCGACCTCGCGGGCCACCCGGGTCACCTCGTCGGTGAACTCGGAGAGCTGGTCCACCAGCCCGTTGACGGTCCGCCCGATCTTCAGGTACTCGCCGCGCAGCGGGTGGCTCACCCCGTTGCTGTGCAGCGAGCGCAGCTCCATCTTCTGGTCCAGGTCGCCCTCGGCGATCGAGGTGAGCACCCGGCCCACCTCGGCCATCGGGCGGGCCAGGTCGTCGATCAGCGCGTTGCAGTTGTCGACCGCCGCCATCCAGGCGCCCTCGCCCGCGCCGGTCTCCAGCCGCTCGTTCAGCCGGCCCTCGCGGCCCACCGCGCGCCGGACCCTCGCCAGTTCACCGGTCAGGTGCTGGTTGCGCTCGGCGACCTCGTTGAACACCGCGGCGATCTCGGCCAGCGGCCCGTCCCCCGGGACGGTCAGCCGGCGGCGGAAGTTGCCGTCCCGCATCGCGGTCAGCGCCGACAGCAGCTTGCGCAGCTCGGCGGGCTCCGCGCCACGATTGTGGCCCGGCGCCCGTCGGCCGGCCGCGTTCCGCGGCACGGCCCCGGGGCGTCCACCGCGCACAGTGGGCGGCGTCGTTCCGGTTGCGTCCTTGGTGGCCGAACTCAACGGGCCCCTCCCACATCGTGAACTGTCCGGTGACCGACCGTGCCGGTGCGGCACGCACCCGGGCACCGGCCCGGCTGGGCTGCGTGCCGACGGTCCGCGACGCGCCGGCACCCACACGACCGTACTGCTCTCACCGGCCGTCGCGGACCCCCCAGTCTGGCAGCACCGGCACCGGGTGCACGGCCGGTTGTGCTCGGTTCGTACCGCACCGTCCGAAACAGGTGGGCAGAATCACCCTCAGGTGCCTGTTTCGACTCCCCGTCCCCACGGGGAACCAAGCGGAAAGTAGGGTGGAGCGCTGCACCGGGCCACGACCCGACCCAGCGCCGCCGCTCACCCCGACGGCGCGCACGGGGATTCGGCGCCGCACCCCGGACAGCCAGGGCAAGAGCAGCAGAGGAGAAGTGGCAACGTGGTCACCGCGCGCGCAGCCGCCACCTTCGATCCCGACGGCCGGTCCGCGGCCGCCGCACGGGGGTTCGTCCGGGACGCGCTGCTCGGCTGGGGCCTGCCCGAGGTCGTCGACGACGCGGTCGTGCTGGTCAGCGAGCTCGTCACCAACGCCGTCGTGCACGCCGGCACCGCCGCGGAGGTCTGCTGCCTGCGCGAGGAGGAGAGCGTCCGGATCGAGGTCACCGACCACCACCCCGAGCGCGGCCTGCCCTCGCTCGGCGACGGTCCGGTCACCGGCTCCGACCGCTACGCCGACCCGGACGGCGAGGGCGGTCGCGGCCTGCTGATGTGCTCCGCCCTCTCGGAGCGGTGGGGCGTCGAGTACGCGGCCGGCCGCAAGACCGTCTGGTTCCGCCTCGCCCTGCCCGCACACGTGTCCGGGACCCGCTACGCCGTTCCCGCGACCCCCGGCAGCGATCTGCCCAGCGGCCCCGGCCCGGTGCGCGTCGCCGTCGTCCAGCTCGACGAGGACGGCCGGGTGCTGGCCTGGAACCCGGACGCCGAGGCGCTCTTCCAGTACCCCGCCGCGGCCGTCCTCGGCCGCCCCTGGGCCGACCTCGCGGTCTGGCCCAAGTCCCCCGCCCGCGGCCTCGGCCTGACCGACACCCTGCGGATGGCCCGCTGGGAGGGCGGCTACGGCATCCGACGCCAGGACGGCCAGGAGGTCGAGGTGTACGGCGCCCAGGTCCGGCTGCGCGACACCGAGGGCGTCCCCTCCACCCTCTGCCTGCTGGTCCTCGAACCCGACCGCGCGGTGCTGCGCTCCCCCGCCCGGGCCCTGCCCGGCGAGCGCCCCGACCCGGCCGGCCCCCGGCTCGACCTGCTGGCCGGCCCGGTCGCCACCGACGACCTCGACACCCTGCTCCAGCGCACCGTCGAACGCGCCCGCGACCTGCTCGACGGCGACGCCGCGTACCTGCTGCTCACCACCGACGACGAGGCCGAGTTCGAGGTCCGCGCCGCCACCGGCCTCACCTCCGGACACCGCAGGCACACCCGCTTCCCGGTCGGCACCGGCAACCGCTACGACTCCGCCCGGCTGCCCTCCGTCCACGAGGACCTCTCCGCCCGGCCCACCGGCCTGCCACTGCTCTCCGACAGCGGAATGCGCTCCCTGATCACCGTCCCGCTCAAGGTCGAGGGCCGGCTGATCGGTTCGCTGGGCATCGCCGCCGCCGTGCCCGGCCGCTACGACAACGAGGACGCGCTGCGCCTGCAGTTCGCCGCCGACCGGGTCGCCCTCGCCGTCGAGAGCACCCGGCTGACCGAGCTCGAACAGCTGCGCCGCGGCTCGCTCTCCTTCCTGGTCGAGGCCTCCGACCTGCTGGCCGGCACCCTCGAACACGAGCAGACCCTCGCGCTGATGGCCCAGATGGCCGTCCCCACCCTCGCCTCCTGGTGTGCCGTCTACACCACCGCCGACCGCTCCTCACCGGCCAGGCTCGCCTTCGTCCTGCACGAGGACGAGGACCGCATCGACCCGCTGCGCGACCTGCTCGACAAGACGCCCGTACCGGAGGCCGGCCCCGCCCACGGCGTCCGGTTCTGGACAGCCCTCGCCGAGTCCGCCGAGGCGGGCGGTCTCGCCGACAGCCCGGAACTCGCCGGCCTGCTCGGCGAGACCGTCGTCCTCGCACTGACCGCCCGCAACCGCGTCATCGGCCTGCTGGTGCTCGGGGTCCCGGCCGGCGTCGGATTCCGCCAGGAGATCCTCGAACTCGCCGAGGACCTCTCCCGCCGGGCCGCCCTCGCCCTGGACAACTCCCGCCTCTACTCCGAGCGCACCGCCACCAGCCAGGCCCTCCAGCGCAGCCTGCTCCCGCCGGACCTGCCGGAGATCCCCGGCGTCGAGGTGGACGTCTACTACCAGGCGGCCGGCGAGGGCAACGAGGTCGGCGGCGACTTCTACGACCTGTTCACCATCCGCGAGGGCACCTACGGCTTCGCCATCGGCGACGTCTGCGGCACCGGCCCCGAGGCCGCCTCGGTCACCGGCCTGGCCCGGCACTCGCTGCGGCTCCTCGCCCGCGAGGGCCTGGACGCCCCGCAGGTGCTGCGCCGGCTCAACGCGGCCATCCTGGACGAGGGTTCGCGCAGCCGCTTCCTCACCCTGCTCTACGGCGAACTGACGCCCCGCCCGGACGGCAGCACCGAGCTCTCCCTGGTCTGCGCCGGCCACCCGCTGCCGCTGCGACTGCGCACCGACGGCCAGGTCGACCGGGCCGCCACCCCGCAGCCGCTGCTCGGCGTCATGGACGACCTCGACCTCACCGCCGAGCACCTGGTACTCGCCCCCGGCGAGGTCCTGCTCTGTGTCACCGACGGGGTCACCGAGCGCCGCGAGGGCCGGCGGATGCTGGGCGACGACGGCCTCGCCGAGGTGCTCACCGGCTGTACCGGCCTGACCGCCGGGGCGGTCGCTGCGAGGGTGCAGCGTGCGGTCGAACGCTTCGCCCCGGAGCCGCCGTCCGACGACATGGCGATCCTGACCCTCCGGGTGCCCACCCAGCGCAAGACCTGAGCGTCCGGAGGGCGGCGCATGCCGGCGAGTGTCGGCGCGGCGTATGTTCCTTGCTGGCGCCGTGCTGACGCAGTCACAAATTGTTATATTCACAAGGGTACAAGCGAAACGGGGTCGGGTAGACCGATCTCACCGGAGATTCCCTCCGGCGGGGGCACGACCAGCGGCACTCCGCTGGCCCACCACTTCCGATGGCCCCTCACTTCCGACCGCAGCCCGCGCACACTCACAACCGTGCGCCTTCGGCGCGGTCGCGCGCATCCACTCATCGAGACGACACCACAGCGTCACTGCGCCCTGCGCGCGCCCAGAGTGAAAGGAGCCTCCGGTGAGCAACGAAGCTTCCGGGGCAACGAACGCCCGCTCCACCGGAGCCGACGCGGGTAACCTCGGCTACCTCGCGCTCGGTCTCACACTGCTCGCCTACGGCCTGCTCTCCACCGGCATCCTGCACGGCGCCGGAGCCGGGAACGCGGCCCACCTCGCCCATATCCTCGGCGGCGTCACCCTCTTCATCGCGGGCCTCTGGCAACTCCGCGGCGGCGAGGGCTTCACCGGAACCGCCTTCACCACCCTCGGCGCCTTCTGGGCGACCTGGTCAACGGCCGCGGGGGCGGGCAAGAACGCCGCCGGACTCTTCCTGCTGCTGTGGGCCCTGCTCGCCCTCACCCTCACCGCCGCGAGCTGGGGTTCGGGCCTGCTCGGCCGCGCCGTCTACGGTCTGCTGACGGTCTCCCTGCTGCTCTCCGCCATCGCCACCTTCGGCGGCTACGGCGGCCTGGCCAAGGTCGCCGGCTGGATCGCGGCCGTCTCCGGACTCGCCGCCTGGTACTCGGCCACCTCCGCACTGAGCAACGGCTCCTGGGGAAAGATCGCCCTGCCGGTCAAGTAACCGGCCGGGAACGACCTCGGTCAGCCCACCTGCTCCAACTGCTCCTCGGCGGTGCCGCGGGGCCGGATCTCCGTCCCGACGGAGGCCCGGCCCCGTCGGCGTGCCGCCAGCGCCAGCACGGCATAGGCGAGGAGCAGGATCACCACCGCCACGATGCCGTCCGACCAGAAGTGGTTCGCCGTCACCACCACCACGGCCACCGTCAGCACCGGATGCAGCACCATCACCCATCGCAGTGAACTGCGCGACACCCGGATCACCGCGACCGCCGCCAGCACGCACCAGGCGACGTGCACCGAGGGCATGGCCGACAGTTGATCGGCCACCACCACACCGCCGACCGCGCCGCCGTAGACCGACTGCCCGTACTGGGCGGCCACGTCGACGAAACCGCTCTCCGGCAGCATCCGCGGCGGCGCCACCGGGATGAACTGCACCAGCAGGCAGACCGCGGTCGTGATCACCACCGTGTTGCGCACCCACGCGTAGCGCTCGCGGTGCCGCACGAACACCCAGAGCAGCACGCCCAGCATCACGGCGAAGTGCATGGCCGCGTAGTAGTAGTTCGCCAGCCTCACCAGCACCGGGTACGGCGTGACCGCCCGCTGCCAGGACGCCTCGTCCGGCAGCCCGATTACCTGCTCGGTGTGGTGGATCCAGCTCGCTCGGTCCAGCGCGTGGTCCGTACTCATCACCGAGAGGTGCCCGACCAGCTGCCAGAGCGCGAACAGCGCCAGCAGCGTGCCGGCCTCCCGCAGCAGAGCGGACAGCGCCGGCTTCCGGCCCTTCGCCGCGGCGTACGCGCCCGCGTGGAGGCCGATGGCGGCGGCCCCGGCGGACTGCCAGGTCAGGGTCAGGTTCTGCATTGGCAGAGGGTAACGCAAAAAGCCCCTTCCCGGAGGGGAAGGGGCTTTTTGGAATAATTGTTCGGCGGCGTCCTACTCTCCCACAGGGTCCCCCCTGCAGTACCATCGGCGCTGTAAGGCTTAGCTTCCGGGTTCGGAATGTAACC
>NZ_JBHVSD010000026.1:0-140499 GCF_042885395.1 Kitasatospora sp. NPDC058063
GCGGCGGGCCGCCCCGGCGCGCAGGCCGCCGGGGCCGCCGGACGGCGACCCCAGGGACCGGCCGCGCCCGCGCCGCGGCCCGAAGCCACGCCGGTGACCCGCCCGCTGCGGGCGCGTCCGGACCGTCCGCAGACCCCGCCCCCGGGCCGCCCCGGCCCCCACGACCGGGCACGCCCTCGGGACCGCCAACACACCCCCGCCCCCGGCGGGCGGCCCGGCACCGCCCGGCAGCGGCTGCTCCGGCAGCGGCTGGTGGTCTTCGTCACCGTGACCATCGGGGTGGCGCTGGCCATCGCGGCGGCGCAGGGCTGCGAGAACCGGGACAACCGGAGCGTGCGGCCACCGAGCACGGTGGTGGTGAATACGGGCTCCGGCGGCGAACAGGCGGTGCCGGGGACCTCGGCGGACGTCGTGCCGCAGGCCTCGACCGCGCCTCAGGCCTCGACCGCGCCGCTCCCGGCAGCGGCGCGCAGTGGCGCGGACAGCGGGCTGACAGCCCCGCAGGCGCCCGTGCCACCGGTGGACTGGCCCAACCGCAGCTACCCCGACGGGGCCGGCGGGCCGGCCGTCGCCCTGCAGAACGGGCACTCGGTCGGAGCCGGGCCGCAGATCACGCTGAGCGCGGTACTGCCGGCCCGGTACAAGGGCCTGCCGGCCGCGGTGGTCGTCCTGCGGCGGGCGGAGGGTTCGACCCAGGTCGACCTCGTCCAGCTCTACACCTTCACCGGGGACACTCCGGTCGCCACCACCTCCCGCACCTCGGTGGCGGACCCGCAGGCGGCGGCCACCTGGCGACTGGACGGCAGCACGGTCGTCCGCGAGGAACGCTCGGCCGTCACCGGCGCCGTCGCCTCCACCCGCTACACCGTCCGCCCCGACGGCACCCTCGACGAATCCTGGCCCGGCGCCACCACCCCGCCCCCCGCCGCCGCCCCGGCCCCACCCACCTCCCCCACCGGCTGAAGCCACCCGGGCCCCATCCGCACCACGACGGCCGACGCGAGAAGTCGGGCCCGCCGACTTCCGGTGCAGCGGCCGGGCCAATGGCGAGTGGCGGAGGCGGGACGCGAGGAGTCGGGCGGGCCGACTTCCGGCGCAGGGCGATCCCGGAGCCCGCTGCGAGCGAGCGCCTGGAAGGCGGTCTCGGCAAAACCCCCACGCGCGAGAAGTCGATCCAGCCGACTTCTCGCGCGGCGCGGCTCCGGAGGATGCTGCGGGCGCACGCCGACCGGAGGAAGGCCTCGGCATAAGCGATACGGGCCTGGGGCCCCGGGTCGGCCGACCATCGGAGGCAACGGGGCGAGGCGGCTCGCGAGAAGTCGGGCGGGCCGACTTCTCGTGCAGCGCCCCCGGAGGCCGCTGGGGGCTCCGGTGGACCGGGCGTGCGTGAGGAGTCGGGCGGTCAGGGGGTGGGGGTGGTGACGGCGTAGAAGGCCACGGCTGCGGCGGCGCCGACGTTGAGGGAGTCGATGCCGTGGGCCATGGGGATGCGGACGGGGTGGTGGGCGGCGGCGATGGCGCGGGGGGTGAGTCCGTCGCCCTCGGCGCCGAGCATCAGGGCGGCCTTGGGGAGGCCGTGCGGGGTGAGGGTGTGGAGGTCGACCGCGGCCTCGGCGGGGGTGAGGGCGAGCAGGGTGAAGCCGGCCTCGCGGACGGTGTCGAGGGCGGCGGGCCAGGGGTCCAGGCGCGCGTACGGGACCGCGAAGACGGCGCCCATGGAGACCTTGACCGCGCGCCGGTAGAGCGGGTCGGCGCAGTCGGGCGAGAGCAGGACGGCGTCCATGCCGAGGGCGGCGGCGCTGCGGAAGATGGCGCCGAGGTTGGTGTGGTCGACGAGGCCCTCCAGCACGGCGACCCGGCGGGCCCCGGCGAGCACCTCGGCGGCGTCGGGGAGGGGCTTGCGCTCCATCGAGGCGAGGGCGCCGCGGTGCACGTGGTAGCCGGTGACGGCTTCGGCGAGCGCGGGCTCGACCACGTGGACGGGGGCGTCGGCCTCGGCGATGACGTCGCCCATCACCTCCAGCCACTTGGGGGTGAGCAGCATCGACCGCATCCGGTAGCCGGCGGCCAGGGCGCGGCGGATGACCTTCTCCCCCTCGGCGATGAAGAGGCCCTCGGCGGGTTCGCGGCGGCGGCGCAGTTCGACGTCGGTCAGGCCGGTGTAGTCGGCGAGGCGGGGGTCGGCCGGGTCGGTGATGGTACGGGGTTCGGACACCCTGCGATCTTGCCAAGCCCGGGCGGGGAAGGCCAAACGGCGGAGGGAGCGGGGTGGTCCCCGGCTGGCCGTAGTGCAAATATGACCGTATGGCCCGAAATCCGGGCCGATCCTGGGCTCCGTCGGCCTCTGGCGCCACTGGCTCCGCCGGCTCCCCCGGTGGGCGCCCACACGGTCGGCCACAGCTGCCGCACGCGAAGCGGCGGTGGCCGGTGTGGCACCGGTCGGTGGCGGGGCAGGTCTTCGCACTCCAGGTGCTGGTCGTGCTGCTGCTCGTGGTGGCGGCCGCGGTGGCACTGGTGGTGCAGTCGCGCAACGACGCCACGCACGAGGCCCGCAACCGTTCGGTGGCGGTGGCGCAGACCTTCGCCAACTCCCCGGGCATCGTCGCCGCGCTGCGCTCCCCCGATCCGACGGCCCTCCTGCAGCCGAGCGCGGAAGCCGCACGGGTCGCCTCGGGCGTGGACTTCATCGTCGTGCTGAACGACCAGGGCATCCGCTACACCCACCCGAACCCGGCCCGGATCGGCCAGAAGTTCGTCGGCGTCTACGAGCCCGCCCTGCACGGGCAGGTGGTGACGCAGCAGGTCTCGGGCACGCTCGGCCGCCTGGTGCAGGCGGTGGTCCCGGTGTACGCGCCGGACGGCTCGGTGGTCGGGGCGGTCTCGGCGGGCGTCACCTTGAAGAACATCAGCAGCGCCAGCCAGCGGCAGCTGCCGGTGGTGCTGGGCGCGGCGGCGGCCGCGGTGGGGCTCGCCACGCTGGGGACGGCACTGATCAGCCGGCGGCTGCGGCGCCAGACGCACGGGCTGGGCCCGGTCGAGATGACCAGGATGTACGAGCACCACGCGGCGGTGCTGCACGCGGTGCGCGAGGGCGTGATGATCATCGGCGGGGACGGGCGGCTGCTGCTCTGCAACGACGAGGCGCGCCGGCTGCTGGACCTGCCGCCGGACGCCGAGGGCCGCCCCGTGACCGGGCTGGGCCTGGAGCAGGCGCCGCTGGAGCTGCTGACCACCGAGCGCCAGGTCACCGACGAGGTGGTGCTGGCCGGGGAGCGGCTGCTGGCGGTGAACGTCCGGCTGATCGACCGGCCGGGCGGCCTGCCCGGATGCGTCGCCACGCTGCGCGACTCCACCGAGCTGGCGGCGCTGTCCGGCCGGGCCGAGCGCGCGCAGCGGCGGCTGCGGCTGCTGTACGACGCCGGGGTGACGGTGGGCAGCACGCTGGACGTGACGCGGACGGCGGAGGAGCTGGCGCAGGTCACGGTGCCGCGGTTCGCGGACTTCGTCACGGTGGACCTGGCGGACCAGGTGCTGACCGGCGAGGAGCCGCCGCCGAGCCCGTCCCTGGGGCGGATGCGCCGCGCCGCGGTGGCGGGCGTACGGGACGACGCGCCGTTCTACCCGGTCGGAACGGTGCTGGACGTGGTGCCCGAGACCCCGCTGGCCGGGGCGCTGCACAGTGGTGAGCCGGGCATCGAACCGCACCTGGCGGAGGTGGACGAGTGGCGGGACCAGGACCCGGAGCGGTCGGCGCAGGTGCTGGCGTACGGGGTGCACTCGCTGGTGCGGGTGCCGCTGCGGGCGCGCGGGGTGCTGCTGGGGGTGGCCCGGTTCTGGCGGGCGCAGCGGGCCGAGCCGTTCGAGGCGGACGACCTGGCGCTGGCGGAGGAGCTGGTCGCGCACGCGGCGGTGTGCATCGACAACGCCCGCCGCTACACCCGGGAGCACACCATGGCGGTGACGCTCCAGCACAGCCTGCTGCCGCGCAACCTGCCGGAGCAGACGGCGCTGGACGTGGCGCACCGCTACCTGCCGGCGCAGGCCGGGGTGGGCGGGGACTGGTTCGACGTGATCCCGCTGCCGGGTGCGCGGGTGGCGCTGGTGGTCGGGGACGTGGTGGGGCACGGGCTGCACGCGGCGGCGACGATGGGCCGGCTGCGCACGGCGATCCACAACTTCTCGACCCTGGACCTGCCGCCGGACGAGCTGCTGGGGCACCTGGACGAGCTGGTGAACCGGATCGACCAGGACGAGGCGGCGGGCGGCGGGCGCGCGGAGCTGGCCGGGGCGACCTGCCTGTACGCGATCTACGACCCGGTGTCGCGGCGCTGCACGCTGGCCACCGCCGGGCATCCGCCGCCGGCCGTGGTGGACCCGCAGGGCCGGGTGGTGTTCCCGGAGCTGCCGACCGGGCCGCCGCTGGGGCTGGCGGTGCTGCCGTTCGAGACCGCCGAGCTGGACCTCGCCGAGGGCAGTCGGCTGGTGCTGTACACGGACGGGCTGGTGGAGGACCGGGAGCGGGACATCGACGAGGGGCTGGAGCTGCTGCGGGCGGCGCTGACCGGGCCGCCGCGCACGCCCGAGCAGACCTGCGCGGACGTGCTCGGGGCGATGCTGCCGGCGCACCCGCAGGACGACATCGCCCTGCTGGTGGCCCGGACCAGGGTGCTGGCCCCGGACCACGTGGCGCAGTGGGAGGTGCCCTCCGACCCGGCGGCGGTGCGCGAGGTCCGGGCCGCGGTGGCGGAGCGGCTGACGGCGTGGGGGCTGGAGGAGGCCGCGTTCGTCACCGAGCTGATCCTGAGCGAGCTGGTGACCAACGCGATCCGGTACGGCTCCGGGCCGATCCGGGTGCGGCTGCTGCGGGACCGTTCGCTGATCTGCGAGGTGTCGGACGGCAGCAGCACCTCGCCGCACCTGCGGTACGCGGCGACCGAGGACGAGGGCGGGCGCGGGCTGTTCCTGGTCGCGCAGTTCGCGGACCGCTGGGGGACGCGCTACACGGCGACCGGGAAGGTCATCTGGACGGAGCAGCCGCTGGAGTAGCCGCGGAACGGCCGCGGAGTGGGAGGTCGGACCGGCCGACTTCCCACTCCGGCGCGTTGGCTGCGGCGCGTCCGCTCCGGCGGCCGCTCCGGCGCGTTCGCCCCGGCGGGTCCGCGCCGGCCTACGGCTGGAAGGCCGCGGCCAGCACGTTGACGACGTCGCCGATGACGATGACCGCCGGGGGCTTGACGCCCTCGGCCTCGACCACCGCGGCGACGGTGCCGAGGGTGGCGTCCACCCGGCGCTGGGCGGCGGTGGTGCCCTCCTGGACGACGGCGACCGGGGTGTCCGCCGACCGGCCGTAC
The DNA here is from genome assembly GCF_042885395.1 of Kitasatospora sp. NPDC058063. Lineage (NCBI taxonomy): Bacteria > Bacillati > Actinomycetota > Actinomycetes > Kitasatosporales > Streptomycetaceae > Kitasatospora > Kitasatospora sp. NPDC058063. The sequence continues at coordinate 5,352 of NZ_JBHVSD010000026.1, forward strand.
TCGACCAGCCGGGCGGCGATCGCGCCGATCTTGTCCACGGCCATCAGCAGCACCAAGGTGCCGCTCATCCTCGCGGCGGCCTCCCAGTTGGTGAGCGAGCGCTCGTCGTCCGGGCCGACGTGGCCGGAGATCACGGTGAACTCGTGGGTCATGCCGCGGTGGGTGACCGGGACGCCGGCCGCCGCGGGGACGCTGATCGAGCTGGAGATCCCGGGCACCACGGTGACCGGAAGCCCGGCCTCCGCGCAGGCCAGCAGCTCCTCGCCGCCGCGGCCGAAGACGTACGGGTCGCCGCCCTTGAGCCGGACCACGAACTTGCCGGCCTTGGCGTGCTCGACCAGGGTGCGGTTGATCGCCTCCTGGGCCATGAAGCGGCCGTACGGGATCTTGGAGGCGTCGATCACCTCGACGTGCTCGGGCAGTTCGGCGAGCAGCTCGCGCGGGGCGAGGCGGTCGGTGACGACCACGTCGGCGTCGGCGAGCAGCCGGCGGCCGCGCACGGTGATCAGGTCAGGGTCGCCGGGGCCGCCGCCGACCAGGGCCACGCCGGCGCCGTGCGCGCGGTACTGGCGGGCGGCCAGCGAGCCGTCCCGCAGGCCGTCGACGATGGCGTCGCGCAGGGCGGCGGAGTGGCGCGGGTCGCCGGTGAGGACGGCGACGGTGGCGCCCGCGTCGCGGCCGCTGGCCGGGGTCCAGGCGGTGGCCGCGGCGGCGTCGTCGCTGCGGGAGCAGAACACCCGCTCGCGCTCGGCCTCGGCGCTGACCGCCGCGTTGACGGCCGGGTCGTCGGTGGCGACCAGGGCGTACCAGGTGCCGGCCAGGTCGCCGTCCCGGTACGGGCGGGCGTGCCAGGTGAGCTCGCCGGCGTCGGCCATCGCCTGGACGGCCGGGGTGGTGGCCGGCGATATCAGGTGCAGGTCGGCACCGGAGGCGATCAGGGCCGGCAGCCGCCGCTGGGCGACCTGGCCGCCGCCGACCACGACGACGCGGCGGCCGGCCAGCAGCAGGCCCACCGGGTAGGGGGTACGGCCCTCGGTGCTCGGGTGCGGGGTGGGCGCGCTCATCGGCGGTGCTCCTGATCGGGGGTGAGGGTGTGGGGACGGTACGGCACCGCTCCGCGGTCCGGCGCGCCCTCGGGCCGGTCCACGGAGCGGTGACGGGGTGTGTCAGGCCTTCTCGGTGACCCCGGCGGAGTCGAAGGTGGCTACATCGTGCATCGCCCGGGCCGCGCTCTGCACCAGCGGCAGGGCCAGCAGGGCACCGGTGCCCTCGCCGAGCCGCAGGTCCAGGTCGATCAGCGGGCGCAGGCCGAGCTTCGCCAGCGCGGCCTGGTGGCCGGGCTCGGCGGAGCGGTGGCCGGCGATGCAGGCGGCCAGCACCTCGGGGGCGATGGCCTTGGCGGCCAGCGCGGCCGAGCCGGCGATGACGCCGTCCAGCACCACCGGGGTGCGCAGCGAGGCGGCGCCCAGCAGGAAGCCGGCCAGGGCGGCGTGCTCCAGGCCGCCGACGGCCGCGAGGACGCCGATCGGGTCGCTCGGGTCGGGCCGGTGCAGGGCCAGCGCGGCGCGGATGACCTCGATCTTGCGGGCGTGGGTCTCGTCGTCGATGCCGGTGCCGCGGCCGGTGACCTCGGCCGGGTCGAGGCCGGTGAACACCGAGATCAGGGCGGCCGAGGCGGTGGTGTTGGCGATCCCCATGTCGCCGGTGACCAGTGCCTTGTTGCCCGCCGCGACCAGGTCGCGGGCGGTCTCGATGCCGACCTCGATGGCCTTGAGGGCCTCCTCGCGGGTCATCGCCGGGCCCTGGGTCATGTCGGCGGTGCCGGGGCGGACCTTGCGCGGCAGCAGGCCGGTGGCGCGGCCCTGCTGGACGGCGTCCGGCAGCTCGGCGGCGACGCCGACGTCGACCACGCAGACCTCGGTGCCGATCTGCTTGGCGAAGGAGTTGATCACCGCTCCCCCGGCCAGGAAGTTGGCGACCATCTGGGCGGTCACTTCCTGCGGCCAGGGGCTGACACCCTGGGCGTGCACACCGTGGTCGCCGGCGAAGATCGCCACGCAGGCGGGCTCCGGGATCGGCGGCGGGCACTTGCGCGACAGGCCGCACAGCTGGGCGGAGATGATCTCCAGCATGCCGAGCGAGCCGGCCGGCTTGGTCATCCGCTTCTGACGGTCCCAGGCCTCGCCGAGCGCCTTGGCGTCCAGCGGCCGGATGCCGCGCAGGGTCTCGGCGAGCAGGCTCTGCGGCTCCTCGCCGGGCAGCGCGCGGTTGCCGTACTGCTCCTCGTGGACGACCCAGGACAGCGGGCGCTTCTTGGCCCAGCCCTGCTGCTCCAGCTCGGGCTCGTCCGGGAACTCGTCGACGAAGCCGACGCACAGGTAGGCGACGACCTCCAGGTGCTCGGGCAGGCCGAGTTCGCGGACCAGCTGCTCGTCGTCGAAGAAGCTCACCCAGCCGACGCCCAGGCCCTCGGCGCGGGCGGCCAGCCAGAGGTTCTCGACGGCCAGCGCGGCCGAGTACGGGGCCATCTGCGGCTGGGTGTGCCGGCCCAGGGTGTGCCGGCCGCCGCGGGTGCGGTCGGAGGTCACCACGATGTTGACCGGGGTGTCGAGGATGGCCTCGATCTTGATTTCCTTGAACTGCTTGGCCCGGCCCTTGGGCAGCGAGTCCGCGTACGCCTCGCGCTGGCGCTCGGCCAGGGCGTGCATCCGCTTGCGGGTCTTCGCCGAGCGGATCACCACGAAGTCCCAGGGCTGCGAGTAGCCGACGCTGGGCGCGGTGTGGGCGGCCTCCAGGACGCGGATCAGCACCTCGTGCGGGATCGGGTCCGGGCGGAAGCCGTTGCGCACGTCGCGACGCTCGCGGATCACCTGGTGGACGGCCTCGCGGCCGGCCTCGTCGTATCCGGGGGCGGCCGGGCCGCGCGGCTCGGCGGGCTCCTCGGGCTGCTGCTCGGGCTGCTCCTGCGCCTCCTCGGCGGCGGTGCCCTCAGCGGCCTCAGGGGCCTCAAGGACCTCTGCGGCCTCGGTCACCTCAGCGGCCTCGGCGGCGGGCTGCTCGGTCCCCGGCTGCTCGACGGCGTCGGCGGTCGCCTCGCCGGCCTGCTCCTGGGCGGGCTCCGCCTCCGGAGCGGCGGCGGTCTCCGCGACGGCGGGGGTCTCCGCGACGGCGGGGGTCTCCGCGACGGCGGCGGGTTCGGCCTCGGCCGGGACCTGCGCCGGCTCGGCGGCCGGCTCCACGGGGGCCTCGGCCTCCACGACGGCGGCGACGGGCTGCTCGGTGGCGGCCTCGGCGGGGGCGGCCTCCTCGGCCTCTCCGGCCGGCTCGACGGCCTCGACGGGCGCGACGGCCTCGGCCACGGGCTGCTCGGCGGCTTCGGCGGGCTGCGCCGACGGAGCCTCGGGGGCGGCCTCGGCCGGAGCCTCGGCGGCCGGCTCGACGGCTTCGGCGGCCTCGGCCTCCGCGGGCGCCTCCACGGCCTGCTCGGCGGTCTGCTCCACGGCCTGCCCGGCGGGTGCCTCGGCCTGGACCTCGGCCTGCTGCTGCGGCTGCTCGGCCTCCGCGGCGGTCTCGACGACGGCCTGGCCGGAGGGCATCTCACCGGTGCCCGCGGCGGTCTCCGCGACCGGCTCCGCGACGGCCTCCGGCACGGTCTCCACCGGGTGGGCCTGCTCGGCGGCCTCGGCCACCACGGCGACCGGGGCGGACTCGGCGTCCGCGACGGCCTCGGCAGCGGGCTGCGCGGAATCAACGGCCTCGACGGCTTGGACGGCGTCGACGGCCGTGACGGCCTCGGCAGCGGTCTGCGGCGCGTCGGCGGCCGCTATGGGCGCGGGCTGCTGCGGAGCCGTCTCCTCGACGACCTGGGCCTGCCCGGCCTTCTCGACCTTGGGCAGGCCGTGCGGGGTGGGAGCGGCCAGGAAGGCGGAGATCCGGCGCGGCTGGCCGGCCGGGGCCGCGGCCTCGGTCTGCTCGACGGGCACGGCGGCGCCGTCGGCGGCAGCACCCTCGGCGGCGACGGCCTCGGCAGCAACGCCCTCGGCGACGGGCTCGACGGCGACGGGCGCACCGGCCGTCCCGGCCACCGGCTGGGCGGACTCGGCCGGGGCGGCCTGCGCCGCCACGGCGACGGCCTCCACGGCAGGCGCAGTGGCCTGGGTGGCCTGGGCCGTCACGTCCTGCGCGGGCTGGACCGGGTCGGCGTGGACGGCCTCCGGCGTCTCGACGACCTCGATCACCTCGATCGCCCCGACCGTCTCCACGGCCAGCACGACCTCGACCGGCGGCCCGGCCAGCGGCACCTGCTGGGCGTGCTGGACCTGCTGGAAGTCCTGCGCCTGCGGCAGCTGCTGCCCGTCCGCGACCGGAACCCCGGCAGCCGCCGGGGCGACCGGCGCCGTCGGGACGGCCTGCGGGGCGGCGGCGTGCGCCGGGGCGACGGCCTCGGCCATCGGCGGTCGGCCGACCACCGGGATGCCGTGCGCGGGCGTGCCGCCCTGCGAGGGGCCGCGGTCGGCCAGCGAGCGGACCGGCACCTGGCCGGTCATCAGCGACGGGTCCGGGATCGGCGGGCCGGCGTGCAGCGGCCGGCGCGGCTGCTGAGCCTGCGTCATCGGCTGCTGCGGCTGCGTCTGGACGGGTTGCTGCTGAACGGCGTGCTCGGCGCCGAGCACCGGCGGGTCCACCGGCGGCCAGGACGGCTCGACCGGCGTGCCGTCCTGCTGCGGCGCGAGCGGCATCTGCTCGGCCGGCACGGCCGGCTCGCCCCAGGAGCCCTGCGGGCCGGGCATCAGCAGCACGTCGTCATCGTCGTCCAGGCCGTCCGGCGTGTCGGGCTGGTCGAGGAAGTGGAAGGCCGGGCGCGGGGCGCCCTGGTCGACGGCCCAGCCGTCGCCGGGGTGGCCGGGCTGGGGCACGCCGGGAACGCCGTAGCCGTGCTGGCCCTGCGGCGGGATGACGCCCGCTCCCGGGGGCATCGCGCCGGGGACGCCGCCGGCCGGAGCCGGGTTCGGGATCGCACCGCCGTCCGTCGCGACGCCCTGGAGGGGTGCAACGCCCGCGACGCCCTCCGGTCCGCCGAGCGGGTCATGCCCGGCGTGCAGGTGCTCCGGCAGTCCCTCGCCCGGGACGTGGCCGCCATCGGTCATTGTCAAAGCTCCTTCCAGGCCGCTGCCGCGCCCTCGGCGACACGATCACCGATCGCAGCGCCCATCCGCACGGGCCGCACCAGCACCGGCCCGCCCCTAACCACACGCGGCCGCCGCGCCGTGGCGCTGCGGCCCAAGTCCATCCGGCGCACTGCGGCACCCCGGCCCGGCGCACCGCCCGTACGGGGCGGCACATCGTCTGAAACAACGACAACCCGGAGCAACCGGCACGACCGCACCGGACCCTACGGCATTCTCCAGGTCCGGCACGCGGCCCGTCGAATTGCCCACACTCCGAGCGGATTCGGATTGCACCGCGTCAAAAAGGTGACAAACCGACCGAATCGGGTGGGTCGCCGACCGATACGGCCGTCCAGGACGTCACACTACCGGCACGGCGCGGTCACCTCTCGAATCGGTGTCCGGATGCGACCTGGATCACCGTTGGCGCCACCGGACGGCCCCGGCCCGCGCCCACGGCCTTCACACGATCTGCTCACCCCAGAGCACCAGCACGCCGGTTCCGCCGGTCCCCAGCGTCAGACCGTCGCCCTCCCCCGCCGGCCGCAACGGGGTCGCCTGGAGCAGCGCGCCGTCCGCCCGGTAACCGGCCCCGGCGATCGCCCGGTGGACCTCCTGCGCCTCGGCGAGGGTCCGGGGCAGCGCGACGAACCGCTCGGGACGGCGGGCCAGGACGGCGCGCACCACGTCGAGGCCGCCGGACTCCACCACCGCCGCGTCCGGCTCCGGCAGGCCGCCCAGCACCTCGGGGCCGCTCCCGTACACCGTCTCCACCTCGACGCCGTAGCGGCGGGCGTTGACGGTCAGCCGGGCGCAGGCCGAGCGGGAGTCCTCGACCGCGACGACGGCGGCGCCGAACCGGGCCGCCTCCACCGCGAGGGCGCCGCTGCCGGCGCCGACCGACCAGACCAGGTCCCCGGGGCGTGCGCCCAGACGGGCCAGTACCAGGGCGCGCACATGGGCGGGGAGCACCTCCGGTGCGCCCGGCTCACCCTCCGTGCGCCCGGCGCCCGCATAGGCGTCACCGGGGAGCGCCCAGCCGCGTTCCGCGCCGGGGTAGCCGACCGGGCGCCCCGCGAGCCAGCCGGCCGCCTCGTCCACGGCGGAGGCCTGGGCGCCGCCGCCGATCACCAGCACCACGTTCGGGTCGCGCCACACGTGGTCGGCGATCCGGTCGGAGGTGAGGACGGTGACGTCCTCGTCCGGGGTGCCGAGGGCCTCGCAGACCACGAAGGTCCGGTGCACCCCGCGCAGCATCAGGGCGAGTTCGGCGGGCCCCGCGCCGGGCGCGGTGAGCACCGCGACCTTGGGGTGGGCCCGGCAGATGTTGGCCGCACGGCGCAGCCGTCCGCCGTGGACGCTGACCACCCGGGCGTCCTCCCAGGGCATGCCGGCCCGGGCGAAGGCGGCGGCCACCGAGGAGACGGCGGGCAGCACCTCCAGTTCGAGGCCGTACTCGGGGCGGCGCAGGGTGCGCACCACCCCGAAGAAGCCCGGGTCGCCCTCGGCGACCACGACGGCGGCGCCGCGGTGCTCGGCGATCCGGCGGGCGGCCTGCCGGACGTTGCCGAGAATGATCCGCTCGGCGGCCTCCGGCACCGGGAGGGCGTTCAGTTGGTAGGGGGCTCCCGCCACCAGGGTCGCCGCGGCCAGGGCCGCGCCGGCGGCCTCGGTCAGCGGTGTGCCGTCCCACCCGATGACCGTGATCCGGTCAGCCATCTGCGGCCGTTCTCCCTCGCCTCGGTGCGCCACTCGATCCGCCGTCGTGCGGTGCCGGTCCAGAGGCTACCGGGTGCGGTACCCCGGACCCCGACATCTCGCACACATGTCCACGCCGGGTCAGGGCCTTCGGGTCTCAGTCGCGGAGCACGTAGCGCTGGTCGCCGTGCCAGCCCCCGCGGAGCGGCTCGGGCGACTCCAGGTCCTCCGGGAGCAGGCTCCACAGGATGAGGTCGCTGCGGCTCTCTCCCCCGGCCCGGCCGCCGGGAGCTGCCCCCGGCACCGCCTCGCCGGACTCCCCCCGGACTATCCAGGCGCTGCGCAGCACGCCCTCGCTGATGCCGCCGATCTTCTGGGCGACCTGCTGGGCGGCGGTGTTCCCGGCGGCGGTGCGCAGCTCCAGGCGCAGGAAGCCGCGGTCCTCGAACAGCCACTGGGCGACGCCGAGGACGGCCTCCGGGGCGTAGCCCTCGCCGCGCGCCCAGACGGCGGTGACGTAGGAGATCTCGGTGCTGCGCAGCCGCCAGTCGGTGTTGCGCAGTTCGACCAGGCCGACCAGGCGCTGGGTCAGGTTCTCGGTGACGGCGAAGACGATGCCGCGCCCGGCGGCCCGGTGGGCGGGGGCGAGGGTGCGGGCGAGCTCGGCCGCGTACTCCTCGGTGAAGGGGTGCGGCAGGTCCGTCCAGGCGAGGACGAGATCGTCGGCCATCATGGTGGCCAGCCCGGGGGCGTCGTCCTCCGCCAGGGGCCGAAGCAGCAGCCGTTCGGTGCTGATGGCGGTCTCGGGGAAGCTCGCTGCCATGCCGTCTCTCCTCGCCGGGTCGTGAACACAACACCGTACGCCTCCGTCGTGCCCCGGGTGCCACGCGGTGCGCTGCCCGCACGACGGTACGTCAGAACGCGGTCGGCCGGAGTGTCCCTGCCGCATACTGCCCGACCGGGCCCCCGCCGAGGTGCGGCGGGGGCCCGGTCGGGATCGGGGTGTCGAGCGGACCGCGGCTCAGAAGGCCGGGATGACCGAACCCTGGAAGGTGTCGTTGATGTACTTCTTGACCTCGTCGGAGTGCAGCAGCTCGGCCAGCTTCTTGACCCGCGGGTCGTTCTCCTTGCCCTTCTTGACGGCCAGGATGTTGGCGTACGGGTTGCCCTCGGCCTTCTCCAGCACCAGGGCGTCGGTGGCCGGCTTCAGGCCGGAGTCGATCGCGTAGTTGCCGTTGATGACGGCGGCGTCGAGGTCGGCGACGGAGCGGGGCAGCTGGGCGGCCTCCAGCTCCTTCCACTTGAAGTTCTTCGGGTTGCCGGTCACGTCCGCCGGGGTGGCGGCGGTGGTGACGCCGTCCTTGAGGGTGATCAGCTTGTTGTCGGCGAGCAGCTTGAGCGCGCGGCCCTCGTTGGTGGCGTCGTTCGGCAGACCGATGGTGGCGCCGTCCGGCAGGTCGGCGATCGCCTTGACCTTCTTGGAGTAGACGCCCAGCGGCTCCAGGTGCACGGGCTCGACCGACACGATGTCGGTGCCGCGCTTCTTGTTGAAGTCCTCCAGGTACGGGACGTGCTGGAAGTAGTTGGCGTCGGCCGAACCGTCCTGCACCGCCGTGTTGGGGGTCACGTAGTCGGTGACCTCCTTGATGTCGAGCTTGAGGCCCGCCTTCTCCGCGAGGTTGTCCTTGACGAACTTCAGGATCTGACCGTGCGGGGTGGGGCTGGCCACGACCTTGAGCGGCGCGTTCGCGTCCGACGAGGAGGAGGACCCGGAGCTGCCGCAGGCGGCCAGCGAGAGGGCGACGCCGGCGGTGGCGAGGATGCTGGTGAACTTCAGAACGTTGCGCACGAAAAGTGCCTTTCTGCGTGGAACGGGGAGCCGCGCCCGGGGTCGGACGGGGGAGGTCTAGGAGGCGACGAGGTCCTCGTCGGGCGTCGTCCGGGAGCGGCCGAGCAGCCGGGTCCGGCCGCCGGTGCGCCCTCGGTGGGAGAGCCGCTGGACGACGAAGTCGCCGATCAGCTGGACGGCGGTGACGATGATCACCAGCTCGGCCACGATGACCCACATGAAGGTGGTCTCGAAGCGCTGGTAGCCGTAGTTGACGGCGAGGGTGCCGAGGCCGCCGCCGCCGACCGTGCCGGCCATCGCGGAGTAGCTGATCAGGGTGATGACCGTGGTGGTGACCGAGGCCACGATGCCGGGCAGGGCCTCGGGCAGCAGGGTCTTGCGGACGATCGTCCAGGTGCTGCCGCCCATCGACTGGACCGCCTCGACCAGGCCCCGGTCGACCTCACGGACGGAGGTCTCGACCAGGCGGGCGAAGAACGGGATGGCGCCGATGGTCAGCGGTACGGTCGCCGCCTGCCAGCCGATGGAGGTGCCGACCAGCCAGCGGGTGAAGGAGATCAGCGCGATCATCAGGATGATGAACGGCACCGACCGGGCGAGGTTCACGACGAAGCCGATGCTCTTGTTGACGGCCCGGTTGGCCAGCAGGCCGCCCTTGTCGGTGAGCACCAGCAGCACGCCCAGCGGCAGGCCGAGCAGGACGGTGACGACCGCGGACACCCCGACCATCTGGAAGGTCTCCTGCGTGGCGGGCCCCATCAGGGCCCACATCTCGTCCCAGGTCATGCCACCGCTCCGTCCGTCGCACCGATCACGTCCACCTGCAGGCCCTGCTCGCGCAGGTAGCCGATCGGCACCACGTTGTCCTGGTGGCCGCCGGACAGCTCGACCCGCATCCGGCCGACCATCCGGCCGGCGATGGTCTCCACCGCGGCGCCGAGGATGTTGATGTCGATCTGGTAGGTGCGGGCGAGCTGGGAGACGAAGGGCTGGGCCGAGCTGTCGCCCTGGAAGGTGATCTCCAGCACGGTGGAGCCGGGGTGGCCGGTGCCGAACTCGCTGAGCGGGAACAGTTCGCGGGCCAGCTCGGAGCCGGGCCTGGCGAGCAGGTCGGTGAGCTCGCCGGACTCGACCACCCGGCCGCCGCGCATCAGGGCGGCGGAGTCGCAGACGGACTTGATGACGTCCATCTCGTGGGTGATCAGCAGGACGGTGAGGCCCAGCTGCTGGTTGAGCTCGCGCAGCAGCTTGAGGATCGAGCGGGTGGTCTCCGGGTCGAGCGCCGAGGTGGCCTCGTCGGAGAGCAGCACCTTGGGGTCGCCGGCCAGCGCCCGGGCGATGCCGACGCGCTGCTTCTGGCCGCCGGAGAGCTGGTTGGGGTAGCTGCGGGCCTTGTCGCCCAGGCCGACCAGGTCGAGCAGCTCGGCGGCCTTGCGGCGGCGCTCGGTGCGGTCCAGGCCGATGATCTCCAGCGGGAGCTCGACGTTCTGCTGCACCGTCCGCGAGGAGAGCAGGTTGAAGTGCTGGAAGACCATGCCGATCCGGCGGCGGGCCTCGCGCAGTTCCTTGCCGGCCCGGTTCTCGCCGCCGGCCAGCGCGGTCAGCTCGACCCCGTCCACGGTGACCGTGCCGGAGGACGGGCGCTCCAGCATGTTCACGCAGCGGATGAGGGTGGACTTGCCGGCACCGCTGGTGCCGACGACTCCGTAGACCTCGCCCGGGCGGACGTGCAGGTCGACACCGGCGAGGGCGGTCACCTCGCGGCCTCGGGAACGGTAGACCTTCGTCAGGTCCGTGGTGGTGATCACAGCGGCTTTCCGTGGGTCGGGGGCGGGCGGCGCGGGTCGACCGCCCGACCTGCTTGCGGTCGGCGGGGCGACCTCACGGCGCTGCGCCAGGAGGGTCCGGACCTGGCGTCCCTCGATCGTGGCCGTTGGACGCCGGGGCCGCGCGACGGCGTGGCCCTAACGGGTCAACTCAACGGCACCCGCGCGGATGCGGGCACGACGGGGGAAGGGGTCCGGGAGGAGGGGCGCGCTCGCACGGGCGGGAGCGCTGCCGGAGTCTCGCTTCGGGGCGCGAGGGGGAGGCGCCCTCAGCGGGGCGCCGGGGGCGGTGGCCCTCAGCAGTGACACATTCGACGACACATGGCACGCTCACCTGCCGGCAGGGTGCCGGTGGGGGTCCAGTTCGTCGTCGCAGTCATGTGAGCCAGTAAAACAGATGGGTCGAATTCCGCCCAATTGTTTGGCGAAGCTGTCCGCAATGCGGACACATACCCCTGTGACCTGCATGGATACGGCTCGGCGCCGCCACCGGTGGTCCGGATGGTGGCGGCGCCGGGAAACGTGCGCGGGGCGGCGGGCTCAGGCCGTCGCCGCGAGCGGCGTCGCGGCGGCCTTCTCCAGGTGCACGTAGCTCAGCCGGCTGGTGATCTGCTCGACCCCGGTCTGGCGGTACCCCTGTCGAGCGTACAGCCGCAGGTTGCCGAGGCTGCGGTGGCCGGTGGACAGCCGGTAGGCGCTCACCGGCCCCTCCTGGGCCATGCGGCGCTCCAGCGCGTCCAGCAGGCGGCCGCCGAGGCCGTGGCGCTGCATCCGCGGGTGGACGACCAGGCGCCCTATCCGGGCGACGCCGTCGTCGCCGACGCGGCCGCGGACGGTGCCGACCACCTCGTCGCCCAGCCGGGCGACCAGGAAGTGGTCCTCGGACAGTTCGGCGCGCAGGCTCTCCAGGCTCTGCGTCAGGGGCTCGATCGCCCAGTCGCCGTACAGCTCGGCCTCGGGCTGGTAGCCGAGGTACTGGAGCTTGAGGATCTGCTCCGCGTCCTCGGCCTCCGCAGCCGAGATGATCACGCTCATGCCCATGTGGAGGGGCCTCCCCAGTCGTCGTGCCCGGCGCGCAGAGGGTGGCGCGCTCACGCTCAGTATCCGAGTGATCGCACCACCGTCAAGAGCTGCGTTCGCCAGCGCTCTACCCGGGTGTCAGCTCCGCTCAACCTTCGCGGGGGCGGACGTGAGCAGGGTCACCTCCCGTGCCGCACGGGCTCCGCCCGGTCGCACGGGCTGCTCAGGGGCAGCGCTCAGGGGTAGCGCTCCGCGTGGAGCAGCATCCGCAGGCAGGCCAGGCAGCGTGAGCGGGTGGGGCCGATCGAGCCGCGCGGCATGCCGAGCCGCTCGGAGAGCTCACGGTACGTGGGCGGCGGGTCCTCGGCGAGCGCGGCGATCAGCTGCGGACAGCGGCCGGGCAGGGCGGCGACGGTCTCGCGGACCGCGCGGCGGCGGGCTTCGGCGAGGTAGACGTCCTCGGCGGAGGGGGCGGGTCGGAGGGGGGTGCACACACCGTGCATGACGGCCCGGGGCGGGGCCGGTTACGCCCGGGCCGGGGCGCGGACACGGGAGGGGCGCGCCGGTCGGACCGCCGCGCCCCTCCCCCGTCGCACCGGGGGTCGATCCCGTCGCGCCCGGGCGTATTTCCCGACCGCGCCGGGGCGTCCTTCCCAACCGCGCCGGGGATCGACCCCTCCGTCGGCGGACCGGCCGCCCGCGAGGGGTCAGCCCCGGACCCACTCCTCCTGCCGCGCCAGGTCCGCCTTCACCTCGGCGAGCTGGACCGCGACCGCCGAGGGGGCCGTTCCGCCGCGCCCGTCGCGGGAGGCGATGGCGCCGTGGACGCTGAGCACCGAGCGCACCTCGGGCGTCAGGTGCTCCGAGATCGCGGCGAACTGCCCGTCCGTCAGGTCGGACAGTTCGATGCCCTCGGCCTCGCAGACCTTGACGCAGGCGCCGGCCACCTCGTGCGCGACCCGGAACGGCACGCCCTGCTTGACCAGCCACTCGGCGATGTCGGTGGCGAGCGAGAAGCCGGCCGGGGCCAGCTCCTCCAGCCGCTCCCGGTGCACGGTGAGGGTGGCCATCATCCCGGTGAACGCGGGCAGCAGCACCTCCAGCGTGTCGCAGGAGTCGAAGACCGGCTCCTTGTCCTCCTGGAGGTCCCGGTTGTAGGCGAGCGGCAGCGCCTTGAGGGTGGCCAGCAGGCCGGTCAGGTTGCCGATCAGCCGGCCGGACTTGCCGCGGGCGAGCTCGGCGATGTCCGGGTTCTTCTTCTGCGGCATGATCGAGGAGCCGGTGGAGAAGGCGTCGTGCAGCGTGATGAAGCCGAACTCCTTGGTGTTCCAGATGATCACCTCCTCCGCGATCCGGGAGAGGTTGATGCCGACCATCGCGGTCACGAAGGCGAACTCGGCGACGAAGTCGCGCGAGGCGGTGCCGTCGATGGAGTTGCCGACCGAGCCGCCCTCGAAGCCGAGTTCGGCGGCGACGGCCTGCGGGTCGAGGCCGAGCGAGGAGCCGGCCAGCGCGCCGGAGCCGTACGGCGAGACGGCGGTGCGGGCGTCCCACTGGCGCAGCCGCTCGGCGTCCCGGCCGAGGGCCTGCACGTGCGCGAGGACGTGGTGGGCGAAGAGCACCGGCTGGGCGTGCTGGAGGTGGGTGCGGCCCGGCATCGCGGTGTCCGGGTGCGCCTCGGCGAGGCCGACGAGGGCCTGCTGGAGGTCGAGCAGCAGGCTGCCGATGGTCTTCGCGTGGTCCCGCAGGTACATCCGGAACAGGGTGGCGATCTGGTCGTTGCGCGAGCGTCCGGCCCGCAGCTTGCCGCCGAGGTCGGGGCCGAGGAGCTCCAGCAGGCCGCGCTCCAGGGCGGTGTGCACGTCCTCGTCGGCGACGGTGCCGGTGAAGGTGCCCGCCCGGACGTCGGCCAGCAGCCGGTCCAGGCCGTCCAGCATGCCGGCCAGCTCCTCGTCGGAGAGCAGGCCGGCCTTGTGCAGGACCCGGGCGTGGGCCTTGGAGCCGGCGATGTCGTACGGCGCGAGGCGCCAGTCGAAGTGGACCGAGGCCGAGAGCCGGGCGAGCGCCTCGGACGGGCCGTCGGCGAAGCGCGCGCCCCAGAGGCGGACGTCGGAGGGCTGCTCGGCGGTCATCGCGTGACTCCTTCATGCATGTGCAGTGGACGGCATAAGTATGCACGACGCCGTATGAAACACAAAACCCCGGCCGGAGGGCTCTCCGTCGGCCGGGGTTCGTCGAGGTCAGGCGGCGCGCGGCGCTACTGCGCCTTCGCCTGGGCGAGTTGCATGAGGTGGTCGGCGAGCGCCTGGCCGCCGGCCGGGTCGCGGCTGATCAGCAGCACGGTGTCGTCGCCGGCGATGGTGCCGATGATCTCGAAGACCTCGGCCTGGTCGATCGCCGAGGCCAGGAACTGGGCGGCGCCCGGCGGGGTGCGCAGCACCACCAGGTTGCCGGAGGCCGTCGCGGAGACCATGAGTTCGCCGGCCAGCCGGGCCATCCGGCCCTCGCTGGCCGACTCCCCCATCGGCGCGCGCGGCGTGCGGTCGCCGCCCTCGGCCGGGACGGCGTAGATCAGCGCGCCGTCCCGGTTGCGGATCTTGACCGCGCCCAGCTCGTCCAGGTCCCGGGAGAGGGTGGCCTGGGTCACCACGAGTCCATCGTCGGCGAGCAGCTTGGCGAGCTGGCTCTGCGAACGCACGGGCTGGCGGGTGAGCAGGTCCACGATCCGCCGGTGGCGCGCGGTGCGGGTCTGCGGGACCTGCGGCGTCGGGCCGGCGGCGGACGAACCGGAGCGGGAAGCGGTCATGTGATTATTCTCCCGGACGACGGTCAACTCGCATCGGCCGGGGCGCTCTCGCGCACCGTCCGGAGGATGCCCGGCAGCGCGGCCAGGAAGGCGTCCGTCTCCTGCTCGGTCAGCACCAGCGGCGGGGCCAGCCGGACGGCGTCCGGGACGGCCGCGTTGACCAGGTAGCCCGCCTCCTGCGCGGCGGCCTGGACCCGCGCCGAGACCGGCTCGGTGAGCACGATGCCGAGCAGCAGGCCCGCCCCGCGCACGTGCGAGACCAGCGGGTCGCCGAGCGCCTCGATTCCGTGCCGCAGCCGCTCGCCCAGCTTGCGGGTGTGCTCCAGCAGGCCCTCGGACTCGATGGTGTCCAGCACCGCGAGCCCGGCCGCGGCGGCCACCGGGTTGCCGCCGAAGGTGGTGCCGTGCTGGCCCGGGGTGAGCAGTTCGGCGGCCGGCCCGAAGGCGAGCACCGCGCCCATCGGCAGACCGCCGCCGAGCGCCTTGGCCAGGGTGACCACGTCCGGCTCCACGCCCTCGTACGCCTGGTGGGCGAACCAGTGGCCGGTGCGGCCGACACCGGTCTGGATCTCGTCCAGGACCAGCAGGGTGCCGGTGGCCCGGGTGATCTCGCGCGCCGCCCTCAGGTAGCCCTCGGGCAGCGGGACGGCGCCGTTCTCGCCCTGGATCGGCTCCAGGAAGACGGCGGCGGTCCCGGTGGTGACGGCCGCGCGCAGCGCCTCGACGTCGCCGAACGGGACGTGGGTGACGTCGCCGGGCAGCGGCCGGAACGGGTCCTGCTTGGCGGGCTGGCCGGTGAGCGCGAGGGCGCCCATGGTGCGGCCGTGGAACGCGCCCTGGAGGGCGACCAGGTGGGTGCGGCCGGTCCGCCGGCTGATCTTGAAAGCGGCCTCGTTGGCCTCGGCGCCGGAGTTGCAGAAGAACACCCGCCCGCCCGGGCGGCCGTCCAGCTCCAGCAGCCGCTCGGCGAGGGCGATGGTGGGCTCGGCCATGAAGAGGTTGGAGACGTGGCCGAGGGTGGCGATCTGCCGGCTCACGGCCTCGACGACGGCCGGGTGGGCGGTGCCGAGGGCGTTGACGGCGATGCCGCCGAGCAGGTCGGTGTACTCCTTGCCGTCGGCGTCCCAGAGCTTGCTGCCCTCGCCGCGCACCAGCGGGATGCGGGGGGTGCCGTAGTTGTCGGTGAAGGAGTGCTGCCACCGCTGGGCGAGCTGCTCGTTGTGCGTCACGTCGGTCATGTCGGTCATGTCGGTCCCGCCGGTCATGCCAGTCCCCCGGTCACGGTCGCTTCGTCGTCCGGCACGACCATCGTGCCGATGCCCTCGTCGGTGAAGATCTCCAGCAGCAGGCTGTGCTGGACCCGGCCGTCCAGCACGCGGGCGGTGCCCACGCCGGAGCGGACGGCGCGCAGGCAGCCCTCCATCTTGGGGAGCATGCCGCTGGCCAGGTCGGGCAGCAGCTCCTCCAGCTCGCTCGCGGTGAGCTGGCTGATCACGTCGTCCGAGTTCGGCCAGTCCTTGTAGAGGCCCTCGACGTCGGTGAGGACGACGAGCATCTCGGCGCCCAGCGCGACCGCGAGGGCGGAGGCGGCGGTGTCGGCGTTGATGTTGTAGACGTGGCCGTCGGTACCGCGGGCGATCGAGGAGATGACCGGGATGCGGCCGTCGGCGATCATCGCCTTCACCGCGCCGGACTCGATGTTGACGATGTCGCCGACCAGGCCGATGTCGACCTGCTCGCCGTCCACCACCGCGTAGCGCTTGACCGCCGTCATGGTGTGGGCGTCCTCGCCGGTCATGCCGACCGCGAACGGGCCGTGCCCGTTGAGCAGGCCGACCAGCTCGCGCTGCACCTGGCCGGCGAGCACCATCCGGACCACGTCCATGGTCTCCGGGGTGGTGACCCGCAGGCCGTTGGTGAAGCTCGACTCCAGGCCCAGCCGGTCGAGTTGGGCGCTGATCTGGGGGCCGCCGCCGTGCACCACGACCGGGTGCAGACCGGCGTAGCGCAGGAAGACGACGTCCTGGGCGAAGGCGGCCTTGAGGCTCTCGTCCACCATCGCGTTGCCACCGAACTTGATCACGACGGTCTTGCCGTGGAAGCGCTCCAGCCACGGCAGCGCCTCGATCAGCGTCATGGCCTTGGGCAACGCGGTGTTGTTGCGGGCCTGTTCGCCCTTGGGTGCGATCTGCACGGAATTCCCTCGTCGATGGGGGTCCCCCCGGCCGCGGGCCGGGGGGAGGTCGCGGATCAGGTGCCGCGGCTCGGAGTGCCGCGGCTCAGGGTGTCGCGGACGAAGTGACGCGGATCAGGTCGAGTAGGCGCTGTTCTCGTGAACGTAGTCGGCCGTCAGGTCGTTGGTCCACAGCGTGGCGCCCGCCGTACCGGCGTTGAGGTTCGCGGTGATGACGACCTCGCGGCCCTTCATGTCCACCAGGTCGCGGTCCTCGCCCACGCCGCCGGCCCTGCAGACCCAGACGCCGTTGATGGCGACGTCCAGCTCGTTCGGGTCGAAGGCGGCGGAGGTGGTGCCGATCGCGGCCAGCACCCGGCCCCAGTTGGGGTCCTCGCCGTGGATGGCGCACTTGAGCAGGTTGTTGCGGCTGATCGTCCGGGCGACCTCGACCGCCTCGTCCTCGGTGGCGGCGCCGGTGACGTCGATCCGGATCTCCTTGCTCGCGCCCTCCGCGTCGCCGATCAGCTGACGGGCCAGGTCGGCGCTGACCGTGCGGACGGCCTCGGCGAACTCGGCCTGCTCCGGGGTGGTGCCGGAGGCGGCGGAGGCCAGCAGCAGCACGGTGTCGTTGGTCGACATGCAGCCGTCGGAGTCGATCCGGTCGAAGGTGGTGCGGGTGGCGCCGCGCAGCGCCTCGTCCAGGGCGGCGCTGTCCAGGTCGGCGTCGGTGGTGAGGACGACCAGCATGGTGGCGAGGCTCGGGGCGAGCATGCCCGCGCCCTTGGCCATGCCGCCGACCGTCCAGCCGGCCGGGCTGGTGTACTGGGCGGTCTTGTGCACCGTGTCGGTGGTCTTGATGGCGATCGCGGCGGCCTCGCCGCCGTCCTCGCCGAGCTTGCCGGCGGCCAGGGCGACCCCGGGGAGCAGGATGTCCATCGGCAGCCGTACCCCGATCAGGCCGGTGGAGGCGACCGCGACCTCACCTGCGCCGAGGCCCAGCTCCGCGGCGACCTTCTCCGCGGTGGCGTGGGTGTCCTGGAAGCCGAGCGGGCCCGTGCAGGCGTTGGCGCCACCGGAGTTGAGGACGACCGCGGAGACCCGGCCGCCCTTGAGGACCTGCTCGGACCAGAGCACCGGCGCGGCCTTGACCCGGTTGGCGGTGAAGACGCCGGCGGCCGCGAGCGAGGGGCCGTCGTTGACCACCAGGGCGAGGTCGGGAGTGCCGGAGGCCTTGATGCCGGCGGTCACGCCGGCGGCGCGGAAGCCCTTGGCTGCGGTCACTCCGACGTTGGTGGTCGTGCTCACGGTGCGACTCCGTTCACGGGAAGGCCGAGCTCCTCGGGCAGGCCGAGGGCGATGTTCATGCTCTGCACCGCGCCGCCGGCGGTGCCCTTGACCAGGTTGTCGATCGCGCTGATCGCGATGATCCGCCCGGCGGCGGCGTCCAGGGCGACCTGGACCAGGGCGGTGTTGGCGCCGTAGACGCTGCTGGTCTGCGGCCACTGCCCCTCGGGCAGCAGGTGGACGAAGGGCTCGTCCGCGAACGCCTCGGTGTAGGCGGCGCGCAGGCTCTGCGCCGTCACGCCCGGCCGGGCCTTGGCCGAGCAGGTGGCGAGGATGCCGCGCGGCATCGGGACGAGGGTGGGGGTGAAGGAGACGGAGACCGGCTCGCCCGCGAGCGGGGTGAGGTTCTGCGCCATCTCCGGGGTGTGCCGGTGGACGCCGCCGACGCCGTACGGGCTGACGCTGCCCATCACCTCACTGCCCAGCAGGTGCGGCTTGGCGGCCTTGCCCGCGCCGGAGGTGCCGGAGGCGGCGACCACCACGGCCTCCGGCTCGGCGAGCTGCGCGGCGTAGGCGGGGAACAGCGCCAGGGAGACGGCCGTCGGGTAGCAGCCGGGCACGGCGATCCGGTTGCTGCCCTTCAACGCGGCGCGGTGGCCGGGGAGTTCGGGCAGGCCGTAGGGCCAGGTGCCGGCGTGCGCGGAGCCGTAGAACTGCTCCCAGTCGGCGGCGGCCCTGAGCCGGAAGTCGGCGCCGCAGTCGATCACCAGGACGTTCGGGCCGAGCTCCTCGGCGACGGCGGCGGACTGGCCGTGCGGCAGCGCCAGGAACACCACGTCGTGGTCGGCCAGCACCTCGGGAGTGGTGGCCTCCAGGACGCGGTCCGCGAGCGGGAGGAGGTGCGGCTGGAGCGCGCCCAGTCTGGTGCCCGCGTTCGAGCCGCCGGTCAGCGCCCCGATCTCGATCTCCGGGTGGCCGAGCAGCAGGCGCAGCACCTCGCCGCCCGCATAACCGCTCGCGCCGGCGACGGCGACTCGCAATGCCATGGCGTTCCTCCTTAGTCGTGGCATGAATATACGCGTGGCGGAAAATTCATGCAAGGAGTGCCTGCCGAACCCCGCCGGGGCGGGGCGGCCCGGTCAGCGCTTGACGGCCCGCAGCACCACGAACTTGGGGTTACCGGCGACGAGTTGGCAGTTGCCGAAGAGGCGGCGCAGCTTGACGTGGTAACCGAGGTGGCGATTGCCGACCACCCAGAGTTCCCCGCCGGGCCGCAGCGCCCGCTTGGCGCCGGTGAACATCCGCCAGGCGGTGGCGTCGGTGGTGGCCTGGTGGGAGTGGAACGGCGGGTTGTTGAGCACCAGGTCCACCGAGCCGGCGGCGACCACGTCCGGGGCCAGGGCGTCGGCGGCCAGGAACCCGGCCGGGGCGTCCGGGCCCAGGTTGGTGCGGAAGGTCTCCTCGGCGGAGGCCACCGCCTGGTGCGACTCGTCCACGAAGACCAGCTCCGCGCCGGGCCCGGCCAGCGCGGCGGCCGTACCGACCACCCCGTTGCCGCAGCCGAGGTCCACCACCCGGGCGCCGGGGGCGGGGACGGGCAGGTGGGCCAGGAAGAAGCGGGTGCCGATGTCCAGCCGGTCCGCGCAGAAGGTGCCCGCGTGGTTGACGACCGTACGGCCGGAGGCGGCACCGATGTCCGACGGCAGCGCGTAGCGGTGCGGCCACGGGTTGGGACCGGCGTCGAGCGCCCGGTCCGGGGTGCAGAGGATCAGCCGGGCCTTGCGCACGGCCAGTGAGGTGCGGGTCGGCCCGAGGATCCGCTCGAAGAGCTGGAGCGTGGAGGTGTGGATCTCGGTGACCATGCCGGAGCCGATCACCACGGTGCCCTCGTGGAGCGCGGGGGCGAGCCGGTGCAGCTGGTCCTCCAGCAGGGCCAGGCTCTTGGGGACGCGCACCAGCAGCACGTCGATCCGCTCCGGCGGGGCGTCCCGGGTGGTGAGCAGCCGGGTCTCGTCGACGGCGGCGCCGGCCCGGGCCAGATTGGCCAGGGTGGCCTGCCGGCCGAGATGGGAGTCGGTGATCTGGACCGGCCGGTACTCGGCGAGCGCGGTGGTCAGCGCGCCCCAGCGGTCGCCGAGGACGGCGACCGTACGGCCGGCCAGCTCCGTCGCGGCGCCGGCCGCGCTGTCGGCCTCGCCCGCCAGGTGGCGCAGCAGGTACTCGTCGGCGGCGTCCCAGGCCCGCAGCCGCTCGCGCGGGTCCACGGGGAAACGGGTGAGCTCCAAGGCGCCCCACGGGGTGGCCAAGGCGGTGTCCGGCGGGGTCGCGGCGGGCGTGGTCTGGGGATTCATCGTGTTCTCAGGCTATCCGACGGCCCCCGGGAGCGATTACGGACGGATACTGGAAGAGCCCGACCGAGAGGGGTGAGGGCGATGGAGTGGAAACTCGAAGTCGTGGTGGTCCCGGTGTCGGACGTGGACCGCTCGAAGCTCTTCTACGAGGAGCAGGCCGGGTTCACCGTCGACCACGACACCCTGCTGCGGGACGGGATCCGGGTGGTACAGCTGACGCCCCCCGGCTCGCCCTGCTCCATCGTGGTGGGCAAGGGGGTGATCGACTCCCCGCCCGGATCGGTCAAGGGGCTCCAGCTGGTGGTGCCGGACATCGAGAAGGCGCACGCCGAACTGGCGGCACGGGGCGTGGCGGTCAGCCCGGTCCAGCACTTCGTGGCGGGGGGCCGGGTGGACGGGCACGGCGAGGCGTGGAACAACTTCGTGTTCTTCAACGACCCGGACGGGAACGGCTGGGCGGTCCAGGAGGCGCCGGGCGCCGCCCGGGGCCGACCGGCGGCCGGCCTTGGGTAGGCTCCGGGGATGGCTGAACACGAGGGAAGCGTGCGGCTGGACAGCTGGATCTGGTCGGTCCGGCTGGTCAAGACGCGGGCGCTGGCGGCGGCCGCCTGCCGGGCCGGGCACGTCAAGGTGAACGGCGAGCGGGCCAAGCCGGCCCAGGCGCTGAAGCCCGGGGACGAGGTGCGGGTCCGCGAGGAGGGCCACGAACGGGTCGTGGTGGTGCAGAAGCTGATCCGCAAGCGGGTCGGGGCCGAGGTCGCGGCGCAGTGCCTGGTCGACAACAGCCCGCCGCGGCCGCCGCGCGAGTTCGTCGCGGCGGCCGGGACGCGGGACCGGGGGGCCGGGCGGCCGACCAAGCGGGAGCGCCGCGAGCTGGACCAGCTGCGCGGGACCTGAGCCGCGCGGGCACCGAACCGTACGGGCACCGAGCCCCGCGGGCACGGACAGGCCCGGAGCCGTTACACGGCAGCGGTGGCGAGCACCTTGGCGAGGAAGCCGCCGAGGTTGCCCACCGTCCGGTCGATCTGCAGCTCCAGCGGCAGCGACTCGTCGGGCCGGGTGACCAGGGTGGACTTCTTCAGCCCGCGCACGTAGAGGGAGCAGGCGAGGTCGGCGCAGATGTAGGTGCCGACCGTGTTGCCCTCGCGCCCGGCCGCCCCGGCCCGGCGGGCGGCGAGCAGCGCGACCCCGGACCCGGCGTGCGCGGTGATGCACAGCGAGCACACGTTGGTCTTGGTCAGGCTGCGCCGGATCACCGGCGAGCGCAGCGTCAGGCCGACCGGCTCGCCCTGGTACGGCGCCACCAGGTACGCCCGGTCGGGCGCGCCCTGGTCCCGCCAGCCGAGGAAGTCCAGGTGCTCCCAGGGCAGCTCCGCCAGGCCCCGGGGCAGGTTGAGCCGGCGGGCCTCGCCCTTGGAGCAGTTGACGAAGGACGCGCGGATCTCGTTCTCGCTCAGGGGTTCCATGTCGCGGAAGCTAACACCGGCCCGCCCGTCGTGTCGCGCCGATTTTCACCCGGTCCGCACCGGGTGGGCGGCCTGGACGGCGAGCCGCCGCGGGGCGTCCTCGCCGATCCGGGTGAGCAGGTCGTCCAGGGCGAGGAAGGCTTCCCAGCGTTCCTGCCCTCCGGCGGCGGCGAGCCGCTCGACCACCAGGTCCTCCAGGTCCGGGACCCGCTTGTTCTTCCAGGCCTTGTCGGCCAGGCTGACCAGCAGTGACTCGACGGTGACGCCGGGTCCGTCCCAGCTCGCGTGGCCGCGGGCGAAGCGGGCGAGGTGCTCGGGGACGCCGCGGGCGAGCAGCAGGGCGTACCCGGCGGGCTCGTGCAGGGAGCCGGGGGCGGAGAGCTCCTCGGGGTGGACGGTCTTGCCGATGTCGTGGGTGGCGGCGCCGTACAGGACGGCCTCGTGGTCGAAGGCCAGGCCCGCGCGGGCACAGAAGCCGACGATCTCCCCGGCCACTTCGTGCACCAGGGCGAGGTGGGCGACCAGGCGGGGCGGGGCGTCGACGGCCCGCAGCAGTTCGGCGACGCCGGGGGGCAGCGGGGGCAGGTCGGTGGTGGTCACGCCGCAGGGTACCCGCGGCGGTGAGGGGCTGTCAGTGGTGAACCCCAGGCTTCGACGGTCCGGTCCCGGCGCAGGAGGGAGGCGCCGGGACCGGACCCCGACGGACGCTCGGGGCTACTTCTTGAAGGCGACACCGGCGTACGCCGAGACGTCCTGCCAGCCCTCGGGGAGTTCGGAGGTGGGCACGTGGCCCGCGACGGGGCGCCAGAGCGGGAGCTGGACGAGTCCGGGGCCGGCGAACTCGAAGTCGCCGAAGAAGGGTTCGACGCCGGACCGCGGGCGCAGCACGAGCGGGGCGCTGGCGCTGCGGTAGATGCGGGTGCCCTCGGAGGCGCTCTCGCGGGAGGCGAAGTCGGGGCTGCCGTGGGAGAGGATCAGCGCGCTGCCCGGGGCGAGCGCGTCGCGCAGGGTGCGGACGATCTGCTGCGCACCCTCCTCGTCGCGGATGAAGTGCAGCACGGCGACCAGCATCAGCGCGACCGGCCGGGAGAGGTCGACGGCGCCGGCCAGCGCGGGGTGGCCGAGGATGGCGGCCGGGTCGCGCAGGTCGGCCTCGATCACCGAGGTGTGCCCGGCGGGGTGGCCGGCCAGCAGGGCGCGGGCGTGGGTGGCGACGATCGGGTCGTTGTCCACGTACACCACCCGGGCGTCCGGGGCGACCCGCTGGGCGACCTCGTTGGTGGAGCCGACCGCCGGGATGCCGGTGCCGATGTCGACGAACTGGCGCACGCCCCGGCTCGCGACGAACTCCACGGCGCGGCCGAGGAACTGCCGGTTGGTGCGGGCCAGCAGCGGCAGCGCGGGGTAGGCGGATATCGCGGCCTGGGCGGCCTTGCGGTCGGCCTCGAAGTTGTCCTTGCCGCCGAGGTAGTAGTCGTACATCCGGGCGGTGTGCGGGACGCCGGTGTCCAGCTCGCTCGGGGGCTGCCAGTCCTCGGCTCTGGCCCAGTCCCACTCGGTGTCCGTGCTCCGGCCGGTCGCCGCGCCGTCCTCGTACATCCTGTCCGCCCCCAATGCGCAATGCCGGAAGAGTTTGGCCACCGCCGGTCAACTCACGGTGCGCGGTGATCGTATCCAAGGACACACCGCGGAAACAGCGGGAGTTCAGGTTTACGCAACACCCGGTCACAGAGTGTGTGCACGTCAAAGCCGGTGCGGGCCCGGTCGGGTCGGATCGCCGGGCGGAGCCGTCCTCTCTATGCTGGCTGCCGATGACTGCCGACCGCCGCACCGTACTGCGCGCCACCGCCCGGATCGCCGCCCTCGCCGCCACCGGCGGCCTGCTCACCGCCTGCGGCACCGGAACGCTCCGCCGGGCCGACCCGGGGGCACTCGCCGCGCACCCCGGGACCGTGGACCCGCAGCACACCACCGACCCGGCCTGGAACGGCGCTGAGGGCCCGGCCTCCCCCGCGCCCACCGCCCCGGCGGAGCCCGGGCCCGACGGTGGGCCGACCGCCGCCGCGGCCGCCGCCCAGCCCTCCGCCCCGCCGGCCCCGCCCGTGCTGCCGCCGCTCGCGCCCGGCACCCCGGCCGAGGTCGCGTACGGGCCGCGCACCGGGAGGAACGTGGCGCTCACCTTCCACGGCAGCGGCGACCCGAAGCTGGCCACCGCCCTGCTGGAGGCCGCCGAGCAGCGCGGCGCCAAGGTGACCGTGATGGTCGTCGGCAGCTGGCTCGACCAGCAGCCGCAGATGGCCCGGCGGATCCTGGACGGCGGCCACGAGCTGGGCAACCACACCCAGAACCACCTCAACATCTCGGCCATGGCACCCGACCAGGCGCGCGCCGAGATCGCCCAGTGCGCCGAGCGCCTGCAGCGGCTCACCGGCTCGATCGGCCGCTGGTTCCGCCCCTCCGCCGCGCAGTACGCCACCCCGATGGTGCGCGAGCAGGCCAGGGCGGTCGGGTACGAGCACGTGCTGTCCTTCGACGTCGACCCGCGCGACTACAACGACCCCTCGGCCGCCGAGCTGCAGCGCCGGGTGCTGAACTCGGTGCGCGGCGGCTCGGTGGTGGCGCTGCACATGGGTCACCAGTGCACGGTGGACGCGCTGCCCGGCATCCTGGACGGCCTGGCCAAGGCGGGGCTGAAGCCGGTGACCGCCAGCCAGCTCTGCGCCTGAACGACCCGGTCAGAGCATCGGGTCGTCGTCCTTGTACGGGCGCAGCCGCAGCGTGCGGGCGTCCGCGGCGCGGATCGCGTCGGCCCGGTTGACCAGTTCCTCCAGGTCGTCCCGGCCGGCGTGGATGAAGCGCCCGTGCAGCCCGTCGAAGCGGCCGCGGGCCGCGTCCACGGTGACCGCGACCATGTACGGGATGGAGCCCCAGTCCGTGGTGCCCTTGAACATCGGCATCCCGGCGGTCATGTCGGTGGCCACCGCGCCCGGGCTGATGTCGAGGACGACGATGCCGTTGCGGGCCAGCGAGTCCGCCATGTTGTCCGAGAGCTGGAGCAGCGCGCCCTTGGAGGTGGCGTACGCGGTGTAGTCGCCGTCCGGGCGCAGCGCGAAGCCGGAGTTGAGGTTGATCACCCGGCCGCGCCGGCGGGCGACCATGCCGGGGAGCACGCAGCGCAGCAGGTTGTAGGGGCCGCGCAGGTTGGTCTCGATCACCTGCCACCACTGGTTGGCGTCGGTCTCCCAGAGCGGCACCTCGGCGCGGTCGACCAGGCCGGCGTTGTTGACCAGCAGGTCGATCGGCCCGAGGTCGCGCTCGACCAGCCGGACCGCCTCGCGCACCGAGCCGGGGCGGGTGACGTCGGCGGTCACGGCGACGCCCCGGGAGCCGCGCCTGACGCACTCCTTGAGGGTGTCGGTCAGTGTCTCGTGGGTGCGGCCGACCAGGCCGACGGACATCCCCTCGGCGGCCAGGCCGATGGCGAGTTCCCGGCCGATGCCCCGGCCGGCCCCGGTGATCAGGGCGACCTGTCCTGCGAGCGATCCCGTCGACACCCCGTACTCCCTTCGCGTGCCCGGCCCTGTCCTCTTCCGCCCCCGGCCCCCGTCTGCGGCATTCTGTCGGGCGCCGGGCGGAGCCGGGCCCGGGCACACGGGTCCGGGGTCGCCGCCTCACTCGTTCGGGGGACTCCCGGCCGTGGCACCCTGCCGGGGAGGGGGTGACCTACTGGCCGGTACGGAGTAGTAACGTCGTCGGGGCGGTGACCGGTGCACCCATTCCGGCACACCGGCCCGTTGTCCAGCAGCTCGCTGGGCCACCCGCTGGCTGGGCGACCCCCAGCACCGTCGAAGGGCAACTGAGTGAGTGACATCGCGCGCGTCGGAGTGATCGGCTGCGGCCTGATGGGGTCGGGCATCGCCGAGGTCTTCGCCCGGGCCGGGCTGGACGTCCTGGTGTCGGAGGCCAGCGGTGAGGCGCTGGAGTTCGGCCGCACCCGGCTGACCAACTCCCTGGAGACAGCCGTCAAGCGGGGCAAGCTGACGCCCGAGGAGCGGGACGAGGCGCTGGCCCGGCTGTCCTTCACCGTCGAGCTGTCCGACTTCGCCGACCGCGACCTGGTGGTCGAGGCCGTCGCCGAGCGCGAGGACATCAAGGTCCGGATCTTCGAGACCCTGGACCGGGTGGTCGAGCGCCGCGACGCGATCCTCGCCTCCAACACCTCCTCGATCCCGATCGTGAAGCTGGCCGCCGCCACCAGCCGCCCGGAGCAGGTGATCGGCCTGCACTTCTTCAACCCGGCGCCGGTGCAGAAGCTGGTCGAGGTCATCCCGACCCTGACCACCTCGGCGACCACCACCGAGCGGGTCGAGGCGTTCGCCTCCCAGGTGCTCGGCAAGGAGCCGATCCGCGCCCGTGACCGGGCCGGCTTCGTGGTCAACGCGCTGCTGGTGCCGTACCTGCTGTCCGCGGTGCGGATGTTCGAGACGGGCGTGGCCACCGCTTCGGACATCGACAAGGGCATGGAGGCCGGCTGCGCCCACCCGATGGGCCCGCTGCGGCTGTGCGACCTGATCGGCCTGGACACCATCGTCTCGATCGCCGAGTCGATGTACGACGAGTACAAGGAGCCGCTGTACGCCGCTCCCCCGCTGCTCTCCCGGATGGTCGACGCCGGCCTGCTGGGCCGCAAGTCCGGCCGGGGCTTCTACGACTACACCGCGAGCGCCTGACACCCGCGGCGGGACGGACGGCGGGGCCCGGCGGCCGGTTCACGGCCGCCGGGCCCTTTCGCCTGCCGGGGCGTCAGCTGTTGATGGCGTAGCTGTCGCCGTAGACCTTCCACTTCAGCGGCGGGTTGAGGTCGAAGTTCTTGGCGTTGAGGAAGACCAGCTGCTCGGTGTCGACCCGGCTGGTGTCCGAGTGCGCCTCCTCCTTCTTCATGACCACCTTGCGGGCGTCCAGGAAGGCCTTGAGGTAGGTGGCCTCGTCGCCGCCCTGGGCGGGCGTCCTGGCCTTCTTCATGGCGGTGGCGCGGATGCCGCCGAAGCTGTCCGAGCTGTTGCCCGGGCCGTGCATGACGATGGCGTCGTAGTAGGCGAACTGGCCGAGCGCGCGCAGGCCGTCGCTCTTCGCCTGGTTGACGGCGGGGTTGAAGTACACCCGGTCGCGCTCGTCGTTCTGGGCCTGCTGGAAGACGGTGTCCTTGGCGGCGGTGGCCCAGTCCTTCTCGAAGGCGGAGCCGAGGCCGGCGTGCGATTCGCTGCCGTTGACCTTCTTCAGGGCCGGCAGGTACTTGGCCAGGATGTTGCCGGGCTTGAGGTCGGTGTAGTGCTGGACCAGGTCCAGCATGTCGCCGGTGCCGGAGCAGAAGCCGATGATGCCGGCGGTGTAGCCGCGGCCGTCCTTGATGTCCTCGATGTACTTGTACTGGGCCTTCCAGTCCAGCGACGAGTTCTCCGCGCTGGACACCAGCTGCATGGCGATGTCCTTCTTGTGCGGGTCGTCCAGCCCGACCCCCTTGAACTGGACGGCGGCGGCCGGCGACGGGGCGGCCTGGGCCGCCGAGGTGGCCGCGACGGTCAGCGGCGCGGCCACCAGGGCGGCGGCGAGGGCGATGCGGAGGGCACGACGGGGCTGAGGGCGCATGGGACGCTCCGATTCCTCGTGGGTTAGGAAACTTTCC
Source organism: Kitasatospora sp. NPDC058063 (assembly GCF_042885395.1). Taxonomy (NCBI): domain Bacteria; kingdom Bacillati; phylum Actinomycetota; class Actinomycetes; order Kitasatosporales; family Streptomycetaceae; genus Kitasatospora; species Kitasatospora sp. NPDC058063. The sequence goes on from NZ_JBHVSD010000026.1 coordinate 32,679, forward strand.
TAACGAGAAAAAGGAAAAGCCCTGACGCCGCACTCCCGCAAGGGTTTTGACGGAACCTCTTCAAGAGATCTTGACGACCGGGGCTCAGAACGCCCGGCGCCGCACCCACCAGACCGCCGCCGCGCACAGCGCCACCGCGAGCAGGAGCGTCCAGCCGAACTCGATGAACTGGAACGGCCAGAACCTGCTCGCCGGCTGGTACACCTCGTGCGCGGTGTAGCCGCCGTCGCGCACCAGCTCCTGGAGGTGGGCGAAGTCCCCGCCGATGTCGTAGAAGGCGCCGGTCGGGATCCGCTTCCCGGCCGGGTCGGAGAACCAGACGTTCAGCACCCAGCGGTCGTCCAGCGCCATGGGCTTCATGGAGTGCACCGCGTCCTCCAGCGGAGGCAGGTAGTGCGCGCGCACGGAGTGGGCGAGGAACGGCAGCGCGACCGAGGCCGCCAGCCCGGCCCCCACCGCGACCACCGTCCGGCGGAGCACCGCACCGGCCAGCACCGCGGCCCCGAAGGCCACCAGCACCCGTCCGACCAGCACCGGCGGCGTCTGCACGAAGACCTCCGGACTGAACTCCCCGACCCGGAGCGTCAGCGGCCCGCTCCACCAGCGCAGCAGCAGTCCGAACAGCACCGCCACGACGGCCAGCACCGCGCCGCCCATGACCAGGCCGCCCACCGTCCAGCGGGTCCGCCCGGCGCCCTGGGTCCAGGCGAAACGCACCGTGCCGTGCTCGAACTCCCGTGCCAGCAGCGGGCCTCCGAGGAAGGCCCCGAAAGCCCCGCCGAGGACGTAGAACACGGAGTCGAGCGCCAGCAGGCCGTCGCCGTACTCGCGCAGGAACTGCTTGTACATGGCCATGCAGGCGTCGGTGGCCGGGTCGCAGGAGGCGGCGCCGCTGCGGGCCAGGCCGTCGTGCAGGTACCAGCCGTGGACCAGCAGCCCGAGGGAGATCGCGGCCATCACCGTCAGCAGGGTCAGCAGCGCGGGCCGGTGCCGCAGCCCGGCCGCCCGCAGGACGGCGGAGCGGGGCGGGGCGAGGGACAGGGAGCTCACGGCAGCAGCACCTTCTCGTTCGGGGGGACGGCCCCGCGCGGGCCGGGGAGGGCGGAGGCGGCCGGCTCGCGCAGATAGGCGAGCACCAACTCCGCCAGCCCGACGCGCTGTTGGTGCCAGGAGCCGGAGACCGGGGCGTCCACGCCGCCGGTGCGGACCAGCAGGTGGGACTGGGCGCCGGCCCGGCGGTCGCGGACCACCGGCAGCTGTCCGGCCACCCGGTCGGCCTCGGCGGTCGGGCCGGTGAGCATCCGGTGGCCGGCCAGCAGGTCGTCCACCTCCCCCGCGACCTGGACCCGGCCGGCGCCGAGCACCACCAGGTAGTCGCAGCTCTGCTCCAGTTCGTTGACGGCGTGCGAGGAGAACACCACCGACATCCCGTCCTCGGCCACCGCGGTCAGCAGCACGGCCATGAAGTCGTGCCGGGCGAGCGGGTCGAGAGCGGCCAGGGGCTCGTCCAGCAGCAGGAGTTCGGGACGCTTGGCGAGCGCCAGCGCGAGCGAGACCTGGGCCTGCTGACCGCCGGAGAGGCGGCCGTACTTGCGGTCCAGCGGGATGCCGAGGCCGTCCAGGTGGGTACGGGCCCGGGCGTCGTCCCAGCGGCGGTTGAGGTGACGGCCCATCGCCAGCAGGTCGCGCACGGGCACGCCGGGGTAGAGCGCGGCGTTCTGGGCGACGAAGCCGATCCGGTCCAACGCGCGCGGGGAGCCGGGCAGCTGGTCGCCGAGGACGGTCAGCGCACCCTCGCTCGGCAGGGTCAGTCCGGCGGCCAGGCCGAGCAGCGTGGTCTTGCCGGCGCCGTTGGGGCCGACCAGGGCCACCACGTGCCCGGCGGGGACGGCGAGCCGGCAGTCCCGCAGCGCCCAGGAGCGCCGGTAGCGCTTGCCGAGCCCGGCGCAGTCGATCACCGTGTCCACGGCCATCAGGCCACCACCCCGCCCCGGTCCTCGCGCAGGTCGCGCAGCGCGTCCTCGAACACCGCGGCCATCCCCTCCTCGTCCAGCCCGGCGGTCCGCGCCGAGCGCATCCAGTCCAGCAGCCCGCGGCGCAGCGCGGCCCGCTCGCGCAGCGGCACCACCCCGGCGGGCAGGCCCCGCACGAAGGTGCCCTGGCCCCGGCGGCCGGCCGCGAGGCCGCGGTGCTCCAGTTCGCGGTACGCCTTGAGCACGGTGTTCGGGTTGATCGCCAGCCCGGCCACCACCTCGCGCACCCGGGGCAGCCGGTCCCCCTCGGTCAACCAGCCCATCCGCAGCGCCTGTTCGACCTGCTGCACGAGCTGCAGGTAGGTCGGGACGCCGGAGGCCGGGTCCAGGCGGAACTCGATCGGGGAGGGCTGGCCGGCATCGTCTTTATCTACTTCCATAGGTAAAGAGATAAACGATGGACCGACGCACCGTCAACCCGGGGAAGCGTCAACCCGGGGAAGCGGAAAGGGCCCCGCCCCGGACTCGTGGTCCGGGGCGGGGCCCTCCTGGGTACTACGGTCGCGTCAGACGCCGCGCAGCACCGCGCCGGTGCGGGCGACGGCCTCGGCGACGGCCGCCTCGCGGGCGGCGGTCGCCTCGTCGGCGGTCAGGGTGCGGTCGGTCGCGCGGAAGCGCAGCGCGTACGCCAGCGACTTCTTGCCCTCGCCGACCTGCTCACCGGTGAACACGTCGAACAGCCGGATGGCCTCCAGCAGTTCGCCCGCGCCGGAGCGCAGCGCGGCCTCGACCTCGGCGGCCGGGACAGCGGTGTCGACGATCAGCGCGACGTCCTGGGTCGCCACCGGGAAACCGGAGACGGTCGGGCCGCTGACCCGCTCGGCGCCGTCGGCGGTGAGCAGGTCGATGTCGATCTCCATCGCGGCGGTGCGGGCCGGCAGCCCGAGCGCCTTGACCACCCGCGGGTGCAGCTCACCGGCGTGGCCGACCACCCGGTCGGTGCCGGCCACCAGCAGCTCGGCACAACGGCCCGGGTGCCACGGGGCCAGCTGGCCCTGCCGGACGGTCAGCTCGACGCCGGCCGCCCGGGCCACCGTGCGGGCCGCCTCGACGGCGTCCGCCCAGAAGGCCTGGGCGCCCTTGCCCCACCAGCCCGACGGCAGCCGCTCACCCGCGAGGGCGACGGCGATCCGGCGCGGCTGGTCCGGCAGCGCGGCGTCCAGCGCGGCCAGCTCCTCGTCGCTGGGCCGGTGGTCGACCGCCGGACGCGGAGCCACGCTCAGCTCGTCCTTGGGCAGGAAGACGGTGCCGGTCTCGAAGATCGCCAGGTCGGTGTTGCCCCGGCCGACGTTGCGGCGCAGCGCGCCGAGCAGGCCCGGCAGCAGCGTGGTGCGCAGCGCCGGCTCCTCGTCGTTCAGCGGGTTGACCAGCTTCACCGTGCGGCGGCGCCGGTCGTCCGCCTCCAGGCCGAGCGCCTCGAAGGCGGTCTCGCCGAGGAACGGGTAGTTGTTGACCTCGACGTAGCCGGCCCCGGCCAGCGCGACGCCGATCCGGCGGTGCACCCGCTGGGCCTCGGTCAGGCCCTTGCCCGGGGGAACGTCGGGCATCCGGGCGGGGACGTTGTCGTAGCCCTCCAGCCGGATGACCTCCTCCGCGAGGTCGTACGGGTCGGTGAGGTCCGGGCGCCAGGTCGGCGGGGTGACCTCCAGGACATCGGCGCCGGAGACCGAGCAGCCGATCTCCTGCAGGCGCCGGGTGACGGTCTCGCGGCCGTACCCGGTGCCGGCCACCCGGTCGGGCAGGTCGGCGGCGATGGTGATGGTGCGCACCGGGTGCGGGGCCGCGATGTCGGTGACCCCGGCCTCGGCGGTGCCGCCGGCGATCAGGACCAGCAGGTCGACGGCGCGCTGCGCGGCGGCGCGGGCGGCCTCCGGGTCGACGCCGCGCTCGAAGCGCTTGGACGCCTCGGAGGGCAGCTTGTGCCGCTTGGCGCTGCGGGCGATGGCGACCGCGTCGAAGTGCGCCGCCTCGATGATCACCTCGGTGGTGCCCGGCCCAGCGGCCGGGTCGAGGATCTCGGTGGAGGCGCCGCCCATCACACCGGCCAGGCCGATCGGGCCGCTGTTGTCGCAGATCAGCAGGTCCTCGGCGGAGAGCTTGCGCTCGACCCCGTCGAGGGTGGTGAGGCTCTCGCCCTGCTCCGCCCGGCGGACCGTGATCGGGCCCGACACGCGCTGCTTGTCGTAGGCGTGCAGCGGCTGGCCGACCTCCAGCATCACGTAGTTGGTGATGTCGACGGTCAGCGAGATCGGGCGGATGCCCGACTTCTGGAGCCGGCGCTGCAGCCAGATCGGGGACTTGGCGTTCGGGTCCACGCCGACGACCGTACGGGCCACGAAGCGGTCGCAGCCGGTCTGGTCGTTGACCTTCACCAGGTAGCCGAAGGAGTTCGCCGGCGGCACGTCGAGCAGCGCCGGGTCGGCCAGCGGCAGCCCGTACGCGGCGGCGGCCTCACGGGCCACGCCGCGCATGGACAGGCAGTAGCCGCGGTCCGGGGTGACGGCGATGTCGAGCACCTCGTCGACGAGCTGGAGCAGCTCGATGGCGTCGGTGCCGGGCTCGAACTCCGGCGGGAGCACGATGATGCCGTCGTGGTCGTCACCCATGCCCAGCTCGCGGGCGGAGCAGATCATGCCGGCCGAGGTGTGGCCGTACGTCTTGCGGGCCGCGATCGGGAACGGGCCGGGCAGCACGGCGCCCGGGAGCACGACCACGACCTTGTCGCCGACGGCGAAGTTGGTCGCGCCGCAGACGATCTCCTGCGGCTCGCCGGTGCCGTTGGCGTCGCCGACGTTCACGAAGCAGTGCCGGATCGGCTTCTTGAAGCCGGACAGCTCCTCGATGGAGAGCACCTCGCCGACCACCAGCGGACCCTTGAGGTCCGTGCCGATCTGCTCGACGGTCTCGACCTCCAGGCCGGCCCGGACCAGGCGCTCCGCGACGTCACGGCCGGTCTCGCCGGCCGGCAGGTCGACGTACTCGCGCAGCCAGGAAAGCGGGACGCGCATCAGATCTCCATCCCGAACGGGAGGGTGAAGCGGACGTCACCCTCGACCATGTCGCGCATGTCGGCGACGTTGTGACGATTCATCAGGATCCGCTCCAGGCCCAGGCCGAAGGCGAAGCCGCTGTAGCGGTTGGGGTCGACGCCGCAGGCGACCAGCACCCGCGGGTTGACCACGCCGCAGCCGCCGAGCTCGATCCAGCCCTCGGAGGAACAGGTCCGGCACGGCCGGTCCGGGTTGCCGACGCTCGCACCGCGGCACACGAAGCACTGGAGGTCGATCTCCGCGCTCGGCTCGGTGAACGGGAAGTAGGACGGGCGCCAGCGCAGCTCCAGGCCGCCACCGATCAGCTTCTCGACCAGCACCTCGATGGTGCCCTTGAGGTCGGCGAAGGTGATGCCCTCGTCCACCGCGAGGCCCTCGACCTGCCGGAAGACCGGGGTGTGGGTGGCGTCCAGCTCGTCGGTCCGGTAGACCCGGCCCGGGCAGACCACGTAGACGGGGGGCTCGCGGTCGAGCATGGTGCGGGCCTGGACCGGGGAGGTCTGGGTGCGCAGCACCACGCCGGAGTCGGCGGAGCCGTCCGGGGCCTGGACGAAGAAGGTGTCCTGCATCGAGCGGGCCGGGTGGTCCGGGCCCAGGTTGAGGGCGTCGAAGTTGAGCCACTCGGCCTCGACCTCGGGGCCCTCCGCGACCTGGTAGCCCATCGCGACGAAGGTGTCCTCGATGCGCTCGGCCATGGTGGTCAGCGGGTGCCGGGCGCCGCGCGGGGCGCGGTCGTACGGCAGCGTGACGTCCACCGCCTCCTCGACCAGCACGCGGGCGTCGCGCTCCGCCTCCAGCTCGGCCTGCCGCTTGGCGAGGGCCTGGTTGACCGCCCCGCGGGCCTGGCCGATCAGCTTTCCGGCCGCCGCCTTCGCGTGCGGGGGCAGAGCGCCGATCTCGCGATTGGCGAGCGAGAGCGCGGAGCGGTCGCCGGTGTGGGCGACCTTGGCCTGCTTCAGTTCGTCCAGGGAGCCGGCGGCGGCGAACGCGGCGATCGCCTCGTCCCGCGCCTGCTCCACCACCTCGGGCTTGAGGGCCTCGACCTCGACCGGGTCGTACGACTTGTTGGGTGCCGACATCTCTATCTTTCCCGTGCTCCTGCTCGTCCGTGCTCAAGGTCTTTGGGCCAACGCCAAAGGTCGAGTGTAGTCGCAGCGGGTATCACCGCTGCCGCGAAGCCCGTCCGGGGAGACGACGTCCGGCCTGCTCGGGAACTCCGAGGGCATGCCGTGCTTGTCGTTCATGCTCCTTCAGAGCATGAAGTCGGGCACCCCGGCGGGCAGGATAAATCGGAACCGGGCGCCGCCGCCGGGCGCGCGGTCGACGCGGATCGAGCCGCCGTGGGCCTCCACGATGCCCTTGACGATGTAGAGGCCCAGGCCCGTGCCGCCGCGCTTGGAGCCGCGCCAGAAGCGGGTGAAGACGCGGGGCATCGACTCCTCGGGGATGCCGCTGCCTTCGTCGCTCACGGTGACCGCTGTGCCTTCCACGATGCGGGGCGGGGTGCCGCTGCGCTCCCAGACGGGTGCCTCGACGACCTCCTTGGCCGGTGCCACCTCGATGGTGACAGTTCCCTCGCCGTGCCGCACCGCGTTTTCCAGCAGGTTGGCCAGCACCTGGTCGACCTTGTCCGGGTCGGCCCACAGGACGGTCAGCGGCTCGCCGATCCGGATGTCGAAGCGGTCCTCGGGGATGCCGGTGGCGACCTTGCGCTCGACGTGCCGGCGCACCGCCGCGGCCAGGTCGACCACCTGCTTGCGCAGCTCCAGCCGGCCGGAGTCGATCCGGGAGATGTCCAGCAGCTCGGCGATCAGCCGGGTGACCCGGTCGGCGTCCGCGTCCACGGTCTCCAGCATCAGCCGCTTCTGCCCGTCGGTGAACCGCTCCCACTTGGCCAGCAGCGTCGCCGTGAAGCCCTTGACGCTGGTCAGCGGGGAGCGCAGCTCGTGCGCCACGGTGGCGATCAGCTCGGCGTGGCTGCGCTCGGTGCGGCGCCGGGCCTCGGTGCCGCGCAGGGCGATCACCAGGCGCTCCAGCGGCCCGCACGGCGCGCTGCGCACGTACCGGGCGGAGACCAGCACCTCGCGCCCCCCGGGCAGCAGCAGGTTGCGCTCCGGCTGGCGGGTGCGGGTGGCCAGACCACCGTACGGGTCGGTCAGCGGCCACCAGCGGCGGCCGTCCAGGTCCTCCAGGGGGAGGACGTCCTCCAGTCCGCTGCCGAGCGCGGCCTGCGGGAGCACGCCGGTGAGCCGGGCCGCGGCCCGGTTGAAGCAGACCACCCGGCCCAGCGCGTCGGCGACCACCAGGCCGTCCGGCAGGTCGTCCGGGTCGAGCTCGGGTCCGCTGCCGACCATGGGTTGCCTCCCCGATTACCCACCGTGCCGTTCCCCCCACCGAGGCAGACCCTAGCGCCTCCCAGGCCCGTGCAGTAGGGCTTGCCGCGTGGATCCTGACGCGCCCCCGGGTGCGTCAGGCGTTCGAACGGCAGCCGCCGGGCGAGCGCTGGGCGCGCGCGGAGGCGTACAGGCAGACCGCCGCCGCGGTGGCCAGGTTGAGGCTCTCGGCGTGGCCGTGGATCGGGACGCGCACGACCTCGTCGGTGAGCGCGCGGGTCTCCTCCGGAAGCCCCCAGGCCTCGTTGCCGAACACCCATGCGCCGGGCGCCCCCAGGGTGCCCTCGTCGAGCTCCTGGTCCAGGTCGCGCTCCCCCGCGCCGTCCGCGGCGAGCACCCGGACGCCGGCCTCGCGCAGCCTGCCGACGGCCTCCTCGACCGGGACCCCGACCGCCACCGGCAGGTGGAACAGGCTGCCCACGGAGGCCCGGACGGCCTTCGGGTTGTAGAGGTCCACCGAGGCGTCGGTGAGCACCACGGCGTCCGCACCGGCCGCGTCGGCGGTGCGCAGCACCGTGCCGGCGTTCCCGGGGTCGCGCACGTGGGCGAGGATCGCGACCAGCTTCGGACGGGCCTTGAGCACCTCGGCGAACGGGGTGTCGATGAAGCGGCAGAGCGCCACGATGCCCTGCGGCGTCACCGTGTCGCAGATCTCGGCGATCACCTCGTCGGTGGCGGTCAGCACCGGCAGTCCCTCGACCAGGGCGGCCTCGACGATGCCGGCGTGCCGCTCGGCGGCCTCCGGGGTCGCGTAGACCTCGACCACGGCGTGCTCGCCGCTGCCCGGCAGCCTGCCGAAGGCGATGGCCTCCCGGACGGCCTGCGGGCCCTCGGCCAGGAAGCGGCGCTCCTTGGTGCGCTGGTTGCGCTTGGCCAGCCGGCGGGCGGCCACGACGCGCGGCGAGCGCAGGGAGGTCAGCAGGGGGGTGTCGGTGCTCGGCATGGTCTCGTTCTCCGGAGGCGCTGAAGGAGGGGGAAAAGCAGGACCGGACCCGCAGGCGAGCCTGCGGGTCCGGTCAGAGCTCAACCGATCTCGGAAGATCAGGCGGCGTCGGCGGCGGCCTTCGGGGCGTTCACGTCGGCCGGCAGCGCCTTCTGGGCGACCTCGACCAGGGAGGCGAACGCACCCGGGTCGTTGACGGCCAGGTCGGCCAGCATCTTGCGGTCGATCTCGACGCTGGCGGCCTTCAGGCCCTGCACGAAGCGGTTGTAGGTGATGCCGTTGGCACGGGCCGCAGCGTTGATGCGCTGGATCCACAGCTGACGGAAGTCGCCCTTGCGCTTCTTGCGGTCGTTGAAGTTGTAGACCAGCGAGTGGGTGACCTGCTCCTTGGCCTTGCGGTACAGGCGCGAACGCTGGCCACGGTAGCCGCTGGCGCGCTCCAGGATGACCCGGCGCTTCTTGTGGGCGTTGACTGCCCGCTTGACGCGTGCCACTTGATTACTCCTTGGGTTGGACCACGGACTACTTCACGTGGTCCGTCATTCGAATGGGTCGGGAAGGATCAGCTGCCCCGCTCGCGGCTCGCGCCGGGCGGGAGGGCGATCACTTGCCGAGAAGCTTCTTGATCTTCTTGGCGTCAGCGGGGGCCAGCTCGACGGTCCCGGCCAGCTTGCGGGTCAGCGTCGAGGGCTTGTGCTCCAGGAGGTGGCGGCGGCCGGCGCGCTCGCGCAGCACCTTGCCAGAGCCACTGATCTTGAAGCGCTTGCTGGCGCCACTGTGCGTCTTCTGCTTCGGCATTTCGCCGTATCTCCTCGTCAGTCCCGTCCGCGCCCGCGCGACGTGCGCCGCGCGGGCGTGAACTGGATGGATCTGCGGTGACCGGGCGGGCCGCCCCGTCACCCTGGGGGCCGGTCTCCCGGGCCTCCTGGCCGGTGAGGGCTCAGGCGCCCTGGGAGGCGGCCGGCTGCTCGACCGGAGCGTCGGCCTCGACGGCCGGCGCCTCGGCCGGGGCGTCCTGCGCCTCGGTCGCGACGTCCTCGACCTCGGTCGCGACGTCCTCGACCTCGACGTCCTCGACCTCGACATCGAGGTCGGTCACGACGTCCTCGTCCTCGGTGTCCGCGGCGGCGTCGGAGCCGGCGGTGCGGCCCTGACGCTCGGCCTTGCGGGCGTCCGCGAGGGCGCGGGCCTCGGCCATCGCCTCGGTCTTCTTCTTGTGCGGGCCAAGGACCATGATCATGTTGCGGCCGTCCTGCTTGGGCGAGGACTCCACGAAGCCCAGGTCCTGGACGTCGTCGGCGAGCCGCTGAAGCAGACGGAAGCCCAGCTCGGGGCGGGACTGCTCACGACCGCGGAACATGATCGTGATCTTGACCTTGTCGCCCTGCTTGAGGAACCGGACGACGTGACCCTTCTTGGTGTCATAGTCGTGCGGGTCGATCTTCGGCCGGAGCTTCATCTCCTTGATGACCGTGTGCGCCTGGTTCTTGCGCGCCTCACGGGCCTTCATGGCCGACTCGTACTTGAACTTGCCGTAGTCCATGAGCTTGCACACCGGCGGCCGGGCGGTCGCCGCGACCTCGACCAGGTCGAGGTCGTACTCCTGCGCGAGCTCCAGCGCCTTGGCAAGCGGCACGATGCCGACCTGCTCGCCGCTGGGACCGACGAGTCGCACCTCGGGGACGCGAATCCGGTCGTTGATGCGGGGCTCGGTGCTGATGGGGCCTCCTCGGTTGCACCTTCTGCGATGCGGCCGTCGGACGGCGGTCGCACGTAGTGGACTCGACCACTGGGCGGGGCTTCATTCGTGCTGCGCTGTCCGGTACGTACACCGCCACACGAAAAAAGCCCCGCTCGGTACAAGCGGGGCTCCACACAACCGGGGGCGACGCCCGGTGAGGGGCGCTGCGGCGACTCGGCGCCAGGGGCGCCCGTCGCGGACCGGGACCCGTCGACCCGAAGGCCGACCAGGTGGGAGACTTTCGCGGTTGCCCTCTCGGGCCTCCTCAGTGGAGCCTCCACTTGCTGGCCGAGTGCCCATACGGGATCCCGGCCGGTCAGTCTCGAAGCTTACAGCGTCGGGGGGGCGAACGCTATTCCGCCCCCTCGCGCGGCCTCCTCCCAGTGCGGGGAACGGCCGCCTCCCGGCGCGGATACGGCCGCGTCCTGGTACCGAAGGGGCCCTTGTACGCTCCATGGGTACGGACAGACCGACACGATGGAACGAGCCCACCTTGAGCAGCGAGCCCACCCAGAACCCCGGCGCGGACGACGACGCGATCGGCTTCGACGACCTCACCCGCGACATCGCCGAGGTCCCGGCCGTCGAGGTGATCACCACCGTCGCGGTGCACCTGATGAGCGCCGCCGCCGTCAAGTGCGGTCTCGCCGAGGGCGGCGACAAGGACAAGGACCTGGACGAGGCCCGCAAGCTGATCACCGCACTGGCCGGGCTGGTCACCGCCGGCGCCCCGGAGATCAGCAACTTCCACGCCGCGCCGCTGCGCGACGGGCTGCGCTCGCTCCAGCTCGCCTTCCGCGAGGCCTCGATCGTCCCGGACGCCCCGGGCGCGGGCCCGGGCGAGAAGTTCACCGGGCCGGTCTACTCCTGAGACCGCTCGCGGGAGGTCCGGCACGTGCGTGCCGGACCTCCCGCTCCGTCAACGCCTGTAGAGCGGCTCCCCCGGCAGCTCCGCGCTCGCCGGCAGCACCGCGAGGTCCAGCCCCCGGTCCAGCCGCACCCGCAGCAGCGGGTCCGCGGCCACCGCCCGCCCGACCCGCTGCGCGGCCGCCTGCAGGCCCGCCTGGTCCAGCGCCGGATCGAACACCACCGCGAGCAGCCCGTCCGAGCCCTCCGAGCCCGCCAGCAGCCCGGTGACCACCTGCGGCTCCGCCGCCAGCAGCCCGCGGACCGCCTCGCGCACCTCCGGGTCCAGGACCGGCGGCAGGAACGGACGGTTCTCCGCCAACGCCCGCAGCCGGGCGCCGCTCAGCTGGAACGGCACCGGCCCGGCCGGGTCGATCAGCAGCGTGTCGGCCCGCTCCGAGAAGGCGACCATCGCGGCCTGCGGGGCCGCCGTCGGCGCCGGACGGGCGTCGGCGCGCCAGCGGGCCAGCGCCTCCAGCGACGTGAAGGCCGGCAGCGCGCGGCGCCCGTCCGGGGCCTCCAGCACCGGGACGGCCATGTCGCTGGTCTTCTCGTGCCGGTGCCCGTGCGCGTCCACCTCGACCTCGCCGAGGATCGCGACGATCGGGACCATCAGCCGGGTGGGGGTCAGCGCCGCCAGCACCTCCGACTCGGCCGCGCCGTCCCGCGACCAGCGCGCGAGGGCCTCGGTGAGCGCCGGGTCGGCGGTGCCGTCGTCGTCGGAGAAGCCGGGGTTCGGGATGCTCTTGCCGACGAACGCCGGGTTGGAGAAGTCTTTGCGGTCCACCCGCCCGAGCCTATGCCACCGCGCGCGAGCGGCCCCATTTCCCTGCACGTTCCCCGTACGCGGGGCCTACCCACCGGTAGCGCGGTGTGGCACCCTGCGGCCATGGTGATCCTCGACGCACCCGCGACCGCGCCCGCCCCGGTCTCCGACCGCCTCCGGTACGACCGCGCCACCGCCCACCTGGACGGGCCGGTGGCCGTCGTGGACCTCGCCGCGTTCGACGCGAACGCCGCCGACCTGGTCCGCCGGGCGGGCGGCAAGCCGATCCGGCTGGCCAGCAAGTCGATCCGCTGCCGGGCGCTGCTGGAGCGGGCGCTGGCCGTGGACGGCTTCCTCGGGGTGATGAGCTTCACCCTGGACGAGTCGCTCTGGCTGGCCCGCACCGGCGTCCGCGACATCCTGCTCGCCTACCCCTCCGCCGACCGGGCCGGCTTCGCCGAACTCACCGCCGACCCCGGGGCCGCCCGCGAGATCACCGTGGTCCTGGACGACCCGGCCCAACTGGACCTGATCGACCGGGCCCGCGGCGGCGACGCCGAGGTGCGGGTCTGCCTGGAGCTGGACACCTCGCTGCACCTGCTCGGCGGCCGGGTCAGGGTGGGCGCCCGGCGCTCCCCGCTGCGCACCCCCGAGGACCTCGGCGCCTTCGCCGAACTCGTCCAGCGCCGCCGGGGCTTCCGGGTGGTCGGCCTGATGGCGTACGAGGGCCACGTCGCCGGGGTGGGCGACCGGGTGCCCGGCCGGCCGGTGCGCTCCGGGCTGATCCGGCTGATGCAGGCCAAGGCCCGGGCCGAACTGGCCGAGCGGCGCGCGGCGACGGTCCGGCGACTGCGACAGGTGGCCGACCTGGAGTTCGTCAACGGCGGCGGCACCGGCAGCGTGGAGTCCACCGTGGCCGAACGCGCCGTCACCGAGGTCGCGGCCGGCTCCGGGCTGTACCAGCCGCAGCTGTTCGACAACTACCGCACGTTCCGGGGCCGCCCGGCCGCGCTCTTCGGCCAGCCGGTGGTACGCCGCCCCGGCCTCGGCGTGGTGACCGTCCTCGGCGGCGGCTACCCGGCCTCCGGCGCGGCCGGCCCGGACCGCTCGCCGGTGCCGTACCTGCCGGCCGGGCTGCGCTACGACCCGATGGAGGGCGCCGGGGAGGTGCAGACCCCGCTGCTCGGCTCCGCGGCGGACGACCTGCTGATCGGCGACCGGGTCTGGTTCCGGCACGCCAAGGCGGGTGAGCTGTGCGAACGCTTCGCCGAGCTGCACCTGATCGAGGACGACCGGATCGTACGGACCGTGCCGACGTACCGGGGCGAGGGCAGGACGTTCCTCTGACGCTTCGTCCGGCTCTGCCCTACCGTGGTGCCGACACTGAAGCTGGAACCGGGAGGGATCGCATGGATGCCGAGCTCGTGCAGGAGATGGTGAGGTCCGGAGCGGCCTCCGTGGCCGGCCTGATGGCCACGGCCGCATGGAATCAGGCCGGTTCACGGATCGCCCGGCTGTTCGGGCGCGGCGAGCGGGACGAGGAGGCGAGCGCCGAGCTGGAGGTGATCCGCGCCGAGGTGCTGGAGGCCGACGGCGACCAGGAGGTCCTGGCCGACCAGGCCGCGGCCCTGCGCAACCGGCTGCGCACACTGTTCCGGACGGAGCCGCAGGCGGCCGAGGAACTCTTCGAGATCCTCGCGGAGTTCGCCCCCGGACGGTTCAACAAGGTGGGCGGGACGTACATCATCAACACCATCGACGGGAACTCGACCGTCAACAGCGACCTCGTGATCCAGGCCGGCATCATCCACGACATGCGGCGCTGACCTTTCCGGAGCCTTAACGGGGCCCGATGGAACGGCTAACCACGGCCGTCCGTCGGGCCTTTGCGCTGCTCGGGGGCCTACAGTCCGTCAACAAGCACAGTACGCGCGGCTATTGCCATCTGGTCCAGACCAATCCTACGCTCTGGCCGGGGGCCGTGCGCCGGGCCGGCGGCCCCCGAACGGGCAGGCGTGCCCGCTCCTCCCCCACACGTGCCCGGAACGACGGTCAAGGAGTCCCCACCCCATGTCCATCAAGCGCAATGCCCTGTCCGTCGGCGTGATCGGCGCCGCGCTCCTCGCGGTGGCCGGTGCCACCGCCGGCACCGCCAGCGCCCACGGCACGATGACCAACCCCGTCAGCCGGGTCGCCGCCTGCTACGCCGAGGGCCCCGAGCACCCGGTGTCCCAGGTCTGCAAGGACCTCGTCGCCGCGAGCGGCACCCAGCCGCTGTACGACTGGAACGAGGTCAACATCGCCAACGCCAACGGCAACCACCAGGCGCTGATCCCGGACGGCAAGCTCTGCTCGGCCAACCGCGACAAGTACGCGGCGCTGGACTGGCCGCGCACCGACTGGCCGGCCACCGCGGTGAAGGCCGGCTCCTTCACCTTCCAGTTCCGCACCACCGCGCCGCACGTCGGCACCCAGACCGTCTACATCACCAAGGCGGGCTACGACCCGACCAAGCCGCTGAAGTGGTCGGACCTCGACCCGGCCCCGGTGGCCAAGGTGCAGGTCGACCGCAACGCGGTCAACGGGTTCTACACCTACTCCGGCACCCTGCCGCAGCGCACCGGCCGCCAGGTCCTCTACACGGTGTGGCAGCGCAGCGACAGCCCGGAGGCCTTCTACTCCTGCTCCGACGTCGACTTCGGCGCCTCCACCACGGCCGTGTCGGCGCTCGCCGCCCAGGCCCCGGCCGCTCCCAGCGACGCCCAGATCGCGGCCGACGCGTCCAAGTCCACGGTCGCCCACCACGGCCACGGCGGGGACCCGAACTCCCCGGCGGGCCAGGTGATCCCGACCGCCTCCGCGGCCGTGGGCGGCACCTCGGCCACCGGTCCGCTGCTGCTCGCGGGCGCTGCCGCGATCGGTGTCGGCTGGGCCGGCATGGTGCTCCGGCGCCGTCGCGTCGAGGCTGTTCGACGCGACTCCTGACGCCGGGCGCGGGAGCCGGGCCGGCACACCCCCGTCCGGCCCGGCTCCCGTGGCACCACCCGTACGACGACGAACGGCGGCCCACCCGGAGGGTTCCCTCCCGGGTGGGCCGCCGCCGTGTGAGGAGCGCGGTGCTCAGGTGGTGGTGCCTCCGACGCCGCCGTCCGCACCGGACCCGCCGGAGCCGGAGCCCGTCCCGGGCAGCCCGGGGATGCTCGGCAGCTTGCCCTTGTAGACGGAGATGCCCTGGACGACGGTGTCCATCACCGCGACGTCGGGCGACTTGTCGGCGATGTCGAAGCCGAAGTGCACCGAGACCAGCGACTTCCCGTCGGCGGACGGGAAAACCACGGTCTGCACGTAGCCGTTGTTGCCCTTGGGCGCGTCCACCTTCCAGCGGACCAGGTAGCCGTCCTGGCCGTTGACCTTCACGGCCTCGGACTTGAGCTCCTGGTGCCCGGTGACGTCGCCGTACGCGTCCTTGGCGGCCGTCGCGATGTCGGCCTTGGCCGCCGCCTGGGCGTCGGTGCCGCCGCCGCTGATCCGGCCGGTGTTCACGCCGCCGAGGGAGCAGCTGCCCTTGCCGTCCGCGCAGGTGTACGAGCCGACGCTGAGCGAGGCGTAGCCGTCCTGGGTGGTGCCGGCCTCCCAGCCGTCCGGGACCGGCAGGGTGAGCCGGTTGACCACGTCGATCGCCTTGTCGGCGTTCGGGCTGGTCCGGCCGCCGCCGTTGCCGCCCCCGTTCCCGCCCTTGCCGCCGTTTCCGCCCTTGCCGTTCCCGCTCCCGCCGTTGCCGCCGTTGCCGGGGTCCCCGAAGTCCGGGGCGCCGCCCCACGGGCCGTAGCCGCCCTGCGGGGCCGGGCGGGCGCTGCGCGGGGCGCGGTCCCCGTGGCCGTCCGTCGCGAGGTAGGTGACCCCGGCGCCGACGCCCAGGCCGAGCAGGGCGGCGACGGTGGTCGCCAGCACCAGCTTGGAGGGCTTGCGCCGGGCCTTGCGCGGCGGCCCGCCGGGCGTGCCGTAGGCGGCGCCGAAGGGCGGCGGCTCCGGGTAGCGGACGGTCGGGCCGCTCTCCAGCACCTCGCCCTCCAGCACCGTGGGCTGCTCGGCCGCGCCCGGCGCAGGCGTGTCCGACGCGGGGGCGTCCGAGGGTGCGGGCCGGGTGTCGGCCGTCCAGCCCTTGCCGTCCCACCACCGCTGCGGCCTCGGGTCGCTCGTGGTGTCCTTGGGATCCGGGTACCACCCGGCGGGAATCTGCTCGCTCACAGAAGAGAATCTAAAGGCAGCCGGATAAACGCGAAATCAGCGCAGCCGGGAATTCCCGCCGTTTTCGATGAGATTCCGGTGAGAACCCCGTCCGGCGCGGCCGGCGCGGCCGGGATTCCCACCGGCGGCGGCTACAGCGGGGTGACGTACGCCCCGGAGATGCCGCCGTCCACCAGGAACTCGCTCGCCGTGATGAAGGAGGAGTCGTCGCTGGCCAGGAAGGCCACCGCGGCGGCGATCTCCTCGGCCCGGGCGAACCGGCCGAGCGGGATGTGCACCAGCCGGCGGGCGGCCCGCTCCGGGTCCGCGGCGAACAGCTCGCGCAGCAGCGGCGTGTCAACCGGTCCGGGCGAGAGCGCGTTGACCCGGATGCCCTCCCGGGCGAACTGCACGCCCAGCTCGCGGGACATCGCCAGCACCCCGCCCTTGGAGGCGGTGTAGGAGATCTGCGAGGTGGCCGCGCCCATCCGGGCCACGAAGCTGGCGGTGTTGATGATCGAGCCGCGCCCGTGCCGGCGCATGTACGGCAGCGCGGCCTTGCAGCACAGGTAGACCGAGGTCAGGTTGACCTCCTGGACCCTGCGCCAGGCGTCCAGGCCGGTGGTCAGGATCGAGTCGTCCTCGGGCGGCGAGATGCCCGCGTTGTTGAACGCGACGTCCACGCTGCCGCAGGTCTCGTACGCCTCGTCGAACAGCGCCTCCACCATGTACGGGTCGGTGACGTCGGTGTGCACGAACAGTCCGCCGACCTCCTTGGCGGCGGCCCGCCCGGTCTCCTCGTCGAGGTCGGCGCAGACCACCTTCGCCCCCTCCGAGGCGAGCCGGCGGGCGGCGGCCAGGCCGATCCCGCTGCCCGCGCCGGTGACCACGGCGGTGCGGCCGACCAGCCGGCGGCAGACGGCCTCGTCCCGCGCGGCGTGCTTCTCGCTCATCGGGCTGTCACTCCTCGCTGTGGATGAAGACGTTCTTGGTCTCGGTGAAGTGGCGCAGCGCGTCCGGGCCCAGCTCGCGGCCCACCCCGGACTCGCCGTAGCCGCCGAAGGGCGTCCAGTAGCGCACCGAGGAGTGCGAGTTGACCGACAGGTTGCCCGCCCGTACGCCGCGGGCCAGGCGCAGCGCCCGGCCGACGTCCCGGGTCCAGATCGAGCCGGCCAGGCCGTAGCGGGTGGCGTTGGCCAGGCGCAGCGCGTCGGCCTCGTCGGTGAACGGCAGGACGGCGGCGACCGGGCCGAAGATCTCCTCGGTGACGGCCGGGACCTGCGGGTCCTCGGGGCCGACGACCGTCGGCGGGTACCAGTAACCGGGCCCGTCCGGGACCTTGCCGCGGGCCAGCACCGGCAGGTCGGGGGTGAGGTAGGAGGCCACCCGGCGGACCTGGGCGGCCGAGATCAGCGGGCCGAGCTCCGTCTGTGGGTCGGTCGGGTCGCCGGTGCGCAGGCTCTCGACGGCGGGCAGCAGCAGGGCGAGGAAGTCCTCGTACACCTCGCGCTGGACCAGGATCCGGCTGCGGGCGCAGCAGTCCTGGCCGCTGTTGTCGGCGAAGGACATCGGGTCGGCGGCGCGGACCAGGTCGGCGTCGGCGAAGACGATGCTGGGGCTCTTGCCGCCGAGTTCCAGGGTGACCCGCTTGGCGCGGGCGGCGCAGCGGGCGGCGACCTCCTTGCCGACGACGGTCGAGCCGGTGAAGACGATCTTGCGGACGGCCGGGTGGTCCACCAGGGCCCGGCCGGTGGTGGTGCCCGCGCCGGGGACGACCTGGAACAGGCCCTCGGGCAGGCCCGCCGCGAGGCCGAGTTCGGCCAGCCGCAGGGCGGTCAGCGGGGTGGCCTCGGCGGGCTTGAGCAGGACGGCGTTGCCGGCCGCGAGGGCGGGGGCGAAGCCCCAGGCGGCGATCGGCATCGGGAAGTTCCACGGTGCGATCACCCCGACCACGCCGACCGGCTCGTGGAAGGTCACGTCCAGGCCGCCGGCCACCGGGATCTGCCGGCCGGTCAGCCGCTCCACTCCCCCGGCCGCGTACTCCAGCAGGTCCCGGACGTTGCCGGCCTCCCAGTGGGCGTTGGCCGGCAGGTGGCCGGCCTCCGCCACCTCCAGGGCGGCCAGCTCGGGGACGTGCGCCTCGACCTGGTCGGCGAACCGGCGCAGCAGGCGGGCGCGTTCGCCGGGGGCGAGCGCCGCCCAGCCGGTCTGGGCCCTCACCGCCAGCCGGACGGCCGCGTCCAGCCGTTCGGGGGCGGTGTCGGGGACGGTGGCGAGCACCTCGCCGGTGGCGGGATTGCGGACGGTGCTGCTCCCGGCGCTCGCGTCGGGCTCGGTCATGCGTCACATCCGTTCGAAGGATCGGTAGCGCTCCCAGTCGGTGACCGCCCCGTCGTAGGCGGCCTGCTCGACCCGGGCCATGTTCAGGTAGTGCTCGACCACGTCGTCGCCGAAGGCCTCGCGGGCCAGTGCGCTCTCCGCCCACAGCTCGGCCGCCTCGCGCAGCGATCCGGGCACCCGGACGTACTCCTCGACCGCGTAGGCGTTGCCGAGGCAGGGCGCGGGCAGGTCCAGCTTGCGCTGCAGCCCGTGCAGGCCGGCCGCGATCATCCCGGCCACCGCGAGGTACGGGTTGACGTCGCCGCCGGGCACCCGATTCTCCATCCGCAGGCCGGGGCCGTGGCCGACCACCCGGTAGGCGCAGGTGCGGTTGTCCCGGCCCCAGGCGACGGCGGTCGGGGCGAAGGAGCCGGGGCGGTAGCGCTTGTAGGAGTTGATGTTCGGCGCGTACAGCAGGCTGAACTCGCGCAGCGCGACCAGCTGGCCGGCCAGGAAGTACCGCATGGTGTCCGTCATCCGGCCGTCCCGGTCGGCGAAGGCGGGGGCGCCGACGGCGTCGCGCAGCGAGAGGTGGATGTGGCAGCTGTTGCCCTCGCGCTCGTCGTACTTGGCCATGAAGGTGAGCGCGCAGCCGAGCTGGGCGGCGATCTCCTTCGCGCCGGTCTTGTAGACGCTGTGCTGGTCGCAGGTGGTGAGGGCGTCGGTGTAGCGGAAGGCGATCTCGTGCTGGCCGAGGTTGCACTCGCCCTTGGCGGACTCCACCACCAGGCCGGCGCCGGCCATCTCGGTGCGGATCCGGGACAGCAGCGGCTCGACCCGGGCGGTGCCCAGCATCGAGTAGTCCACGTTGTAGAGGTTCGCCGGGGTCAGGCCGCGATAGCCGCCCAGCCAGGCCTGCTCGTAGGTGTCGCGGAAGACCAGGAACTCCAGTTCGGTGCCGATGTCGGCGGCCAGGCCGTGCTCGGCGAGCCGGGCGAGCTGGCGGCGCAGCAGCTGGCGCGGGGCGGCGTCCACCGGGTGGCCGCCGTGCCGGGCGAGGTCGGCGGTGACCTGGGCTGTGCCGGGCTGCCAGGGGGTCAGCCGCAGGGTGCCGAGGTCGGGGCGCATCGCGAAGTCGCCGTAGCCGGTGGCCCAGGAGGAGAAGGCGTAGCCGTCCACGGTGTTCAGGTCGACGTCGACGGCCAGCAGGTAGTCGCAGGCCTCGGCGCCGTGCTCGGCGACCTCGTCGAGGAAGAACCGGGCGGCGAAGCGCTTGCCCTGGAGGCGGCCCTGCATGTCGGTGAAGGCGAGCGCGACGGTGTGCACCTCGCCGGAGTCCACCAGGGTCCGCAGCCCGTCCAGGGTCAGCGGCGGCCGGGCCGGCGAGCCGGCGGCGGCCTGTTCGGGCAGTTCGGACATGCCGAACCCTCCTCCTCGATCACTCTTCGAGATCAAGCGGTCACAGCGAACCGTACGGCCTGCGACTCGCGGGGCGGAAGAGGGCGGGTGGGTGTCGGGTGCCCGTGGCGCGCCGACGCGCGTGGCTGACGGTGGATCAGGCGCCCCGGGGGGAGAATGCCCGCCATGGATCGCAGGCCTTTGATCGGCGTCAGCACCTACCTGGTGGACGCGAGTTGGAGCGATTGGCGGGGCCGCCGGGTGGCCCTGCTGCCCGAGCGGTACACCGCGCAGGTCCGGGACTCGGGCGGGATCGCGGTCCTGCTGCCGCCGGACGTCCCGGAGCGCGCCCCGGAGGTGCTGGCCCGGCTGGACGGCCTGGTGATCGCGGGCGGGCCGGACATCGACCCGGCGTACTACGGGCAGCCGGCCCATCCGGCGACCGAGATCGAGTCGCCGGAGCGGGACGCCTGGGAGGTCGCGCTGCTGCGGTCGGCGCTGGCGGCGGGGATGCCGCTGCTGGCGGTCTGCCGGGGCATGCAGATCCTGAATGTGGTGTGCGGCGGGACGCTGGTGCAGCACCTGCCGGACGTGGTGCCGGTGGACGTGCACGGCGGCTCGCCCGGGCTCTACGGCTCGCACCCGGTGCGGCCGGTGCCGGGGACGCTGCTGGGCGGGCTGCTGCCGGAGAGCGAGCTGGAGGTGCCGACCTTCCACCACCAGGCCGTCGACCGACTGGGGGCGGGCCTGCGGGTGAGCGCCCACGCGCCGGACGGGACGGTGGAGGCGGTGGAGGGTCCGGGGTTCACGCTCGGGGTGCAGTGGCATCCGGAGCAGGGGGACGACCTTCGGCTGATGCGGGCCCTGGTCCGGGCGGCCACCGCGGCGGTCCTCGACTCGCTGGCGCTGGGGTAGCGCAACTGGGCATGAGGGAACGGGAGTTCGGCCCGTCGGGCGGCTGCGGAGTGCGCCGGGTCCGGCCGCCCGGACGGGAACGACAACGGTCACCAGTACAACCTTTGGATCTTTGTCGATTCTGCGGTTCACTTCGGTTGCGGGGCGGTCGCGCCGCGCCCCCTTTCCCACCCGTGCGCCCAGAGAGGACCTCCATGGCCGGGCACGAGCATTCGCACGATGATCATGCGCATGACCAGAAGCACTCGCACGGTTCCGGCGGACACTCCCACGCCCCCGGAGGGCACGGGCACGGCTCCGGAGGGCACGGGCACGGCTCTGGAGGGCACGGGCACGGCGGCCACTCGCACGGCGTAGCCGCCGACGCGGACCGCCGCTGGCTGCTCAGCGCCCTCGCCCTGATCGTCGTCTTCATGGCCGGCGAGGTCGTGGTCGGCTTCGCCGCCCAGTCCCTGGCGCTGATCTCGGACGCGGCCCACATGCTCACCGACGCCGCCTCGATCGTGCTCGCGCTGATCGCCATGCGGCTCGCCGCCCGCCCGGCCCGCGGTGGCTACACCTACGGCCTCAAGCGCGCCGAGATCCTCTCCGCGCAGGCCAACGGGGTCACCCTGCTGGTGCTGTCGGCCTGGCTGGGCTACGAGGCGATCACCCGGCTGCTCGAACCGCCGGAGGTCACCGGCTCACTGGTGCTGATCACCGCACTGGTCGGGATCGTGGTCAACCTCGCCGCCACCTGGTGCATGTCCAAGGCCAACCGCAGCTCGCTGAACGTCGAGGGCGCCTTCCAGCACGTACTGACCGACCTCTACGCCTTCATCGCCACCGCCGTCGCCGGTGCGATCGTCCTGACCACCGGCTTCGCCCGGGCCGACTCGATCGCCTCGCTGATCGTCGTCGCGCTGATGCTCAAGGCCGGCATCGCGCTGGTCCGGGACTCCGGGCGGATCTTCCTGGAGGCCGCCCCGGCGGGGATCGACCCGGACGCGGTGGCCGACCGGATGGTCACCGAGCCGCTGGTCGAGGAGATCCACGACCTGCACATCTGGGAGATCACCTCCGGTCAGCCGGCCCTGTCCGCGCACATCCTGGTCACCCCGGGCGGCGACTGCCACGCGGTGCGGCGCTCCCTGCAGCGCCGGCTCTCCGAGGAGTACGGCATCACCCACTCCACCCTCCAGGTCGACCACGTCGGCGAGGACGAGGCGGGCGCGCTGCTGCAGATCACCACCCCGGCCGACTCCACCGTCGAGCACTGCGCCGACGCCCACGGCCCGGTCCACCGAGCCGGACCGCACGAGCACTGACAGCACCCGTCCGTCACCGCGGTGCGGCATGATGCTGAGTCGTGACCGCACCGCGACTGATGCTGCTCGACTCCGCCAGCCTGTACTTCCGGGCCTACTTCGGCGTACCGGACACCCTGCGCTCGCCGCAGGGTGAGCCGGTCAACGCCGTCCGTGGGCTGCTGGACTTCATCGCCAGACTGGTCCACGACCACCGGCCCGACCAGTTGGTGGCCTGCATGGACGTCGACTGGCGCCCCCAGTGGCGGGTGGACCTCATCCCCTCCTACAAGACCCACCGGGTCGCCGAGGCGGCCGAGGACGGCGAGGAGGAGGTGCCCGACACGCTGGCCCCGCAGGTCCCGGTGATCGAGCAGGTGCTGGACGCGCTCGGCATCGCCCGGGTCGGCTCCCCCGACTACGAGGCGGACGACGTGATCGGCACGCTCACCGCCCGCGCCGCCGGACCGGTGCAGATCGTCACCGGCGACCGCGACCTCTTCCAGCTGGTGGACGACGCCCGCGGGATCACCGTGCTCTACCCGGTCAAGGGCATGGGCAACCTCCAGGTCACCGACGACGCGCTGCTGCTGGAGAAGTACGGCGTGCGCGGCGCCCAGTACGCCGACATGGCCGCCCTGCGCGGCGACCCGTCGGACGGCCTGCCCGGCGTCAAGGGCATCGGCGAGAAGACCGCCGCCCAGCTGATCAACGAGTACGGCGACCTCGCGGCCATCCGCACCGCCGCCCTCGACCTCGGCTCCAGGCTCACCCCGGCCCGCCGCCGCAACATCGTCGAGGGCGCCGGCTATCTCGACGTCGCCCCCAAGGTCGTCCGCGTCGCCGACGACGCCCCACTGCCGGACTTCGACCCGGCCCTCCCCCGCGAGCCGCTCTACCCGATGACCCTGGAGGAGCTCTCCGCCCGCTGGGGCCTCGGCACCTCCCTGGACCGCGTCCTGGAGGCCCTCGCCACCCGCTGAGCCCGAATCCTCTCAGGGGCCCGCACGTTCGACGCGAACGTGCGGGCCCCTCGGCGTTCCCGGGGCCCGCCGGCCCCAAGTGCCCTTGACCGCAGCTCACTTTGCGATGCAAAGTTCATGGCACAGCAAAGCGATCGTGCGCGACAAGGGGTGGAACATGACGACAGAGCAACGGCCCGGCCCGGCCGAACTCCTCGCCGAGACGGAAGGGCTCCGGGCCCGGGCCCGGACCCGGCTGCGCGGCTCGGGGGTCCCGCTGCTCGGGTTCGGCCTGCTCGCCCTGGCCGCCGTGCCGATCTCCGGCCAGGCCTACAACTTCGGTGCCAACGGGCGGTCCGTCACGTCCTATCCGCTCTTCGCGTACTCCGAACTCATCGGCCTCTGCGTCCCGCACGCACCGGACGCCCCGTGCCTCGCCGGCGAGTTCGACGGAGCCGTCCTCCGCTTCCTGGCCTGGGGCGTCTGGTACGCGCTGCTCCCGCTCGCCTGGCTGGTGCTGTCCCGCTGGTACCGGCGGCGCGGCGAGGCCCGCGGGATCGTCCCGCGCCGCGCCGGCCTGCTCGCCACCACGGTCGGCGCCGGCGTCCTGGTCGCCGCCGTGCTGGTCGCCCTGCTGTCCGTCCGCCGGGTGCCGTTCGTGCTCGACATGCTCGCCAACACCTACGCCTCACCCTGGTACGCGGTCGGAGCCGGCCTGATCGTCCTCGGGCTGACCGAGCGCAGCCCCCTGGCGGCCTCCGCCGGACTCGTCCACACGGCGCTGCTCACCGCCTACCTCGCGGCACCCTGGGAGAGCGGCTGGCTGCCGTGGCTCGACCGGGGCGACGGCGGCTGGGCCGACGGCCCGCAGCCGAAGGCCCTGCTGCTCGCGGCGGTCCTGCTGGCCGCCGGGCTGGCGCAGTGGACGGCGGCCCGCCGCGCACCGGGAGCATCCCGTACGGTCACCTCATGAGCGTTGCCGACGAAGCCGAGGAGCCGCACCCGACCCTGGTACTGGACGACACCGTCCACCAGCGGGTCCGGCTGGGCATCCTGACCATCGCCCGCGAGGCCGACCGGGTCGAGTTCGGCTTCCTCAAGGAGCAATTGGGCGCCACCGACGGCAACCTGTCCCGCCACCTCAAGGTCCTGGAGGACTCCGGCCTCGTCGCCGTCGCCAAGGGCTACGTCGGACGCCGCCCCCGCACCTGGGTCTCCCTCACCGCCCACGGCGCCGAAGCCCTGGACCGCGAACTGCGCGCCCTGCGCGAACTCGTCCGCCGCCTCGACGCCGCCGGGCCCCGACACCCCCGGACGTAGGACGTCGGCCGGGCCGACTTCCCACGAGCCGCCCCCGCCATCCGACGCTGCGCCGAACCTTTCCGCCGCGGCAGCAGGGCGCTAAGCTGCGGCCTTCCGAGCCGGCACCCGACGAGCCGTGCCCGGTCGGCGCTTCGGGCCGCCCCTCACCCGGATCCCGCCGACCGCGGTGTGCCTCGTCCTCCTGGGTGCCGGGGAACTCTGAAAGGGATCTGATGGAGGGGCGAATGGAGTCGCATCTCGCACGCGCCGTGCGGACGGGCAGACGCCGGGCCGAGGACTTCTCCCACGGCTACCGGCGGGTGGCCCCCGGAGTCCTGCGGGTCAGCGTCGGGGCGGTGTACCTCTGGTTCGGGGTGCTCAAGTTCATCCCCGGGGCCAGCCCCGCCGAGGACCTCGCCACCCGCTGCATGAGCCGGCTGACCTTCGACCTGGTGCCGCCCGGCGTCTCGCGACCGCTGCTGGCCCTCATGGAGGTCGCCATCGGGGCCGGACTGGTCACCGGGCTGCTGCTCCCCGTCGTCCTGGCAGTGTTCTTCGTGCACATGGCCGGAGTGTTCGCGACGCTCGTCCTGCTGCCGGACGACGTGTGGGTGCACGGCATCCCGCCCGTCCCGACGCTGGAGGGGCAGTACATCCTCAAGAACATCGTGCTGATCGCGGCCTGCCTGACCGTCGCCACCCGACGGGAGGACCGGCCCGGCCCGGCCCCGCGCGACGGCCACCTCACCGGCACCGGCCCCCGGGCCGAACACCGGGCGATGACGGGCTGACCGCGCCACCGGGCCGCGGCCTCGCCCAGGTCGAGCGAGGCCGCGACAACCCCGCCGCCGGAGCCCGCCGCTCAGACGGCGGCGCCGTACCTTCTGTTGCGTGGGAAGTCGGCCGGGCCGACTTCCTGCGCAACACCGTGAAAGCCGAAGCCGCACGGGGTGGGAGGAAAGCGGAAGGGCCCGCGCGCTCGGGTGAGCGGGCGGGCCCCTTCGGGTGTCCGGCTAGCCCACGGAGGAGTAGGCGATGATGCCGCGGCGGAGGCCGTCGACGGCCTTGCGGGCGGTCCGGCGGAGTTCGACGTCCTCGCCGGCGGCGTCCTGGATCTGGCCGAGGACGTCGATCAGCTGCTTGGTCCAGCGGACGAAGTCGCCGGCCGGCATGTCGGCGTCGCGCAGGACCTGGTCGAGGTTGTGGCCGAGCGCCCAGCGGTAGGCGACCCAGGCGAAGCCGAGGTCGGGCTCGCGCTGGCCGACGCCCTCCGCGGTGTTGATCCGGTGCTGCTCCTCCAGGGCGTCCAGGTGGCCCCAGATCCGGACCATCTTGCCGAGCGCCTCCTTGGCCGCGCCTTCCGGCACCCGGGGGGCGCCGGCGTCGTCGGACTGGCGGGCCTCGTACACCAGCGCCGAGGCGCAGGCGGCGAGTTCGGCGGCGGCCAGGCCGCTCCAGACGCCCTCGCGGATGCACTCGGAGGCGAGCAGGTCGAGCTCGCCGTACAGCCGGCCGAGGCGCTTGCCGTCGTCGGTGACGGTGTCTCCGCTGAGGTAGCCGAGGTCGGTGAGCAGTCCGCAGACCCGGTCGAAGGTGCGGGCGATGGTGTGGGTGCGCGAGCGCATCCGGCGTTCCAGCAGCTCGGTGTCGCGGTGCAGCCGGTGGTAGCGCTCGGCCCAGCGGGCGTGGTCCTCGCGGTCGGAGCAGCCGTGGCAGGGGTGCTGGCGCAGTTCGGTGCGCAGCCGGGTGATCTCCGGGTCGTCGGCGGCCGCCGCGCGGCCGCGCCGGAACCGCTCGGGCTCCAGGTGACCGGCCTTGGTGCGCAGGGCCGAGGCGAGGTCGCGCCGGGACTGCGGGCTGCGCGGGTTGAAGGACTTGGGGATGCGCAGCCGTTCGATCGCGACGACCGGGTGCGGGAAGTCGATCATGGCGAGCCGCTTGACCTGCCGCTCGGCGGTGAGCACCACCGGGCGGGGGCCGTCCTGGTAGTCGGGGTGGCGCGGGCCGCCCCGGCCGGAGCGGTTGACCGGCGGCAGGCCCGGGTCGAGGACCAGGGCGAGGCCGGCGAACTTGCCGGTGGGCACGTGGATGACGTCGCCCGGCTTGAGCTGCTCGATGGACTCGACGGCGGCCGCGCGGCGCTGGCTGCTGCCCTCGCGGGCCATCTCGTTCTCGCGGTCCTTGAGCTTGCGGCGCAGCTCCATGTACGCGTCGAAGTCGCCGAGGTGGCAGGTCATCGACTCGCGGTAGCCCTCCAGCCCCTCCTCGTTGCGCTGCACCTGGCGGGCGATGCCGACCACCGAGCGGTCCGCCTGGAACTGGGCGAAGGAGGTTTCCAGCAGCTCGCGCGAGCGGTGCCGGCCGAACTGGGAGACCAGGTTGACGGCCATGTTGTAGGAGGGCCGGAACGAGGACTTCAGCGGGTAGGTGCGGGTGCCGGCCAGGCCGGCCAGCGCCTCGGGGTCGAGGCCGCGCTGCCAGAGCACCACGGCGTGGCCCTCGATGTCGATGCCGCGCCGCCCGGCCCGGCCGGTGAGCTGGGTGTACTCGCCGGGGGTGATGTCGGCGTGGGTCTCGCCGTTCCACTTGACGAGCTTCTCCATGACCACCGAGCGGGCGGGCATGTTGATGCCGAGCGCCAGGGTCTCGGTCGCGAAGACGGCCTTGACCAGGCCCTTCACGAAGAGCTCCTCGACGACCTCCTTGAACCGGGGCAGCATCCCGGCGTGGTGGGCGGCGATGCCGCGCTCCAGCCCGTCCAGCCACTCGAAGTAGCCGAGGACGTGCAGGTCCTCGTCGGGGATGTCGGCGCAGCGCTCCTCGACGATCGCCCGGACCCGGGCGCGGTCCGCGTCCTTGTTGAGCCGCAGGCCGGAGCTGAGGCACTGCTGGACGGCGGCCTCGCAGCCGGCCCGGCTGAAGATGAAGGTGATCGCGGGCAGCAGGCCCTCGGTGTCGAGCCGGTCGATGACGTCCACGCGGCTCGGCGTCCAGACCCGGCCCGGCCGGCCGTTGGGCATCGAGCGGCCCCGGCCGCGGCCGAAGCGGTCGCGCGGGTTGCGGTCGAGCTCGGAGCGGGCGAGCCGGACCAGCTCGGGGTTGACGGCCTTGCCGGGGTGCTTCAGGTTGTGCTTGGGGCGGCCGTCGCGGTCGGGGTCGGCGAACAGGTCGTACATCCGGTTGCCGGCCATCACGTGCTGCCACAGCGGCACGGGGCGGGTCTCGGAGACGATCACCTTGGTGCCGCCGCGCACGGTGTCCAGCCAGTCGCCGAACTCCTCGGCGTTGGAGACGGTCGCGGAGAGCGAGACGAGGGTGACCGACTCGGGGAGGTGGATGATGACCTCCTCCCAGACGGCGCCGCGGAGGCGGTCGGCGAGGTAGTGCACCTCGTCCATCACGACGTAGCCGAGGCCGTCGAGGGTGCTGGAGCCCGCGTAGAGCATGTTGCGCAGCACCTCGGTGGTCATCACCACCACGGGTGCGTCGCCGTTGACGGTGTTGTCGCCGGTGAGCAGGCCGACCTTGGCGGCGCCGTAGCGCTTGACCAGGTCCCCGTACTTCTGGTTGGAGAGCGCCTTGATCGGTGTGGTGTAGAAGCACTTGCGGCCCGCGGCCAGGGCCAGGTGCACGGCGAACTCGCCGACGATGGTCTTCCCGGAGCCGGTGGGGGCGGCGACCAGGACGCCGGATCCGGCCTCCAGCGTCTCGCAGGCCTCCAGCTGGAAGTCGTCCAGCGGGAAGTCGTACAGCTGCTGGAAGCCGTACAGGGCGGTGGCCTGCTCCTTGGCCCGGCGACGGCTGGCCGCGTACGCCTCGGCGGGGCTGAGCTCCTGGTCGTCCTGGGGCTCTGGATCGGGGGTGTTCATCGCCGTCCGGGTGTGGTTGGTGTGATCTCGCATCTCAGCGAGAGGTTACCCGGGAGGAGTGACATCGATAGCACCGTTTTTCCGTGACCTGGACGACCGGGACGACCCGGACTACCGGGGCTACGGTGGCTCGCCCCGGCCCGGGCCCCGGGGCTCAGCCCTTCAGCAGCTCCGCCAGCCCGTCCGCCAGCCGCTCGTACTCCTCCGGCCGGTTGTACAGCTGCGCGCTGACCCGCAGCACCCCGCCGCCGGCCCACGGGCGGACGGCGATCCGGGTGCCGAGCCGGTGCCACACCTCGGCCATCAGCGCCTTCACCTGGGGCTCGGTCTCGCCGAACCCGTCCGGCAGCCGGACGGTGCTCATCCAGACCCCGGGTGTCGCGGGCAGCGGCGCCAGGCCGGCCCGCTCGGCGAGCACCCGGCGGCCGTACGCGGCGAGGGCGGTGTTGTGGGCGGCCACCTCCGCGTGGCCGAGGTCGCGCAGCAGCTGGAAGCCGGCCGGGGCGGCCAGCCAGGGGGTGTAGTCGCAGGTGCCGCGCCACTCCACGTTGCCCGGGAAGCCCTTGTCGTGCTCCCAGGACAGTGCCAGCGGGCGCACCCGGGCGGTCCACTCGGGGCGGACGGCGAGCACGCCGGTGGCGCGCGGCGCGAAGGCCCACTTGTGCAGGTTGCCGAACCAGAAGTCGGCGTTCGGATCGATCGGGGCGGGCAGCATGCCGGGGGCGTGGGCGCCGTCCACCACGGTGGTCACGCCGCGGGCGCGCAGGTCGGCGAGCAGGGCCGGGCCGGCCACCAGGCGGGCGGTGGGCGAGGTCAGCTGGTCCAGGATCGCGACGGTGGTGCGTCCGTCCACGGCGGCGAGCACCGTCTCCCGGACGGCCTGTTCGTCCGGGGCATCCAGCGGCACCTCGACGACCGCCACGTCGGCGCCGGTCTCGGCGGCCTTGCGGACCGCGGCCCGGGTCACCGCGCCGTAGCCGTGGTCGGTGACCAGGATCCGGTCACCGGGGGCGAACGGGATGCTGTCCAGGGCGATCGCGACCGCCTCGGTGACGTTGGCGACCAGCGCGAGCCGGTCCGGGTCGGTGTCCAGCTCGGCGGCGAGAAGGGCGCGGGCGGCGGCGATCCGGGCGGGGAGGTCGGCGAAGAAGCCGTCCGGGTCCCGCTCGTGCTCGGTGCGCAGCCGCTCCTGCGCCCGCTGCACCGGGACGGGCACGGCGCCGAACGAGCCGTGGTTCAGGTGCGCGGTCTGCGGGGACACGCTGAACAGCCGGTCGGCGGCGGGCAGGGGGGCCGGGGGTTCGGCGGTCCGCAGGTCCTCGGTCACGGTTTCCTCCGCTGGCCGGCGCACCGGTGGTCGGCGCGCCGGTGGCTCGACGTCTCGGCGGGCCGGTCGGCACCGGCACGCACTGATGTGTGACATTTCACATGACAGACTACTGGTCGGGGCCCACACCTCGCGACCACCATCGGGCCGTGACCAACACCGACGCCTTCCTTGCCCTCAGCGCCCGTACCGGCCGGTTCGCCTTCGGCGCGCCGCGTGCGTACACCCTCGCCGAGGACGGTACCCGGCTGCTGCTGCTCCGCTCCACCGGTCCGGAGGATCCGGTCGACCGCCTCCACCTGCTCGACACCGCGACCGGCGAGGAGCGCCTGGTCGCCGACCCGGCCGCGCTGCTGCCCGGCCGCACCGGCCGCCGCGACGACCTGCCCGTCGTCGAGCGCCGGCTGCGCGAGCGCACCCGGCTGGTCGCCGCCGGCATCGGCACGTACGCCGCCACCGCCGACCTCGCCACCGCCGTCTTCACCCTGGACGGCCGACTGTTCCGCACCGACACCACCGCCGGCACCAGCGACGAACTCCCCGTCGCCGGGCCCGCGTTCGACCCCCGGCCGGACGCCACCGGGCAGCGCGTCGCCTACGTCGCCGAGGACGCCCTGTACGTCACCCCGGCCCTCGAACCGTTCTCCCCCGCCGACGGCGCCCGCTGGGGCGTCGCCGAATTCGCCGCCGCCGAGGAGCTCGGCCGCTCCCGCGGCCACTGGTGGCGCCCGGACGGCGGCGCGCTGCTGGCCGCCCGGGTGGACGAATCCGCCGTCCCCCGGCGCTACTTCGCCGACCCGGCGCACCCCGGCGAGGCCCCCGAGGACTTCGCCTACCCGCAGGCCGGCGGCCCCAACGCGGACGTCCAGCTCTGGGCGCTCGGCCTGGACGGCACCCGGGTCCGACTGCGGTGGGACGCCGAGGAGTTCCCGTACGTCTGCGCCGCCTCCTGGGCCTCCACCGAGGAGGTGCTGCTCACCGTCGCCGACCGCCTGCAGCAGAACGTGCTGCTGCTGAGCGCCGACCCGGCCACCGGCACGAGCACCGAACTCTCCCGCACCACCGACGAGTTCTGGGTGGACGACCTGCCCGGCACCCCCGCCCGGCTGGCCGACGGCCGGCTGCTCACCGTCCACGACACCCCGCAGACCCGCGGCCTCGCGCTGGACGGCAAGCCCCTGGACACCACCGGTCTGCAGATCCGCCGGGTCGTCGGCCGGCTGAACGGCCGACTGCTCTGCGAGACCGGCGAGGGCGACCCCTTCGACCAGTACGTCCACCTGGTCGACCCGGACGGCGGCGCCCCCGAGCCGCTCGCCTCCGGCCCCGGCACCCACACGGCCCTCGCCGCCGCCGACACCCTGCTGCTCACCTCGGCCGGCCCGGAGGGCGTGCGGCGCGTCGTCAGCCGCGACGGCCGCGAGCTGCCGCTCACCGACCACAGCGCCGCGCTGCCCCACCGGGTGGAGCCGCGACTCGCCCGGGTCACCGGGCGCTCCCTGCCCAGCGCCGTGGTCTACCCGCGCGACCACGTCCCGGGCCGGCGGCTGCCCGTCCTGCTGGACGTCTACGGCGGGCCCGGCTACCAGGCGGTGGCCAACGAGCCGCGCCGCTGGCAGCTCAAGCAGTGGTGGGCCGACCAGGGCTTCGCGGTGGTCACCGTCGACAACGGCGGCACCCCGTTCGTCTCCCCCGAGTTCACCCGCACCATCTTCCGCCGCTTCTCCCAGGTGGCGCTGGACGACCAGGTCGACGCCCTGCACGCGCTCGCCGAGCAGCACCCGGACCTCGACCTCGGTCGGGTGGGCGTGCGCGGCTGGTCCTACGGCGGCTACTTCGCGGCGCTCGCCGTCCTGCGCCGCCCGGACGTCTTCCACGCCGCCTGCGCGGGCGCCCCGCCCACCGACTTCCGGCTCTACGACACCGCGTACACCGAGCGCTACCTCGGCCTGCCGCAGGACAACCCCGAGGGCTACGCCGACGACTGCCTGATCACCGACGCGCCCGCCCTGACCAGGCCGCTGCTGCTGATCCACGGGCTGGCCGACGACAACGTCCACCCCTCGCACACCCTGCTGCTCTCCCAGGCGCTCACCAGGGCCGGCCGGCCGCACAGCGTGCTGCCGCTGCCCGGGGCCACCCACATGACCCCGGGCGGGCTGATGGAGCAGCTGGCCGAGGCCGAACTCGCCTTCCTGCGGGCGTCCCTGGGGTAGTCCGTTGCACCGCCCGGGCCGGGCTGCGACACTCCGCACGATCGCCGCCCGGTCCGGGCGGGCCAGTACGACGGGGAGAACGCGGATGAGGATCGACCGACCCGGCCCGGTCGGGCAGCGGCAGTGGACGCCGCTGACCGCGGGAAACGCCGGACTCGCCTTCGGGCTGGAGCTCGCCCTGCTGGCGTCGCTCTGCTACTGGGGCTTCCGGGCCGGCCCGAACACCGGCCTGCGGCTGCTGTTCGGGCTCGGCGCGCCGGCCCTGGCGGCCGGCGTCTGGGCGCTGTTCCTGGCCGCGGGCGGGCCGGCCGTCCGGCTGCCGGTCGGTGCGGAGATCGTGGTCAAGCTGCTGGTCCTCGGCACCGGCGCGCTCGCCCTGCACGCCACCGGGCGGAGCACCCTCGCGCTGGTGTACGGCGTACTGGTGGTGGTCAGCGTGGCCCTGGAGTACACCACCGGCTGACGGTCCGGCAGGCGAAGGGCGTCGTACCTCCTGGTGCGGCGCCCTTCCGCTTGCTCCACACCTCTTCCACGTGACCCGTCACATGTGAAATATTACCTGCGCTTCACCGACTGATGACCTGAAGGACCCCCATCCCCCCGAAAGGACCGGTCAGTTGCGCAGACTGTCCGCCGCCCTCGCCGCCGCGCTCACCACCGGCGCGATAGCGGCCACCCTGCTGGGCACCCCCGCCCAGGCCGCACCCCCGGCCCCCGCCACCCTCGCCGCGGCCCAGGCCGACGCCGAACAGGGCGCCGAGGCCCCGCCCGCCCCGCTGGCCCCCCAGGAGCGCGAGCGCCAGGCGCTGCGCGGCAAGGCCCTGGAGCAGCTCAACAAGGGCTCCGTCGCCAAGAGCGCCGGCAAGCGGGCCCCGGCGAAGGTGAAGATCGGCAACGACTACGTCCAGCTCGCGCACCAGCGCACGGACAAGGTCTTCGTGATCCTCGCCCAGTTCGGCGACGAGGTGGACAACAGCACCCAGTGGAACGGCCGGCCCCGCTACGGCGGCACCCCCGGCCCGGCCCACAACCTGATCCCCAAGCCGGGCAAGGACGACAACCACACCCTGTGGTCGCAGGACTTCAACCGCGACTACTACCAGAAGCTGTTCTTCGACGACTCGCCCGGCGCCGTGTCGATGCGCAACTACTACCGCACCCAGTCCTCCGGCCGGTACGACGTCGAGGGCACCGTCAGCGACTGGGTCACCCTCCCGTACAACGAGGCCCGCTACGGCAGCAACAAGGGCCCGCAGGGCTCCGGCGCCTGGACCCAGGGGCAGGAGTTCGTCCGGGACGCCGTCAAGGCCTGGTACGACGGCGAGATCGCCAAGGGCCGCTCCGCCGCCGACATCAAGGCTCAGCTCGCCCAGTACGACGTCTACGACCGCTACGACCACGACAAGGACGGCGAGTTCGCCCAGCCGGACGGCTACCTGGACAACGTCGTCGTGGTGCACGCGGGCGTGGACGAGACCTGGGGCGGCGGCGCCCAGGGCGCCGACGCACTGTGGGCGCACCGCAGCTGGACCTTCCCGGACGCGACCGGGCAGACCGGCCCGGAGGGCAACAAGATCGGCGGCGCCCCCGTCGGCGACACCGGCCTGTACGTCTACGACTACGTCCAGGGGGGCGAGAACAGCGGCGTCGGCCTGTTCGCCCACGAGTACGGCCACAACCTCGGCCTGCCCGACCTCTACCCCACCAACGGCGGTGACAACAGCGTCAACTTCTGGTCGCTGATGTCCTCCGGCTCGTACCTGGGCAAGGGCCCGAACACCACCGGCGGCTACCCCGGCGACCTCGACGCCTGGAGCAAGCTGCAGTTCGGCTGGCTCGACTACGACGAGGCGCAGGCCGCCACCCGCTCCACCCACGCCCTCGGCGTGAGCAGCTACAACACCGACCAGGCCCAGGCCGTCCTGGTCCACCTGCCGGACGGCACCACCCGCACCGACCTCGCCGACCCGTACGAGGGCGCCAGGCAGTGGTGGAGCGACACCGGCGACAACCAGGACAACTCCCTGGCCCGGGACGTCGACCTGCGCACCGCCGCCGGTCCGGCCGCCCTGGACGCGGCGGTCTGGTACGACACCGAGCAGGACTACGACTTCCTGACCGTCGAGGCCTCCACCGACGAGGGCAAGCACTGGACCGCCCTCGGCGGCACCGTGGACGGCGCCCCGATCGGCAACACCAGCGCCAACACCCCCGGGCTGAGCGGCGCGTCCGGCGCCTACAAGCAGCTGCACATCCCGCTGGACGGCTACCTCGGCCGGCAGGTCCGGCTGCGCTTCCACGTCACCTCGGACAGCAACACCCACGGCCGGGGCGTGCTGGTGGACGCCGTCAAGGCCACCGCCGGCGGCGCCGAGCTGTTCACCGACGGCGCCGAGAACGGCGCGAACGGCTGGACCGCCAACGGCTTCACCGCCATCGACGGCCGCACCGCCGTCAAGCAGCACCCGCGCGCGTACCTCGCCGAGAACCGCCGCTACACCGGCTACGGGGCGTTCCTGAAGACCGGCCCGTACAACTTCGGCTACAGCGGCGTCGCGGGCAAGGCCAACGTGGTGGACAACTACCCGTACCAGGAGGGCGTCCTGATCTGGCTGTGGGACACCTCGTACGGTGACAACAACACCAAGGACCACCCCGGCGGCGGGCTGATCCTGCCGATCGACGCCCGCCCGGCGCCGATCCGCTTCGCCGACGGGACGCTGGTCAACGGGCGGGCGCAGACCTACGACGCGACCTTCTCGCTCAAGCCGACCACGCCGTTCACCCTGCACAAGGGCGGCGTCGCGGTGCGCATCCCGTCGAAGCCGGCCGTCCCGGTCTTCAACGACCGCACCGGGGTGTACGGCGACCCGGCCACGCCGCAGCTGACGGTGAAGGTGCCGGACACCAACACGAAGATCGAGGTCGTCCGGGAGTCCCAGGGCGGGAAGATCACCACCGTCCGGGTGGGCCCGGCCTCCTGAGCCGGGAAGCCCCGTGGAAGAGGCCCCGGATCCCCCCGACGACAAGGGATCCGGGGCCTGCTCGTGCCGCCACGGCGGGGCCGCCCGTGCCCGCCGCGGGGCCGCTCGTGCCACCGCGGCTCAGCGCCCGAGGCTGCGGGCGGTGCGCGCGGCGGTGGCCACCCCGAGGGCGGTGATCGCGGCGATCCCCAGGGTCATGTACCGGGCCGAGTCGACCGGGGTGTCCCCGCCCAGGTTGACCAGGGTGCCGGCCAGCGCCGAGGTCACCGAGAAGGCGATCAGCTGGGTGGTGTTGATCGCCGCGGCCGCCTTGCCGCCCTCCGCCGGGTCGCCGCTGCTGCGCATCGCGGCCACGCTCAGGTGCGGGAAGGCCAGGCCTATCCCGGTGCCGGCGGCGAACAGCGCCACCGCCCACAGCAGCACCCGCGGCCCGGAGGCGTGCCCGGTCTGCGTCAGCCCGTGGACCAGCAGCCCGCCGACCAGCACCAGCGGTGCGGTGCGGATCGCCAGGGCCCGGCCGCGGGCCGTCCCGATCCCGACGCTGAACAGCTGGGCGGTGGTCCAGCCGGCCGAGGTCGTGGCCCCGAGGAACCCGGCCACCAGCGGGGAGAGGCCGCCCAGCTGCTGGCCGAACAGCGGGGTGAAGTTCTCCGTCACCACGCCCGCGCAGAGCACCGCGACGGTCAGGTAGAGCCACTTCAGCGGGTTGCCGGCCCGGTAGGTCTGCTGCGGCAGCACCGTGGCCGCCCCGCGCCGCTCGGCCGCCACGAAGCCCACCAGCAGCGCCAGTCCGGCGAGCAGGCACAGGGCCGTCGGCCAGCCGCTCGGCACCGTCGAGCTGACGCTGAAGGCGGCCGCCGCCAGGGTGAGCAGCAGGAGCGAGGGCAGCGGCACCGGGCCGCTGCCGTGCCCCGCGCCGGGGCGTCCGGGCAGCACCCGGCGGGCCAGGACCGCCAGCACCAGCGCGGCGACCAGCAGCAGGACGTACGCCCCGCGCCAGGCGCCGAGCTGGGCGAAGAGCCCGCCCAGCGACGGTCCGACCAGCGTTCCGACGCCCCACATCGCGGAGACCAGTCCGGCCGCGCGGGTCCACAGCCGCTCCGGCAGGGCACTGCGGATCACGGCGTAGCCGAGCCCGGCCACCAGCCCGCCGCCGAGGCCCTGCACCACCCGGCCGAGGATCAGCGCCGCCATCGACGGGCTGAGCGCGTTGACCACCGCGCCGGCGCCGAAGACCAGGAAGCCCAGCACGTAGGCCCGGGCGGCGCCGAGGCGGTCCAGCAGCCGGCTGACCAGCATCGAGGCGATGACGGCGGCCATCAGGAAGCCGGTGGCCACCCACGCGTAGTACCGCTCGCCGCCGATGTCGGCGACGATCGAGGGCATCAGGGCGGCGGTGAAGTAGAGGTTCATCGCGTACAGCGCGACGCCGCCGGCCAGGATGGAGGCGGAGGCGGCGTAGCGGCGGGAGAAGAGTTCGCGCCACCCGCCGGGGGCTCCCGCGGACGGCGACTCCGACGAGTAACTGT
Source organism: Kitasatospora sp. NPDC058063 (assembly GCF_042885395.1). Taxonomy (NCBI): domain Bacteria; kingdom Bacillati; phylum Actinomycetota; class Actinomycetes; order Kitasatosporales; family Streptomycetaceae; genus Kitasatospora; species Kitasatospora sp. NPDC058063. Next base: position 68,845 of record NZ_JBHVSD010000026.1, read on the forward strand.
CCAGCTCGGCAGTGGTGGTGTCGTTGTCGACGGCAGCTGATTCGGTCACGTCCGGTACGCTAGGACTTCAAGAGAACTTGAAGTCAAGGAGCCGCCATGACCACCGCGCCGGTCGATCTGCTGAGCGTCGGCGAGGTGGCCCGGCGGGCCGGGATCGCCACCTCGGCGGTGCGCTTCTACGAGGACCAGGGGCTGATCTCCTCCGAGCGCACGACGGGCAACCAGCGGCGCTACCGGCGGCACGTGCTGCGCCGGATCTCGCTCATCCTGGTCGCCAAGCGGCTCGGCATCCCGCTCTCCGAGGTCGCCGAGGTGTTCACCGGCCTGCCCGAGGACCGGATGCCCGGCAAGCACGACTGGGAGCGGATCTCCCGGCGCTGGGCCGAACAGCTGCGCGCCCGCCGGGCCGAACTGGAGCGGCTGGAGGACGAACTGACCGGCTGCATCGGCTGCGGCTGCGTGTCGCTGCGCCGCTGCCGGGTGCTCAACCCGGGGGACGAGCTGGCCGCCGAGGGGCCAGGCCCGCGCCGGCTGCTGCCGGAGGAGGGCCTGCTGCCCGCCGAGGAGTGAGCGGGCAGCAGGAGCGGGCGCGGAAAGTGGGCGGGGAAAGTGGGCGGGAAAGGGTGGAACCCGGCCGGACGCGGCCCTCGCAGGGTTCCCCGCCGCGTCCGACCGGGGGCTTGTGCGGCCTCAGGCCTCCGGGAAGTGGCAGGCGGCCTGCCGCTCGCCGGGCCCGGCGATCCTCAGCAGCGGCCGCTCGGTCCGGCAGATGTCCTGGGCCTTGGGGCAGCGCGGGTGGAAGGTGCAGCCGGGCGGCGGGTCGGCCGGGCTCGGCGGGTCGCCGAGCAGCACGATCCGCTCCCGGTTGCGCTCCGCCTCCGGGTCGGGCAGCGGGACGGCGGACAGCAGCGCCCTGGTGTACGGGTGCGCGGGGCTGCCGTACACCTCGGCCTTGTCGCCGATCTCCACGATCCGGCCCAGGTACATCACCGCGACCCGGTCGCAGACCCGCTTGACCACCGAGAGGTCGTGCGCGATGAACACGTACGCCAGCCCCAGCTCCTTCTGGAGCCGCTCCATCAGATTGACCACCTGGGCCTGGATGGAGACGTCCAGCGCGGAGACCGGCTCGTCGGCGATCACCAGCCGCGGCGAGGTGGCCAGCGAACGGGCGATGCCGATGCGCTGGGCCTGGCCGCCGGAGAACTCGTGCGGGTAGCGGTCCAGGTGCTCGGGGATCAGCCCGACCAGCTCCATCAGCTCGCCGGCCCGCTTGCGCGCGTCCGCCGCGCTCCCGCCCTGGACCAGCAGCGGCTCGGAGATGATCCGGGCCACCGTCTGGCGGGGGTTGAGCGAGGAGTACGGGTCCTGGAAGACCATCTGGAGGTCGCGCCGGTGCGGGCGCAGCCGGGCCTGGGAGAGCCCGCCGATCTCGGTGCCGTCGAAGGTGACGGTGCCCGAGGTCGGGTCGAGCAGCCGGACGATCATCCGCCCGGTGGTGGACTTGCCGCAGCCGGACTCGCCGACCAGGCCGAGCGTCTCGCCCGCGCCGACGTCGAAGCTCACCCCGTCCACCGCCCGGATCGGCGCCCCGGGCCGGCCGGTGCGGCCGCGCCGGCCGGGGAAGGTCTTCACCAGGTCCCGGACGGACAGCAGCGGCGCGGTCGCGCCCTTCGTCGACGGTGTGGTCATCACAGCACCCCTTCCGGCACCAGCGGCAGGTGGCAGGCGGCCTGGTGGCCGGGGGCGAGCCGGTCGAGCACGGGGCGCTCGGCCAGGCAGCGGGTGTGCTCCTCGGCGGACGCCGCGGTGGTGCGGGCGCAGCGCGGGGCGAAGGAGCAGCCGGGGGCGGGGGCGATCAGCGACGGCGGGCTGCCGGGGATGGCCCGCAGCGGGGCGTCGTCGGCGTCGTCCAGGCGCGGCAGCGAGTCCAGCAGGCCGCGCGTGTACGGGTGCGCGGGCTGCGCGAACAGCCGGTCCACCGGGGCCTGTTCGGCGGCCCGGCCGCCGTACATGACCAGCACCTCGTGGGCGACCCGGGCGACCACGCCGAGGTCGTGGGTGATCATCACGACGCCGAGGCCGCGCTCCTGCTGGATCCGGGCGATCAGGTCGAGGATCTGCGCCTGGACGGTGACGTCGAGGGCCGTGGTCGGCTCGTCGGCGATCAGCAGCTCGGGCTCGCAGGCGAGCGCCATGGCGATCATGACGCGCTGGCGCATGCCGCCGGAGAACTGGTGCGGGTACTCGTCGACCCGGCGGGCCGGCTCCGGGATGCCGACCTCGGCCAGCATCTCCACCGCCTTGGCCCGCCCGGCCTTGCGGTTGGCCTTGAAGTGCACCCGGTAGTGCTCGGCGATCTGCTCCCCGACGGTGTAGAAGGGATGCAGGCTGGACAGCGGGTCCTGGAAGATCATCGCGATCCGGCGGCCCCGGACGGTGCCCAGCTCCCGTTCCCCGAGCCCGTTCAGCTCCTGCCCGTTCAGCCGGATCGAGCCGGTGACGGCGGCGCCGCGGTGCAGGCCCATGACGGCGAGCGAGGTGACGGACTTTCCGCTGCCCGACTCGCCGACCAGCCCGAGGGTGCGCCCGGCCTCGACGGCGAAGGAGATCCCGTCCACCGCGCGGACGGTGCCGCGCGGGGTGTCGAAGGCGACCTTGAGGTCCTCGACCTCCAACAGCCTGGTCATCAGTACCTCACTCTCGGGTCGACGAACGCGTAGAGCAGGTCGACCAGCAGGTTCGCCGCGACGATGAAGAAGGCCGCGAGCAGGGTGACCCCGAGGATGACGGGCTGGTCGGAGCGGGCCAGGCCGTCGTAGAACAGCCGGCCGACACCGGGCAGGCCGAAGATCGACTCGGTGATGACCGCGCCGGCCAGCAGGCCGCCGAGGTCCATGCCGAAGATGGTCAGGATCGGCGTCATCCCGGCGCGCAGCCCGTGCTTGACGGTGACCGTCCGCGGCGGCAGGCCCTTGGCCCGGGCGGTGCGGATGTACGGCTCGGCCATCGCCTCGATCATCGAGTTGCGGCTCTGCCGGGCGTACATGGCCGCGTACAGCAGGGCCAGCGCGATCCACGGCAGCAGCAGGTTGGAGCCCCATTCGAAGGGGTTCTCGGTGAACTTGTGGTACGAGGGGTAGGGCAGCAGCCCGGCCGTCCTGACGACGCCCCAGATCAGCATGATCGAGGTGAAGTAGACCGGCAGCGAGGCGGCGCCGACGGACAGGACCATCAGCGTCTTGTCGACCGGTCGGCCCTTGCGCAGCGCCGAGGTGACGCCCGCGCCGAGGCCGAGGAGCAGCCAGAGCACGGCCGCGCCGATGGCCAGCGAGACGGAGACCGGCAGCCGGTCGGTGAGCAGGTCCCAGACCGGCAGCCCGTACTCGTAGGAGTAGCCGAGGCAGGGGAAGCCGCAGTGCACCGCACTGGGGCCGGAGCCGTAGTCGCGGCCGGCGAAGATGCCGCCGAGGTAGGCCAGGAACTGCTCCCAGACCGGCTTGTCCAGGCCCATCGCCGCCTTGACGTCGGCGAGCCGCTCGGGGCTGCACGTCTTTCCGCAGGCGGCCGCGGCCGGGTCGTTGGGCAGCAGGTAGAAGATGGTGAAGGTGATGGCGCAGATGGCGAGCAGGATGCCCGCCACGCCGAGCAGGCGGCGGCCGAGGTAGAGGATCACGACCGGCCTCCCCGGGGGTCGAGGATGTCGCGCAGCGCGTCCCCGAGCAGGGTGAAGGCGAGCACGGCGACGAACAGGAAGGCGGTCGGGATCAGGAAGTAGGTCGGGTCGGTCTCGTAGTGCACGATGCTCTCGGCGATCATCTGGCCCCAGGACGCGGTCGGCGGGCGGACGCCCACGCCGAGGTAGCTGAGCGCGGCCTCGGTGGCGATCATGCCGGGGACGAGCAGGGTGGTGTAGGCGATGATCGGGCCGGAGACGTTCGGCAGGATCTCGCGGGTGAGGATCCGCCAGGAGCGCGCCCCGCCGACCTTGGCGGCCTCGACGTACTCGCGGTGCTTGAGCGAGAGGGTCTGGCCGCGCACCACCCGGGCGATGCCGGGCCAGGTGAACAGCCCGATCACCAGGGTGATCAGCAGGATCCGGTTGACGTCCTTGGCCACCGACATCATCGCGATCATGAAGATCAGCGAGGGGAAGGACATCGTGAGGTCCATCAGCCGGGACAGCAGCGTGTCGACGCGGCCGCCGAAGTAGCCCGCCGCGATGCCGGCCAGGGTGCCGGTGACCACGACGACGGCGGTCGCGGTGAAGGCGATCAGCAGGGAGACCTGCCCGCCGTGCAGCACCCGGGCGAACAGGTCGCGGCCGGTGCCCGGCTCGACGCCCAGCCAGTGCCGGGCGCTGATGCCGCCGAAGTCGCCCCTGGGCACGCCGCCCAGGTACGGGTCGATGGCGCGCTTGTCGAACTCCTCGGGGGTCCAGCCGCCGAGCGAGCTCAGCGGGCCCGCCAGCGCGGTGACCAGGACCAGCAGGCCAACGGTGATCAGCCCGAACCGGGCCGGGCCCTTGGCCCACAGCTGGTCCCAGACCAGCCGCCAGGGCCCGCGCCCGGCACTCTTCTTGGCGCCCCCCGCCGTGGCGTCGGCCACGGCGGGGGGCTCAGTGGTGGTACTCATCGCTGCCGGTCCCTCACTTGCCCTTGGCGGGGTCCTTGAGGCCGACGGCACCCAGGTCGATCATGCCGGCGAAGCCCGAGTTGCCGAACGCACCGGCCACGTTGGTGCCGACCAGCAGGGGGCGGCGCTGCCAGATCAGCGGGACGGCCGGGGCCTTCTTCGCCAGGTCCTGGTCCAGCTGCTGCCAGGCCTTGTTGGCCTCGTTGACGTCCGTCATGGCCGCGATCTGGTCCATCCGGTCCATCGTGGCCTGGTCCTTGAACTGGCTCAGGTTGCCCTGGTTGCCCTTCTCCTTGATGGTGCGGCCGTCGAACTGGAACGGCAGGAAGGTCGCACCGGAGGGGTAGTCCGGGCACCAGCCCTGGATGGTCAGCTCGGGGGCGTTCTTGATGTCGCCGACGGTGTCCTGGAAGGCGGACGGGTCGGTGGTGTTGATGGTGACCTGGACGCCGGCCTTGGACAGCGACTGCTGGATCGCCTCGGCCCGGGTCTTGTCGCCGAGCGAGACGGTGAGCGAGACCTTGAGGTCGGTCTTGCCGGCCTCCTGGAGCAGCTTCTTGGCCTTCTCCTGGTCGCCGGTCGGCGGGATCTTCAGCGGGTCGGACTTGACGCCGGCGGTCAGCGAGGGCGGCAGGTAGGAGGTCGCCACGTCGGCCATCGCCGGGCCGCCGAAGGCCGTCACCTGCGCGTCGCGGTCGACCGCCCACATCATCGCCTCGCGCACCTTCGGGTCGTCGAAGGGGGCCTTGGCGGTGTTCAGGTACAGCATGTCGGTACAGCCGGTGACCTCGGCGGCCATCCGGGCCTTGACGTCCGGCTTGGGCAGCACCTTGGCGACGGTCTCGTGCTGCATCCACGGCATGTTGATGGCGTTGGCGTCGGCGCCGTCGCTGGCGATGATCCGGTCGTCGGCCTGGCCGCCCTTGATGCCCTGGGTGACCACGACCTTGTCCGGGTAGGCCTTGCGGACGGTGTCGGTGGCCGGGTCCCAGTTGGTGTTGCGGACCAGCACCAGCTGCTTGCCGCGGTCGTAGGTCTCGATCTTGTACGGGCCGGAGGAGAACGGCCGGGCGTCGTACTGGGTGCCCTTCTCCTGGGACTGCGGCACCGGGGAGAAGGTCGGCAGCGAGACGGTGGAGGAGAACTCGGCGACCGGGCGCTTCAGGTGGAAGACGATCGTCCTGTCGTCCGGGGTCTCGATGCTCGCCAGGTGCTCGCCGTTCAGCGGGCCCTTGTAGTTCTCGCCGCCGGCCAGGTACTGGATCGCGTAGTCGGGGCCGCCGGTGAGGTCCGGGGAGTAGGACCGCTCGACGTTGTACTTGATGTCGGCGGACTTGATCGGCGTGCCGTCCTCGTACTTGAGGCCGTCCTTGAGGGTGAAGGTCCACACCTTGCCGCCGTCGGAGGACTTGCCCAGGTCGGTGGCGAGGTCCGGGACGATCTCGCTGCCGGTGGCGCCGGGCTCGGACTTGAAGGTGGTCAGGGTCCGGTAGAGCAGCCGGGTGCCGAAGTCCATGTGCGGCACCACCCAGTTGCGGGCCGGGTCGAGGTGCGCGAAGTCCTGGTTGGTCAGGACGGTGAGGGTCCCGCCCTTGACGGGGGTGCCGCCGATGATCGAGCCGGACGCGGCGCCCGGGCCCTTGCTGTCGGAGGGGGCGGCGTCGCTGCCGCTGTCACTCTTGTCGTTGGAGCAGGCCCCGAGGCCGAGGGTGAGGGTCGCCGCGAGGGCCGCCGCGAGGGCGGCGTGGGTGCGCCTGGTCATGTGCAACTCCGCTGTGGGGGGCCCGATCCGCCGGATCTGGCCGCTGCGCTGTGTGACCCGTAACATAGTAATGTGAAATTGCACTGCACAAGAGGTGACGGCTCCCGTTACCGAGCTGTGTCCGTGCCAGGCATCTCCCCAGCCCCACCAAGGAGTTCACCGGTGACCCTTCCCCCGACCGGCCTCAACACCGGGAGCCACGACCTCCCGGTCTCCCCCGCCCTCGCCTCGTTCATGGGCACCCGGTGGGCCGCCACCCCCATTCCCACCGACCTGCGCGTCCCCGGCCACGACCGCTTCCCCGGCCGCCGCGCCCGGCTCTCCGCCGCCTTCCCCGGCGAGCGGCTGATCGTCCCGGCCGGCCGGCTCAAGGTCCGCTGCAACGACCTCGACTACCGCTTCCGCCCGCACAGCGCGTACGTCTGGCTCACCGGCCTCACCGGCGAGGACCAGGCCGACCACGTCCTCGTCCTCGAACCGGCCGGCCCCGAGGGCCACGAGCCGGTGCTCTACCTGCGCCCCCGCTCCCCGCGCGACGGCGGCGAGTTCTACCGCGACCGCCGCTACGGCGAGTTCTGGGTCGGCGCCCGGCCCGACCTCGCCGAGGCGGCACAGCTCACCGGGGTGCGCACCGAACACCTCGACGACCTCGGCAAACTGCTCACCGGCCCCCAGCCGCCCACCCGGGTGCTGGCCGGCACCGACCCGCTGGTCGACGAGGCCACCGGGCGCCCGAACGGCGACCACCGGGACAACGAACTGGCCGCCGTCCTCTCCGAGTTGCGCCTGGTCAAGGACGAATGGGAGATCGGACAGCTGCAACTGGCCGTCGACCACACCACCACCGGCTTCGAGGACGTCGTCCGCGCCCTGCCCACCGCACTGCGCCACCACCGCGGCGAGCGCTGGATCGAGGGCGTCTTCGACCTGCGCGCCCGCGCCGAGGGCAACGGCACCTCCTACACCACCATCGCCGCCTCCGGCGCCCACGCCTGCGTGCTGCACTGGATCCGCAACGACGGCGCCCTCGACCCGAACTCCCTGCTCCTCCTGGACGCCGGCGTCGAGACCGACACCCTCTACGCCGCCGACATCACCCGCACCCTCCCGCTCAGCGGCACCTTCACCCCGGTCCAGCGCCAGGCCTACGACCTCGTCCTCGCCGCCCAGAGCGCCGGCATCGCCACACTGCGACCGGGGGCCCGGTTCCGCGACTTCCACCGCGCCGCCATGCGGGTCATCGCCGAAGGCCTCGCCGACTGGGGCGTCCTGCCCGTCTCCGCCGAGGAGGCCCTCGCCGAGGACAACGGCCTCTACCGCCGCTACACCCTCTGCGGCAGCGGCCACATGCTCGGCCTCGACTACCACGACTGCGCCAAGTCCCGCGCCGACCGCTACCTCGACGGCACCCTGGAGGAGGGCATGGTCCTCACCGTCGAGCCCGGCCTCTACCTCCAGCCCGACGACGAGACCCTCCCCGCCGAACTCCGCGGCCTCGGCATCCGCATCGAGGACGACCTGGTCATCACCGCCGACGGCGCCCACCTGATGTCCGGCGCCCTCCCCCGCACCGCCACCGACGTCGAATCCTGGATGGCGGACCTGCTGGCGTGAGGAGGCAGCGGACGATCAAGCCACCTTGATCGTCCGCTCCCCCCGCCGAATCGTCACCTCGACCTCGCCGCCGATCGCCGCCGAATACGCCCGCAGGTTGTCCAGGCTGTCCACCTGCCCGTGCTCGATCTGCGACACCCGCGCTTGACTCACACCCATCAGCGCCGCCACCTCCTTCTGGGTGAGGTTGGCCGCCTTCCGCATCTCGGCCAGCTCGTAGCCGCGAATCCGGGCCAGGTTCTCCTTCCGGATCCGAGCCCGGTCGGCCTCCGCCTCCGGCGAGGCCAACCAGGGGTTGATCCGCTGCGCCTCAGCCCACACCTCGGTCCAACTACGACCCTTCACGCTCACGCTCCCTTCTCCTTCTCCTCGACGTACTGCTCATAGCGAGCTTCCGCCAGCGGGATGTTGGTGTCGTACCACCGGGACCACTCCCCGTTCTTGTCGCCGGCGACCAGGATGACGGCCTCCCGCTCGACATCGAAGACGAAGAGCAATCGAACCTCGGAGCGCCCCGCCGAGCCGGGCCGGAGCTCCTTCAGGTTGTGCAACTTGCTTCCATGAATCCGGTCCACCAGCGGGCGCCCGAGCAGTGGCCCCCTCCTGGCGAGCAACTCGATCGCGTCGGCGATCTGGTCGGCCGTGTCCGGGTCCTTGACGGCGATGTCCAGGAACCAGTCGTTCACCGGACCAATGAGTGTGATCTCCCACATGGAACCAAATTAAGTTGTCCCTTATACGTTACCGCGCACATTCCCGCTCAATCCACCCCTGCGAGGGACAACACGCCGAGTCCTGCGCGCCCCCGACGCCCTACCCCCGCGCCGCCTGCCACAGCTCCGCGACGATCTGCTCCGCAGGCCCCGTGCGGGCCAGGTGGTGGGCGGTGCCGGCCCAGAGGTGCATGGCGTCGGTGTCGCCGCGGCGGGCGGCGGCGGCGCGCAGGGGGGTGGTGAGGCGGTTGACCTCGGGGTAGGCGGGCGGGGCGTACGGGCCGTGGCGGTCGATGAAGGCGTTGCGCAGGCCGCGGGCCGGGCGGCCGGTGAAGGCGCGGGTGACGACCGTCTCCGGCAGCTCGACGAGCGCGGCCCGGTGGGCGGCCGCGGCGCCGGACTCGTCCGACCGCAGCAGGGCCGTGCCCAGCTGCACCGCCACCGCTCCCGCCCGCAGCGCCGCCGCGACGGCCGGGCCGTCGCCGAGCCCGCCCGCGGCGATCAGCGGCAGCGCCGTCACCTCCCGCACGGCGGGCAGCAGGTGGAGCAGCGGCAGCTCCCCCGGCTGGTCCGTCACCCGGTGGGTGCCGCGGTGGCCGCCCGCCTCCGGGCCCTGCACGCACAGCGCGTCCATCCCGACCGCCTGCGCCGCCCGCGCCTCCTCCGGCGTGGTGACGGTGCCGACCTGGGTCGTCCCGGCCGCCCGCAGCGCCGCCGCCTCCTCGGCCGTCGGCAGCCCGAAGGTGTACGAGACCACCGGCACCGGGTCCGCGAGCAGCGCGGCCAGCTTGGCCTCCCAGTCGTCCCGGTCCGGCCCGTCCTCCTCCGGCAGCGTCACGCCCCACCGCTCGGCCTCGGGCCGCAGCCGCTCCCGGTAGGCGGCGACGGCCGCCCGGTCCCCGGGCGTGCCCGGCACGAAGAGGTTCACCCCGTACGGCCGGTCGGTCGACGCCCGCACCGCGGCGATCTGCTCGGACATCCCGGCGGCGGTCCTCATCCCGGCGGCCAGGAAGCCCAGTCCGCCGGCCCGGTTCACCGCCGCGACCAGTGCGGGCGTCGAGGGCCCGCCCGCCATCGGGGCGGCGATCACGGGGACGGCGAGCTCGTCGAGCCGGACGGTCATCGGGCGCTCCTCACTCTGCTGCGGGTACGGAACACCCCCACCCTACGCTCGGCGGATCAGCCCCCGCCGCCGTGCCTCGCGCACCGCCGCCGTGCGCGAGTCCACGCCCAACTTGGTGTAGATGTGCACCAGATGGGACTTCACCGTGGCCTGGCTCAGGTGCAGCCGCTGGCTGACCTGCTGGTTGGTCAGCCCGTCCGCGACCAGCCCCAGCACCTCGGTCTCCCGGGCGCTGAGCGCCGCCGCCGGCGTCCGCATCCGCTCCAGCAGCCGGTCCGCGACGCTGGGCGCCAGCGCGCTGCGCCCGGCCGCGGCGGACCGTACGGCCTGGGCGAGCTCCTCCGGCGGGGCGTCCTTCAGCAGGTAGCCGGTGGCGCCCGCCTCCAGGGCCGGCAGGGTGTCCGCGTCGGTGTCGTACGTGGTGACCACCAGGACCCGCGGCGCGCCCGCCCGGGCGGTGATCGCCGCGGTGGCCTGCGCCCCGTTCATCGCCGAGCCCGGCCCGAACTGGAGGTCCATCAGCACCACGTCCACGCCCGGCTCCGCCGCCAGTTCGACGGCCCGCTCGGCGGTGGCCGCCTCCGCCACGATGGCGAAGTCCGGCTCGCACTCCAGCACCGCCCGCAGCCCGGCCCGCACCACCGGGTGGTCGTCCGCGATGAGCAGTCTGATCACGGGCCGGCCTCCGGGGTGACCGGCAGCTGCACCGCCACCGTGGTGCCCTGTCCGGGCGCCGACTCCACCGTGAAGCGGCCGCCGAGCGCCCGCGCCCGGGCCCGCATCGAGGGCAGCCCGAACCCGCCGTCCCCGTCGGGGCGGCCGGCCGCCACCACCACCGGGTCGAACCCGGCGCCGTCGTCGTACACGTCCAGTGCCACTTCGCCCTCCATGTAGCTGAGCGTCACGTCGGCCCGCGAGGCGCCCGCGTGCCGGACGGTGTTGCCGAGCGCCGACTGCGCGATCCGCAGCAGCGCGACCTCCTGCGCGGCCGGCAGCCGGACCGGGTCGCCGAAGACGTGCAGGTGGACGGGCAGCGTGCCGTGCGCCGTCGTCGTCGCGCACAGCCGCTCCAGCGCGACCGGCAGCGGGTCGCCGTCCAGCGCGGGCGGGGTGAGCGCCCGGACGAACCTGCGGGCCTCGTCCAGGTTGTCCTGCGCGGCCTGCCGCGCCTGCTCGACGTACCCGGCGGCGGCCTCGGTGCGCTCCGGCAGGGCCCGCTGGGCCGCCCGCAGCAGCAGCTGGATGGAGCTGAGGCTCTGCGCGAGGGTGTCGTGGATCTCCCGGGCGAGCCGCTCCCGCTCGGCCAGCACCCCGGCCGCGTGGTGCGCGGCGGCGAGGTCGGCGCGGGCGGCGGTCAGTTCGTCGATCAGCCGGCGGCGCTCCTCGCTCTCCCGGTACAGCGCCTGGTAGCCGAGCACGGTGGCGGTGGCGACGGCCGCGCCGAGCGCGGGCCCGATCGAGGCGGCGAAACTGAAGCTGTGCTGGTGCCAGGACCAGGCGGCGATCGACGCGGCGGCGGTCAGCCCGACGGCGACGAGCCCACCGCGCCGCCCCAGCAGGTGCAGTTCCAGGAAGTACAGCGGGAACGCCAGCCAGACCCCGTCCTGGGTGGCGATCAGCACGCCCGCCCAGGTGGCGCCGAGCAGCACCAGCCAGAGCGCGGCCGCCCGGCGCGAGCGGCGCACGGCGGCCAGCTGCGGCCCGACGGTGTAGACGGCGGCCATCGCGGTGGCCGCGGCGGCGACGGCGGCGGGGTCGCCGCCCCGGTCGACGAAGACGGCCCGGGCGACGGCGAGCGCGAGCAGGCCCGCAACGAGCAGGTGCAGGCAGACCTGGAGGACGCGGGCGACGGGGGTGGTTCTGGATCGTTCGGTCGCCATCCGTCCAGCCTAAGTTCCGCGCCGGCGTCCGGCATCAATCAAAAGGTTGAACTCGGTCTCTTCCCTTTGATGCCCAGGATGCAATCCCCGGCGCGATGCCCCGGGGCCCCTCCGTCCGGGACGGTGGAAGAGTCGAAAACACCTGTGCAGAGGAAGGTTCACCGTGTTCGTCGCCTGGAGGGACCTGAGGTTCGCCAAGGGGCGGTTCGCCTTGATGGGAACCGTCATCGTGCTGATCACCGTACTGGTCGGCCTGCTGTCCGGGCTGACCGCCGGGCTCGGCCGGCAGAACATCTCCGCGATCACCGGCCTGCCCGCCGACCACCTGGTCTTCGGCAAGCCGGCCGACGGGCAGAAGCTCTCCTTCACCGATTCCCAGGTCACCCCCGACCAGTGGCAGGGCTGGGCCCGCGAGCCCGGCGTCACCTCCGCCCAGCCGCTCGGCATCACCACCACCAAGGCCGCCGCCGGGCAGCGCACCGCCGCGCTCTCCGCCTTCGGCGTCCCGGAGGACTCCGGGCTCGCCCCGCAGGGCACCCGGATCGCCCCCGGCCAGGCCGTGCTGTCCAAGACCGCCGCCGAGAACCTGGGCGGCCTCGCCCCCGGCGCCGAGTTCACCCTCGGCGGCCACCCGCTGCGGGTCGCCGCCGTCCAGGGCGACGCCGCGTACAGCCACACCCCGGTGATCTGGACCTCCCTCGGCGACTGGCAGCAGGCCGCCCCCGGCGGCACCGGCCACGCCACCGTCATCGCCCTCACCACGGCGAAGGGCGCCGACCTGGCCGCCGCCGACGCCCGCCACGGCACCGAGACCCGCACCCGCGACGACGCCCTCACCGCGATCGGCTCCTACACCTCGGAGAACGGCTCCCTCCAGCTGATGCGCGGCTTCCTGTTCGCCATCTCCGCCCTGGTGATCGGCGCGTTCTTCACGGTCTGGACGATCCAGCGCAGCGGCGACATCGCCGTCCTCAAGGCCCTCGGCGCCTCCACCCGCTACCTGCTGCGCGACGCCCTCGGCCAGGCCGTCCTGCTGCTGGTGCTCGGCACCCTGCTGGGCACCGCGGTCGCGGCCGGCTTCGGCGCGCTGATCGGCTCCGCCGTCCCCTTCGTCCTGGACGCCCCGACCGTCCTGCTGCCCGCCGCCGTCATGATCGCCCTCGGCGCGATCGGCGCGGCCCTGTCCATCCGCCGGATCACCTCCGTCGACCCGCTGACCGCCCTGGGGAGCGCCCGATGAGCCTGACCCTCGACCGCATCACCCTGACCTACCCGGACGGCGACGGCCGGCTCACGGCCCTGGACGAGGTCTCGCTGACCGTCCCCAAGGGCTCGCTCACCGCCGTCGTCGGCCCCTCCGGCTCCGGCAAGTCCAGCCTGCTGGCGGTCGCCGCCACCCTGATCACCCCGGACTCCGGGCAGGTCGTCATCGACGGCACCGACACCACGGGCCTCGACCGGGCGGAACTCACCGCGCTGCGCCGCACCAGGATCGGGATCGTCTTCCAGCAGCCCAATCTGCTGCCCTCGCTCACCGCGGTGGAGCAGCTGCAGGTGATGGCCCACCTGGACGGCCGCGCCCCGCGCACCGCCCTGCCCCGGGCCCTGGAGCTCCTGGACGCCGTCGGCCTGCGCGACCAGGCCGCCCGCCGCCCGCACCAGCTCTCCGGCGGCCAGCGCCAGCGGGTCAACATCGCCCGCGCGCTGATGAACGACCCGACCGTCCTGCTGGTGGACGAACCGACCAGCGCCCTCGACCACGAGCGCGGCGCCGCCGTCCTGGACCTGATCACCGACCTCACCCACCGCCGGGCCACCGCGACCGTCCTGGTCACCCACGACCGCACTCACCTGACGGCCGTCGACCAGGTCGCCGAGGTCCACGACGGCCGGCTGACCCTGCCCGCGGCGGCGCTCTGACCTACTTCTTGGCCGTCAGCACGTCGTCCACCGAGAGCGTCACCGACGCTCCGATCGACTCCGGCAGGGTGAAGGACTGCCCGGGGTGGTGGACGGCGTGCACCCGGTACTCGCCGTCGTCGGGTTCGGTCAGCACCATCACGCGCTGGTTCATCCGGTCCACGATCACGTAGACCGGCACCCCCGCCGATGCGTAGGCGGCAGGCTTCTTCTTCAGGTCGTCGCCGAAATTGGAGGAGGTCACCTCCAGCACGAGCCGGAAGACCGCCGGGTCGTAGCAGTTGTACTCGATCAAGTGATCGTCGCTGTACGCGTCGAGGATCGACAGGTCGGGGATCGCGAAGTCGGACGGGCCGCCCGGCAGCCAGATACCCACGTTCTGGAAGACCTCGACGGCGTCGTCGTCGAGGCCGGCAGCGAACAGCAGACGCATGAGCCTGGTCAGCGACCGGCTGTGCTTGATGTTCGGCGGCGGCGTCACGGTGATCTCGCTCCCGATGATCTCGACCCGGTAGCCGGGGAGCTGCCCGGAGATCAGCTCGGCGGCTTCGAGCAGCGTCGGCTGCTCCATGGGCTCTTCCACTGCTGCGGCGGACATGGAATTCCTCCTGGCTGCCGATGTCGAGAGCATCATCGTAGAACTCGGACGCCTCCCGGCGCCCGGTCCTCGATCCTCACCCGGACGAGTGGTTCAGCTCCGGCGGGCCCCGAGTCGCAGGGCCGAGGCCTCCGGCTCGGCGGGCTTCTCGCCGCCGGCCCACAGCGAGCGGACGTGGCTGAGGTGGCGGGTCATGCAGGCCTCTGCCCCGGCCGAGTCCCCGGCGAGCATCAGGTCCAGCAGCTCCAGGTGCTCCTCGGCCGAGGAGACCAGCTCGCCGCGCTCGTCGAGCCGGTTGAGGCCGTACAGCCGCGAGCGCTTGCGCAGGTCGCCGACGACCTCGACCAGGCGGGAGTTGCCGGCCAGCCCCAGCACGTCCAGGTGGAACTGGCGGTCGGCCTCCAGGTAGCCGATCAGGTCGTGCTTGCGGGCCGCCGCGACGATCGCCTCGGCCTGCGGGCGCAGCCGTTCCAGCTGCTCCTTGGTGGCGGTGCGCGCCACCCGGCCGACGGTCGGGACCTCGATCAGGGCGCGGATCTCGGTGAAGTCGTCGAGGTCGCGGTCGGTCAGCTCGGTGACGCGGAAGCCCTTGTTGCGGACGGCCTCGACGAGGCCCTCGCGGGCGAGGTCGAGCATGGCCTCGCGGACCGGGGTCGCGGAGACCCCGAAGTCGGCGGCGAGCGCGGGTGCGGAGTAGACCACGCCGGGGCGCAGTTCGCCGGAGATCAGGGCCGCCCGGAGTGCGTGGGCGACCTGGTCGCGAAGCCGCTCCTGTACGGAGATCAGGGTGCGGGATTTGAGGTCGGCCATGGTGTTCCTCCGGGTGGGTGCAGAACACCAGCGTACAATGTCACGTTACGTTGCGTACGCGACAGCCGGTGATTCGAACACCCGTCACCGGCCCGCCGGGCCGGCCCTCCGTGACGCCGAATGCCATGGTGGCAGCGGCCGTCGGCCGTGACAACGGCCGACGGCACACGATCTTCAGGTCCGCACGGAGGGCTACGCCCGACGGAACCGGCCCACCAGGGTGGTCAGGCCGGCCGCACCGTCGCCGGCCGCCACGCCCCGCCGGACCGCCTCCGCGAGGACGGCCGGCAGGGCGCCGTCCACCCCGGAGGCCTCCGCGGTGTCCCGGACGTGCTCGATGCTCGCGAGTGCCATCGTCAGCCGGTCGACGTCCCCGCGGTGGTCCCCGGCGGTGATCCGCGGCGCGTAGAACTCGATCATCCGCGGCACCAGCGAGGCGGTGGGCACGGCGTACGGCCGGAACTCCTCGGCCGAGATGCCGTTGGCCTCGGCGATCGCCGTGGCGTGCAGGTAGCCGACCATCGAGGACCAGAACAGGTCCATCTGGATCTGGTAGTACAGCTGCGCCAGCCCGGGGTCGTCGCCCCGGTAGTCGGCCCCGGTGAGCACCTCCAGGGCGGCCCGGTGCCGCTGGAACAGTTCGACCGGGCCGCTGTAGAAGGTGGACGACTCGGGGCTGCCGATGCCCGACGGCGGCACCTGCACCCCGCCGGTCAGGTGGCCGGCGCCGCGTTCGGCCAGCCAGCGGGCGGCCTCGCGGGCCCGCCCGGGAGTGTCCGAGCCGAGGTTCACGATCGTCCTCCCCCGCAGCGCCGGCCCGACCGGCTCCAGCACCTCGAACACCGCGTCGTAGTCGGTGAGGCTGAGCACCACCAGGTCGTTCGCCGCCACCGCCGCCCCGGCGTCGGATGCGGCCCGCGCACCCCGGGCGACGAGCGCGTCGGCCCGCCCGGCGGTGCGGTTCCACACCGTGACGGCGTACCCGGCGTCCAGGAACGCCCCGGCCATGGCCTGCCCCATCGGGCCGAGCCCGATCACCGTCACGGATCGCCGCGCCTGCTGCTCCACGGACATGCGCTTCCCCTCCTCTGGAACGAACGCTCTATTTAGAGCGCCGGGCCGACGCTAGCACAGGACTGGAACGAACGCTCTACCCAGAATCTCGGCTAGGATCGCGGCGTGAACACGCCCGAGAGAGCCGACGCGAAAACGAACGCGAGGACGAGCTCGAAGACGAGCGCGAAGGCCGAAGCGAAGCCCGGCACCCGCGAGCGGATCGTCCGAGCCACCTCCCGGCTGCTGCAGCGCCAGGGGTACGAGGGCACCGGGATCAAGCAGATCTCCCGCGAGGCCGAGGCCACCCTCGGCTCCGTCTACCACTTCTTCCCGGGCGGCAAGCAGGAGTTGGCCGCCGAGGCGATCCGGCACGGGGACGAGGAGTTCGCCGTCCTGCTGCGCGCCGGGCTCGGCTCCTCGCCGGACCTGGGCGAGGCGATGACCTCCTGCACCCGGATGCTCGCCGCGGAACTGCGCGAGTCCGACTGGCAGGACGGCTGCCCGATCACCAGCACGGCCCTGGAGACGGTCGGCCGGGTGCCGGTGATCGAGGAGGCGGTGACCGAGGCCTTCGCCAACTGGCGGGCCATCGTGGCGGAACGGCTGCTCGCCGCCGGCATCGGCGAGCAGGACGCCCGCGAGCTGGCCGGCACCGTGATCAGCACCCTGGAGGGCGCCGAGCTCGCCGCCCAGGTCGCCCGCAGCGAGCAGCCGCTGCTGGTCACCGGCAAGCACCTGGCCCGCCTGCTCACCGCCTACGCCGACGACCGGGCCTGACCCGCGACACCGGACCGCCTGCCCGCAAGACGAACCGAAAGACGAGCCGAGAGACGGGCCCGAGAAGCCCGGGAGACGGCCGGAAAACGTGAGGAGCCGGCGCAGCGGGGGATCCCTTCCCGCTGCGCCGACTCCGGTTTCACAACTCCCAACCACGGCCAGGAGTAACGCACTTGTCGATCGAAGCCGCGCTGTACGACGGCCGCCCGAACAACGGCCGCCGCACCAGCCCGAACCTGCTGCACCTGTCCACCGACCACGGCGCCGGTCTCGCCGACGCCCTGGCCGCGCACGCCCGTCCGTCCGACCACCGGCTCGGCCGGATCGACCCGTACGGCGACACGCTGTTCAACGAGCAGGACGCCGGCGCCGCCTTCGAGGAGGCCACCGCGCTGCTCGCCCGCTGCACCACCGGGGAGCAGCGGGCGGCCGTCCGCGACCTGCGCAATCTGCTCGCCAACTGCGCCGCCACCCCGGGCAGTTGGCTCATGTTCCTCGGCGACTGAACCGCTGGGGTCTGTCTTCAGACCCTAGGAGGCGGCCCGGTACACCTCCGCCGCGACGGCCAGGTCCTGCCAGGCCATCCCGACGCTCTTGAAGAACCGCGGCCGCCCGTCCGGCACCAGCGCGTCGCCGCGCACCAGCTCGGAGAGGTTCCACAGCTGCCGCCCGGCCACACCCGCCATCAGCAGGTCCCCGGCCTCCCGGCCCGCGACCGTGCGCGCCTCCACGTACAGCTCGGCCCGCTGGACCAGCAGCTCGTCGACCTCCCGCGCGTCCGGCTCGTGCGAGCCCACCGCGGCCACCGCCGCGTGCGCGGGCACCAGCGCGCCGTCGAACAGCGGCGTGCGCGCGGTGGTGCAGCAGACCACCAGGTCCGCCTCGCGGACCGCCCGCGGCCCGCCGACCTCGGCCGTCAGCCCGAGCCCCCGCCCGTACGCCGCCAGCGCCTGCGCCCGGTCGGCGTTGCGCGCCACCACGGTGAGCCGGCGCAGCGGCCGGACGGCGAGCAGGGCGTCCAGGTGCCCGTACGCCTGCGGCCCGGAGCCGAACAGCACCAGGTGCTCGGCCTCCGGCACCGCCAGCCGCCGCAGCGCGGCCGCGGTGACGGCGGGCGTGCGCAGCGCGGTGAGCGCGGCGCCGTCCAGCAGGGCGAGCGGCTGCAGGGTGGGCCCGTCCAGCAGCAGGTAGCTGCCGGTGATCCGGGGCAGCCCCTGCTCCGGGTTGGCCGGCGCGACACCGGCGATCTTCACGCCCGCGTACGGCCCGGCGGCGGCCGGCATCATCAGCAGTTCCCCGGCGGGCACCGGTACGGCGGATCGGGCGGGTGCCGCCTCCGGGTCGAACCCGTCCAGCAGCACCCGCTCGATCGCCCCCACCGCACCGGCGGGTCCGACTCCGCCGGTGCCCGCCACGGCGTACTGGAGCGGCACAACCGCCGTACGGGGCAGTGCGGTCGGGCTCGGGTCGCTCGGAACCACAGCGGTCCGGTTCTCGGCCGTCCGGCTCTCGGCGGCGGCCCGGCTCGCGGATGTCCGGCTCACAGCAGGAACCCCGCTCCCAGCTCGTCGTCCGGCTCCAGGACGAAGCCGTGCTCGCCGGTGCGGAAGGCCGCCCCGCCGACCTCGGTGACCACGCCCTCGCCCTGCGGGTCGCCGCCCGGCAGGAAGCGGCCGGAGAAGACCGTCCCGATGATCGACTCGTGCCGCAGCGGCTCGCCGGGGGCCAGCCGCCCCTCGGCGGCGAGCACCGCCAGCCGGGCGGAGGTGCCGGAGCCGCAGGGCGAGCGGTCGATCTGGCCGTCGGCGAAGACGGTGACGTTCCGCTGGTTCAGCACCCCGTCCACCGAGGGGAGTTCGTCGTACAGCACCACCCCGTACACACCCGAGAGCCGGGCGTCCGTCGGGTGCGCGACCGCCTCGGCGCCGGCCAGCGCGGCCCTGATCTCCCGCCCCACGGCGGTGAGTTCGGGCAGCCGCTCCGGTTCCACGGCGAGCCCGAGGGCGGCCGCGGACACCGAGGCGTAGCAGGCGCCGGAGTGCGCCACGGCGACCTCCACGGTGCCGAGCGAGGTCTCCACCGGCAGCTTCAGCGCGGTCACCCGGCTGGGCACGTTGCGGAAGGTCACCCCGGTGGTGCGCCCGCCGGCCCGGTGCACCAGGGCGGTGACCCGGCCGGACGGCACGTCGATCCGCACCCGTGCCACGCCGTCCTCGGGGGCGGCCACCAGTCCGGAGTCCACCGCCCAGGCGCCGAGCGCGATGGTGCCGTGCCCGCAGGCGGTGGAGTAGCCGTCCTTGTGCCAGAACAGCACGCCCAGGTGCGCCTCGTCGTCGTCCGGCGGCACCAGGAAGCCGCCGTACATCCCGGCGTGGCCGCGCGGCTCGCGGACGAGCAGTTGCCGGACGTCGTCCAGCGCGCTGGGCCGGGGCGCGGTCGCGCTGCCGCCCGCGCCGAGCGCGATGGCCCGGCGTTCGGCGACGGTGTCGCCGGGGATCGGCGGCACGCCGTCCAGCACGATCCGGAACGGCTCGCCGGCCGTGTGGTAGTCGACGGTGCGGACGAACATCAGGCGCCACCTCCCGGCAGCACGCTGACGGTCCGGCTGACGGTGTAGAAGTCCAGGGCGGCCTGGCCCTGCTCGCGCTCGCCGTGGCTCGCGCCCTTGGCCCCGCCGAAGGGCAGGTGGAAGTCGACGCCGCTGGACGGGGCGTTGACCCGGATCATGCCCGCGTCCAGCCGGTCGGCGGCGGCCAGCGCCACGTCCAGGCTGCGGGTGTGCACCGAGGTGGAGAGGCTGTGCGGGGTGTCGTTGGCGAGCGCGATGGCCTCGTCGAGGTCGGCCGCGGCGTGCAGCACGGCGATCGGGCCGAAGAACTCCTCGCGGGCCAGCGGGTGTTCGGCCGGCACCTCGGCGAGCAGGGTCGGCTCGACGTACCAGCCGGCCCGCTCGGGCACCCGGCCGCCGGTGAGCACGCTCGCCCCGGCCTCGACGGCCGAGGAGACGGCGCCGGTCAGCCGCTCCCGGGCGGCGGCGTTGATCACCGGCCCGCAGACCGCGTCGTCGACCGCCGCCAGCGCCTTGACCAGCGCCTCGCGCAGCGGCTCGTGGGCGGCGCCGACCGCGATCACCCGGCTGGTGGCGGTGCACTTCTGCCCCGCGTACCCGGCGATGGCCGCGGCGATGTGCCCGGCGGCCTGCGTGATGTCGGCGTCCGGCAGCACCAGTGCGGCGTTCAGCCCGCCGAGTTCGGCCTGCACCGGCACCCCGCGCTCGGTCGCGGCCCGCACCACGGCCCGGCCGACGCCGGTCGAGCCGGTGAAGGAGATCACGTCCGCGGTCTCCACCAGCGCCGCGCCCTCCTCGGCCCCGCCGGGCAGCACCGTGAACACGTCCTCGGGCAGCCCGGCCAGCTCGGCCAGCCGCAGCGCGCAGGCCGTCGCCTCGGGCGCCGGCTTCAGCACCACCGCGTTGCCGACGGCGAGGGCCGGCGCGGCCTTCCAGGTCGGGATCGCCAGCGGGAAGTTCCACGGCGCGATCAGCCCGGCGACCCCGTAGGGGCGGCGCCGGGTGAGCAGCAGCCCGGGGCCGGCGGCGGTCTCGTGCACCGCCCCGGAGGGCGCGTACGGCGCCTGCGCGTAGTAGCGCCAGATCGCCGCCGTACGGGCGACCTCGCCGAGCGCCTCGGCCAGCGGCTTGCCGACCTCGCGCACGATCAGCGCGGCCAGCTCGTGGGCGTGCGCCTCCACGGCGTCCGCGATCCGGCCGAGCGCCGCCGACCGGGCGCCCGCTCCGGCGGCGAGCCAGTCGCCCTGTGCCGCCCGGGCCCGCCCGACGGCGGCCCGCACGGCCTCGGCGCCGGGCTCCTCGACGGCGACCACGAGGTCGGCGGGGTCGGCGGGGTTGTACGAGGTGATGGTCACAGCCAGCAGCCCTTCGAGGGAGGTACGGGGAACGAAGGAGGGAGGAGGGGGGTCAGAGCAGGAAGCCCGCCGGGAACGGGTCGCTCGGGTCGAGGAAGTACTGGGCGGTGCCGGTGACCCAGGCCCGCCCGGTGACGGTGGGCACCACCGCGGGCCGCCCGGCCACCTCGGTCTCCTCGACCAGCCGCCCGGTGAAGGTGGTCCCGATGAAGGAGTCGTTGCGGAAGTCCCGCCCGAGGGGCAGTTCGCCGCGCGCGTGCAGCTGGGCCATCCGCGCCGAGGTGCCGGTGCCGCAGGGCGAGCGGTCGAACCAGCCGGGGTGGATGGCCATCGCGTGCCGGGAGTGCTCGGCGGTGGAGCCGGGGGCGAGCAGCTGGACGTGGTGGCAGCTGTGGATGGACGGGTTCTCCGGGTGCACCGGCCGGTCCGGGCTCGCGTTGATCGCGTCCATCATCGCCAGGCCGGCGTCCAGGATCTCCTGCTTGCGCTCGCGCTCGAAGGGCAGCCCGAACTCGGCGAGCGGCAGGATGGCGTAGAAGTTGCCGCCGTACGCGAGGTCGTAGGTCACCGTGCCGTAGCCGGGCACCTCGATCTTGCGGTCCAGGGCGACCGAGTAGGAGGGCACGTTGCGGATGGTCACCGCCTTGGCGGCGCCGTCCTCGACGTGCACCTCGGCGACCACGAGTCCGGCCGGGGTGTCCAGTCGTACGGTGGTGACCGGCTCGACCACCGGGACCATCCCGGTCTCGACCAGCACGGTGGCGACCCCGATGGTGCCGTGCCCGCACATCGGCAGCAGTCCGGAGACCTCGATGTAGAGCACGCCGAAGTCGGCGTCCGGCCGGGTCGGCGGCTGGAGGATCGCGCCGCTCATCGCGGCGTGGCCGCGCGGCTCGTACATCAGCAGGGTGCGGAAGTGGTCCAGGTGCTCCTGGAAGTGCACCCGGCGCTCGGCCATGGTGGCGCCGGGGATGACGCCGAAGCCGCCGGTGATCACC
The DNA here is from genome assembly GCF_042885395.1 of Kitasatospora sp. NPDC058063. Classification (NCBI taxonomy): domain Bacteria; kingdom Bacillati; phylum Actinomycetota; class Actinomycetes; order Kitasatosporales; family Streptomycetaceae; genus Kitasatospora; species Kitasatospora sp. NPDC058063. The sequence goes on from NZ_JBHVSD010000026.1 coordinate 90,655, forward strand.
CGGGTCGGCATGCCCTCGGTGTGCGAGTCGACGGCATGGAACACGTGACGGCTGCGCATGGGTCACAACTCCCGTACAGGTTCGGATGGTGGGGGGTGGGCCGGGCCGACTGCCGCCGCAGCCGGCCCGGAGGCCCGGGTTCGCGCCGGTGTCAGACCAGGCCGTCGGCCAGCGCCTTCTCGGTGGCCGCGCGGACGGCCGCCTCGATCTCCGGGACGAGCGGCTGGCGCGGGGCGCGCACCGGGCCGCCGGGGCGCCCGGCGATGTCCATGGAGAGCTTGATGGCCTGGACGAACTCGGTCTTGGAGTCCCAGCGCAGCAGCGAGTGCAGCGACTTGTAGAGCGGCAGCGCGCTCTCCAGGTCCTTGGAGACGGCGGCGTCGTAGAGCGCCACCGAGGCGGCCGGCAGGGCGTTCGGGTAGCCGGCGATCCAGCCGACCGCTCCGGCGAGCGCCAGCTCCAGCAGCACGTCGTCGGCGCCGATCAGCAGGTCCAGCCCGGGGGCCAGCTCGGCGATCTCGTACGCCCGGCGGACGTCGCCGCTGAACTCCTTGACCGCGACGATCGAGCCCTCGGCGTGCAGCTGGGCGAGCAGCGGGGGGACCAGGTCGACCTTGGTGTCGATCGGGTTGTTGTAGGCCACGATCGGCAGGCCGGCCTTGGCGACCTCGGCGTAGTGGGCGCGCACCGAGGCGTGGTCGGCCCGGAAGGCGTTCGGCGGGAGCAGCAGGACGGAGCCGGCGCCGGCCTCGGCGGCCTGCTCGGCCCAGCGGCGGGACTCGGCGCTGCCGTAGGCGGCGACGCCGGGCATGACCCGGGAGCCGTCGCCGGCCGCCTCGACGGCGACCTCGACGACCTTGGCGCGCTCCTCGGCGGTGAGCGTCTGGTACTCGCCCAGCGAGCCGTTGGGGACGACGCCCTCGCAGCCGGAGTCGATCAGCCAGCGGACGTGCTCGGCGTAGGCGTCGTAGTCGACGGAGTGGTCCGGGCGCAGCGGGAGCGTGGTGGCGACCATGATGCCGCGCCAGGGACGGTTGGTGTCGTGCTGGGTGATGGACACATGAGCTCCTTGATGAGGTGTGACATTTTACAAGAGTGGACGGGCCGGAGACAAGGTCCCCGGCCCGCCGTTCGACGGCGGGCCCGTTACGACTCCGGGGTGGGCCCCGCCGCCAGCTGGGAGAGCGGCACCGGGCAGCCCAGTGGGCGCCGGTCGGGCCCGGGCTCACCCGAACCGGCCAGGCAGGCCACGGCCGGACCGCACATCCGGCCCTGGCACCAGCCCATCCCGGCCCGGGTGAGCAGCTTGACGGTGCGCGGATCGCCCGCGCCCAGTTCCTCGACGGCCTCCCGGATCGCCTCGACCGGCACCTCCTCGCACCGGCAGACGTCGGTGTCCGGACGCAGCCAGCCGGTCCAGCCGGGGCCCGGCCGGTGGGCGGCGGCCATCAGGTCGGCGAAGGCCCGCAGCCGCGAGCGGCGGCGCATCAGCGCGGCCGCGGGCCGCTCCCCGGCCACCGCGTACGCGGCCAGCTCGCCCTCGGCGAGCGCGAGGTCCGCGCCGCCGACGCCATTGGTCTCCCCCGCGGACCAGAGGCCGGGCACGCTGGTGCGCAGCCGGGCGTCGACCTCCAGCGCGACCGCGCCGTCCGGCCCGGTCACGGTCCGCGCACCCAGCTCGGTGGCCAGGTCGATCTGCGGCAGCAGGCCGTGGCCGACGGCGAGCGCGTCGCAGTCGATCCGCCGCCCGGTGCCGGGCACCGGCCGCCAGTCGGCGTCCAGCCGGGCCACCGTGACGCCGGTGACCCGGTCCGTCCCGTGCGCCTCGACCACCGCGCTGCGCGGGCGCAGCCGCACGCCGTGGCGCAGCAGCGCCCCGCCGTGCCCGGCGCCCTCGACCAGCTTGCCGGGCACGCCCGCCAGCACGCCGGGGTGCCGCGCGTACCCGAGGTAGGCGGTCGCCTCGACCACGGCGGGCACCTCGGCCCCGGCGGTGACCAGCGAGGAGGCGGCCGCGAGCAGCAGCGGGCCGCTGCCGGCCACCACGATCCGCTTCCCGGGCAGCACCAGCCCGGACTTGAGCATGGCCTGGGCGCCGCCCGCGGTGACCACCCCGGGCAGGGTCCAGCCGGGGAACGGCAGCTGCCGCTCGTACGCGCCGGTGGCGAGCAGCACCGACCGGGACCGGACGGTGGCCCGGTCGGTGCTCTCCGGCCCGCGGGTGACGTGCACCGCGAAGCCGTCCCCGGTGCGCTCCAGGGCCCAGACCTGGTGCCCGGCCAGGAAGGCGGCCCGCCCGGCGCGCTCGTGCGCGTCGAGCCGGTCGGCCCGGCCCGTGTAGGCGGACCAGTGGTGGTGCAGCCGGTCCGGCCGCGCCGCGCCGAGGCCGGGCGCCGGGTGGCGGTAGTACTGCCCGCCGGTGCTCCGCCCGCCGTCCAGCAGGGCGCAGCGCAGCCCGAGGTCGGCGGCGGTGACGGCGGCGGCCAGCCCGGCCGGGCCGGCGCCGACCACCACGAGGTCGTACGGCTGGCTGTCGTGGGCGTCAGACGGCGAGGTCGGCACGGCCGTGGCCCTCCTGGGTGGTGACGGTGGTGCCGGGCTCCGCGGGGAGCAGGCAGGTGCGCTGGTTGGGGCGGCCGTCCACGGTGGCCAGGCAGTCGAAGCAGGCGCCGATCCCGCAGAACGCCCCGCGCGGTTTGCCGCCGACCCGGGTGGTGCGCCAGGCGAGCACGCCGTCGGCCCAGAGCGCGGCGGCGATCGACTGCCCGGGCAGCGCGGGGACGGGCCGCCCGTCGAACTCGATGTGGTGGGCGGGGCCGGGCTCGGCCTGGACCAGCCCGGCGGGGGTGCGGCGGCGCATCGGCGGCTTCTCCAATCCTGGACGGAATCTCATGTGTGGCGATGGCGGGCCGGCGCTCACCCGGCCGGGAAGCGGTCCGCCCGGAACGGTTCGAGGTCCAGCTCCGGCCGCTTGCCGGTGAGCTGCTCGCTGATCAGCAGCCCGGTCGCCGGGGCCAGCCCGATGCCGGCCCCCTCGTGCCCGCAGGCGTGGTAGAGCCCGGGCACCCGGGGGTCCGCGCCGATGGCCGGCAGGTGGTCCGGCAGGTACGGGCGGAAGCCCCGGTAGGTGCGCATCACGGTGACGTCGGCGAGCACCGGGAACAGTGCGGCGGCCTGGGCGGCGAGCCGGCTCAGCACCTCCTGGGAGAGCGTGCGGTCGAAGCCGACCCGCTCCCGGCTGGCACCGATCAGCACCGGCCCGCCCGGGGTGCCCTCGATCACGGCGGAGGTCTCCAGCCCGGCCGATCCGCTGGCCACGTTGGCCACGTAGTCGGCGGCGTAGACCTTGTGCCGCACGACCCGCGGCAGCGGCTCGGTGACCAGCACGAAGCCGCGCCGGGGCAGCACCGGCAGGTGCACTCCGGCCAGCGCGGCGATCTCGCCGCCCCAGGTGCCGGCCGCGTTCACCACGGCGGCGGCGGCCAGGCTCCGCCGGTCGGTCCGCACGCCGCGCACGGCACCGTCCGGGCCGCGGTCGACGGCGGTGACGCTCTCCCCGGTGATCAGCTCGGCGCCCATCCGGCGGGCCTCGCGCAGCAGGTGGGCGGCGGCCAGGGCGGGCTGGACCTGGGCGTCCTGCGGGTAGTGGAAGCCGCCGGCCAGGCCCTCGGCCAGGTGCGGCTCCAGCTCGCGCAGCCGCTCGCCGGGCACCTCCTCGGCCTCGACCCCGACGGTCCGCTGTCCGGCGGCGAAGGCCCGCAGCGCGTCCTGCCCGGCGGCGGTGGAGGCGACCACCACGCCGCCCTTGGGCTCGTACTCGATCGCGGGGCCGAGCCGCTCGGCGAGTTCGCGCCAGAGCCGGGTGCTGAGCAGGGCGAGGTCGAGTTCGGGGCCGGGCTCCTTGTCGGAGACCAGCAGGTTGCCCTCGCCCGCGCCGGTGGTGCCACCGGCCACCGGGCCGCGGTCCACGACGGCGACGGCGAGCCCGGCGCGGGCGGCGTAGTAGGCGCAGGCGGCGCCGACCACACCGGCGCCGACCACGACGACGTCCAGGGGAGGTCTCTCGGTCTTCAGCACCTCAGTAATATGTCACATGCCATGCGACCTGCCAAGACCGCCCCACCGAAACCGGGACCACCCCCACCAGCGGAAAGGCCGGAACGGCGGGAAGCCCCGGCCCACCGCTCGGCAGAGCGGCGGACCGGGGCTCCCTCAAGCCCTACCGGCTCAGGTGATGTCGTCCATCTCCTCGCGACGGGACGCCGGCACCGACGCACCGGCCGCCGGGGTCGCCGAGGCCTGGACGGACTCCGCACCGGCCACCGGCTGCACCGAGAGGTCCACGTGCGAGGCCTCCTCGTCGTCCAGCCCGGCGTCCGGGTTGCGGCGCGCCTTGCGCCGGTCGTTCAGGAGCGCGATCCCCACCGCGACGAAGTACAGCCCCCAGATCGGCGCGGCCAGACCCAGCATGGTCAGCGGGTCGGCGCTCGGCGTGGCGAAGGCCGCGAACACCGTGATGCCCATGACCATGCCGCGCCACCAGCCCAGCAGCCGCTTGCCGGTGACCATGCCGATGACGTTCAGCATCACCAGCAGCAGCGGGAACTCGAAGGCCAGACCGAAGACCAGCACCATCCGGGTGGCGATGTCGAAGTAGTCCTCGGGCGGCAGGATCGGCGTCGTGTTGTTCGGCGTGAACGAGATCAGCACGTCGATCGTGGTCGGCAGCACCAGGATGGCCACGCCCACACCGGCCAGGAACAGCGGCGTCCCGCAGAGCAGGAAGACGACCGTGTACTTCTTCTCGTGCCGGTGCAGACCGGGCGCCACGAAGGCCCAGACCTGGTAGAGCCAGATCGGCACGGTCGCGACCACGCCCGCCGTCAGGGCGACCTTCAGCATCCAGGTGAAACCGGCGGTCAGACCGATGTTGGAGACCTGGGCGCACTTGCCCTGGTAGTGCTTGGCCAGCTCCAGGGTGTCGCACCTCGGCAGCGGCTTCAGGAGGAAGTCCTCCAGGTGCTTGTGGTAGATCGCCGCCACGATGGTGATCAGCACGATCGCCAGGACCGACTTGACCACGCGGTTGCGCAGTTCCCGCAGGTGGTCGGCGAGGGCCATCCGCCCCTCAGGATCCTTTGACGCCTTCGGCGCCTTGGAGAGCTTGCTCAACCCCGGTCCTCAACTCGTGCGTCGGGGCCCGCCGGTCGACGGGCCTCCGTGGTCGCGCGACTCCCGCACGTCATGCGCGTGGCGCGCGTCAGCTGCCTCACGTGCGCCGCGCTCAGTGCGGGCGGTCGCCGTCGGGCGCGGAGGCCCCGGCGGCGGGCTCGTTCACCGGACGGGCCGTGGCCGAAGCGCCCGGAGCGGACTGGATGGTCCGGCCCGCGGCACCGTCGACCGAAGCCGCTGCCTGGGCGGGCGGGGCCGGCTGCTCGGACCGGCCGTCCGAACGCATCGCCTGGGCCTCGCTCTTCAGGATCCGCATCGACTTGCCCAGCGAGCGCGCCAGGTCGGGCAGCCGCTTGGCTCCGAACAGCAGGATGGCGAGAACCACGATCACCACGATCGCGGTCGGCGAGATGCGCATGCGCGACCACCTTCAGTCATGGCGGCCCGTCGGGCCGTCCGCTGCGGATGGTAACCGCTGCGGATGACGCCACGACGACGGCCGCCCGAACAGGACAGCGGCCCCCGGTACGCGGTTCAGGAGCCAACTGAGAGCGTAACCCGCCCCCACCCGCGCGCAGCAGCCCCCGTACCACCCGGAGCCGCGCCGTGCTAAGCGGCCGGGACCCGCTCCGCCGCCGGGGCGTTCGCCGCCGGCATCGCGTCCGCCAGGTCCTCGGCCGCCGCGGCCAGCGCCCGCGAGGCCCGGTCCACGCCCTCGGCCAGCGCCCGCACGTCCAGCCAGAGCCGGATCGCGAGGACCCCGAGGACCAGCAGGCCCGCGGTGGCGAGCAGGACGGCGGCGACGAGCATCCAGGACATGCGCCCACCCTATACGGGGGTCACCCCTCCGCCGGGACGAGCCGCATGGTGCGCACCCCGGCCCCGGTGAGCGCCTCGACGATCTTCTCCCCGGCCGGCTTGCGCACCGCCGCACCGCACCGCGGGCAGCCGAAGCTGTAGTGCGCCTGGGCCGGGGTGCGACCGAGGGTCAGGCGGAAGTCCTCGGCCGGGAGCTCCACCTTCTCCCGGCACTCGGAGCAGTACACCTTGAATCTGGTCCCGGGTTCCACCGCTCAGGCCCGCCCCTCCCCGTAGGCGGCCAGCGCCTCCCGCGCGGCCGAGCGCGCCTGCTCGGCCAGTTCGGGCGGCGAGACGATCCGGCCGTCCCGGCCCAGCCGCAGAGCCAGCGGGCGCAGCTGGGAGGGGTCGGCGCTGCGCAGGGTGATCCGCAGCCCGCCGTCGGGCAGTTCCTCGGCCCGGTCGTGGGTGTAGTACTCGGCCACCCAGCGCCCCCCGGAGGAGACCTCGACGACCACCTCGGGGTCGTCCGCCGCCGGGTTGACCAGCCCGCCGCTCAGGTCGCGCGGCTCGCGCCGGGGCGGGTCGGCCGGGACGTCCAGGACGCGGATCTCGGCGACCCGGTCGAGCCGGAACATCCGGTGGTCCTCGGAAGTGCGGCACCAGGCCTCGAGGTAGGTGTGGCCCTCGGTGAGCAGCCGGATCGGGTCCACCTCGCGCTCGGTCATCCCGCCGCGCCCGTGCGAGTAGTAGCGCAGCCAGAGCCGGCGGCCCTCGCTGAGCGCGCGGTCGATGTCGGCGAACACGTGGCTCTCCGCCTCGAAGGTCACGCCGACCCGGGCGCTGCCCTCGGCACTCTCCCCGGCCGCGTTCTCGATCTTGGCGACGGCCCGGGTGAGCGCCTCCCGGTCCCCGGCCCGCAGGCCCGGCAGCCCGGCCACCGCGCGGGCGGCCACCAGCAGCGCGGTCGCCTCGTCGGCGGCCAGCCGCAGCGGCTGGGCCACGTCGTCGACGTTGTGCCACCAGATCCGCTCGCCGTCGGTGTCGATGTCGAGCAGGTCGCCGCCGCGGAAGCTGGTGCCGCACATCGGCAGCACGTTGAGGTCCGCGATCAGCTCGCGCTCGCTGATCCCGAACGCCCGGGCCACCTCGGCGACCTCGGCCCCGGGCCGCTCGCGCAGGTAGGTGACCAGCGACAGCATCCGTCGCGTCTGGTCGATGGCATTACTCACGGACGCTCTCCCTCGATACCCGCGACCGCCCGCAGCCGGTCGACCACATCCGCCCGCAGCTCCTCCGGCCCGAGCACCAGCACGTCCGGCCCGAACTCCGCCAGGTCCGCGCCCAGCCCGTTGCCGTACGGGATCTCCAGCTCGTCCCAGGCCTCGTCCACCCGGGTGCTGCCCAGCGCCTTGGTGCGGAGCGGGAAGCCGGCGCCCCGGCGGACCCGGACGGTCGCGGTGGCGGTGGCCCCCTCCCCCGCGAACTTCGCCACGGTGGCCCGGACGTCCACGTGCTCGGGCACGGTGCCGAGGAACGCCCCGGACCTCGCCTTCACCTTGCCGGTGATCCGGCTGAGCCGGAACACCCGGGCGTCGCCGCGGTCGCGGTCGTACCCGGCCAGGTACCAGTGCCCGCGCCAGCACTCCAGCGCCCACGGCTCGACGCTGCGCTGCTCGGCGGCGGCGGCGCCGGCCTTGCGGTACTCGAAGGCGACCGGACGGCGGTCCCGGGCGGCGGTGAGCAGCGGCTCGAACGCGGCCTCCCGGGCGGGGATGCGCGGCTCCAGGGCGGTGCGGCCCTCGGCCTCGGCGAACGGCACCCCGGCCGCGCGCAGCTTCTGCAGGGCGCCGCTGGCCGCACCGGACATCTTGGCCTGCTGCCAGACCCGGGCGGCCAGGGTCAGCGCGGCCGCCTCCTCGGCGTCGAGGGCGATCTCGGGCAGCCGGTTGCGGTCGGCGCGGGCCAGGTAGCCGAGCTCGCCGTCCAGGGTGCTCTCGTCGACGTCGATCACCAGGCCGAGCTCGCGCAGGTCGTCCTTGTCCCGCTCGAACATCCGGTTGAAGGCGTCCTCGCTGCCGTTCTGCCAGGCCTCGCGGTACGCCTCGATGGACTCCCGCAGCTCCTTCTTGGAGAGCGGACGTCTGGTGTTCATCAGGCACAGGGCGAGATTCATCAGCCGCTCTGCCTTCGCGATCGCCATCGCTGACCCTTCCGGTGTGCCGCGCCGAGCGCGGGGTGCGCCAACCGGGCGATCACCACCCGGCGGGACCGACCGTACCGGTAGCGGTACGCACCGCAAAAGCGGCATCCCCGAACACCCCCGGACATGCCCGTGGGCCGGACCCCCGGAGGGGTCCGGCCCACGGTCACGGCAGGCTCAGACGGCCAGCAGGTCGACCACGAAGATCAGGGTCGAGCCGGCCGGGATGAGCGGCGTCGGCGACTGGTTGCCGTACGCCAGGCGCGCCGGGATGGTCAGCTCGCGGCGGCCGCCGACCTTCATGCCGACGACGCCCTGGTCCCAGCCCTTGATGACGCGGCCGCCGCCCAGCGGGAAGCGGAACTCGTTGGGGCTCCGGTTCCAGCTCGCGTCGAACTCCTCGCCGGTCTCGAAGGTCACACCGACGTAGCGGACGCTGACGTTCTGACCCCGCTTGGCCTCCTCGCCGTCACCGACGACGATGTCGCGGATCTGCAGCTCCGTCGGGGCGTCGCCGATCGGGAAGTCGATCTCGGGCTTCTCGTTGAGGTTGACGCTCACAGTCCCTCTTCTCACATTCGCTTCGCTGTCACGACCAAGCGGCGGGCGCCCGCACCCGGTCCGTTCTTCCCGGACCACGGTACGGGCGCCCGCCGCCCGTAAGGGACCGGCCACGCGGCCGGACCCGAAGGTCACACGTGCACCATTGTCACCCGAAAGTGGATCAGCCCTGACCCGCGTCGAGGATGTCCACCACGAAGACCAGCGTCGCGCCGGGCGGGATGTCGCCCTGGCCCTTGTCGCCGTAGCCCAGCGAGGCGGGGATCACCAGCTCGACCCGGCTGCCGACGGTCTGGCCCTCCAGGCCCTGGTCCCAGCCCTGGATGACCTGGCCGCCGCCGACCGGGAAGGTGAACGCCTGGCCCTTGCTGAGCGAGGAGTCGAACACCTTGCCGCTGGAGAACAGCGCGCCGGTGTACTGGACGACGACCTTCTCGCCCTTCTCCACCTTCGGCCCGGTGCCCTTGATCAGGACGTGCGACTTCAGCTCGGTCGGGTCCTTCGCGCCGGGCACCGGGGTGATCTCGGCCGGCTTCTTGCCGTTGTCCTTGACCTGCGGGAAGTCCGCCGGCGGCGGGGTGACGGTTCCGCTCACCACGGCGTCGGGCGCGTTGGCGTTGCGGATGTCGATCACGAAGATCAGGTCGTCCTTGGCGCCGATCGACATGTCGGCCTTGCCCTGGGCGCCGAACGCGGCGGCCGGCGGGGCCACCACCAGCAGCCGGCTGCCGGCCTTCTTGCCGACCACGGCCTGGTCCAGGGCCGGGATCAGCGCGTCGGTGCCGGCCTGGAAGATCTGCGGCTTCCCGTCGGCGTCGTACGAGCTCGGGATGTCCTTGCCGGTGGTCCAGTCCTTGGCGGTGTAGTCCACCGAGGCCCAGGAGTTCTTCTCCACCTTGGCGCCGGTGCCCTCGGTGAGCACCTTGACGACGAAGGAGCCGTCGGAGGCCTCGCCCGGCACCTGGATCTCGGCCTTCTTGCCGAAGTCCCCGGCGACCGTCGGCAGCACCTTGGCGCTGTCCTTGATCGGCGGCACCGGGTCGGCGGTCGGCGTGGGCGGCGCGCTCTTGGCCGCGTCCGGCTTGGCCGCGGCGCTGTCCTTGGAGCCGTCCTTGTTCACCACGTAGAGCGTGATGCCGCTGCCGACCAGCAGCAGGGCCAGCACCGTGCCGAGGATCACGCCCAGCTTGCCGACACCGGGCGGGTTCTCGTCGTACCCGGCCTCCGAGCTGTCGGTCTTGCGCACGTTGGAGGCGAAGATCTGCGGGGCGTCGTCGTCCGTCCTGGTCCCGCCCGCGGGGCGCGGCGCGTCGCCGGGCTGCGCCCAGCCGGCCTGCTGCGCCAGGATCGCCGGGGGGACGACGATCGACTCGCGGTCCCCGCCGACCGGGCCGCCGGGACGGGAGGCGGCCGGGTCACCCGCAGAGCTGTCGTTCGCCGCGGTACCGGCCCCGCCCGGGCTCGGCGTCTTCTCAGTCATGACTCCCCATCCATCTCGCCACGAGGTCTTCCAGGTCTGCGTCCGGCGTGGGCACGCCGGCCTGCTGCCGCACCGCCCCGCCCGGACCTCGGCACCGGGCGGCGCCTGCCACAGTGCGTGGGCAGTATGACAGCTCAGGATGAGGGCGGACGCTTCGCTGTACGAGCGTCCGCCCAAGCGTACGGAATCCCCGGGGTGAGTTCCTAGACCGCTTCGAGAATGTCGATCACGAAGACCAGCGTCGAGTTCGCCGGCACCGAGCCCTGGGCCTTGTCCTGGTAGCCGAGCGCCGGCGGGACCACCAGCAGGACCCGGCTGCCGACGTTCTGCCCGACCAGGCCCTTGTCCCAGCCCTCGATCACGCTGCCGGTGCCGATCTGCACCGCCTGCGCGCCGCCGTGCGTCCAGGAGGAGTCGAACTGCTGGCCGTTGGCCCACAGCACCCCGGTGTACTGCACCACCAGGGTCTGCCCGCTCTTGACCTGCTTGCCCTCGCCCTTGATCAGCACCGCCTGCTGGAGGTCGGTGGGCGCGGCCTGCCCTTCCGGGATCGTGATCGTCACCGGCGCCTTGCCGTTGTCCTTGACCTGCGGCAGCGTCGCGGGCGGCTCGGTCATCGTCCCGGTGAGCGTGGAGTCCGGCGGCAGGCTCTCCATGATGTCCAGCACGAACACGACGGTGTCGCCCTTGCTGACGCCCAGCTGACTGGAGCCCTGCTCGCCGAAGGCCGCCTCCGGCGGGGCCACCACCAGCAGCCGGGAGCCCACCTTCTTGCCGATCACGCTCTGGTCCAGCGCCGGCACCAGCTGCCCGCTGCCGGCCTGGTAGAGCTGCGGCTTGCCGTTGGCGTCGTACGAGCTCGGCAGGTCCTTGCCGGTGGTCCAGTCCTTGGCGGTGTAGTTGACCGTCACCCAGTCGCCCTTGTTGACGGTCGCCCGCTCACCCTCGATGACCGTGTTCACCACGAACTGGCCGCTGGGCTGCTGGCCCTCGGGAATGGTGATGGTGGCCTTGCTGCCGTATCCGCCACCCGAAAGAGTGGGCATCGGCGACGCCTCGGCGACCGGCGCGGGCACCGTCGGGGCGGCGCTCGCCGTGGACGGCGTCGCCGGGCCGGCCGCCTTGGGGGAACTGCTGCAGGCGACCGCGAGCAGCAACGGCAGGGTGAGAAGCAAACCGGCGGTGCGGCGCACGGTGGTCCTAACTGTCGGTCGAAGTCGGCTCTCCTGACTCGACGGACAGCGTATGCCCGGCACGCGTCCGGCCCCGGTAGACACCACCGGGGCCGGTCACCGCCTTGATCACAACGCCTCGATCACACCGCCTCCGCTACATCCCCGCGATCAGCTTCTCCACCCGCTCGTCCACCGAGCGGAACGGGTCCTTGCACAGCACCGTGCGCTGCGCCTGGTCGTTCAGCTTCAGGTGCACCCAGTCCACCGTGAAGTCCCGGCGCTGCTCCTGCGCCCGGCGGATGAAGTCCCCGCGCAGCCGGGCCCGGGTGGTCTGCGGCGGGATCGACTTGGCCTCGAAGGTCTTGAGGTCGGTGGTCACCCGCTGCGCCTGGCCCTTGCCCTGGAGCAGGTAGAACAGGCCGCGGCGGCGGTGGATGTCGTGGTACGCGAGGTCGATCTGGGCCACCCGCGGGTTGGACATGCTCATCCCGTGCTTCTCGCGGTAGCGCTCGATGAGCTTGTACTTCATGATCCAGTCGATCTCCTGGGCCACCCCGTCCAGCCGCTCGGTGCGGACGGCCTCCAGGGTGCGGCCCCACAGGTCGAGCACCCGGCCGACGGTGCCGGTGTTGATGCCCTTGCGGTCCGCGAACTCCAGGGCCTTCGTGTAGTACTCCTCCTGGATGTCCAGCGCGCTGGCCTCCCGGCCGTTGGCGAGCCGCACCTGGTGGGTGCCGGTGAGGTCGTGGCTGACCTCGCGGATCGCCCGGATCGGGTTCTCCAGGGTGAGGTCGCGCATCACCACGCCGGCCTCGATCAGCCGCAGCACCAGGTCGGTGGAGCCGACCTTGAGCAGCGTCGTGGTCTCGGACATGTTGGAGTCGCCGACGATCACGTGCAGCCGGCGGTAGCGCTCGGCGTCCGCGTGCGGCTCGTCCCGGGTGTTGATGATCGGACGCGAACGGGTAGTGGCGGAGCTGACGCCCTCCCAGATGTGCTCGGCCCGCTGGCTGACGCAGTACACCGCGCCGCGCGGGGTCTGGAGCACCTTGCCCGCGCCGCAGATCAGCTGCCGGGTGACCAGGAACGGGATCAGCACGTCGGCGAGCCGGGAGAACTCGCCGTGCCGGGCCACGCAGTAGTTCTCGTGGCAGCCGTAGGAGTTCCCGGCCGAGTCGGTGTTGTTCTTGAAGAGGTAGACGTCCCCCGCGATGCCCTCCTCGTGCAGCCGCCGCTCGGCGTCCACCAGGAGGCCTTCGAGGATCCGCTCGCCGGCCTTGTCGTGCGTCACCAGCTCGACGACGTCGTCGCACTCGGGGGTGGCGTACTCGGGGTGGGAGCCGACGTCGAGGTAGAGGCGGGCGCCGTTGCGCAGGAAGACGTTGCTGCTTCGGCCCCAGGAGACGACCCGGCGGAACAGGTACCGCGCGACCTCGTCCGGCGACAGCCGCCGCTGCCCGCGGAACGTGCAGGTCACGCCGTACTCGTTCTCCAGCCCGAAAATCCGGCGGTCCATGAGCACTCCATTCTCTGTCGGAGCTGTCCGAAACCGCCTCCACGACGGCTGGGCCGCCGCAGGGGCACCGGAGTCCCGCACGACGGCGGCGGGGCCGCCGTACGGAACTCCACAGGTACTGCTACACCGGCGTGCCGTCCGCCGGGTTGTCGTCGTCGTCCGCCTCGGCGGACTGGTCCCCGTCGAGCAGCCGGCCCAGCTGGTTGCCCAGGATCCGCTTGAACTTGCGCTGCTGGAACCGCTGGCGGTCGAGGACCGCGACCTCCAGCTGTTCCGGCGTGAGGCTGCGGGCGCTGCCGCCGTTGGGGTCGCGGGCCAGCGAGTCCACCGCGACCTTCACCGCCTCGGTGAGGCTCAGGCCGGCCCGGTGGCGCTGGCCCAGGTAGTTGCCGATCGAGTCGGCGTTGCCGCCGACCACCACGTAGTTCTTCTCGTCCACGACCGAGCCGTCCGGCGTGAGCCGGTAGATCTGGTCGTTGTCGGGGGTGCGGCCGACCTCGGCCACGATCAGCTCGACCTCGTACGGCTTCTCACCGACCGAGGAGAAGATGGTGCCCAGGGTCTGGGCGTACACGTTGGCCAGGCCCCGGGCCGTGACGTCGGCCCGGTCGTAGGAGTAGCCGCGCAGATCGGCGTAGCGGACGCCGCCGATGCGCAGGTTCTCGAACTCGTTGTAGCGGCCGACCGCCGCGAAGGCGATCTTGTCGTAGATCTCGGAGACCTTGTGGAGCGCCCTGGAGGTGTTCTCCGCGACGAAGACGATGCCGTCGGCGTAGGTGAGCACGACCACGCTGCGGCCGCGCGCGATGCCCTTGCGGGCGTACTCCGCGCGGTCCGCCATGGCCTGCTGGGGTGAGACGTAGAACGGTGTCGACACCGGCGGTCGTCCCTTTCCTGTGAGGTGGTGGCTAGATCAGCGGGGCCTGCGGGCCGTTGGGCCGGGCCAGGCGCTCGTCGGTGATGGCGACGGCGACCTCCGTGACCTCCGCCTCGGTGAGTCGGCGGAAGCCGTCCTCGGTGATCAGCGAGACGATCGGGAAGATCTTGCGGGCGAGGTCCGGGCCGCCGGTGGCGGAGTCGTCGTCGGCCGCGTCGTACAGCGCCTGGACGACCATGGTGACCGCCTGGTCGGCCGTCAGCCCCTCGCTGTAGAGCTTCTTCATCGAGCCGCGCGCGAAGACCGAGCCGGAGCCGGTGGCGGTGAAGCCGCGCTCCTCGGACCGCCCGCCGGTGACGTCGTAGTTGAAGATCCGGCCGCGGCCGAGGTCCAGGTCGTAGCCGGCGAACAGCGGCACCACCGCGAGGCCCTGCATCGCCATGCCCAGGTTGCCCCGGATCATGGTGGTGAGCCGGTTGGCCTTGCCCTCCAGGGAGAGCGTGGTGCCCTCGATCTTCTCGTAGTGCTCCAGCTCCAGTTGGAACAGCCGGACCATCTCGATCGCGAGGCCCGCGGTGCCGGCCACGCCGACCGCGCTGAACTCGTCGGCCGGGAACACCTTCTCCATGTCGCGCTGGGCGATCACGTTGCCCATCGTGGCCCGGCGGTCACCCGCGATCACCACGCCGCCGTCGAAGGTCGCGGCCACGATCGTGGTCCCGTGCGGGGCCTCGACCACGGCGCCCTCGGGGAGCCCGCGGCGACCGGGGACCAGCTCCGGCTTGTGCTCGGCGAGGAAGTCGATGAACGAGGACGACCCCGGGGTCAGGAAGGCAGCCGGTAGACGCCCGGTGCCACGAGTGTTGGCTTCCACACGATTCCTTCCAGGTAGCTTGAAGCGCGCGCTGCCCGCACCCTACCCGCCCGACGATCACTGTCCACGGGTGGAGGGGCCGGTGCCGGACGGCCGGGCGGTGCTCGCCGCCCGGCCGCCCCGGACGGTCGCGACCGTGAATTCGGAATGCCCGGGTGCGGGCTATTGCCCGCCCTTCTGGACGAATCCGCGCACGAAATCCTCGGCATTCGACTCGAGGACCTCGTCGATTTCGTCCAGCACCGCGTCGACGTCGTCGCTCAGCTTTTCCTGACGCTCCTTGAGGTCGTCGGAATTCTGGCTTTCCGCGGCCTGCTCCTCGACCTCCTCGGAGGAACGGTTTGCCCGCTGCTGGCCGCCGCCGGTGTCCTTGCTCGCCATTTCCCTCACCCCGCTCGATTCGTCTGGCACGGTTCGGTCGTTGCTTGCTGCACCGACCCTATACACAAGGTGCGACTGCCGCTCCCGGTTTGCCGGTGGCGCTTCCTGTCCAACACCCGCTGCCACCCCGGATGATTCCCATTCGGCGGACGTTCACCCATGGTGATCGAAAAGTTACCCGCCGGCCAGCACCCGGAGCAGGTCCTCGGCCGTGCGGCAGCGGTCCAGCAGCTCCTTGACGTGGTTGCGGGTGCCGCGCAGCGGCTCCAGGGTGGGGACGCGCTGCAACGAGTCCCGGCCCGGCAGGTCGAAGATCACCGAGTCCCAGGAGGCCGCCGCGACGTGGTCCGCGTACTGCTCCAGACAGCGACCGCGGAAGTACGCCCTGGTGTCCTCCGGCGGCTTGGAGACGGCCCGCTCGACCTCGTCCTCGGTGACCAGCCGCTCGAACCGCCCGCGGGCCACCAGGCGGTTGTAGAGGCCCTTCTCGGGCCGTACGTCGCTGTACTGGAGGTCGACCAGGTGCAGCCTCGGGTTGTCCCACTCCAGGGCGTCCCGGCTGCGGTAGCCCTCCAGGATCTCCCGCTTGGCGATCCAGTCCAGCTGCCGGGACAGCGACATCGGGTCGCGCTCCAGCCGGCCCAGGACGTCCTCCCAGCGCGCCAGCACGTCCACCGTCTGCTCGTCCGCGTCGGTGCCGAAGCGGTCCTCCACGTACTTGCGGGCCAGCTCGAAGTACTCCAGCTGGAGCTGGACGGCGGTGAGCCGGCGCCCGTTGCGCAGGGTGATCAGGTGCTTGAGCGTCGGGTCGTGGGAGACCCGGTGCAGGGTGCGCACTGGCTGGTCCACCGCGAGGTCGGCGGCGATGAAGGAGTCCTCGATCATCGACAGGACCAGCGAGGTGGTGCCCAGCTTGAGGTAGGTGGAGATCTCGGAGAGGTTGGCGTCCCCGATGATCACGTGCAGTCGGCGGTACTTCTCGGCGTCGGCGTGCGGCTCGTCGCGGGTGTTGATGATCGGGCGCTTGAGCGTCGTCTCCAGGCCCACCTCGACCTCGAAGTAGTCCGCCCGCTGGCTGATCTGGAAGCCGTGCGCGGAGCCGTCCTGGCCGATGCCGACCCGGCCGGCGCCGGTGACCACCTGGCGGGAGACGAAGAACGGGGTGAGGTGGCGGACGATGTCGGCGAACGGTGTCGCCCGCTTCATCAGGTAGTTCTCGTGGGTGCCGTAGGAGGCGCCCTTGTTGTCGGTGTTGTTCTTGTAGAGGTGGATGGTCTGCCCGTTGGGCAGTTCCAGCGCGCGTTGTGCCGCGGCCGCCATGATCCGCTCGCCGGCCTTGTCCCAGAGCACGGCGTCACGCGGGTTGGTCACCTCGGGCGAGCTGTACTCGGGGTGCGCGTGGTCCACGTAGAACCGGGCCCCGTTGGTGAGGATGACGTTGGCGAGGCCGATGTCCTCGTCGGTCAGCTGGCTGGCGTCCGCGACCTCGCGGGCCAGGTCGAACCCCCGTGCGTCGCGCAGCGGATTCTCCTCCTCGAAGTCCCAGCGGGCCCGCCGTGCCCGGTGCATCGCCGCCGCGTACGCGTTGACGATCTGGGACGAGGTGAGCATGGCGTTGGCGTTGGGGTGCCCGGGCACGGAGATCCCGTACTCGGTCTCGATGCCCATCACGCGCCGTACGGTCATGCGGCCCTCCTTGCCCGGTGCACCGCCCCCGACGGGCGGAGCACTCTGACGTACCGCCGAACAACACCGACGCCGGGTCTCTGCCCGCGGACGGTGGGTCGAGCCTAGAACCCGGCGCCGAGCGGCGGGCCCGGAGACGCGCCGTCCGGCTGCGGGGCCGCGAGGCGCCACAGCCGGACGGTGTGCGTACAGCTCCGGGGACCGCTGCCGGCCCGGACAACCGCGTGCTTACAGGTACTGCCCCGTGTTGGCGACAGTGTCGATCGAGCGGCCGGACTCGGCGCCCTGCTTGCCGGTGACCAGCGTGCGGATGAAGACGATCCGCTCGCCCTTCTTGCCGGAGATGCGGGCCCAGTCGTCCGGGTTGGTGGTGTTCGGGAGGTCCTCGTTCTCCTTGAACTCGTCCACGCAGGCGGCGAGCAGGTGGGAGACGCGCAGACCGCGCTGACCGTGGTCGAGGAAGTCCTTGATGGCCATCTTCTTCGCGCGGTCGACGATGTTCTGGATCATCGCGCCGGAGTTGAAGTCCTTGAAGTACAGGACCTCCTTGTCACCGTTGGCGTAGGTGACCTCCAGGAAGCGGTTCTCCTCGGTCTCGGAGTACATCCGCTCCACCACCGACTGGATCATCGCGGCCACCGTGGCCCCGACGGAGCTGTCGTGCTCCTTGAGGTCGTCCGGGTGGAACGGCAGCGAGTCCTTGAGGTACTTGGAGAAGATGTCCTTCGCGGCCTCGGCGTCCGGGCGCTCGATCTTGATCTTGACGTCCAGGCGGCCGGGCCGCAGGATCGCCGGGTCGATCATGTCCTCGCGGTTGGAGGCGCCGATGACGATGACGTTCTCCAGGCCCTCCACGCCGTCGATCTCGGCGAGCAGCTGCGGGACGATGGTGTTCTCCACGTCCGAGCTGACGCCGGAACCGCGGGTGCGGAACAGCGACTCCATCTCGTCGAAGAAGACGATGACGGGCGTGCCCTCGCCCGCCTTCTCCCGGGCCCGCTGGAAGACCAGGCGGATCTGCCGCTCGGTCTCGCCCACGTACTTGTTGAGCAGCTCGGGGCCCTTGATGTTGAGGAAGTAGCTCTTCCCCTGGGGGCGGCCGGTGACCTCGGCGACCTTCTTGGCCAGCGAGTTGGCGACCGCCTTGGCGATCAGCGTCTTGCCGCAGCCGGGCGGGCCGTAGAGCAGCACGCCCTTGGGCGGGCGCAGCTCGTACTCCTTGAAGAGGTCGGCGTGCAGGTAGGGCAGCTCGACCGCGTCGCGGATCAGCTCGATCTGGTTGCTCAGACCGCCGATCTGGCGGTAGTCGATGTCCGGGACCTCCTCGAGGACCAGCTCCTCGACCTCGGACTTCGGGACGACCTCGAAGACGTAGCCGGAGCGGGGCTCCAGCAGCAGGGCGTCCCCGGACCGGATGGTCAGCCCACGCAGCGGTTCGGCGAGGCGCACCACCCGCTCCTCGTCGGTGTGCCCCAGCACCAGGGCGCGCTCGCCGTCCTCCAGGAGCTCCTTGAGGGTGACGATCTCGCCGATGTTCTCGAAGGCCATCGCGTCCACGATGTTGAGGGCCTCGTTGAGCATCACTTCCTGGCCGCGCCGCACCTCGTCGAGGGCGACGCTCGGGCTGACGTTCACGCGGAGCTTGCGCCCGCCGGTGAAGATGTCCGCGGTGCCGTCCTCGTTCGCGTCGAGGAAGGTGCCGAAGCCGGCCGGGGGCTGTGCCAGCCGGTCCACTTCCTCCTTGAGGGCCACGATCTGGTCGCGGGCCTCTCGCAGGGTGGAGGCGAGCCGTTCGTTCTGGGCGGTCACGCCCGCCAGGTTGGTCTGGAGCTCGACGATCCGCTCTTCGAGGATCCTCGAATTGCGCGGCGAGTCGGCGAGCTTGCGGCGCAACACGGCGATTTCCTGCTCAAGGTACGAGACCTGAGCGGCCTCGTCGGAACCACGAGCGGGCCTGCCGGTGCTGCGGTTGTAGTCGTCATCGTGGGCTGCCACGGTCCTCACCTCCTCCGGGGAGCTGGACGCTTCCAGACCCTACCTGGGACCAGGGGTCCGTAAACCCCTAGATCAAGAAAGATGGAACGGGCGTGTCCGATCTTCGCCCCAGCGTGCTTCCCCTCTGCTAAGGGGGATACCCACCGCGCACCACCCAAAGCGGGCCAGATGTATCGTCGAGCGAAGTGATATCCGATCGCGACCACAAGTCGAGGTCCGATCGTTGTACGAATGGCGGGATTGCTCCAGGAATAGGGGCGACCCGGGACAGAAACGGCAGGGGACCATGTCGGTGACCGAGCAGACGGCGGCAGCGGCCGAAGAGCTGGAGGTGTGGATCGACCAGGATCTGTGCACCGGCGACGGCATCTGCGTGCAGTACGCGCCCGAGGTCTTCGAGCTCGACATCGACGGGCTGGCCTATGTGAAGGGGCCGGACGACGAGCTGCGCCAGCAGCCCGGGGAGACCGCCCCGGTGTCGCTGACGATCCTTCAGGACGTGGTGGACTCGGCGAAGGAGTGCCCCGGCGACTGCATCCACGTGCGCCGGGTCGCCGACCGGGTCGAGGTGTACGGGCCGGACGCGGAGTAGCCGGCCCGCGGATCAGCGGGTCCGCACGGCGGTCGGTCCGCGCGGCGGTCGGTCCGTCACACGGCGGAGACCGGGGCGGCGGTCTGGGAGCGTTCCCAGCCGCCGCCCTTGCGCGTCCAGGTGAGGTCGACCGAGATGTCGGGCCGGAACCGCGGCACGTCCTCGCTCGAATACCCCTGCGCGTGGCCGGTGATGGCGCCGTCCGAACGCACCGCGATCCGGCTCACGGTGAGGTTCTCGCGCTCGGGCAGCAGCGTGGCCACCACCTCCGGGCGCCCGCCCGGGCCGAAGCCGAGCAGCAGGACGGCGTCCGGCGGGGTGCCGGTCTCGGTGGCGCAGTGCGCGGTGACCACCGTGGCGGGGCGCCCGTCGCCGAGCCGCGCGGACACGCTGAGCGCCGTCTTGACCGGGAACGGGCCGCAGTCCAGCGGGAGTTGGACCTGGGCCGGGTCGGGGCCCGCGCTCACCGCGAGGGACGTGGGCACGGGGTGCGCGGGCACCGGGGTGCCGGTCGCCGGGGAGGCGGCCAGCGCGGCCCCCACCACCGCGCCGCAGCCGGCCAGGGCGACGGCCCAGTGCCAGGGGGCGGTGCGCGCGTGCCCGGGCCCGGAGCGGCTCCGCGGTGTCCGCTGTCCAGCCGTCGCCGTCGTCGTCCCGACCGCGGTCTCCACCAGGCGTCCCCTCCAGAGCTCCAGGAGCTGGTCTGCGTGCGCGAGCATCGTCCCACACCGTGATCGGCGGGATGCGAAAGGGGTGGTACGAGCGGTGTGCTCGTACCACCCCTTTCGTGGTGGGTTCCGGGGCTCAGCCCAGGTCGGGCCGCTCCGTCTCCGTGTCGCGGGCGGCCTTGCGGGCGGCGGCGCGCTCCTGGAGGGTGGGCTCGGGCGCCCCGTTGTCGTAGTCCTCGCCGTACGCGCCCTTGGCCGGACGGCGGCGGCGCAGCGGCGGCTCCACACCGTCCGCCAGGCGGCGGGCGGTGAGCAGGAAGCCGGTGTGGCCGATCATCCGGTGGTCCGGGCGGACCGCCAGGCCCTCCAGGTGCCAGGTGCGGACCATGGTCTCCCAGGCCTGCGGCTCGGTGAAGGTGCCGTGGTCGCGCAGCGCCTCGACGGTCCTGGACATCTGCGTGGTGGTGGCCACGTAGCAGCAGATGAGGCCGCCGGGGACGAGCGCCTCGGAGGCGACGTCCAGGCACTCCCAGGGGGCCAGCATGTCGAGGATGACGCGGTCGACGTCGGTCTCGACCAGGTTGTCCTGGAGGTCGCCGACGGTGAGCTTCCACGCCGGGTGCGGGCCGCCGAAGTAGCGCTCGACGTTCCCCTGGGCGATGTCGGCGAAGTCCTGCCGGCGCTCGTAGGAGGCCAGCATGCCGTGCTCGCCGACGGCGCGCAGCAGGTACATGCTGAGCGCGCCGGACCCGACGCCGGCCTCGATCACGCGGGCACCCGCGAAGATGTCGGCCATGGCCAGGATCTGGCCGGCGTCCTTGGGGTAGATCACGGCGGCGCCGCGCGGCATGGACAGGACGTAGTCGGGGAGCAGGGGACGCAGCGCGAGGTACGGGACGTTCCCCGTGGTGCGCACGACCGTGCCCTCGGGAGCGCCGATCAGCTCGTCATGCGGGAACGCACCCTTGTGGGTGTGGAACTGGTTCCCGGCCTGGAGCGTGAACGTGTAGTGGCGACCCTTGGGATCGGTCAGCTGGACCTGGTCCCCGACCTGGAAGGGCCCGCGTCTGCGGGCGGCACCGGTCGGTTCGGACATGCCGACAATCCTAAGGGAAGCGGAGCCTCCCGCCCTACCACCATGATCGGCGGCCGTCGGTCAGCGGCCGGAGACGGCGGCGGTCAGCCGCTGCTCGATGTCGCTGAGCGAGGCGACGCCGTACACCCGGCCGTCCGCCTCGACCACCAGGTACTCCCCCGCCGGGGTGGCCTGGACGGCCCGCAGCAGGTCCTCGCCGCCGAGGTCGGCGCTCAGCCGCATCCCGGGTTCGAGGTCGCGGGCGAGCGGTCCGACGGCCACCCAGGGGCGGCGGTGCTCGGGCACCGACCGGACGGCGGCCTCGCGCACGAGGGCGATCGGCTCGCCCCGGCCGTCCACCACGATCACCGCGCCGGCCCGGGCCTCGCGGGCGCGGCGCAGCGCCTCGCCCAGCGGGGTGTCGGCGGTGACCTCGACGGCCCGCCGGGCCAGCTCGCGCAGCCGCAGGCCGGGCAGCACCTCCTTGAGTCGGGCGTTGCGCAGACTGCCGGTGGCACCGTTCCAGATGATCGCGGCGAGCACCGCGGCCAGCAGGGCGTCCACCAGGGTGTCGGTGGTGGTGCGCTCGACCCCGCGGGCGGCGCTCAGCAGCGGCAGGCCGATCAGCACCGCGACGGCCAGCCCGCGGCCGACCCAGGCGGCGGCCACCGTGCCCGTCATCGGCTTGCCGCTGATCGCCCAGACGACCGCGCGCAGCATCCGGCCGCCGTCCAGCGGCAGCCCGGGCAGCAGGTTGAAGGCGGCGACCACCAGGTTGGAGATCATCAGGCCGGTGAGCAGCACCCCGGGCACGGTGGAGAGCTCCACCGCCCGCACCCCGAGGTAGAACAGGCCGCCGAGCAGCAGCGAGAGCAGCGGGCCGACGAAGGCCAGCCAGAACTCCCGCCAGGGGCTCTCCGCCTCGTTCTCGATCTCGGAGACCCCGCCGAAGAACTGCAGCTGGATCCGCCGTACCCCGAGCTTGTAGCGCAGCGCGACCAGGGTGTGGGCGAGCTCGTGCACCAGGACGGAGGCGTAGAAGGCGACCGCGAAGAAGAACGCGACCAGGTAGCGGGCGCCGCCGAGGTCGGGCAGAACCTCGCCCAGCTGTCCGCCGAACACCCAGGTGATCAGTGCGGCGATGGCGAACCAGGACGGAGTGACGTAGACGGGCACGCCGAAGGGCCGGCCCATCAGGATGCCGCCGCGGCGCTCGGGCGGCGCCCCGGCCGGGCGCCCGTCGCCCGCCCGCGGTGGCCGGTCGGAGGGCTGCTGCCCCCTGCTGTCGCTCACCGTGATCCCTTCGGTCGTCTCCCCCGTCGTGCCCGGTACGCCCACGCTACGTGATCGCCGCCCTCCGGCGCCGCGCGGCCCTCCCCCCGGCTTCATACCCACTCCCGCGCGTCCGTGGCAGCACCGTGGCAGCGGGATGACAGGAAAGGGCAATAGGGTCGTAGCCATGCAGCACACCGAGACCAGCAGTGCCGCCGTGCGTCCGGCGGCACCCCCGACCGGGCTCTCCCCGTCCCGAGCGGGGGACTTCCTCACCTGTCCCCTGCTGTACCGGCTGCGGGTGATCGACCGGCTGCCGGAGCCGCCGAGCTCGGCGGCGACCCGGGGCACGCTGGTGCACGCGGTGCTGGAGAGGCTGTTCGACAGCCCGGCGGCCGAGCGGACGCCGGAGCGGGCGCTGGGCCTGCTGCGCCCGCAGTGGGAGCGGCTGCTGGGCGAGCGCCCGGAGCTGGGCACGCTGTTCCCGGAGGACCCGGACGGCGAGGCGCTCACCCGCTGGCTGGCGGACGCCGAGAAGCTGGTCGGCCAGTGGTTCCGGCTGGAGGACCCGACCCGGCTGCACCCGGTGGAGCGGGAGCTCTACGTGGAGACGGCCCTGGGTTCGGGGCTTCTGCTGCGCGGCTACATCGACCGGGTGGACGTCGCCCCGACCGGTGAGGTCCGGCTGGTGGACTACAAGACCGGCCGGGCGCCCTCGCGGGACTTCGAGGGCAAGGCGATGTTCCAGATGAAGTTCTACGCCCTGGTGGTGTGGCGCTGGAAGGGCGTGATCCCCAAGCGCCTCCAGCTGGTCTACCTCGGCGGCGGCGGGGACGTGGTCAGCTACGACCCGGACGAGGCCGACCTGCTCGCGGTGGAGCGCAAGCTCCAGGCGCTGTGGGAACGGATCGGCCACGCGGTGGCCACCGGGGACTTCCCGGCCACCCGCAACCGCCTCTGCGACTGGTGCGACCACCAGGCCAGCTGCCCGGAGTTCGGCGGCACCCCGCCGCCGTACCCGCTGCCGCTGGCGCGTACGTCGGATGAAAGCGATCCCACGGGGGATCCGATGAGCAAGGAGTCCTAGGTGACGATCCGAGTGCTGCTGGTCGACGACCAGCCGCTGCTGCGCACCGGTTTCCGGATGATCCTGGAGGCCGAGTCCGATCTCGTGGTGGTCGGCGAGGCCGGCGACGGCCAGCAGGCGCTGGACCAGGTGCGGGCGCTGCAGCCCGACGTGGTGCTGATGGACATCCGGATGCCCAGGATGGACGGCGTCGAGGCGACCCGCCGGATCGCCGGCCCGGGGCGGGACGGCCCGGCCAAGGTGCTGGTGCTGACCACCTTCGACCTGGACGAGTACGTGGTGGAGGCGCTGCGCGCGGGCGCCAGCGGCTTCCTGCTGAAGGACGTCCCGGCCGAGGAGCTGGTGCAGGCGATCCGGGTGGTCGCGGACGGCGCGGCGATGCTGGCGCCGAGCATCACCCGCCGGCTGCTGGACATGTACGCCACCAAGCTGCCCTCGGGCGACGAGGCGCCGCCGCAGGCGCTGAGCGCGCTGACCGAGCGCGAGCTGGAGGTGCTGAAGCTGGTGGCGCGCGGGCTGTCGAACGCGGAGATCGCGGCCGAGCTGTTCGTCAGCGAGACCACCGTGAAGACGCACGTGGGCCATGTGCTGACCAAGCTGCAGCTGCGCGACCGGGTCCAGGCGGCCGTGTACGCCTACGAGAGCGGGCTGGTGCGCCCGGGCGCCCTGTAGGGGCGGCGGCGGCCGTCCGCGGCCGCTGAAACGTCACGGCGGCCCATCCGCTCCCCCGTCGGTACGGGGAAGCGGGCGGGCCGCCGTTCTGCGGGCGCTACTTGTTGGTCCGGCTGATCTCCCAGAAGCGGAAGTAGCCGGTGGTGTCGACGGTGGACTCGACGCCGGTGACGTACGAGCGGGCCGCGAAGAAGGACTTGTTCTGGTACAGCGGGATCAGCGGCACGTTGTCGGCCTCGATCTGCTGGATCTGCGCGTAGGTGGCGGCCGCGGCGCTGCGGTCGGTCTGCTTGAGGCCCTCCGGCACCAGCCTTCCGCTGATCCGCGGGTCGTCCCAACCGTGGTGGTAGGCACCGCCGTTGATCAGCAGCGGGGCGAGGTAGTTGTCCGGGTCCGGGTAGTCGGCGAACCAGCCGATGACGTACGCCTGGTACCTGCCCTCGGTCCAGCCCTTGCGGTACGAGTCCCAGTCCGGCTCCTGGGCGAGCGTCACCTGGAAGAGGCCGCCGGTCTCCAGCTGCTTCTTCAGCGTCTCGGCCTCGTTGCTGCCGGCCCGCGAACGGGACCAGGTGAGGGTGAACTTGACCGGGGTCTGGACCTTGGCGTCGGCGAGGATCTTCTTCGCCTTGTTCACGTCCTGGTCGCCGTAGCGGTCGAAGAAGACCGTGGTGTGGCCGGGCAGGCCGGCCGGGACCATGGAGTAGAGCGCCTGGACGGTGCGGGCGAAGACGTCGCGGGCCAGCGCCTTGCGGTCCATCATCTGGGCGACGGCCTGCCGGACGGCGACGTTGCTCATCAGCGGGTCCTTGGTGTTGAGGACCAGCGAACGGGTGTCGTTGCTGTCGCCCTCGGTCACCTGGAGGTCGGTCTTGCCGCCCTGCTGGTCGGAGCGGACCTGGGCGGCGGTGTTCGGCTCCAGGCTGTTGTCGGTGAGGTCGACCTCGCTCTTGTCCAGCGCGGCCTTCAGGTCCTCGGACTTGTCGAAGTACCGCACGGTGAACTTGTTGTTCCGCAGCTTGGCCTCGCCGCCGTACTTGTCGTTGGCCGACATCACGACCTTGCCCAGCTGCTTGCCGCCGTTCAGGTTCTCGACCGAGTCGATGCGGTACGGGCCGGAGCCGATCAGCTTGTCGTTGGGAACGAGCTTGTCGGCGGGGTAGACCTGGTGGTCCACGATGGCGCCGGCCGGGCTCGCCAGCTTGGCCGGCAGGGTGGCGTCGGGCGCGGAGAGGTGGAAGAGCACCTCGTTGTCGCCCTTGGCCTCGACGGACTTGATCGAGTCGAGCAGTTCGACCGGGCCGTTCGCGTCGTTGATCTTCTTGGTGCGCTCGATCGAGAAGACCACGTCCTGGGCCGTCATCGGGTGCCCGTTGGAGAACTTCAGGCCCGGCTTCAGGGTGCAGTGGTACTCGATGGCGTCGCTACCGGTGAACTCGCAGGCCTGCGCGGCGTCCGGGGAGGGCGAGCTGGCCGCTGCCTGGAACGTGAGCAGCGACTGGAAGGTGTTGCGCAGCAGCAGCCACGAGCCGGAGTCGTAGGCGGCGGCCGGGTCCAGGACACCGGTCAGCTGACTGGTGCCCATGGTGATCGACTTGCCGCCGTCCCCCTTGACCACGTCGGTCACCGATCCGCAACCCGTTACCGACACGGCGACCAGACCGGCGCAACCGAGTACTGCCAGGCGTTCAGCTGAAGTCTTCACGAGGCGCGTCCTTTTGGGTGGCACGAACTGGAGTAGCGTGCCATATCGAACACGCACGACCGATACCCGAGCAGATGACGTTTGGGACACGGCGGTTCAGGGCATCACGGCACGCCAGACGAGTTGTCAGTCAATGACCGTTTTCTCCCCCGACGACTTCGCTCCGGGGGCCCGCCGGGCCGTTTACCGGCCAGTAGGGCGGGGTCGCAATGAGACGACAATCACACCCGCGAAGCGACCAGGGAACGCAACAGGTCGAGGTCGACCTGCTCCAGCGACGACAGCACCAGCCGCCCCGGGGCCGGCTCGATCGCCGCCACCGAGGGCACCGCGATCACCGGGCAGCCGGCCTCCTCGCCCGCCCGCACCCCCGTCGGGGTGTCCTCGATCACCACGCAGCGGGACGGCTCCGCACCCAGCCGCCGGGCCGCCTCCAGGTACGGGTCCGGGAACGGCTTGGTGCGCGGCACCTCGTCCCCACCGATGGTGAAGGCGAAGTGGTGGGCCCCCAGCGAGCGCAGCACGATGTCGATCACGTGCCGGTGCGAGGCGGACACCATGGCGGCCGGAATGCCGTGCGCGGCAAGGGTGTTGAGCAGCCGCTCGGCGCCCGGCATGAGCGGCACCCCGCCGGCCAGCAGATCGACGAAGCGCTGGTTCACCAGCACGCCGAGGTCGTCCGGCGCGATGTCCGCCCCGGTCCGGGCGACCAGGTACTCCATCACCCTGGCCATCGGGCCGCCGACCACGTGGGCGCGGTCCGCCTCGTCCAGCTCGTGGCCCAGCTCGGCGAAGAGCGAGGCCTCGGCCTGCCACCAGAAGTCCTCGGTGTCCACCAGCGTCCCGTCCATGTCCAGCAGCACCGCCTGGAGCCCGCGGTCGTCCCCGTGGTCGAGGATGCGCGTGGCGGTGGGACTGGTCGTCATGGCAGGGGTCCTTCCGGCAGGCCCGGGGCGGCCCCGGGGAAGGCACGGGCCGGCCCGCAGGTGAGCGGACCGGCCCGTTCAGGATCATCAAGGATACGCCCGCTTCGTCCGGAAAGAGCGAACGCGGTGGAAACCGGGCGTTACCGGGCGTTGAAGTACTTCGCCTCCGGGTGGTGGATCACGATCGCGTCCGTGGACTGCTCCGGGTGGAGCTGGAACTCCTCCGAGAGCACCACGCCGATCCGCTCCGGCCTCAGCAGGTCGGCGATCTTGGCCCGGTCCTCCAGCTCGGGGCAGGCCCCGTAGCCGAGCGAGAAGCGGGCGCCGCGGTACTTGAGCGCGAACATGTCCTTGACGTCCTGCGGGTCCTCGCCGGAGAAGCCCAGCTCGTAGCGGACCCGCGCGTGCCAGAACTCGGCCAGCGCCTCGGCCAGCTGAACCGAGAGGCCGTGCAGCTCCAGGTAGTCCCGGTAGGAGTTGCCGGCGAACAGCTCGTTGGCCGCCTCCGAGATCCGGTTGCCCATGGTGACCACCTGGAGGCCCACCACGTCCCGCACCCCGGACTCCTCCGGGCGGAAGAAGTCGGCCAGGCAGAGCCGGCGCCCGCGCCGCTGGCGCGGGAAGGTGAAGCGGGTGCGCTCGGTGCCGTCCTCGTGGAAGACGATCAGGTCGTCGCCCTTGGAGTTGGCCGGGTAGTAGCCGTAGACCACGGCGGCCTCCAGCCAGCCCTCGGTCTGCAGCCGGTCCAGCCAGGCCCGCAGCCGCGGCCGGCCCTCGGTCTCCACCAGCTCCTCGTAGGACGGCCCGTCGCCGGCGCGGGCGGCCTTCAGACCCCACTGCCCCTTGAACAGCGCGTCCTCGTCCAGCCAGGAGGCGTAGTCCGCGAACGGGATGCCCTTGACGATCCGGTCGCCCCAGAACGGCGGGACGGGCACGGTGTTCTCGACCGTGACGTCGGAGCGGATCTGGCCGAGGTTGACCTCGGGCTCCGGCTCCTCCACCTCGACCCGGGCGTGCCGGCGCTGCTTGAGCTCCGGCAGGGTGGCGCCGGGCACGCCGCGCTTGACCGCGATCAGCGCGTCCATCAGCCGCAGGCCCTCGAAGGCGTCCCGGGCGTAGCGGACCTCGCCCTCGTAGATCTCGTGCAGGTCCTGCTCGACGTAGGCGCGGGTCAGGGCGGCGCCGCCGAGGATCACCGGGAAGTCGGCCGCCAGCTTGCGCTGGTTCAGCTCCTCCAGGTTCTCCTTCATGATCACGGTGGACTTGACCAGCAGACCGGACATCCCGATGACGTCCGCCCGGTGCTCCTGCGCGGCGTCCAGGATCGCCGAGACCGGCTGCTTGATGCCCAGGTTGACCACGTTGTAGCCGTTGTTGGACAGGATGATGTCGACCAGGTTCTTGCCGATGTCGTGGACGTCGCCCTTGACGGTGGCCAGCACGATGGTGCCCTTGCCCTCGTCGTCGGACTTCTCCATGTGCGGCTCCAGGTGGGCCACCGCGGTCTTCATCACCTCGGCCGACTGGAGCACGAACGGCAGCTGCATCTGGCCGGAGCCGAACAGCTCGCCGACCACCTTCATGCCCGCCAGCAGGGTGCTGTTGACGATCTCCAGCGCCGGGCGCTCCGTCAGCGCCTCGTCGAGGTCGGCCTCCAGACCGTTCCGCTCGCCGTCGATGATCCGCCGCTGGAGCCGCTCCTCCAGCGGCAGCGCGGCCAGCTCCTCCGCCTTGGAGGCCCTGACCGAGGACGAGGAGACGCCCTCGAACAGCTGCAGCAGCTTCTGGAGCGGGTCGTAGCCCTCGCTGCGGCGGTCGTACACCAGGTCGAGCGCGACCTCGCGCTGGTCCTCGGGGATCCGCGCCATCGGCAGGATCTTGGAGGCGTGCACGATCGCCGAGTCCAGGCCCGCCTCGACGCACTCGTTCAGGAAGACCGAGTTGATCACCATGCGGGCGGCCGGGCTGAGGCCGAAGGAGATGTTGGACAGGCCGAGGGTGGTCTGCACGTCCGGGTGGCGGCGCTTGAGCTCGCGGATCGCCTCGATGGTCTCGATGCCGTCCCGGCGCGACTCCTCCTGCCCGGTGCCCAGGGTGAACGCCAGGCAGTCGACCAGGATCGAGCCCTCGTCGACGCCGTACTCGCCGGTCAGCTGGGCGATCAGCCGCTCGGCGATCTCGACCTTCTTGGCGGCGGTGCGGGCCTGGCCGTCCTCGTCGATGGTCAGCGCGATCAGGCCGGCGCCGTGCTCGCGGGCCAGTGAGGCGATCCGGCCGAAACGGGTGTCCGGGCCGTCGCCGTCCTCGTAGTTCACCGAGTTCAGCACGGCGCGCCCGCCGAGCGCCTCCAGGCCGGCCCGCAGCACCTCCGGCTCGGTGGAGTCCAGCACGATCGGCAGGGTGGAGGCGGTGGCCAGCCGGCCCGCGATCTCCTTCATGTCGGCGACGCCGTCGCGGCCGACGTAGTCGACGCAGAGGTCCAGCAGGTGGGAGCCGTCCCGGATCTGGTCCCGGGCGATCTCCACGCAGGCCTGCCAGTCGCCGGCCAGCATCGACTCGCGGAACTTCTTCGAGCCGTTGGCGTTGGTGCGCTCGCCGATCGCCAGGTACGAGGTGTCCTGCCGGAACGGCACCGCCTGGTAGAGCGAGGCCGCCGAGGGCTCGGGCCGGGGGTCGCGCGGGGCGATCGGACGGCCCTGGACCCGCTCGACCACCTGGCGCAGGTGCTCGGGGGTGGTACCGCAGCAGCCGCCGACCAGCGAGAGGCCGTACTCGCGGGTGAACACGTCGTGGGCGTCGGCCAGTTCGGCCGGGGAGAGCGGGTAGTGGGCGCCGTCCTTGCCGAGCACCGGCAGGCCCGCGTTCGGCATGCAGGACAGGCCGATCCGGGCGTTCTTGGCCAGGTAGCGCAGGTGCTCGCTCATCTCGGCCGGGCCGGTCGCGCAGTTGAGGCCGATGTAGTCCACGCCCAGCGGCTCCAGCGCGGTGAGCGCGGCGCCGATCTCCGAGCCGAGCAGCATGGTGCCGGTGGTCTCCACCGTCACCTGCACCAGCACGGGCAGGTCCAGCCCGGCCTCGGCCAGGGCCCGCTTGGATCCCAGGATCGCGGCCTTGGTCTGCAGCAGGTCCTGGCTGGTCTCGACCAGCAGCGCGTCGGCGCCGCCGGCGATCAGGCCGGCCGCGTTCCGCTGGAAGCCGTCACGCAGCGTCTCGTACGGGGCGTGGCCGAGGGTCGGCAGCTTGGTGCCGGGGCCGATCGAGCCGAGCACCCAGCGGGTGCGGCCGTCGGCGGCGGTGTGGGCGTCGGCCGCCTCGCGGGCGATCCGGGCGCCGGACTCGGACAGCTCGAAGATCCGCTCCGGGATCTCGTACTCGCCGAGCGCGCTGAAGTTGGCGCCGAAGGTGTTGGTCTCCACGCAGTCCACGCCCACCCCGAAGTAGGCCTCGTGGACGGACCGGACGATGTCCGGGCGGGTGACGTTGAGGACCTCGTTGCAGCCTTCGAGGTTCTGGAAGTCCTCCAGCGTCGGATCCTGCGCCTGGAGCATGGTGCCCATGGCACCGTCGGCGACCACCACCCGGGTGGCGAGCGCTTCGCGCAGCGCGTTCGCGCGGCTCTGCTGAGTGATGGACGGGGTGGCTGCTGTGGCCATGGGGCTTCTCCCTGGTGCGACGGCTGTCGGCTTTGCGGACCCGCTTGATCGGGCCCGCACGTCGCCAGGGTATCCGGCCCACGGGTCGGCCCGCCGTTCGTTTCGTATCCTGAGCGCTCGACCGCAAGGGGGGAGCAAGCGCGTGGCCCGATACCGGACCTCCGCGCAGCGTGCCGGTCGGGCCCTGGGGGCCCCGTTCCGCGCGCTGCGCAACCGCTGGCGGGCATGGTCCCGCTGGCGCCGGGCACTGCTGGTCCTGGCGCTGGTGGCGGCGCTGCCCCCGGCCGCGCTGGGCTCGGCGTTCGTGATGTTCCGGCTGCACTACACCGGCGAACCCGCCGCCGACGCCCGCACCCGGGGCCGGGACGCGCTCTGGCTCGGCCACGCCTGGGTGGACGGCCGCAAGACCGAGGCCGACGTGACCGCACTGGTCCGGCAACTGGCCGGCACCGGCATCCGGGACCTCTACGTGCACACCGGCCCGCTGGAGCACGACGGCTCGCTGCCGCCCGCCGTCCACCCCCGGGGCCGCTGGTTCACCGACACCGTGCACCGGGCGCTGCCCGGCGTGCGGCTGCAGGGCTGGCTGGGTGACGAGGTCAAGCCGGAGAAGGACGCCCTGGACCTGGAGGACGGCCCCACCAGGGACCGGGTCACCGCCTCCGCCGGCCAGGTGCTGGACCTCGGCTTCGACGGCGTGCACTTCGACATGGAGCCGATCCGCCCCGGTTCGCCGGGCTGGCTGGCCCTGCTCGACCGGGTCCGGCCGGTCACCGCGGCGCGCGGCGCCAAGCTGTCGGTGGCGGCCCCGCAGATCGACCCGGTCCCGGGCCTGCACACGGCCGGCATCCTGCTCACCGACCACGGCAAGTGGTGGGACGGGGCGTACTTCACCGAGACCGCCCGCCGGGTCGACCAGATCGCGGTGATGACCTACGACACCTCGATGCCCACCGAGCCGCTGTACGGCGGCTACGTCGCCCGGCAGACCGAGCTCGCCCTGCGGGCCACCCCGGCCGACGTGGACCTGCTGATGGGCCTGCCCTTCTACTGGGACGACAAGTGGGGCCACTGGGGCGACGCCGAGACCGTCCGGGCCGCCGTCCGGGGCGTGCGACTGGGCCTGGGCCGGGAGGACCGGCAGCGGGCCAACTTCGGCGTCGCGCTGTACGTGGACTTCGCCTCGCTGCCCGAGCACTGGGCGGCGTACCGCAGCGGCTGGGTGGACGTCGGGTAGCGCGTCCGCACGGCCGTCCGGCAGGGCCGTGCGTCCCGGCCGCGCCCGGACGGCCGTCACGTTCCGTCGCGAATCGAACACCCTTCACCCCCACCGGACACCTGACGGCCCGTCAGCCGCGGGGTCGCCGATATCCGGTGGATCGCGGCGGCCCGCTCCCCCAGACTGTCCCGGTGCCCGGCCGCGGTGCGCATCAAAGCCCGTAGGCTGGGCAGGTAGGGACCGTGGGGCGAGACGTTCCACGGGAGACGAGAGGTTCGACAGTCGGCAGCCGGCCCGTCGGCGCCCAGGCAGGCCAGCCGGGGCGGCGCAGGTCCGACCGCCGACCGGAGGGAGACGCTGGGTGATCGAGCTGGAAGATGTTCCCGAGTTGATCGACCCGGTCATGGTCTGCGCCTTCGAAGGCTGGAACGACGCGGGCGACGCCGCCTCCGCCGCTCTGGCGCATCTGGACGAGACCTGGGGCGGCAAGGTGTTCGCCGCCCTGGACGCGGAGGACTACTACGACTTCCAGGTCAACCGGCCCACGGTCTGGCTGGACGGCGGCATCCGCCGGATCACCTGGCCGACCACCCGGCTCTCGGTGATCCGGGTGACGGAACCGACCACCCGGGACGTCGTGCTGATCCGCGGCATCGAGCCGAGCATGCGCTGGCGCTCGTTCTGCAACGAGCTGCTGGGCTTCGCGCACGAGCTGGGCGTCGAGCTGGTGGTGATCCTGGGCGCGCTGCTCGGCGACACCCCGCACAGCCGCCCGGTGCCGGTCAGCGGGGTCACCTCCGACCCGGAGCTGGCCCGCCGGCTGGACCTGGAGGAGAGCCGCTACGAGGGCCCCACGGGCATCGTCGGGGTGCTCCAGGAGGCCTGCACCCACGCCGGGGTGCCAGCCGTGACGCTCTGGGCGGCGGTGCCGCACTACGTCTCGCAGCCGCCGAACCCCAAGGCCACGCTGGCCCTGATCAACAAGCTGGAGGACCTGCTGGACCTGCGCATCCCGCCGGGCGAGCTCGCCGAGGACGCCCGGGCCTGGCAGCTCGGCGTGGACCAGCTGGCCGCCGAGGACAGCGAGGTGGCCGAGTACGTCCAGCAGCTGGAGGAGGCCCAGGACACCGCGGAGCTGCCGGAGGCCTCCGGCGACGCCATCGCCCGCGAGTTCGAGCGCTACCTGCGCCGCCGGGAGAACGTCGGGCCGACCGGCGAGAAGCCGGTGTCCGGGCACGCCACGGCGGAGCGGCCGGCCGATCCGGAGGCGCCGGGCGGCGCCCGGGAGAGCCAGGACGGCGCCGAGGAGGAGTAGCAGCACCGCACGCCGAAGGGGCGTCGGGACACCTGGTCCTGACGCCCCTTCGGCGTGTGTGCTGCGGGGTGCGGGTTACAGCGCGACGCCGAGCAGGGCGTCCACGGTGCGGGTCACCAGGCCGGGCGCGCCGATGTCGGTACCGCCCTCGGCCTCCTGCCGGGCCGCCCAGCGGTCGACCGCGGCCAGCGCGGCGGGCGCGTCCAGGTCGTTCGCGAGCGCCTCGCGCACCTCGGCGAGCAGCTGCCCGGCCGCCGGACCGTCCGGGCGGGAGACCGCGGCGCGCCAGCGGGCGAGGCGCTCGACGGCCTCGTCCAGGGTGCCCTTGGTCCACTCCCAGTCCGCGCGGTAGTGGTGCGAGAGCAGCGCCAGGCGGATCGCGGCCGGGTCGACGCCCTCGCGGCGCAGCACCGAGACGAAGACCAGGTTGCCGCGGGACTTGGACATCTTGTGGCCGTCCAGGGCGACCATGCCGGCGTGCACGTACGCCTTGGCGTACGGGTGGGCGCCGGTGGCGGCCTGGGCGTGCGCGGCGCCCATCTCGTGGTGCGGGAAGGAGAGGTCGCTGCCGCCGCCCTGGATGTCGAAGGACATGCCGAGGTACTGGAGGGCGATGGCGACGCACTCGATGTGCCAGCCGGGGCGGCCGTGGCCGAGCTCGGTGTCCCAGGCGGGCTCGCCCGGGCGGGCGGCCAGCCAGAGCAGGGCGTCGAGCGGGTTGCGCTTGCCGGGGCGGTCCGGGTCGCCGCCGCGCTCGGCGAAGACCGGGCGCATGGCCTCGCGGGTGAGGCCGGAGACCTCGCCGAAGCGCGGGTCGGCGTCGACCGAGAAGTAGATGTCGCCGTCCACCCGGTAGGCGGCGCCGGAGGCCAGCAGCTTCTGGACGATCGGGACGATCCACGGGATCGACTCGACGGCGCCGATGTAGTGGGCCGGCGGGAGCATGCGCAGCGCGGTCATGTCCTCGCGGAACAGGGCCGTCTCGCGCTCGGCCAGGTCGGTCCAGTCCTGGCCGGTCTCGACCGCGCGGGCGAGCAGCGGGTCGTCGACGTCGGTGACGTTCTGGATGTACAGGACGTCGTGGCCGGCGTCCTTCCAGACGCGCTGCACCAGGTCGAACGCGTTGTAGGTGGCGGCGTGGCCCATGTGGGTCGCGTCGTAGGGGGTGATGCCGCAGACGTAGATCCGGGCGGTGCCGTCCTGCGGCACCACCTCGCGGACGGTGCCCGCAGCGGTGTCGTGGATACGGAGGGGGAGCCCCTGACCAGGCAGGTCGGGAACCTCGGAGGCGGGCCAGGCATGCATGGAAACAACTTTAACCTTGCGAACATTTGAAAGCCTAACCAGTACGAAAGATCGACTGGATTCGCTTCTTGCCATTGCCCGGCGGTTTTCCGACTGGTATTGCACGGATCCGGTGCGGCGCGGAGCCGGCCAGGAGGCGGGGCGCGGCCCGGGACCCGGCCCCGGTTCCGGACGTGGTTGAGCGCCCGGTCGGCCCTGCCGCCGACCGGGCGCCCGGCGCCCCGGGGGACGCGGTCGGAGCCGCTACGACCGCTGCCAGAGGGCCGGCACGTTCGGCGGCTCCCAACCGGCCATGGCGGTGTGCGCCTGGAGGCAGGTGTAGGAGACGCCGGAGTAGGTGACGCGGTCGCCCGCCTTGTACGCGGTGCCCGCGGCCCAGGTGCCGCTCGGCGGCGTGCTGGGCCCTCCGGTCGGGGTGACGGTGGGCGACGGGCTCGGCGTGCCGGGGGTCTGCGGAACGTCCAGCACGAAGTCGAAACTGGCCTCGCGGGTCTGGCCGTTCTGGCGGACGTTCATCAGCAGCCGGGGATCGTAGATGCTGTCCGTGCTGTTGCGCGGCTCGCCCGGGAAGTACAGCTGGGTGGTGATGATCGAGCGGCCGGGGGCCTGCAGCTTGACGTGCAGGTGCCGGGTGCGGCCCGGGTAGAGGCCGGGCACGATGGTGTCCAGCTTGTACGCCCCGTTGGCGTCGGTGAACTGGTGGCCGCGGAAGGTGTAGGTGACGTTGTCGTAGTTGCCGCCGTTGTCGGCCTGCCAGAAGTCCAGCAGCACACCGGAGATGGGCCGGCAGGCGCGGCCGAAGACGTAGCCGCTGACCACCAGGCGGGTGCCGGGGCCGTCGTTGACCATCGAGCTGCGCAGCGGGGAGTTGGGCTTGAAGTACGGACCCTCGATCTGCTCGACGGTGGGGGCGTCCCCGTCGTGGCACTCGGGGGTGAAGCCGATCGGTTCGCCGCTGTCGATCCGGTCCCGGGCCAGTGCGACTCCGCCGCCGACCAGCAGCGGAGCAGCCCCTAGCGCGGCGGCGGCCTTCAGTACGGTCTTGCGGCTGATCATGCCGTCGGGCGTGGGCATGCGCCGTCTCCTTCTCGTGAGGCGGGGGGTGGGGGCGGCCCTTGCCATGGTGGGGGCATGACAAGGGCCGGACCGGTCGCCCGTCCGTGCGCGCCGGGCCGGCCACCGGTGGCCAGCAGCAAAGTTACGGGCCGTCCGGCGTGACCGCGATGGACATGATCCGGGGATCGTGGTGATTTCCGTCGACCCTGGCCCGGAACTCCCCCGGGGTCATCCCGGTCTCCCGGCGGAAGAACCGGCAGAAGTACGCCGGGTCGACGAAGCCCGCCTCCTTGGAGACCTGACGAATCGTCAAATCCGTGCAGGCGAGCAGCCGTTTGGCCTCCAGGGTCTGCTGCCGGCGGATCAGGCCGCCCGGGGTCCGGCCGGTGGCCTGCTTCACCAGGGTCTGCAAGTGCCCCGGGGAGACGCCGAGTTCCTGCGCGGTGGAGGCCACCGAGTGCCGCACCCCGCCCGGCCGGGCGATCAACCGGGTGAAGGCGGCGGCCACTTCGGCCGGGCGGCTGGGCACCGTCGGACGGTCGGCCGGGGCGCAGGCGCGCAGCGCCCGGACGATCAGGATGTGCAGGCTGGCCCGCAGCACACCCTGGTAGCCCGGCGCCCTGGTCCGGTACTCGTGCTCCATGTCGGCGAGCAGCGCGGCGATCGCCCCGGCCTGCTCACCGAGCGCGAGGGCCGGGCGGGTGGCCAGGGCCCGCAGGGCGGCGAGGTCCTGGGGGTGGCCGAGCAGGAAGTCCTCGTTGAACAGGACGACCTGGCCGGTCAGCTCCTCGGCGTCCGCCCAGTAGTGCACCTGGCCGGGCGTGATCACGCACAACTGCGGTGGCGCCAGCGGCCGGTGGACGAGGTCCAGGACGTGGGCGCCGTGGCCGCCGGTGACGTGGACGATCTCGTAGAACGAGTGCCGGTGGGGGAAGCCGGCCCGCGAGAGCGGGCCGATCGCGTCGAAACTGCCGATGGCGAAGGGGAGCAACTGGGGCAGCGGGACCTGCAACCGATGCAACGGCAGGTCCGGCGTGGTCCGGGGGGTGGGGGTGGTCCGTCGCACATCCATCGGAGCAGTGTGCGACCCGTTCCGGGCACAGGTCCAGACCATCTGCCGCCGTTCTCACGGACCGGCCCGTACCGCCGGCGCTCGCGCGGCCGGCGGCAAGGACCGGTCGGCACCCCCGGCCGCACCCCGGGCCACTCCCCCGACTACACCGGCGGCCAGGGAATCGCCGGCCAGTCCTCGGGCGGCAGCGGATGCCGGCCGGAGCCCCGGAGCCCGGCCACCCGGGCCCGGGTCGCGTCCAGTTCGGCCGCCGTCAGGTGCGGGGCGAGCCGCTCGGCGAGCTCGCCGTCCAACTGCTCGGCCAGCCGGGCCAGCACCTCCAGCGCCTCGGTGGGCAGCGGGTCCCCGGCCCAGCCCCAGAGCAGGGTGCGCAGCTTGTCCTCGGTGTTGAAGGTGACACCGTGGTCGATGCCGTACACCCGGCCGTCGGCGGCCGGAATCAGGTGCCCGCCCTTGCGGTCGGCGTTGTTGAGCACCGCGTCCAGCACGGCGAGCCGGCGCAGCCGCCGGTCGTCGTGGTGCACCAGCAGGGCCGTCCGCCCGCCCTCGACCTCGGCCCGGACGATCGGCAGCCAGCCCTGCTCCGGGCCGCGCGGGTCCTGGAGCGCGAGCAGCGGCTCGGCCCCCGGGTCCGGCTCGACCCACAGCTGCACCATGCCGGGCCCGTGCGGGCCCTCGCGCAGCACGGTGGGCGGGATCAGCGCCCAGCCGGTCGCGGCGGACAGCTCGTACGCGGCGACCTCGCGGCCGGCCAGCGTGCCGTCCGGGAAGTCCCACAGCGGGCGCTCGCCGGCCACCGGCTTGTAGACGGCCTGCGCGCTCAGCGAGCCGTGCGCGACCGTGCAGTACAGCGCGGCGTTGGAGGCCTCGGTGAGGCGGCCGTGCACGGTCAGGCCGCCCTGGCGCAGCAGCGCGAGGGCGGTGGGCACGTCGGCGGCCAGCGCTGCGGCGGCCGCCGGGTCGGCCTGCGGCGGGGTGTCGGTGTTCAGCGCCGGTAGCCGTTCGCGCGCGGGCACAGGTGGCCCTCCGGGTCGAGCGGCAGGTTGCAGAACGGGCAGGGCTTGCGGCCCGCCGCGACCAGGTCCAGCGCGCGCTTGGCGAAGACCCGGGCCATCGCACCGGACAGCCGCACCCGGAGCATGTCCGGGCCGGTCTCGTCGTCGGTGAAGACCGCCTCGGCGGCGTCCTCCTCCTCCTCGTCCTCGACCAGCGCCTGGGCCTCGACCACCAGGCAGCTGTCCACGCTGTCCCAGGCCAGCGCCATGGTGCCGACCCGGAACTCCTGCTCCAGCGGGAGGTCCAGCGGGGCGGTGTCGAGCAGGTCCTTCGGGGCGGCGGCCGGGATGGCGGAGTCTCCGCCACTGCGCCGCAGCGCCTCGTCCAGGACCTCCTCGATGCGCTCGGCGAGCGCCGCGACCTGGGTCTTCTCCAGCAGCACGCTGGTGATCCGGCCCCGGGCACTGGCCTGAAGGTAGAACGCCCGGGCGCCGGGCTGGCCGACGGTGCCGGCCACGAACCGTTCGGGCTGGTCGTAGAAGTAGACCTGACGGGGCACGCTCTCGCTCCGGATCGTGTCGGTCGGCGCGGTACCGCCGGGGGCGGATCGCGGCCGGATGGACTCGTAAGTCACCCTACGACCTTCGGGCTCCGGCCGGGGAGCCGAGCCGACGGCCGCGGGCGGGGTGGCACCCGGGGAACCGACGGTGCCGCCCCGGACGGCGCCTCCCCGGACGGCCCGTCGGCGGCGTGCCTCAGACGGCGCCGCCGACCACCGCGTCACCGGTCGGGGTGGCCGCGGCCGGGTGGGGCCGGGGGGCGAGCGAGGCGAGGTCGCCGGTGTCGCCCATCCTCAGGACGAACGGCCGCTGCGGGGTGTAGCGGATCGCGGTGACCGAACAGGGCTCGACGCTGATCCGCTGGAAGTGGTCCAGGTGCAGCCCGAGCGCGTCGGCCACCACGGCCTTGATCACGTCCCCGTGCGAGCAGGCGATCCAGACCGCGTCCTCGCCGTGCTCGGCGGCGATCCTCCGGTTCCACTCGCGCACCGCGTCCACCGTGCGGTGGCTCAGCTCGCGCAGCGACTCCCCGCCGGGGAAAGCGGCCCCGGCGGCGTGGTCCTGCACGGTGCGCCAGAGCGGCTCCTTGGCCAGCTCCGCCAGCGGGCGGCCGGTCCAGTCGCCGTAGTGGCACTCCCCCAGCCGCTCGTCCTCGGTCGGCGCGCCCAGCTCGGGCCGGACCGCCAGCAGCGGCTCCAGCGTCTGCCGGCAGCGCTCCAGCGGGCTGCTGACCGCCTGCACCAGCGGGATGCCCGCCAGTCGGCCGGCCAGCGCGGCGGCCTGCGCGCGCCCGGTGTCGTCGAGGTCCACGCCGGGGGTCCAACCGGCCAGGATTCCAGCGGTGTTCGCGGTGGAGCGGCCGTGACGGACGAGCAGCAGGGTGGGCATGGGGTCAGCCTACGGCTTCCGGGCCCGGCCGTGGACCCCGGTTCTTCCGCCCGGTCGCCTCCCGGCCACCGGGAGGCCGGAAGGCCGGGCACCCCCCGGGTCCGTGCCGAACAGCCCCGCTCGGGTGACAATGGCCCGCATGATCGTCCACTGCGCCGCCTATCACGACGGCCACCGGGTCGAGGCCCCCGCGGACCTGGCCGGTGCGCTCGCCGCCGCCCGCGCGGCCGGTCCGGACGGCTTCGTCTGGATAGGCCTGTTCGAGCCCACCGCCGAGGAACTCGACCACGTCGGCAAGGAGTTCGCGCTGCACCCGCTGGCCGTCGAGGACGCCGTCAGCGCCCACCAGCGCCCCAAGGTGGAGGCCTACCAGGGCTCGCTGTTCGTCACCCTGAAGACCCTCGGCTACCACCCCGGCGGTCACGTCGTGACGGTCGGCGAGGTGATGGTCTTCCTCGGCCCGGACTTCGTGATGACCGTCCGGCACGGCGAGGACAGCCCGCTCAGCGGCCTGCGGGCCGCCCTGGAGCAGGATCCCGAGCAACTGCGCTACGGGCCCAGCTCGGTGCTGCACTCGGTCTGCGACACCGTCGTGGACGGCTACATGGAGGTGGCCACCGCACTCCAGACCGACCTGGACGAGCTGGAGGCGGACATCTTCTCCCCCGGCCGGGTCGGCCGCGACACCGCCGGCCGGATCTACGGCTACAAGCGCCAGGTCATGTCCGTGCGCAGGGCCACCGGACCGCTGCTGGAACCGATGCTGGCCCTGGAACGCGGCGCCCGCTTCGTCCGCCCCGAGACCGCGCCCTACCTGCGGGACGTCGCCGACCACGTGGCCCGGGTGAACGACCAGGTGGACGGCATGGACCGGCTGCTGTCCGACATCCTGAACGCCAACCTGGCGCAGGTCAGCGTCCAGCAGAACAACGACATGCGGAAGATCTCGGCCTGGGCGGCGCTGGCCGCCGTACCGACGATGATCGCGGGCATCTACGGGATGAACTTCGACCACATGCCCGAACTGCACCAGGTCTGGGGGTACCCGGCGGTGCTGGTGCTGATGGTGGTGGTCTGCCTGGTGCTGCACCGGGTGTTCAAGCGGCACGACTGGCTGTAGTGCCGCTCCCCCACCGGCCGTCCGGTTGGTCGGGCCCGTCCGGTTCGTCGGGCCCGTCCCGTCCGTGCTGTCCCGTCAGGCCAGTCCGGCGCGCTCCAGCGCCTCGACACCGGTGCGCAGCGCCAGGATCCGCTCGTCCAGGGTGAATCCGGACGGGGCCAGGGTGAGCGTGGTGACGCCCGCCTCCGCGTAGGCCTGCATCCGGTCGGCGATCCGGGCGGTGTCGCCGATCAGCGAGGTGGCGTCGATCAGGTCGTGCGGGACGGCGGCCGCGGCACCCGCGTAGTCCCTGGCGAGGTACTTCTCCTGGATCTCGTCGGCGGCCTGCTCGTAACCCATCCGCCGGGCGAGCTGGTTGTAGAAGTTCTTCTCCTTGCTGCCCATGCCGCCGATGTAGAGCGCGGCGTACGAGCGCAGGCCGTCCACGCCGGCCTTGATGTCCTCGCCGACCGCGAGGTTCACGGTCGGGCAGAGGTCGAAGCCCTCCAGCGTCCTCCCGGACTTGGCGCGGCCGGCCGTCAGCGGGTCGACGGAGAGCGCGGCGTGCTCGGGCGAGAAGAAGATGCCGAGCCAGCCGTCGGCGATCTCACCGGTCAGCTCCAGGTTCTTCGGGCCGATCGCCGCGATGTACAGCGGGATGTGCTCGCGCACCGGGTGCACGGTGAGCTTGATCGGCTTGCCGGGGCCGCCGGGCAGCGGCAGCGTCCAGTGCGCGCCCTCGTGCACCAGGCGCTCGCGGGACATCGCCTTGCGGATGATCTCCACGTACTCGCGGGTGCGGGCGAGCGGCTTGTCGAACTTCACGCCGTACCAGCCCTCGGACACCTGCGGGCCCGAGACGCCGAGGCCGAGCCGGAACCGGCCGCCGGACAGGGTGTCCAGGGTCGCGGCGGTCATCGCGGTCATGGCCGGGGTACGGGCCGGGATCTGGAAGATGGCCGAGCCGACGTCGATCCGCTCGGTCTTCGCGGCGACGAAGCTGAGCACCGTCGCGGCGTCCGAGCCGTACGCCTCCGCCGCCCAGCAGACCGAGTAGCCGAGCCGGTCCGCCTCCTGGGCGACGGCGATGTTGTCGGCGTCCATGCCGAGCCCCCAGTAGCCGAGGTTGATCCCGAGTCGCATCTGCCGCACCTTCCAGTGGGTTGGGGTTGCCAGCGAGGGTAGCCGTGCCCGCGCCGAACATGCTACTGACGGGTAGGAGTGGGTTGGGTCACACCGGTGCTGTTGATCGTTCTGCGGGTCGGCACCTCCGCCCGCGCACCGGCCGCTACGCTCAGCCGACGTGGGGAGCGCTCTCCCCACCTGCGCGTTCACAGGGCTGCCGGGCCTCCCGGGGCCACCGGCCAGTGAAGGGCCCGTCCGATGGAAAAGCGTCACCTCGGCCGCACCGGCCTGCAGGTCTCCCGGCTCGGCCTCGGCACCATGACCTGGGGCCGCGACACCGACGAGCACGAGGCAGCGGAGCAGCTCAAGGAGTTCGTCGACGCCGGCGGCAACCTGATCGACACCGCCGACGTGTACGCGGACGGCGGCGCCGAGTACCTGATCTCCCGGCTCACCGACAGCCTGATCCCCCGCTCCGAGCTCGTCATCGCCACCAAGGCCGGCAGCGTCCCGGAGTCCGCCCGCCGCTTCGACGGCTCGCGCGGCCACCTGCTCGCCGCCCTGGACGCCTCGCTGCGCCGGCTCGGCACCGACCACGTCGACCTGTGGCAGGTGCACTCCTTCGACCCGGCGACCCCGGTCGAGGAGACGCTCAGCGCCCTCGACATCGCCGTCTCCTCCGGGCGCGCCCGCTACGTCGGGGTCTGCGACTTCAGCGGCTGGCAGCTCGCCAAGACCGCCACCTGGCAGCACGCCCACCACGGGCGGGCACCGCTGGCCGGGGCGCAACTGGAGTACTCGCTGCTGCAGCGCGGCATCGAGCGGGAGGCGCTGCCCGCCGCTCTGGACGCCGGGGTCGGGGTGCTGGCCGGCTCGCCGCTCGGGCGCGGGGTGCTCACCGGCAAGTACCGGCACGGCGTCCCGCAGGACTCGCGCGGCGCCTCGCCGTACCTGACCGGGTTCGTCCAGCCGTACCTCGGGGAGCGCTCCCGACGGATCGTGGACGCCCTCGCCACCGCCGCCGACGGGCTCGCCAGCAGCCCGCTGGCGGTCGCGCTGGCCTGGGTCCGGGACCGGCCCGGGGTGGCGAGCGCCCTGGTCGGGGCCCGGACGGTGGCCCAGCTGCAGGCGGCACTGTCGGTGGAGGCGCTTACGCTTCCGGATGAGATCCGTGGTGCGCTGGACGACATCTCGTCGCCGGTGCACCACTACCCGGACCAGGGGTGGACCGAGCTGTGACCCCCGGCCCGGGTTGTCGAGCAGAACCTGCAGTGGAGTGACCTTGGAGCGGACGACGATGACTGACACGGGGAACGGCGCTCCGGAGGTGACCGCCGGGGCCCGGTTGACCCCGGAGGCGAAGGCCGCGAAGTTCGCGGAGCTGGCCCAGCGGATCCGCGAAATGCAGCCGGAGGACGCCGCGGACCGTGCCGCACGGGCGGGCGCCGCCCGCGCGGAGGCCTCGATGGCGGACGCCCCGCCCGCGGAGGCCCCGACGGCGGAGGTCCCGGAGGCGGAAGGGTCGGAGCCCGGAGGCTCGGAGCCCGGGGAGTCGGAGCCGGCCGCTCCGGCCCCGGTCCCGGCCGCGCCCGTTCCCGTCCCGGCCGCCCCCGCTCCCGCCCCGGCCGCCCCCGCCCCGGTGGTGTCCGACCGGC
This sequence comes from Kitasatospora sp. NPDC058063, assembly GCF_042885395.1. Lineage (NCBI taxonomy): Bacteria > Bacillati > Actinomycetota > Actinomycetes > Kitasatosporales > Streptomycetaceae > Kitasatospora > Kitasatospora sp. NPDC058063. Next base: position 133,310 of record NZ_JBHVSD010000026.1, read on the forward strand.
AGCGCGACGAGGTGCTCCGCGCCACCGTCGAGGTGCTGACCGCCGGCGGCGCCCCGGCCGACCTGGCGACCGCCGCCGTGGCCGCGCTCGGCGAGGAGGCACCCGCACGACTGCGCAAGGACCCGTGGGCGGTGCTGGGACTGCCCGGCGTCCGGCCCGAGCACGCGGACGGCTTCGCCCGGGAGCTGCTCGGCCCCGGAGCCGGCCCCGGCGACGAGCGCCGCGCCCGCGCACTGGTGCCGTGGCTGCTGGAGCAGGCGGCGCTGCGCGGGCACTCGGCCCAGGAACTCGCCGAGGTGGCGGCCGGGCTCGACCGGCTCCGGATGCCCGAGCCGGCCACCGCGATCCAGGCCGCCGTCGAGGACGGGCGAGTGCTGTCCTTCCAGGAAGAGCTGACCGGCCCCGAGGCTCACGCGGCGGGGGGCGACGAGGAGGACGAGGCGCCGACCCGGACGCTGCTCGCCCTGGCGGGGCTGGCGATGGCCGAGGACAGCCTCGCCGAGAAGCTGCTCCAGCTGATGGCCACCTTCGTGCCGGGCGAGGACGCCGAGGACACCGAGGACGCGGCCGAGGCTGCCGACGGGTCCGAGGACGCCGACGAATCCGGGAAGGCGGCCACCGACGCGGAGGCAGCGGCAGAGGCCACCGAGGCCACCGCCGAACAGCCCCCCGTCGCCCCCGGCCCGGCCGCCTGGGCGGCCGCCGCCGAGGCGGCGCCGTCCTCCTCCTCGACCGCCCTGATCAAGGCCGTCGCCGAGCACGCCCTGGTGCTGCACACCGGCGGCGAGGCGGCCCGCGCCGAGCCGGCCGTACTGGTCGCCGCAGCCCGCGGCCTCGGGCTGCGGGCCTGGGCCGCCACCTGGACCGACCAGGGCCGGGATTCCTTCGCCGCACTCGCCCGGGCCGGAGCCGGCGCCGAGGCCCCCGTGGTCACCCTCGCCGAGCTGCTCTCCGGTGCCGCCGGCCCCGGCCGCGCCCCGGACGGCACGCTCGCCCTGGACCTGCTGGTCGTGCTGGACGCCCCGCTGCTGGACGTCGAACTGGCCGCCACCGTCCTGGAGTCGCTGGCCGACGGCACCCGGCTGGTGCTCAGCGGGGACCCGGGCCAGCTCTGGTCGGCTGGCCCCGGCCGGTTCTTCGCCGACCTGCTGGCCGCCAAGGCCTGCCCGGCGGTCTCCTCCCGCACCCCGGACTTCGGCCCGATCGGCGAGCTGGTCTCCGGCATCGGCGTCGGCGAGCTCCAGCCGGTCGAGGCGCCGGACAAGGAGGTGGTCATCCTGACCGCCAAGGACGCCGGCGAGGCCGTCCACCGCGCCGTCCAGCTGCTCACCGACTCCATTCCGCGCGCGCTGGGCATCCCGGTCGAGCAGGTGGTGCTGCTCACCCCGGGCCACGGCGGCCCGGCCGGCACCCGCGCGCTGAACGCCGCCGCCAAGGCCCGGCTCAACCCCGGCCCCGGCCGCTTCGGCGGCTTCGACCCGGGCGACCGGGTGGTCGACTCCCCGGCTCCCGGCATCACCCGCCCGGCCCGGGTGCTGGACGGCGACGCCGCCGGTCTGCACCTGGAGTACGCGGACGGCTCGCACCGGACCGTCCCGCCGGCCGAGGCCGCCCGACTGCGGCACGGCTGGGCGCTGACCGTCCACCAGGCGCTCGGCCGGCGCTGGCCCGGCGCGGTCGTGGTGCTCCCGGAGGACGCCGCCCCGGCGCTCACCCGGCAGTGGGTCTACACCGCCTTCAGCCGCGGCGAGCGGCACCTGTCCGTGGTGCACGCGGCGGGCCCGGCGCTGGCCCAGGCCGTCGCCAAGCGCCCGGCGCAGCCGCGCACCACCCGGCTGCGGGCGGTCCTCGCCGAGAACGCCGCCGCCTCCGAGTACTGAGCGGCGTCCGGCCGGCGGGCCGCCGGCCGGAACGCACGACGGGCGGGCCCCGGTGATCCCGGGCCCGCCCGTCGGCCGTCCTGCACGGCGTCAGTCGTCCGGATCCTCGTCGTCGTAGACCTCGCTCACGTCGAACCGGCAGATCAGCAGCTGCGGGTCGGCGTGCTCGAAGGGTTCGGGCAGCCACTCGCCCGGCTCGGTCGGCTCGGTGGCCGCGACCCAGAGCGTCGAGTCGGCCTCCTCCAGGCCGAACTCCTCGCTGCGGGCGGCGATCTCGTCGGGCTCGTACTCGCCGAACAGCACGCCGATCGCGGCGTTCACCCCGCCCGCTCCGGCTCCGCCCGGGGTCAGCGACTCGTCCAGCCGCTCGGCCTGGGCACGCAGTCGCTCGGGGTCGACGACGTGGTAGTCGCGGCGGATCAACACGCTGATCGCCTCGGGCTGTTCGGGGCCGTGGTACCCGCCGGGGCCCTCGTCCCCGGGGATCTCGAAGGGCGTCACCTCGTCGTAGGCCTCGTACAGGAGCTGGTCGTAGGCGATGGCCGCCGTGGCGAGCTGCTCGTACGCGGCGGAAACGGCGGGATCATCGGCTGCGTTGGGGCTTGACACCGCTTCCAGATGACGATCGATGGCGGCCTTGACCGCCTCAGCGGCGGCGCGTACCTCGGCAATGGTGGGCTGCGCGGCATCAGACATGGTGCAGACGCTATCTCCCCGCGGTGTCGGTACGCACAGCGGTTGTCACCTCCACCCGCGTTTTCACCGCAACTTCCCCCCTGATGTCCGATCCGTGCCACTTCGTCCCCACGCGGCACCGGCGCGAAACGGGCGCGGAGGGCGCGCACCGGACCCGACGGGGTCGTCCGGGTGCGGCTTCGCGCGCCGGGATCGGGGTATCCCTTCCCCAGTGGCAACAGGACTGATGCGCTGTCAGCCGACGGCCCGGGTCATGCCTCTTCCGGCCGCCGCCTCCGCGCGGGAGGGACGGCCGGAAATACCCGGGCCGACCGTCCGGGGCAGGCCGTAGGCTTGCCCGAAGGTGATCCCCAGGAGGAGCGTTTTGACCCCACTGAAGCCGGTCCGGCAGCCGGAGTACGAGTACCAGTCCCTGCGCATGCCGCGCGGCACCACGCGCAACGCGGCGCGCCAACTGCTCACCGAGCACGCCGAGTACGGGCACTGGGAGCTCGACCGACTCAAGCTGTTCCCCGACGGCAGCCGGACGGTCCGGCTGAAGCGGCGGATCATCCGGCAGGTCCGGAGCTGGTGACGAGCGGGGCACCGGCGCCCCGGGCGGGCCTCGCGTCGAGCCTCCACGCGCCCGCGGCCGCCCGTTCGCCCGGCGGCCGCGGGTGGGTCGTTCCCGCTACGGGTGCGCGCGCGTCCGGTTCAGCGCGCGCCCCCGTCCCCGGTCGGCCGGGTCAGCGGACTCCGGCCCGGGCCCGGCGGTAGAGCACGCCACCACCGAGCATCAGCGCGAGACCGGCGGCACCGAGCAGCTCGACGCCGCCGGCGCCGGTGGAGGCCAGCTGAGCGGTCGGGGCGACCGTGGCGGCCTTGACCGCCTTGGCGGGTGCCACGACGGCCTGCTCGGCCGAGACGGGCGGGACGCTGTTGCGCGCGACGCTCGTCACCTCCTCGGAGGAGACCTTCGGCGGGGTCGGGCAGGCCTCCACGCAGCCCTCGACCGGCTTCGGGGTGGGCTTCGGGGCGACCTTGGCCACGTTCACGCAGTCGTTGCCGAAGGCCGGGTTGCCGACGCCGACCACGTTGACCGAGTTGCCGCAGGCGTTGACCGGGACGTCCACCGGCGCCTGGACGCTGTTGCCGGAGAGCACGCCCGGCGAGTTGGCGGCGACGCCCGAGGCGCTCGCGCCCGGCACCGTGGCGCCCGGCACGGTGGCACCCGGGACCGCGCTACCCGGGACCTTGGCACCCTGGCCGGCGCCGGTGCCGGAAGCGTCGGCGCCGCCCACGCCGCCGGCGGGACGGCTGCCGTCGGCGTGACCGCCGCCGGTGGCGCCCGAGCCGCCGGGCATGCCGTGCTGGACGGGCTTGGACGCCGGGTGACCCCCGCCGCCGTTGACGTTGGCGCAGTGGTTGCCGTAGGACGGGTTCAGCAAGCCGATCACGTCGACCGTATTGCCGCAGGCATTGATCGGCACCTGGATCGGCACCTGGACCGAGTTGCCCGAGACGACGCCGGACGAACCGACGGCACCCCCCTGCGCTTCGGCTCCTCCCGCATAGGCGTAGCCGGCGGCCGAGGCCAGCACACTGCCCGTGGCCACCGCCGTGAGGATCCCCTTCTTGGCTACATTCCTCATTTTTTCCCCTGACATTTCGAGACGACGTGTCGACCTTGACATGAACCTTCAAAAAAGTCGGAATTTCCGTATATCCGTAAATCACGCAAGGGCTTCGGCTGCACACGAGTTAACGAGAGGCGAACGGGGAGGTTGAGCCGAACGAATCGGCTTCACCCGATCGAGCGATCGTGTCGGACCTCGTGTATCCGGCGGGCGCCCGGGCCCGGAGCGGGTCCGACCCGCACCTGACCGCCGGGAACGCGAACGCCCCCGGCGCGGCGCGTCCGCCGCCCGGGGGCCGGTTGCGAATCGGCTCAACAGGCCTCGACGGCCCGGAGGTCGAATCAGACGTTGGCGCAGTGGTTGCCGAACGCCGGGTTCAGCACGCCGATGACGCTGATGGTGTTGCCGCAGAGGTTGACCGGGACGTGCACCGGAACCTGGATCTGGTTGCCCGAGAGGACACCCGGGGAGCCGGCGGCCACACCCTCGGCACCGGCGTGAGCGGACGCGACACCGGCGGCGGCGAGCACCAGACCACCGGTGGCGGCGGCGACAGCGGCGATCTTCTTGACCTTCATCATTCCTCCTGTATGGACAACGCAACCCGTTCGGCGGGCTGCACAGGGATGAACGACGCTGCGGCAAACGGGGTACGGAACAGATCTCCCATTCACCCGCAACGGTGAGGTCTCGCACACATGATCAGCCTGGGATTTCCGGCAGAATCGCTTCTGTCGATCTTCCTTTCCCCATCTCACAATCATCAGCTCCGACAATGCGCTCGGCCCGCCCCCGGCATTCCGGGAGCGGGCCGACCCAGTCGCCTGATCAGGGGCTTCAGCAGGCGTCGATGAACCGGTCCAGCACCCGGGCACCGAACTTCAGGCCGTCCACCGGCACCCGCTCGTCCACACCGTGGAACATCCCGGCGAAGTCCAGCTCCGGCGGCAGCTGGAGCGGCGCGAAGCCGAAGCAGCGGATGCCGAGGTCCTGGAACGACTTGGCGTCCGTCCCGCCCGACAGGCAGTACGGCACCGCGCGGGCGATCGGGTCCTCGGCGCGCAGCGCGGTCTGCATCGCCTCCACCAGGGCGCCGTCGAAGCCGGTCTCGATCGCCTTGTCCGAGTGCAGGCTCTCGCGCTTCACGCGCGGGCCGAGCACGCTGTCCAGCTCGGCCAGGAACTCCTCCTCGTAGCCGGGCAGGAAGCGCCCGTCCACGTGCGCGGTGGCCTGACCGGGGATCACGTTCACCTTGTAGCCGGCGCCGAGCATGGTCGGCTGGGCGGTGTTGCGCAGCGTGGTGCCGATCATCTTGGCGATGCCGCCGAGCACGCGCAGCGTCTCGTCCATGTTCTCCGGGTCCAGCTCGACCCCGAGCGCGTCCGACAGCTCGTCCAGGAAGGCCCGGACGGTCTTGGTGATCCGCAGCGGGAACTGGTGCCGGCCGAGCCGGGCGACCGCCTCGCACAGCTCGGTGATCGCGTTGTCGTCGTTCTCCATCGAGCCGTGGCCGGCCCGGCCCTCGACCGTCAGGCGCATCCAGTGCATGCCCTTCTCGGCCGTCTCCACCAGGTAGAGGCGGACCTGGTCGTTGACCGTGAAGGAGAAGCCGCCGACCTCGCCGATCGCCTCGGTCACGCCCTCGAACAGCCCCGGGTGCTTGTCCACCAGGAAGCGCGCCCCGTAGGTGCCGCCGGCCTCCTCGTCGGCGAGGAAGGCCAGCACGATGTCGCGCGGGGGCTTGCGCCCGGTGCGCAGCCGGTCGCGGACGACCGCCAGGGTCATCGCGTCCATGTCCTTCATGTCGACCGCGCCGCGCCCCCAGACGCAGCCGTCCGCGATCTCGCCGCCGAACGGGTCGTGGGTCCAGTCCGCGGCGTTGGCCGGCACCACGTCGGTGTGGCCGTGGATCAGCAGGCCCGGACGGGAGCGGTCCTCGCCCTCGATCCGGACCACCGTCGACGCCCGGCCCTTGGCGGACTCGAAGATCTTCGGTTCGAGCCCGAACTCGGCGAGCTGCTCGGCCACGTACTCGGCCGCCTTCCGCTCCCCCGGGCCGGAGCCGTCCCCGTAGTTGCTGGTGTCGATCCGGATCAGATCGCGACAGATCTCGGCGACCTCGGACTCAGCCGTCACCTTCGGTGCCGCCGACTCGCTCCGCTCGTTCACGGTCACTCCTCGTCTTGGGCCCGCACCGACGCACCAGCGCGCCACCCCCAGGACCTGCACCCGGGCCGTACGAGCACGTCCGCCCATCCTCCCCCAGCCCCGGATCCCGATCCACCCCCCGCGCGCTCCCGAAACCCCCTGGTCACGCCCCCGCCACACGCCACCCCTTGCCACCGCCACCGGTCGCACCGGCCGACCGGGAATCGTTTTGGGACCCCAAGCCGATCTTTGCTACAGTTACATCTGTCAGCGCGACGGACGAGAGATCGGAAGCCGCGAGGACGACACCCGGTCCGGGTGGCGGAATGGCAGACGCGCTAGCTTGAGGTGCTAGTGCCCTTTATCGGGCGTGGGGGTTCAAGTCCCCCCTCGGACACCGAAAAAGGCCCCAGTTGATCTGGGGCCTTTTTGCTTTTCGGCCGCGGTTCTCCGCCGTGAAGCGACCGGCCGGACGCCCGTACGCCGGATGCCCGGCCGGTGGGTACCGGCCGGGCATCCGGATGGGCCTGGCCCGACGGGACGGTGTCGGGGTCACGCCCAAAACGGCGGGATTCGGTCAGCCCTGGTGGGCGGCGGGAGCGGCAGCGGCAGGAGCGGCAGCGGCGGGAGCCTCGGCCGCCGGGACGGCAGCGGCGGGGGCCGCGGCAGCCGGAGCCTCGGCCGCCGGAGCGGCAGCGGCGGGGGCAACCTCAGTCGCCGGGACGGCCGCCGGAGCAACCTCGGCCGCCGGGACAGCCGCCGGAGCAACCTCGGCCGCCGGGACAGCCGCCGGAGCAACCTCGGCCGCCGGGACAGCCGCCGGAGCAACCTCGGCCGCCGGGACAGCCGC
>NZ_JBHVSD010000026.1:140599-147530 GCF_042885395.1 Kitasatospora sp. NPDC058063
CGGAGCAACCTCGGCCGCCGGAGCGGCAGCGGGAGCAACCTCAGTCGCCGGAGCGGCGGCAGGGGCGGCGGCCGGGGCGACGTCCTCGTCGTTGAAGGTGGCGCCCGCACCCGTGAAGGAGCCGGTGACGCCCTCGTCGTCCGCAATGATCCAGAAGCTGGCGTGCGAGACACCGTCCTCGCCGACGTGGGACTCGACGGCCGCGAGGGCGGCGGCGTCCTCGTTCGCAGTGAAGAAGCCCTTGCCGTAGTTCGCGTCGATGCCTTCGTGGGCCGAGGCCAGGCCGGCGCAGCCGAGCACGAGCGGGACGGTGAGGGCGCCGACAGCCACGACTCGCTTGAGAGCACGCATGAAAATCTCCTCCACGGAGTTTCTGGTTGGGGTGGCGGTGCCGTTCGGTCCCGCCGCGATCTCAGAGAGCCACGCCCCACATCCCGCCGCAACCGCCGTCAGGACCCGTCCGGCCTCACGTCCCGTCAGAATCGCCGCCCTCACCAGCGGAAATACCGTTCGTATGCCTATCTGACAGGATCAGTCGGCTGGAGCACTCTGCGTCACCCCATGCCACTCTCCGTCGCGACAGAGCCCCCGCCGCGGACCGTCCCGGACGGAGCCGCCCTTCAGCGGAGTCACGCGAACGGCCCGGTACAACGGCCCGTCGCACGGGAACAGTTGGCCGGGCCCCCCGAGCTCGCGGAACGGCGGAAGCGTCGTTCCGGGCGTACTCGGGCCGGACGGCCGCCGCGAGGGCCGTCGAACCGGAGCGGGCCCGCGACACCCCCACTCCCCGCCCGACCCGTGGCGCAGAACGCTCCCCTCCCGCGACCCGGCGCCGACTCCCGCGGGGCGCGCCGCCGACTCCCGGCGAAGTCTCGTCCGCTGCGGCCGAGTTGGCGAACCCCCTCCCCTTGACAGACTTCCCGCGAAGTGCAGAATGACTTCATTATGAAGCAGGTAAATAAATCACCGGAGTCACCGGCCGGTCCGCTGGGGCGGGATGCCGAGGGCCGGCTCTACGACAGCAGGGTGCGGACGGCCATGGGCGCGTTCACCAAGGGCGGGGACACCCTGGCACTGGAGGCCGCGGCCGCCGCACGGTCGGCGTTCCACGCGGTGGAGAAGCTGCGGGCACACGGATCGCAGGGACGGGGGTTGAGCGCGGGAGCGCTGGATGTGCTGGTGCGGCTCGGAGCCGCAGGCAAAGCGGGAGACGCGGGCGAAGCGGGGCTGACCGTGGGCGAGTTGGCCCGGGCTGGCGGGGTGAGCCCGCGCAACGCGACCGGCCTGGTGGACACCCTGGAGCGGGAGGGGCTGGCCCGCCGCTCCCCCGACCCGAACGACCGGCGGGCGGTGCTGGTCACCGCGACGCCCGAAGGGCTGGCCTGGCTGGAGGAGTTCCGGGTGCCCACCGAGCGCGCGATGGCCGCCGTGTTCCGCGGCTTCAGCCCCGAGGAGATGGCCCAACTGCGGCACCTGTGCCTGCGGTTGGTGGAGAACCAGCAGCAGATCGAGCAGTACCTGGGCACGGTCGCGGACGGCCCGGGCCCGGACGTCAGCTGACCCCGGACGCCTCCGTGCGGCCGGCCGGAGCGGCACCCCGCTTCGGCCGGCCGCGCAGCGACTGCGCGGTGATGAAGGCCACCACTGTGGACACGATCAGCAGCGGCATCGCGTCGGTCGCCTGGCTGCCGAGCAGGGCGGCGGCCAGGACGGTGCTGGTGACGGGCAGGCCGGTGACGGCGGCACCCGAGGCCGCCAGGCCGACCGCCAGGGCGGGCCCGGCACCGAAGCCGGGCAGCGGCGCACAGGCCGTGCCGAGGGCCGTACCGAGCAGGAGCGCCGGGAAGATCGGGCCGCCGCGCAGGCTGCCGAGGGCGATCGACCAGCCCAGCCCCTTGAAGAGCGCGAGGGCGAGCAGCGCGCCGATCGGCCAGTCGGCCGGATCGGCGGCGAGCGCGCCCAGGGTGGCCTGCCCGGAGAGCGCGACCTGCTCCGGGGAGCGGCCGGTGAGCAGGGCGTACGCGGCGAGGCAGCAGCCGACCGCGACCGCGCACAACACGATGCGCAGGGCGGTCTGTCGTGCGGTCCCGGTCGTGACGAAGGCCTTCACCCCGCGGCCGACGGTCCGCCCCGCCACGCAGACCACCGCGATCGCGGCGGCCAACGGGACGCCCCAGAGGAAGTCCCCCGGGTCGGGCACCCCGGCCCTCGGCACGCTCGGCAGCGAGAGCGCACCGATCGACAGACCGGTCCAGTGGCCGAACCCGGTGAAGACCAGAGCCCCGAGGCCGCCGGACAGCAGGCTGGGCAGGATCAGCGCGGTCAGCTGCGGGCCGCCCAGCCCGGCCGCCTCGATCACCATGACGGCCGCCACCAGCGGGCTGCCGAAGATGGTGGAGATCGCCGCCGCGGAACCCGCCGTACCCAGCACCGCCACCAGCTGCGGATGTTCGGCCCGTTGGGCGGACCGGACGGCGAGCAGGGCGAGGCCGCCGCCGAGCGCCATCAGCGGCGACTCCGGGCCGAGCACCACACCGAGCGGCAGACAGGCGAGCGCGGCCAGCACCACCCCGGGCACGGCGACCGGCATCGTGGGCGGGCCACCGAAGCCGTCGACCGGGATGTGACCGCCGTGCCCGGGCAGCCGGGTCACGATCGGGGCGAGCAGCAGGCCGGCCAGCAGCAGCGCGGGCAGCGGCCACCACCAGGGGGCCTGGTGGTAGCCGAGCGTCTCCGGCAGGCTCTGCCAGACCCACTGCTGGAGCTCGTGCTCCAGGCTGACGAAGCCGAAGGCCGCCAGCGAGACCGGGATGCCGACCAACCCCGAGACCAGCAACAGGCGGAAGTAGCCCTTGTGCAGCAGCACCTCGCGCAGGGTCGGGCCGCTGCTTCGCTGCTGGGACGTCGTCGGCATCGCCGCTCCCTCGCGCTCCCGGGCCGCCCGCCGTCGGGGAGGGCCGTCCCGGGACCGAGTCTCGCCCGGAGCCGGACGCCCCGCACGGCGCACGGGCCGTCGACCGGGGCCACGCCGGACGCGGCTGCGCCGTGCGGGTGAGGATCAGACCTGGCGGGCGTCGGCACCCAGCGCGCTCTCGATGCCTTGGACCATCCGCCACAGCGGCGCCCGGCGGCTGGCGACCAGGACCACGACGTCGTCGGACTCGCCCTCGGCGGCCTCGCCCTGGCGCTCGCCCCAGGTGCCGGTGACGAAGGCCATCGCCGCGTCCACCTCGGCCACCCAGTCGCTCTCCCCGCCCGAGCGCAACCAGGTCCGCAGGGCGTGGTTGTGCGCGGAGACGACGGCCGCGGCGATCACGTCCGCACGCAGCGGGCCGTCGGGGCGGTCGGCGAAGCGGCCGCGCAGATAGGCGGCCAGGGTGTGCTCGTAGCGCCAGACCACGGACAGCTCGTACGCGCGCAAGCCGGGCACCTTGCGGGTCAGGCGGTAGCGCTGGACGGAGAAGGAGGGCTGCTCGGCGTACATCCGCAGGACCAGGCGGGCGGCGTCGCAGGCGTGCCTGACCGGGTCCTCCTCACCGGTGCCGGACTCCAGGAACTCCGTCATCTCGGCGAGGCTGCGCTCGTGGTCGGGGAAGACCACGTCCTCCTTGGCCGGGAAGTAGCGGAAGAAGGAGCGCCGGCCGACGCCGGCCAGCGAGACGATGTCGTCGACGGTCGTCTGTTCGAAGCCGCGCTCCAGGAAGAGCTCGAAGGCCGCGGCCACCAGCGCCTCGCGCATCGCCGGCTTCGAGGGCCCGTCATTCATGGACTGGTCCTGCTCTTCCTTCTCACTCATTCACCGGAACTTAGCATCGGGACGATGCCTCGGCACCGACGGCCGGGCGGCCGGCCGACCCGCCGTCGGTGCACGTCGAGGTGGGGTTACGGGTGGGGTTACGGGGGTGGGGTTACGGGAGGTTGCGGGCCATCACGATCCGCTGGACCTGGTTGGTGCCCTCGTAGATCTGCGTGATCTTCGCGTCCCGCATCATCCGCTCCACCGGATAGTCCCGGGTGTACCCGTACCCGCCCAGCAACTGCACCGCGTCCGTGGTGATCTCCATCGCCGCGTCCGACGCGAAACACTTCGCCGCCGCACCGAAGAACGTCAGATCCGCGTCCCCGCGCTGCGACTTCGCCGCCGCCGCGTACGTCAGCTGCCGCGCCGCCTCCAGCTTCATCGCCATGTCCGCCAGCATGAACTGGACCCCCTGGAACTCCGCGATCGCCTTCCCGAACTGCCGGCGCTCCCGCACATACCCGTTCGCGTAGTCCAGCGCCCCCTGCGCGATCCCCACCGCCTGCGCCGCGATCGTCACCCGCGTGTGGTCCAAGGTCTTCATCGCCGTCGCGAAACCCGTCCCCTCCGCACCGATCATCCGGTCCGCCGGAATCCGCACATTGTCGAAGTACACCTCACGCGTCGGCGAACCCTTGATCCCCAGCTTCTTCTCCGGCGCACCGAACGACACCCCCTCGTCGCCCTTCTCCACCACGAACGCCGAGATCCCCTTCGAGCGCTTCTCCGGATCCGTCACGGCCATCACCGTGTAGAACTCCGACACCCCCGCGTTGGTGATCCAGCGCTTCACCCCGTTCAGCACCCAGAAATCCCCGTCGCGCACCGCCCGGGTCCGCATCCCCGCCGCGTCCGAACCCGCCTCCGGCTCCGACAGGCAGTACGAGAACATCCCCTCGCCCCGCGCCAGCGCCCCCAGGTACTTCGCCTTCAACTCCTGCGACCCCGACAACTGCACCGGCAGCGACCCCAGCTTGTTCACCGCCGGAATCAACGAGGACGACGCACACACCCGCGCCACCTCCTCGATCACGATCACCGTCGCCAGCGCATCCGCCCCCGCACCACCGAACTCCTCCGGCACGTGCACCGCATGCAGATCACTGCCCCGCAACGCCTCCAGCGCCTCCTGCGGGAACCGCCCCTGCTCGTCCACCTCCGCCGCGAACGGAGCGATCTTCGCCTCGGCCAGCGAACGCACCGCCTCACGGAGCATCCCGTGCTCCTCGGAGATCCGGAAGAGATCGAAGTCCTGGCTCATGATCGCCACTCCTGTTTCACGACGGTACTCAGTACCCTTCATTATGCATGCGCGCGGCAAAAAGGGAACTCAGTGCCTTCCCTTCGCGGTACTGAGTTCCCTATCCTTTTCGTGCCGAACTTCTGCCGAACTTCTGCCGAACGAGCCGGTCCGAGCGCAGGGAGATGACAGCGTGATCCACTCAGCCATCGATGCCGACACCCGCAGCACGACGCTGTACTTCCAGCGCTGCACGTGGTGCAACAACCCGACCTTCCAGCGGCTGCTCTGCCCCACCTGCGGATCCACCGACCTCAGGCTGGAGCCCAGCGAGGGCACCGGCGTGGTGCGGCGCTGCGCGGTCGAGCAGGCCCGGACGCCGCTGGTCCGTCAGAAGTCCCTGATCCGGATGGCGGAGGGCTTCGACGTCTGGTGCATCGTGGACGGGATGCGCAGCACCGTGCCGGTCGGCACCCGGGTGCGGCTGCTCCCCTCCCCCGACTCCGACCAGCCGGAACTGCGGCTGCTGCCGATGGAGCCGCCACCGCCGGTGCAGGACACCGAGCCGCGCCCGCTGCCGCCGGCCCAGGGCGGCTTCACCCAGCACCTCGCCACCCAGCACCTCGCGGCCTTCGTCGCGGAGTGATCCGCCGGGGGATCGTGCGGCGGGCGGGGCGGACGGCGCGCCCGGGGCGCTGCCGGAGAACGAGGGAGAACGACGGAGGGCGTGGCACCGAGTACCACTCGGCGCCACGCCCTCCGCTGTCGTCCGGGGATCAGGCCTTGCGGGCCGTCACCTCGGCGGTGAGCTGCGGCAGCACCTCGAAGAGGTCGCCGACCACGCCGTAGTCGGCGAGCTCGAAGATCGGGGCCTCGGGGTCCTTGTTGACGGCCACGATGGTCTTCGAGGTCTGCATGCCGGCCCGGTGCTGGATCGCGCCCGAGATGCCGTTGGCCACGTACAGCTGCGGGGAGACCTGCTTGCCGGTCTGGCCGACCTGGCTGCTGTGCGGGTACCAGCCGGCGTCCACGGCGGCGCGCGAGGCGCCGACGGCCGCGCCCAGCGCGTCCGCGAGCTCCTCGACCACGCCGAAGCCCTCGGCGGCACCGACGCCGCGGCCGCCGGAGACCACGATGGCGGCCTCGGTCAGCTCCGGGCGGCCGGAGGACACGCGCGGGGTCCGCGAGGTCACCTTGGCGGCGTTGCCGGTGAACGCGACGGCGACGTTCTCCACCGCGCCGGCGGCCGGGGCGGCCTCCGGGGCGACGGCGTTCGGCTTGACGGTGATGACCGGCGCGCCCTTGCTCACCCGGGAGTCGACGGTGTACGAGGCGGCGAACACCGACTGGGTGGCGATCGGGCCCTGGTCGCCGGCGCGCAGGTCGACGGCGTCGGTGATGATGCCGGAGCCGATCCGCAGCGCGACACGCGCGGCGATCTCCTTGCCTTCGCCGGAGGACGTCACCAGCACGGCGGCGACGTCGCCGGCCCCGGCGATCTGGGCCAGGGCGTCCACCTTCGGGACGACCAGCTGGTCGGCGAACTCGGCGCCGTCGGCGACGTACACCTTCACCGCGCCGTACTCGCCGGCCTTCGCCGCGATGCCGGCCGCGGCCGCACCGGCGCCGAGGACGACGGCGGACGGCTCGCCGATGCGGCGGGCCAGGGTCAGCAGCTCCAGGGCCGGCTTGCGGACCGCACCGTCGGCGTGGTCCACCAGAACGAGAATCTCAGCCATTGCTCAATGTCTCCGTGTTTCGCTGTGGCAGGGGGTGGGTGGCTGGGCGCGCCGGCTCAGATGAACTTCTGGTCGGCGAGGAAGGCGGCGAGCGACTTGCCGCCCTCGCCCTCGTCCTTGACGACCGTGCCCGCGGTCCGCGCCGGACGCGCC
>NZ_JBHVSD010000027.1:0-136660 GCF_042885395.1 Kitasatospora sp. NPDC058063
TCGAACCACGCGGCCCCATCGAGACCGAAGCAGCCCGCCGCCTCGCCGACGACCTCAAGAACGAGTGATCACCCGATTACCCAACACTTTCTGAGCCGGGTCGGGCCGGCCGGCCGGGCGGTCCGGTCGGGGCGGATCGGATCGGTCGGGCCGCCACGGCCCTACCGGACCGCTACTCCTCCTCCGCCCCCACCCGCCAGGCGTTCGGCGGCGACGCCAGCTCCTCCAGCTCGATCCCCGCCGCCGCCAGCACCACGTCCCCCGCCAGGTGCACCACCTGCTGCTCGCCCGTCTCCAGGTCCGCCACCTGGTACCGCTCGACCAGCAGCGGCCCGGAATCCGTCTCGTGGGTGTCGACGCCCTCCAGCAGCCACCCCTGGTCGAGGGTGCGCGGAGCCAGCACCGGCTCGGTGAAGGCCACCAGCCGCACCCGCGCGCTCGCCCCCTCCCCCAGCCTCAGCAGCCGGGCGGTGGCGACCAGGAAGCCCGGCGACCGGCCGGTGAAGGCGTGCGCCCGGTCGTGGCCCTCCGCCGCGTGCTCGCCGCCGGGGTCGGCCGCGTCGGTGCGGACCCAGGCCACCCCGTCCACCGCTCCGCCGCGCACCTGCCAGCCCCCGGCCCGCAGCTCCATCCGCAGCGGCCGGGCGCGCGAGTCCAGCGTGAGGTCGGTGCTGCCGAGCACCCGGCCGTCCGGCGCGTAGGTCTTGGAGACGTACCGCCACCCGGCCGCCCCGGGCGCGCAACTGAAGCGCTCCTCCCCGAGCGGGACGTGGTCATGAGGGTCGTGGAGCGAGTACCGGCCGTTGGGCATGCCGGAAAGCCTACGTGCGCGCCGCGCGTGCAACCTTCCGGCCGGTGCCCGCATTAGAGCGGCGGACGGCGCGGCTGTGCGTCGCCACCACGACGAGAGGGGGTGCGGATGGCGAAGCGGACGCGGGACGCGGAGTTCACGGAGTACG
The DNA here is from genome assembly GCF_042885395.1 of Kitasatospora sp. NPDC058063. Classification (NCBI taxonomy): domain Bacteria; kingdom Bacillati; phylum Actinomycetota; class Actinomycetes; order Kitasatosporales; family Streptomycetaceae; genus Kitasatospora; species Kitasatospora sp. NPDC058063. The sequence continues at coordinate 960 of NZ_JBHVSD010000027.1, forward strand.
TGGCCTCCAGGAGCGGCTGGCTGCGCAAGGTCGCCTATCTGCTGTGCGGGGACTGGCACCGGGCCGACGACCTGGTGCAGGAGTGCGCGACCAAGCTGTACGTGAACTGGTCACGGGCCGGCCGGGTCGAGAACCTGGACGGCTACGCCCGCAGGGTGCTGGTCAACACCTTCCTCGCCGAGCAGCGCTCGTCCTGGTGGCGGCGGACGTCGCGGACCGCGACGCCGGTGGACGTCGCCTCGGTGGGCGCCGACCTCGACGTCCAGCTCGACCTGCGCAGGGCGCTGGCCGCGCTGCCGCCCAGGCAACGGGCCACCGTGGTGCTCCGGTACTACTGCGACCTCACGGTCGATCAGACCGCCGAGGCGATGCGCTGCTCCTCGGGCAATGTGAAGAGTCAGACCTCGCGCGCTCTCGCCACCCTCCGGACGACGCTCGCCGCTCGCCCCACCACCGCCGAGAGGACGTCATGAGGACGCACGAGCAGCGTGATCTCACCGCCCGGCTGGGTGCCCTCGCCGAGACCCCGGCGCCGCCCGCCGCGCTCGACACCTCGGCGGTGATCGCCCGCGGGCGGGTCCGGCTGCGCCGCCGCCGGCAGGCGCTGATCGGCGTGGTGGCCGGGTCGACCGCCGCCGTGCTGGCCGGCGTGCTGCTGCTGCGCCCGGCCGGCGGGCCTCCCGCACCGGCCGTCCCCGCGCCGACCTCCCCGGCCTCGCCCACGCCGTCCCCGACCGCCACCCCGACGCCGACGGCGTCCACCGGCCCGCTGAGCGCCGAGGCCCGCTTCGGCTGGCTGCCGCCGTGGCTGGCCCGACCGGCCGTCGGCTACGCGAACAGCAACGGACGGTCCGTCACCACCGCGGCCACCACGACCGCCGTCGAGAACGCCGTCCCCGCCCTGAAGCTGGAACTGCTGCGCGGCCCCGGCGAGTCCCTCGCCCCCGGGGTGCACACGGTCGCCGCGCCCGCGGTCGCCGGCCGGGAGGCCCAGTGGCTGGTCACCGACGCGTCGGGAGTCCCGGTCGGCCTGCGCTGGATGACCGCCTCCGGTCGCTGGGCCGACCTGAGGGCCACGCTGTGGATCGGGGCGAAGGTCAAGGAGGACCTGCTCAGGGTCGCGGCCGGCGTCGAGTTCGGCGGCCGCGACGTCCCGTTCCCGGTGCGGCCGACCGGCGTGCCCGCCGAGCTCAAGGCGCGGAACATCGAGGTCCACCGGCCCTCGAAGGACACCGAGCCCCCGTGGAGCGCCATCCTGTCGTACACCGTCGACGGGAAGTGGCTGAGCGTCACCGTCCAGCCGGAGAGCTTCGGGGTGTTCGTCGACGGCAGGCCGGACGGCGGCACCCCGGTGTGCCGCGTCGACAAGGGCGTCCGGCTCTGCGCCAACGGGACGGCCGCGGGGAGCCCGCCGGTGCAACAGGCCGGCGGACTGGCGGGCCTGCTCGGCCGGTTCACCGTGCTCGGTGCGGACGAGGCCTCCTGGACGGCGACGGGGCCCGCGGACCCGCCCCGCTGACGGGAACGGCCGACGAACCTGCCGGCGGAGCGGCCGACGGGCCCCGCAGACGCCGCAAACGCCGGCGGCCGGCGCCCCCCGAGGGGAGGGCGCCGGCCGCCGGACGGTTCACCGATCAGTAGCGGTACTGCTCGGCCTTGTACGGGCCGTCGACCGGGACGCCGATGTAGTCGGCCTGGTCCTGGGTCAGGGTGGTCAGCTTCACGCCCAGCGCGTCGAGGTGCAGGCGGGCGACCTTCTCGTCCAGGTGCTTCGGCAGCACGTAGACGCCGATCGGGTACTGCTCGGTCTTCGTGAACAGCTCGATCTGGGCGATCGTCTGGTTGGCGAAGGAGTTGGACATCACGAAGGACGGGTGGCCGGTCGCGTTGCCCAGGTTCAGCAGGCGGCCCTCGGACAGCATGATGATGGTGTGGCCGTCGGCGAAGCGCCACTCGTGGACCTGCGGCTTGACCTCGGTCTTCACGATGCCGGGCAGCTTCGCCAGGCCCGCGATGTCGATCTCGTTGTCGAAGTGGCCGATGTTGCCGACGATCGCCTGGTGCTTCATCTGCTCCATGTGCGAGGCAAGGATGATGTCCTTGTTGCCCGTGGTGGTGATGAAGATGTCCGCGATCGAGACGACGTCCTCCAGGGTGGTGACCTGGTAGCCGTCCATCGCGGCCTGGAGCGCGCAGATCGGGTCGATCTCGGTGATGATCACGCGGGCGCCCTGGCCGCGCAGCGACTCGGCGCAGCCCTTGCCGACGTCGCCGTAGCCGCAGACGACGGCGACCTTGCCGCCGATCAGGACGTCGGTGGCGCGGTTGATGCCGTCGATCAGCGAGTGGCGGCAGCCGTACTTGTTGTCGAACTTCGACTTGGTGACGGCGTCGTTGACGTTGATGGCCGGGAACAGCAGCTTGCCGTCACGGTGCATCTCGTACAGACGGTGGACACCGGTGGTGGTCTCCTCGGTCACGCCCTTGATCGTGGCGGCGACCTCGGTCCACTTGTTCGGGGTGTCCTTGAGGGTGCGGTTGAGCAGCTCCAGGATGATCCGGAACTCGTCGTTGTCCGCGGTGGACGGGTCCGGCGCGGCACCGGCCTTCTCGAACTCGACGCCCTTGTGGATCAGCAGGGTGGCGTCGCCGCCGTCGTCCAGGATCATGTTCGGGGTCTTGCCGTCAGGCCAGGTCAGGGCCTGCTCGGTGCACCACCAGTACTCGTCCAGGGTCTCGCCCTTCCAGGCGAAGACCGGCACGCCCTGCGGGTTCTCCGGGGTGCCCTCCGGGCCGACGGCGATGGCCGCGGCCGCGTGGTCCTGGGTGGAGAAGATGTTGCAGGAGCACCAGCGGACCTCGGCACCGAGCGCCGTCAGGGTCTCGATCAGGACGGCGGTCTGCACGGTCATGTGCAGCGAGCCGGTGATGCGGGCGCCGGCCAGCGGCTGCGCCTCGGCGTACTCGGCGCGGATCGCCATCAGACCGGGCATCTCGTGCTCGGCCAGCTGGATCTCCTTGCGGCCGAACGGCGCCAGGGAAAGGTCGGCGACCTTGAAGTCACCGGTGATGTCGGTCGACATGCGTCTGCTCCTCGCTGATAGGGGTGGGGCCAAAGGTCCGGGCGTGCGTCGCGTGCGTCAGGCCGTACGGGTGCACGGCCACGCCGGAACAGCCGGGTCCGTGGTGGACCGGCTTCCCGTTGCGCAGCACAAACCGTCGGAGGACCTCTCTCCCTCGACCGGCGCACACCCTACGGGTGCGGACCGCCGATCGACCGCCATCAGCAGCGACGTTCTGGCTCTGGTGACGAATCTACACCGACGGCCCCGCCGGCCGTCCGCCGATGACCGATTTCGGCCCCCGGTCCGAGCGGCGCTCCAGCCGGGCCCCAGCGGCCCCGGCCGCGGGGCCGGGGCGGAGTTCAGTGCGCGTCGGCCGGGCCCGGACCACCGGGCGTGGCGGCCGGGTCGTCGCCCGCCGCGGCCTTCTCGGCGCTGTACACGTCGGGCTCCAGGTAGATCGCCCGGGCGATCGGGACGACCGCGCGGACCCGCTCCTCGGCCGCGTCGATCGCCTCCGCCACCCGGGCGGCGCTGTCCTCGGCGTTGACGGCGATCTTGGCGGCGACCAGCAGCTCCTCCGGGCCGAGGTGCAGGGTGCGCATGTGGATCACCCCGGTGACCGTCTCGCCGTCCACCAGCGCCTCCCGGATCCGCTGCACCGAGTCCTTGTTCGCCGACTCGCCGAGCAGCAGCGACTTGGTCTCCATGGCGAGCACCACGGCGATCACCACCAGCAGGACGCCGATGCACAGGGTGCCGACACCGTCCCAGACACCGTTCCCGGTGATCACGGTGAGCCCGACGCCGAACAGCGCGAGCACCAGACCGATCAGCGCACCGGTGTCCTCCAGCAGCACCACCGGCAGCTCCGGCGCCTTCGCGGTGCGGATGAACTGCACCCAGCCCTGCCGGCCCTTGGCCTTGGCGGACTCCCGCATCGCGGTGAGGAAGGACCAGCCCTCCATCACTATGGCGAAGACCAGCACGCCGACCGCCCAGCCCCAGGCGTCCAGGGTCTCCGGGTGGCTGATCTTGTGCCAGCCCTCGTAGATCGCGAACAGGCCACCGACGCTGAACAGCACGACGGCCACCAGGAAGCCGTACACGTAGCGCTCGCGGCCGTACCCGAAGGGATGCTCCTCGTCGGCCTCCCGGCGCGCCCGCTTGCCGCCGATCAGCAGCAGCACCTGGTTGCCGGAGTCGGCCACCGAGTGCACGCCCTCGGCCAGCATCGAGGAGGAACCGGTGAAGCCGAAGGCGGTGAACTTGGCCGCCGCGATCGCCAGGTTCGCGGACAGTGCCGCGATCAGTGCCTTGGTGCCGCCTTCGGTACTCATGCCTGCAAAGTCCTCACGGGTCGATCAGCTCGTCGAGCGCTTACCGTACCGGCCCGGAGGTTCCACCCGGCCGACCGTCTCAGGACTGCGCGGCGAGCCCCAGGTAGACGGCGGCGAAGTCGGTCAGCGCGACCAGGTCGGCCAGCGCGTGCAGCGGGTCCGGCCGGGCGCTCGCGTACTCGGTCAGCCGGACGTCGTGCGCGGCGGCCAGCCGGTGCGCCCGGCTCACCCCGAAGCTGCGCGGCCCCGCCTCCTCCTCCGGCACCTCGGCCGGGCCGTCCTGCCCGTCCTCGGCCGCCGGGCCGGCCGCGCCCGGGGCGTGCCGCAGCAGCAGCACCTGCAGGTGCAGCGGGTCCGGCTCCTCGACCCGGTCGCGGAAGAAGTCGTCCGGGTCGGCACCCGCGCCCAACTGCCCGGTGAACATGCCGCGGTGGGCGGTGAGCACCTGCGGCAGCGGGCCGGCCAGCGCCGGGCGCCCGGCCCGGTCGGCCAGCTGGGCGGCGAACCGGGTGGCGGCCGCCCCGGCGATCGGGCCCTCGGCCCACAGCAGCGGAACCGTCCCGGCCAGCCGGGCGGCCAGGCCCTTCGCCGGGTTGGTGTACGCGGCGGCGTCCGGGCGGCAGCGCACGGCGGTGGCGTCCAGCAGGTCGGCGACGGCCGGCAGCGCGTCGTACGGGAGCTGGGTGAGGCCGATCTTCTGGGCCAGCGCCAGCAGCGGGGTGAGGTGGGACCAGAGCGCCGCCGGGTCCTCGGCCGGCAGGTCCGGCTCGGCGGCCGCCACCGGCGCGAGGTCCTCGGACGACGCCGAGGCCACGAAGGGCAGCGGCAGGGCGCGCACCTGCAGAGCGGCCTCGGCCAGCGCGCTGCCGGCCGGGGCGGTGACGACGATCGCGCAGCCGCGCGCGTACGCCTGCTCGGCGAGGCCGACCAGGCCCTGCTCGCCGCCGTCTGCGGAGCTGATCACCAGCAGGTCCAGCGGGCCGGCCCAGCCGGGCAGCTGCCAGCCGAGCCCGGTGGTGAAGGCGGGCGGGGCGCCGGCCCGGTCGGCGCGCGGGGCGGCCGCCTCGGTCGGCGGCAGCGGGGTGACCAGGGAGGCCGTGCCGGCCAGCGCGGACAGCATCTCGGCCGCGGTCAGCGCGCTGCCGTGCCCGGCGACCAGGACGGACCGCGGCCGGCCGTCCGGCCGCAGCCGGTCGAGCCCGGCCGCCTCGGCCCGGCGCAGCGCGGTGCGGACCCGTGCGCCCGCGCCGGCCAGGGCCAGCAGGGCGCGGTCGTGGTCGGCACGCCGAAGGGCGGCCGGATCGTCGAGCAGGGTGTCGTCGAGCATGCGGCGAACCTCCGGCTGCGGTCCTCTGGGCGCGCGCTCCGCTGCGCGCCGGGCGGTCGGGGTGGGGCTTTCGCCCCGGGCAACGCCCCCAGCATCAGGCCGGGCGGCGGGCCTCGTCCACCAGGAGGACCGGAATGCCCTCGCGGACCGGGTACGCGAGGCCGCAGTCCGCGCCGGTGCAGACCAGCTCGGGCTGCTCCTCGGTGCCGCCCTCGACGAGCGCGGCCCGGCACTGCGGGCAGACCAGGATCTCCAGCAGGAAGGATTCGAGCTTCATGGGGCTCTCCAAAGTTCGGGGGTGGCACGGAGGTGCCCCGGCCGATAGGAAACCCTACCGGCCGGGGCACCGGGGCCCGTGATCAGGCTCAGCCGCGGACGACGGCGAGCACGCCGTCGCGCAGCTCGGCCATCTTCGCCGGGTCCTTGGCCTCGACGTTCAGGCGCAGCAGCGGCTCGGTGTTGGAGGCGCGCAGGTTGAACCACCAGTCCGGGCCGGCCACGGTCAGGCCGTCCAGCTCGTCCACCGTGGTGCCCTCGGCGCCGGCGAAGGCGGCGCGGACGGCGGCCGTGCTGGCGGCCTGGTCGGCCACGGTGCTGTTGATCTCGCCGGAGGCCGCGTAGCGGTCGTACTCGGCGGTGAGCGCGGACAGCGTGCCCGGCTGCCCGCCGAGCGCGGCCAGCACGTGCAGGGCGGCCAGCATGCCGGTGTCGGCGCGCCAGAAGTCGCGGAAGTAGTAGTGCGCGGAGTGCTCGCCGCCGAAGACGGCGTCGGTCTCGGCCATCTCCTGCTTGATGAAGGAGTGGCCGACCCGGGTGCGCACCGGCTTGGCGCCGAGCTCGCGGACCACCTCGGGGACGGTCCAGGAGGTGATCAGGTTGTGGATGACCGTCGGCTCGGCCTCGCCGGCGGCGCGGGCGCGGGCGATCTCGCGGACGGCGACCAGGGCGGTGATCGCCGACGGGGAGACCGGCTCGCCGCGCTCGTCCACGACGAAGCAGCGGTCGGCGTCGCCGTCGAAGGCCAGGCCCAGGTCGGCGCCGACCTCGCGGACCTTGGCCTGGAGGTCGACCAGGTTCTTCGGGTCGAGCGGGTTGGCCTCGTGGTTCGGGAAGGTGCCGTCCAGCTCGAAGTACATCGGCACCAGCTCGATCGGCAGGCCGTCGAAGACGGTCGGCACGGTGTGGCCACCCATGCCGTTGCCGGCGTCCACCGCGACCTTGAGCCGGCGGATCCCGGTGAGGTCGACCAGGCCCAGCAGGTGGTCGGCGTAGCCGCGCAGGGTGTCCTGCGCGGACAGCTCGCCCGGCTTCACGTCCTTGGCCGGGACGGTGACGGTGTCGTCCTCGGCGGTCCAGGACTCGACCAGCTCGCGGATCTCGGTCAGGCCGGTGTCCTGGCCGACCGGGGCGGCGCCCGCCCGGCACAGCTTGATGCCGTTGTACTGGGCCGGGTTGTGGCTGGCGGTGAACATCGCGCCGGGCAGGTCCAGCTTGCCGCTGGCGTAGTACAGCTGGTCGGTGGAGCACAGCCCGATCTGCACCACGTCGGCGCCGTAGGCCGCGGCGCCCTCGGCGAAGGCCAGGCTCAGCGCCGGGGAGGAGGGCCGCATGTCGTGCCCGACCACGATCGCGGACGCGCCGGTGACCTGCACGAACGCGGCACCGAAGGCCCGGGACAGGCTCTCGTCCCACTGGTCCGGGACGACGCCCCGGACGTCGTACGCCTTCACGAGCTGCTTGAGGTCGCGCACTGCGGCTCCACCCTGGTCTTAGGACTGATCACGGAACGTCTGGGCCACCGCGCGTCGGATCGACGGGCGCGGTGACGGTAGACGGGCAGCGTACCCGGGCCGGACGAACACTCCGTGCCGGGTTGGTCCCGATCAGGCACGATCCGCCCGGCGGACCCCGGTCCTCAGTTGTCGGGCGAGCGCAGGACCCGGAGGTGGCCGCGGCGGCCGCCCTCGGTGGACTCGCCCTCGGGGCCGCGGCCCTGACGGGGGTTCTGCGGGCGGGCGGCCTCGCGCACGGCGTTGGCCAGCGCCTCCAGGTCGTCGCTGCTGCGGCGCAGCGGCCCGGCCTCGGCGGCGAGCCGGACGACCTCCCAGCCGCGCGGGGCGGTGAGGCGCTCGGCGTGCTCGGCGCACAGGTCGTAGCAGTGCGGCTCGGCGTAGGTGGCGAGCGGGCCGAGGACGGCGGTGGAGTCCGCGTAGACGTACGTCAGCGTCGCGACGGCCGGCCGGCCGCACGCGGTCCGCGAACAACGACGTACAGAGCTCACGAGGGTGGACGGTACCGCACTCCTCGCCGGGGAGCGAAGACCGCCTGCCCGGAAGGGGTGCCGTGTCGCACCGCGGGCGCCGGGGCCGCGTATCCAACGCCCCGTGCGATTCCCGGCCGGAGTGGTCCACTTCCGACCGTCCAAGGACTACCCTCGGCAGTGATATGGACAGCTCCGCACCGCAGTCATCGACAGGCCCGGCGCGCCGCCCCCGGCACCGCGACCGGCACGGGCGGGGCCTGCGCGGCCCGCTGGCGCCGCCCCAGGTGCCGATCTCGCTCACCCGCTCCGAACTGTTCGACGACTACGTCCGCGAGTCGGTGGAGCGCCTCGAACGGCGTTGGCCGCAGTTGATCGAGGTGGAGTTCGCCGTCCAGGAGGTGCCGCTGCACGAGCCGGACGGCGCCGACGCCGAGGACGGCGTGCCGCTGGGGCGGGTGTCGCCGGGCAAGCAGGGGCACAAGAGCCAGATCGTGGTGTACCGGCGGCCGGTGGAGATCCGGGCGAAGACCCGGGAGGACCGCGCGGCGCTGGTGCACGAGATCCTGATCGAGCAGGTCGCCGAGCTGCTGGGGCTGTCCCCGGACGCCATCGACCCGCGCTACGACGAGGACTGATCCCCCCGGGGCGGCCCCGAAGTGCCGCCCCGTCGGCTGCTCAGCGCAGGACGACGCCCGGATCCTGGCCGGCCTGCGGGACCTTGACGGTGCTGCGGTCGTCGCGCAGCGCCTGGACGGTGAACATCGGCACGTCCTTGGCCGGCAGGGAGAGCATCCGGGCGGCCACCACCGGGCCGCCGGAGACGGTCTCCACGGTGAGCGCGAAGACGCCGTTCAGCCCGGCGGGCTCGGGCGCCGGGAGGGCGACCGTGCCGCCGGCCGGGACCTGGACCTCCTTGGTGGCCGGGGTGCCGCCGCCGCTGCCGGCCGAGGCGGTGACCCGGACGGTGGCGGCCTCGCCGCTGGAGGTCAGGTAGAGCGTGGAGGCGCCGGCCCGGTTGTCGGCGACAGTGGCGCGGGCTCCGACCGGGTTGCTGCCGGTGAGCCAGGCCGCGTCGGTCTTGCCGTTGGCCGCCGCCCGGTCGATCCGCAGTCCGGCCACGATCGGGGTGCGGTGCTTGTCGTCGCTGGGCGACAGGCGCAGCCCGGCGACCTCGTCGCGGGTGACCTTGCCGAGGTCGACGGCGGCCACCATGCCCGCCTTGACGTGGATCGACTCGTTGCCGGCCGGGCTGAACCAGCCGTTCTTGCCGGACAGCTGGATCTTCAGGTCGGCGTCGTCCTCCGGCGGCGCCCAGACCACCAGGCGGGCGGAGGCCGTGTCGGCGGGCAGGCCGGGCAGCACCTGGACGGGGGCCGGGTCGGCCGAGGCCGGGATCCAGTCCGCGCCCTTGCCGCCGTCGGCGGCGTGCAGCGCGGCGCCGACCCGTCCCGAGCGCACCACCACGTGCACCGCGAGGTCGGCGACCGCGCCCTTGCTGATGGTCGACAGCAGGACGGCCTGGGAGCTGCCGGGCGCGACGGTGATCCCGTTGGCCGAGTCGTTGTCGATCAGGCCCTTGTCGCCGTACAGCTTGATGTCCACCACCGCGGCGGAGGACTCGGTGTTGACCAGGCTGACGTAGTCGACCCGGTCGCCGGCGGTGCTGGCCCCGGCGAACCAGAAGCCGGTCCCGGCCGGGGCGCAGGTGAGGCCGGACAGGCCGAGGCCGCGCTGCTCGGTGACCACCGTGGTCTGGGTGACGGTGAAGCCGGGGGCGAGGGCGCCGGTGGCGACCGCCCCGGTGCCGGGCGCGGCGTCGCCGTTGGCGGCCGGGCCGGTGGCCGGGGTTCCGGGCTTGGACACCGTCAGCCGGGCGTCGGCGGGCGCCGCGTTCTTGTCCTGGGCGGGGGCGGCGGGGGCGCCCGAGCCGGTCGGGGCCGGGGCGGCGGGGGCCGCCGGGGTCGCCGGGGCGGCGGTCGGCTGGGCGGCGGGCACGGCCGGCGCGGCCGCGTCGGAGAGCCAACCGGCCCCGCCGGTGGCGGAGCCCGTCCCGGGCGGGGTGTAGGCGGTGAGCGTGGTCGAGCCGGTCAGGCTCTGGAGCGGCTGCGGGCAGACCACCGAGGTCCGCTCGACCTGCTCGGTGGTGGGGGCGGCTCCGGTGGCCGCCTTGGCCGGGGCGGCCGGCGGGCGCACCTCGGCGATCCCGAACACGGCCGCGAGCACCACGGCCGCGGCGAGCAGGGACGGGGTGGTCCTGGCCGCGCCGCCGGCCCCTGCGGACCCCCCGGCGAACGGGCTGCGGCTGCGGCCGGGCCGGGCGGCCGGGGCCGGCCCGGACGGCTCCGCCGCGAAGGCGGGCCCGGCCGGCCCGGCGGCCTCGCCGGCGCCGGACTTCTTCCTGAATGCGGGCTTCTTCATCGCGGGTCAGCTCCCCGATCCGTGCTGGTGCGGGTACCGGCCGGGGCCGTTGGGGTCGTTCGGGTCGTAGTAGGGCTCACCCTGCTGCCGGCCAGGCAGCCAGGGCTGCTGCTCCGGCTGCTGCTGGTGGCCGTCGTACCCGTGGGCGTCGTAGCCGTACGGCTGCTGCTGTTCGGGCTGGTACGGCTGCTCGTAGCCCTGCGGCCGGGAGCCGTCGTACCCGTGGTTCTCGTAGCCGTGGGCGTCGTAGCCCTGGCCGCCGTACGGTGCGGCGACCGGCTGCTGGGCCGCGTACTGGTCGTAGCTGTACGGGTCGGCCTGCTGGTACGCCTGGTACGGGTCGGTGTACTGCTCGGCGTCCTGGATGGCGGCGGCCGCCTGGACGGCCCCGGTCACCGGCTCGCCGGCGGGCTGCGCCGGGATCGCGCCCGGCCGGTCGTACACCCCGGACTCGTCGGCACCGCCCTCGGCGCCGTCCGCGCCCTCGCCGCCCTCGCCGCGCTCGGCCATCCGGCGGGCCCGGCGGCTGCCGGGGGCGGGGGCCTGCGCCTGGGCGGCGGCGGCCAGCGCGGCGGCCGCGACGGCCTCCTCGGGCAGGTCGTCGTCCTTGTGGCTGCGGCGGCCGGGCAGGGCCAGCACCAGGATGGTGAGGCCGAGCAGCACCTGGGCCCAGATCCAGCCGGTGTGGGCGGCGCCGCCCTCCCGGGTGACGGTCAGCTTGCCGCCGGCGGCCGGGAGCTTGAAGCCCTGCGCCCAGCCGTCGACCGTGGTGGGCTCCAGCGCGGTGCCGTCCACGGTGGCCTTCCACTCCGTGGCGGCGGACTCGGCGAGCCGCAGCACCCGGCCGTCCGGACCGGCCGGGACGGTGGTGGACAGGTCGCGGGCCCCGGACGGGACGACCACCGGGTTGGCGCCCGGGGCGGTGATCACCGCGCGGACCGCGGGGGTGCCGTTGACCTGCCAGAGCGCGGCGGCGCCGTCCTGGTTGGCCTTGACCAGGCCGGGGGTGGTGTCCAGGACGTCCTTGAAGACGTCGATCACCGGCTGCTGGACCAGCACGTAGGCGATGCCGTAGCCGGCCAGCGCGCTCGCCTGGTCGGCGCCGGAGCCGGCCAGCAGGCTGCCGACCATCTTGTTCAGGCCGTCCTGGGTGCCGGTCGCCGGGTCGACGGTGGACTCGGCCTGGCCGAGCGTCAGCCCGGCGCCGCGCAGCACGGTGTAGCGGACCGCGCCGCCGCTCTTCTCCCCGGTGACGACCAGGGTGCGGGCCCGGTCGGTGGTGCCGGCCTCCTCGGCGATGAACGCGGGGACCTGGTCGGCCTGGCCGCGGTGCAGCGGGCCGCCGGCGCCGGTCAGCGCCCACCACAGGCCGGTGCCCAGCGGCGCCAGCACGGCCGTGGCCACCACCAGGGCGGCCACCGGCTGGCGCCAGCCGAAGGCGATCCCGGCCACGCGGGCGTTGGCGCCGTCGGCGCCGATCGCGGCGGCGGCCAGCAGGGCGATGCCGGCGATCAGGGTGGCCGGACCGGCCCAGGCGGGCACCGCCGGGCCGCCCGAGGCCGGGGTGACGGAGGTGCCCGCCACCGCGACCGAGAAGACCAGGCCGGCACCGGCCGCGCCCCAGGCGACGAGCACCGCGCGGCGGCGGTCGGCGCGCAGCAGCGCGGCCAGCGCGGCGAGCACGACACCCGCCGAGAGCCAGATCGGCGGCACCCCGGCGCCGCCCGGGTTGACCAGCAGCAGGCCGGCCGCGCTCGCGCCGCTGCCGTGCAGGCCGGGCAGCCCGGCCTCCAGCAGCAGCCGCTGCGGGTGCGACAGCACCGCGAGCGACCACGGCGCCAGCACCACGACGGGCACTGCCAGGATCACCAGGACGCGCAGGCCGAGCAGGCGCAGCGCCGCGCCGCCGGAGCCGAAGGGGCCGCCGCGCAGCACCGCGACGACCAGCATCGCCAGGCAGAGCGGCACCGCGAGCGCCCAGGTCAGCGGGACGAAGGCGGTGGCCAGGGTGAGCAGCAGGACGGCCATCCAGACCGGGCGCCAGCCCGGGCGGGCGCCCTTGGCGGCGCTCTCGTCCCGGATGCCCAGGCCGGCCGCGATGGCGGCGGCGCGGGCCAGCGGCGGCAGCAGCACGGCGAGCACGGCGGTGCCGATCCGGCCCTGGGCGAGCGCGCCGGTCGCGGCGGGCAGCAGCGCGTAGGTGGCGCTGGCCCAGGCGCGGACCACCTTGGAGTCCAGCAGCGGCCGGGACACCAGGTAGGCGCTGACCGCGGACAGCGGGACGGCGAGCACCACGATCAGGGTGAGCGCGAGGTCGGCGTGGTCGAAGAGCAGCCAGGAGAGCACGGCCAGCACGCCGAGGTACGGCGGCGCGGCGGCGGTGGAGCCGGTGCCGACCGGGTGCCAGGCGTCCGCGTACATCGACCAGAGGCCGCCGGCCCCGTCGGCCGCGGGCAGCAGGGCGCCGCCGAACAGCTCGCCGCTGCCGAACAGGCCGCGGCAGGCGATCAGGGCGAACACCAGCACGGCCGCGAACAGCACCGGCGCCGGGCGCCGGGCGAGCTTCTTGAGCAGCGCGAACTGCTCGACGACCAGGTCCTCGGCGTCCTCGTCGCCGCCGGCCTCGGCCGAGCCGTGCCGGCCGCTGTCGTCGCCGCCCCCTATCCCGAGCGAGCCGACGACGCCCTCGACCGCCAGCCGGGTGGTGGCGCCGGGGGCCGGGAAGAGCGTGCGGTCGTCCAGGGCGTCCGCCGCCCGGGACCGGGCACGGCGCTTGCGCGCGGCCAACAGCCGTGGGAAGCGGACGAGTTCGTGGCCGAGGCCGGCGAGTTCGTCGAAGGCCTGGCGCGGGTCCTTGCCGAGCAGGTTGGTGACGGCCCGCAGCAGGGTGCCGAGCACCAGCCGCAGCAGGACGTAGGGGAAGAGCACGCCCTTGCAGTTGGCGAGCAGGGTGTAGACCGCGCCGGCCTTGTCCACCCGGTGCGGGTGGGTGGGGCCGCAGTCGATCGCGCGGCGCTCGCGGGAGGACGCCTCGGCGTGCCGCAGCACGGCGTCGGGGGCGACCACCACGCGGTGGCCGGCGGCGTTGACCCGCCAGCAGAAGTCGGTGTCGTCCCGCATCAGCGGGAGGGCCCGGTCGAAGCCGCCGAGCTCCTCGAAGACGTCCCGGCGCACCAGCATGCCCGCGCTGGAGACGGCGAGCACCGGGCGGACCTGGTCGTGCTGGCCCTGGTCCTGCTCGCGGCGGTCCAGGCCGGTCCAGCGGCGGCCGGAGTGGGCGATGGTGACGCCGACCTCCAGCAGCTGGCGGCGGTCGTACCAGCTGCGCAGCTTGGGGCCGACCACGGCGGCGCTGGGGGTGGAGTCGGCGACCTGGAGCAGCCGGCGCAGCGCGTCGGTCTGCGGTTCGCAGTCGTCGTGCAGCAGCCAGAGCCATTCGACCGGCCGGGTCTCGCGGGGGCCGCCGCGGCCGAGGTCGTCCTCCTGGGCGAGCGGGTCGCCGAAGTCGTCCCAGCCGCCGGTGACCGGGTCGTAGCCGGAGGGGTCGAGCCGGTACGGCAGGTCTTCCGGACGCAGGGGCGCGCTGCTCGACACGGCCTCGGCGACGGCGGTGCCGAAGCCGGCCCGGCGGCCGAGGACCAGCGGGCCGCTGTCCGGCAGCCAGTCGGCGAGGGTGTCGGCGAGCAGTTGCGGAGAGTTGTCGGTGGATCCGGTGTCGACGGCGAGGATCCGCTGGACCTGGCGGTCCTGACCGAGCAGGCCGGCCATGGCCTGCGGCAGCCAGCGGGCGCCGTCGTGCGAGACGATCACGGCGGTGACCAGGTGGCGCGGGTAGGCGGGCGGCCGGGAAGCGGTGGAGCCGCTCTGGTGGCTGTAGACGGTCATCGCGTGCGCGGGCCCCAGTTCTCGGTGGACACAGCCGGTGAACGGCAACCGGATGGCGCACCACACTAACGGCTCCGGGTGGCCGCTTCGTCCGGGGTGTGCGTGCGGAGACCGTGAAGGGGGCCCCGGGAACACGAAAGCGCCCCACCACCGCGGTGAGGCGCCCGTACGACTGTGCGGCTGTCCGTCGCTGTCGAAGGGTCAGCGAGCGTCGGGGCCGCCCGTCAGACCGCGCTCTTCTTGAGCCGGCGGCGCTCGCGCTCGGAGAGACCGCCCCAGATGCCGAAGCGCTCGTCATTGGCGAGCGCGTACTCCAGGCACTCGGAGCGGACCTCGCAGGCGAGGCAGACCTTCTTGGCCTCGCGGGTCGAGCCGCCCTTCTCGGGGAAGAAGGACTCGGGGTCGGTCTGGGCGCACAACGCGCGCTCCTGCCAGCCGAGTTCCTCCTCGTCCTCCGCGATGCCGTCCCCGATCAACAGCTCAAAGAGCTCGCTCATGTGGCGCGCCTCCTCTGCCCCTACTTGGCGTCCCCGTGGTTGCCGTTGCCTCGTGCGGCCGACGACACGAGTGAAATTACAGTTGCGTCACTCTGGCCCAGTCAAGCCGAGCTCTGGTATTGGGGCCGGGATTCACTCCCTGGCACCAAGCCGTTACGAATAGTGTACATATACGGACACATCGGACCTTCTGCCTCAAGGTCCTGAACAGTGCCGAACCATCCGCAACCATTCAGCAGGTGACGCCCGGTCACCGCCACAGGCCGGTCATCGGGCTGCCTTCCCGGCGATCTTCCCATCGAAACATAGAGAGTGATGAATCACCCCATCAGGGAAAGATCCGGACCTAACCCACTCGAATGCCGCATCCTTTGGTTTGACACCGCCCCCGCGGATGCGGTGTCCTTGCTTCTATGTCAGAGTTCGCCAGCCCCCGGAGCGGTTCCACCCTCCGCCGTGCCGTGAACTCTTGTTGTCGCCTCTGTTCCTGCTGTATCTAGGCGCCCGCGTCCCACCGCGCGCCGCCCCCAGGAAGCACAGAGGCCGCCCGCGATTCCCGTCCCAGGACATCCGGATCCGGCCGATCCCACGAACCGGCCGACTCCTCCGAGGACGACTCCCGTGCGCATGATCCGCATCCGCAAGCGGAACCGCGACCGCAACAAGCTCGCCCACCGCGGCCCCGCCACCGCCCCCGCCGGCACCCCCGCCGGCCCCCGGACCCGCCAGTGGGCCGACGGCCTCAGCGACGTCTCCATCGCCGGCGACCCGCTCGCCTTCCCGCACCTGGCCCGCACCGACCTGCCGGCCCACCCCACCACCGTCGCCGGGTATGCCCGGCTGGTGCGCGAGATCGCCGCCGACCGCACCCGCTGGGAGCCGCTCGTCCGCTACGACGCGCTGACCCGCTGGTACGCCCGGCTGGAGACCGGCCCCGGCTACGAGGTCTGGCTGCTCAGCTGGCTGCCCGGCCAGTCCAGCGGCTTCCACGACCACGGCGAGTCCTCCGGCGTGATGAGCGTCGTCAAGGGCGAGCTGATCGAGCGCTCCCTCACGCACGCGGGCGAGGGCGCCCGCGCCCTGCGGCCCGGCGGGCAGCGTGTGTTCTCCTCCGGCTACCTGCACGAGGTCGTCAACGGCGCGCTCGAACCCGCCGTCTCCATCCACCTCTACAGCCCGGGCCTGACCGAGATGAACCAGTACGGCGCCGCCGCCGTCCCCGAGCAGCACCCCGAGCAGCATTCCGGGCAGCAGGCGCAGGCCGGGTCGCACTGATCACGGGCTGACGGAGGGTCCGACCGTGGCAGGATGAGTCCCATGCGCATCGTGGCACTGGCAGGCGGAATCGGCGGGGCGCGCTTCCTGCGCGGACTCCGCGCGGCGGTCGGACCGCAGGACGAGATCACCGTCATCGGCAACACCGGCGACGACATCCACCTCTACGGCCTCAAGGTCTGTCCCGACCTCGACACCGTGATGTACACCCTCGGTGGCGGCATCCACGAGGAACAGGGCTGGGGCCGGACCGACGAGACCTGGTCCATCAAGGCCGAGATGAAGGCGTACGGCGTCGGCCCCGAATGGTTCGGGCTCGGCGACCGGGACTTCGCCACCCACCTCGTGCGCAGCCAGATGCTCACCGCCGGATACAGCCTCACCCAGGTCACCGAGGCACTGTGCGTGCGCTGGAAGCCGGGCGTGCGACTGCTGCCGATGAGCGACGACCGGGTCGAGACCCACGTGCGGATCACCGACGAGCAGGGCACCCGGGCGATCCACTTCCAGGAGTACTGGGTCAAGCTGCACGCCGCGGTGGACGCCGAGGCGGTCGTCGCGGTCGGCGCGGACACCGCCAAGCCCGCGCCCGGCGTGCTGGAGGCGATCGCCGAGGCGGACGTCATCCTCTTCCCGCCGTCCAACCCGGTGGTCTCGATCGGCACCATTCTCGCCGTCCCCGGCATCCGGGAGGCGATCGCCGCCGCGCCCGCGCCGGTCGTCGGGCTCTCCCCGATCATCGGCGGGGCGCCGGTGCGCGGCATGGCCGACAAGGTGCTCGCCGCCGTCGGCGTCGAAGCCACCGCGGAGGCGGTCGCGCTGAACTACGGCAGCAGGGCGGCGCTGCGAAGCGGCCCCGGCGGGAGCGGCGATGGACGAGGGGCGGGCCTTCTCGACGGGTGGCTGGTCGACAGCGCCGACCAGTCCTCGGTGGCCGCCGTCGAGGCCGCCGGGATCGCCTGCCGGGCCGTCCCGCTGCTGATGACCGACATCGAGGCCACCGCCGAGATGGCGCGCACCGCGCTGGCGCTGGCGGAGCAGGTGCGGAAGTGACGCTGGAGGTCCTCGGAGTCGGCGGCATCCCCGAGATCGAGGCGGGGGCGGACCTGGGCGAGTTCATCGCCAAGGCGGGGACGTACCAGGACGGCGACATCCTGCTGGTCACCTCGAAGATCGTCAGCAAGGCCGAGGACCGGCTGCTGCACGCCACCGACCGCGAGGACGCGATCGACGCCGAGACCGTCCGGCTGGTCGCCCGGCGCGGACCGATCCGGATCGTGGAGAACCGCAACGGCTTCATCATGGCCGCCGCCGGGGTCGACGCCTCCAACACCGCCCCCGGCACCGTACTGCTGCTGCCCGAGGACCCGGACGCCTCCGCGCGGGCGCTGCGGGCCCGACTCCAGCAGCTCACCGGCCGCCGGCTCGCCGTCGTCGTCACCGACACCTTCGGACGGCCCTGGCGCAACGGGCTGACCGACGTCGCGATCGGCGCCGCGGGCCTCTCCGTCCTGGAGGACCACCGGGGCCGCACCGACAGCCACGGCAACCAGCTGGAGATGACCGTCACCGCGACGGCCGACGAACTCGCCGCCGCCGCCGACCTGGTGAAGGGCAAGGCCTCCGGCATCCCGGTGGCCGTCGTGCGCGGGCTCGGGCACCTCGTCACCGCCGAGGACGGCGAGGGCGTCCGGCCGCTGGTCCGGCCCTCCGTCGACGACATGTTCCGGCTCGGCACCTCCGAGGCGCTGCGGCAGGCCGTCACCCTGCGGCGCACCGTCCGCTCCTTCACCGCGGAACCGGTCGACCCGGCCGCCGTCCGCCGCGCCGTCGCCGCCGCCGTCACCGCGCCCGCCCCGCACCACACCACGCCGTGGCGGTTCGTGCTGCTGGAGTCGGCGGACACCCGGGTGCGGCTGCTCGACGCGATGCTCGCCGCCTGGCAGCGCGACCTGCGCGAACTCGACGGCTGGGACGAGGCGAGGATCGCCCGGCGCACCGCCCGCGGCAACGTCCTGCGCGACGCCCCCTACCTGGTGGTGCCCTGCCTGGTGACGGACGGCTCGCACGACTACCCCGACCCGCGCCGGGCCGCCGCCGAACGGGAGATGTTCACCGTCGCCGCCGGCGCCGCCGTGCAGAACCTGCTGGTCGCCCTCACCGGCGAGGGCTACGGCTCCGCCTGGGTCTCGTCCACCATGTTCTGCCGCGACACCGTGCGCGAGGCGCTGGACCTCCCGGACGACTGGGACCCGATGGGCGCCGTCGCCGTCGGCCGCCCCGCCGAGCCGCCGAAGGCCCGCCCGCAACGCGGCGCCGGCGCCTTCATCGCGGTGCGATAGGGATCAGCGGCCGCGATAGATGTCGCGACGGTTGCCCACCTTCACGACGAGGATCACCAATACGTCGTCCTGGACCTCGTACGCCAGACGGTAGGCGCCGACGCGAAGACGGTAGAGGCCAACGTGGCCCGTCAGCTTCTTGACATCCGGGCCGTCGACATACGGGTCGTCACCGAGCCGGGTGAGCGCAGCGAGAATCTGCATGGCGTCGACCTGGCTGATGCCGCGCAGCTGCTGCCTGGCGTGCGCGGTGAAACGGAACGCGTACTTCACGCGGCGCCCCCGGCAGTACCCGGAGGTTCCTCGAAGAGGTCTGCCAGGAGTTCGGCCATGCTCACGGTGGGTTCGTTCCGATGCTTCTCCGCCTCACGAGCGAGAAGCTCGTCCTCCGCGTCCTCTATGGCGTCGAGAATCTCGATCGGCACGACCGCTCCGACGCGCTCGCCCTTGCGCGTGATCACGGTGATCTCGCCGGCCTCGGCCTGGGTGACCACCTCCGCGAGGCGTGCCCGCAGTTCCCGGATGTTCAGCGCGTCAGCCATGCCTCAAGCGTACACATGAACGTGTACACCAGGAGGGGTTTCCGGGTCAGCGGCGGCGGTGGTCGTTGGGGGTCAGGCGCGGGCCGTAGCGGGGGGCGTGGACGCCGGTGGCCAGCAGGAGGCGGCAGACGCGGTGGCGCTGGGGACGGTAGGGCTCCAGCAGCGCGAGCATCTGGGCGTCGTCGCTGCGGGGGCGGCCGGCCAGGGCCCAGCCGACCAGATCGGGCAGGTGGAAGTCCCCGACCGAGACCGCGTCCGGATCGCCGTTGCTGCGCTGCAGGGTCTCGGCGGCCGTCCAGACCCCGATGCCCGGGACGGCGGTGAGGCGGGCGAAGGCCTCCTCGTGGCCCATCGCCGAGGCCTCCTCCAGCCGCGGCGCCAGCCGGACCGCGCGCATGATCGTCGCCGAGCGCTTCGGGTCCACGCCCGCCCGGTGCCACTCCCAGCTCGGCACCAGCGCCCACTCGCGGGCCGACGGTGCCACCCGCATGCCCTCGGCCGGGCCCGGCGCCGGGGTGCCGAAGTCCCGCAGCAGGGTGCGCCAGGAGCGGTAGGCCTCGTCGGTGGTGACCTTCTGCTCCAGGATCGCCGGGACCAGCGACTCCAGCACCAGACCGGTCCTGGCCAGCCGGACCCCGGCGGTACGGCGCTGGGCGTCCCGCAGCGGACCGGGCGGCAGGACCAGCGCCTCCGGGGTGTCGTCGGCGCCCAGCAGGGTGGGGAGGCGGTCGAGGAGCCAGTCCGCGCCCGGGCCCCAGGCGCTCGCCTCGACCTCGCCGGCGGCCGGACGCGGCAGCACCCGCAGGGTGCCGATGCCGGCCGGGGTGCGGGAGGCGCGCCAGACGGCGCCGTCACCGGTGCTGCGGTACGCCGGATCGGCGGGGCCCCGGCGCAGCGGGAGCAGGGTGCGGGCCACGTCCAGCGGGAAGCCCGGGCGCCAGCGCCGTACCGCTTCCACCGCTGTCGCCTCCCGCGTCGCCTCCGGACATGAACGATACGCGCGGGGTCGGACGGACCCGCGGGGGCGGCGAGCGGGGCGGCGGGGGTCCACCGGACGACATCGCCTCCCCGGCCCTTTCCGGTGCGGTCGGGACCCGGGAAGGGGCGGGGTGGGGAGGGGTGGGGAGGGGTCAGCGGGTCTGGAGGAGGGCGGCCGCGGTGCGCAGGGAGGGGAGGAGCGCGTAGAGGGCGTTGCCCGGGCACTCGGTGGCGACGGCGTCACGGTGTCCGGAGACGGCGTCGAACTCGACGACGCTGCCCTTGGGGTAGCGGCTGGCGCCCGAGGACGAGGTGAGCTTGGTGCGGCCGTCGGCCGGTTGGGCTTCGAGGCCGAGCTTCCAGGCGGCGAGCGCGGCGAGGCTGTCGACGAGCGGCTGGGGCGGCCGGCCGTCGACGTAGGTGCCGATCGCGGCGATGCCGGAGGAGTCGGCGTTGAAGCCGAGGGTGTGGGCGCCCTGGACGGGCCGCTCGACGCCGCCCGCCCGGCCCTCGTAGACGGTGCCGCAGCGGTCGACCAGGAAGTTGTAGCCGATGTCCCGCCAGCCATTGGTCTTCACGTGGTACTGGTACATCGCCCGGATCACCCGGGGGGCGTCGGCGCAGGCGTAGTCGGTGGCGGTGTCGGTGTGGTGGACGAAGACCTCGCGGACCGGGCCGGTGTACACGAAGTCCCGCTCGCGCAGTGACTCGTCGGCCCCCCAGCCGGCCCGGGTGACGATCGCCGGGCTCGGAGCCTGGCCCTTGAGCGCCGGCTCGGTGGACGGGCCCGGCTCGGTGGACGGCCCGGTCGGCGGGTCAGCGGGCGGGTTCGCGGGCGGCTCCGTCGGCGACCCGGTCGGCGGGTCCGTCGACGGATTCGCGGGAGACCCGGTCGGCGGATCTGTCGGCGAGGCCGTCGGCGGGTTCGCGGGAGACCCGGTCGGCGACCCGGTTGTCGGGTCCGTCGGCGGATTCACGGGCGGATTCACGGGCGGCCCGGTTGTCGGGTCCGTCGGCGGGTCCGTCGACGGCCCGGTCGGCGGCTCCGCGGGCAGGGTCCGTACGCGCGTCGGGGCCACCCCGTTCCCCGGGTCGACCAGGTCGAGCCGCAGCCCGGCCGGTACTCCGGCGGGCCCGGGCCGGACCTCGACCGCGACACCGTCGCTGCGGCCGGTCCAGAGCGGGGCGGTGGCGCCGTGCGCCGGGTCGTCGGGGCTGTCCCCGGGACCGGCCTCCAGCCGGTGCCAGGCGCTCCAGCGGCCGGTGGCCGCGTCCCGGGTGCGGACCCGGACCACCGCCCCCGCGAGGGCGTCCGCCGGGCCGTCCCAGCCCAGGCCGAGGAGTTCGAACGGTCGGGTGCCGCGCGCGGCGAGGCCGGTCCCGGCGGGCAGCGGGAGGGTGGTGGTCGAGCCGCCGCCGGCGAACTCGCGGCGCTGCGGCTTCGGCGAGGGGGTCGCGGTGGCGGCGGGTTGGAGCAGGAGGGCGGCGGTGCATCCGGCGAGCAGGGCGGCCGGGAGTGAGAGGCGCATAAACCGGATCGTCGCCGCAAACCGGACCGCCCGCCACGCCGCTCCGCGCCCGTTCGGCCGCCCCTCCCGGCCTCCCACCCGAAGGCCGTAGGCTGGGGCGCACCATGACTGCGCCTTTCGCTGCCGATGCCCGCACCCCCGTCGAGCTGCTGCACGCATTCCTGCGCGGCGGCACCCCTTCGGTCGATCCCGCGGCCCCGCTGGTCACCTTCTACGACGACGCCACCGGCGAACGGGTGGAGCTCTCCGCCCGCACCTTCGACAACTGGGTCGCCAAGACCGCCAACCTCCTCCAGGACGAGCTGAACGCCGGCCCCGGCGACCGGGCGGCGCTGCTGCTGCCCGCCCACTGGCAGAGCGCCGTCTGGCTGCTGGCCTGCTGGTCGGTCGGGGTGGCGGCGGTCCCGGGCGGCGACCCGGCCGCCGCCGACCTGGTGGTCAGCGGCCCGGACGGGCTGGAGGCCGCCCAGGCCTGCGAGGGGGAGCGGGTCGCGCTCGCCCTGCGCCCGCTCGGCGGCCGCTTCCCGCAGCGTCCGGAAGGGTTCCTGGACTACGCCGCCGAGGTGCCCGGCCAGGGCGACCGCTTCGCGCCGTACTCCCCCGTCGCCCCGGAGGGGCAGGCGCTGGAGACCGCGGTGGACGGGCTGCCGCTGAAGCTGACGGGCGAGCAGACCGTGGCGCTGGCCCGGGAGGGCGCGGCGCGGCTCGGTCTGAAGCCCGGTGACCGCGTCCTGTCCACTCTCGCGTACGACGACTGGGCCGGTCTGGAGGCCGGTCTGCTGGCGCCGCTGGCAGCCGGTGCCTCGGTGGTGCTGTGCCGCAATTCGCAGGCGCTGGACGCCGGGCAGTGGGAGAAGCGGACGGAATCCGAACGGGTGACACTGCGCCTCGGCTAACCCCCGGCGCGGGCCCGGCGGGTAGGGATCGCTGCCATGGCCGAGGACGACACCGCGCACCCCCCGACCGGCACTCCCCCGGCGAGCGGCCCCGCACAGGACGGTCCGCCGACCGGCACCCCTCCCGACGGGACCGGACGCCCGCGACGGCGCCGGCGGTGGTTGATGATCACCGCCGGCGCCGTCGCGTTCCTGCTGGTCGCCACCGGCGTGCTGCTCTGGATCGCCTACCGCAAGCTGGACGGCAACATCCGCACCGACTCGGCCACCGACCGGCTGCTGGCCCGGCTGGAGGCCGAGCGGCCGAGCCGCACCGCCGGGGCGCGGGGTGCCGAGAACATCCTGCTGATCGGCAGCGACGACCGCTCCGGCGCGAACGGCTCGTACGGCGGTGGGAGCGGCACCGAGCGCTCGGACACCACGATCCTGCTGCACCTGGCCGCCGACCGCGGGCACGCGACGGCGGTCTCGGTGCCGCGCGACGTCATGGTCTCCGTCCCCGCCTGCGAGAAGCCGGACGGCACCCGCAGCAAGCCCGCGCTGATGCAGTTCAACCGGGCCTTCGAGACGGGCGGTCCGGCCTGCTCGATCCGGACCGTCGAGAAGCTGAGCGGCATCCGGATCGACCACTACGTGATCCTCGACTTCAGCGGCTTCAAGACGATGGTGGACGCGATCGGCGGGGTCGAGGTGTGCGTGCCGCAGCCGATCCACGACAAGGACGCCAGGCTCGACCTGCCCGCCGGCCGGCAGACCCTGCACGGCGAGCAGGCGCTCGGCTACGTCCGGGCCCGGGAGAGCCTGGGCGACGGCAGCGACACCCAACGCATGGGCCGCCAGCAGCAGTTCCTGGCCGCGCTGATCCGCAAGGCGCAGTCGCAGGGCGTGCTGCTGAACCCGGCGAAGCTGTGGCCGGTGCTGGACGCCGCGACCTCCTCGGTGCGGGCGGACGGCGGGCTGTCCTCGCTCGGCGCGCTGTACGACCTCACCCAGGACCTGCGCGGCGTCCCCTCGGCGGACGTGGTCTTCCTGACCGCGCCGCGCCGCCCGTACCGCTACGACTCGGACCGGGACGAGTTCGTGCAGCCGCAGACCGGCCAGTTGTTCGCGGCGCTGCGGGACGACCGGCCGGTCGCCGTCCGGCCGCCCGGGTCCTCGCCCTCACCGGGCCCGTCCCCGTCCCCGGGCGCCGGCCCGACGGCCGAGGTGGCGGCGGCGGTGACGGCCTCGGGGGCGGCGACCGCGTCACCCTCCGCGAGCGCCGCGCCCACCTTCGAGGGACGCACCGCCGACGTGGACGCCTGCGCCCCGCACTGAACCGTCGGCCCCCGACCGCGCCGGTGCACGCCGGTCCGGCCCCGTCGGCCGATCCGGACGTTTCCGCAATTGCTCGGCCACGAGCGGTATTTATCCCCGCCCTGCCGGAACATGGCGGAGATCACACCGGGAACGACTCCCCCGTTCGGCTCGTCTAGTGTGTCCGGATCGGCCCGTCCGTACGGGCGGTCCGCAGCCGTGACCGGTCGAAGGTAGGGAACCCCCGTGCACGAGGAGCAACCGGAAGGCGGCCGGTACCGGGTCGACCCGGCTCCCGGCGTCCCCCGGCAGCGCCGGCGGGCCGGCGAGGCACCGGCGGCACCGGCGGCACCGGCCCCGGAGGGCCGCCGGGACAGCCGGCGGCGGGCGGCCGCGCTCGCCAAGCGCAGCCGGCGCCGACGGGCGCTCAAGTGGACGGCCGGGGCGGGCGCCCTGGTGATGGTGGCGGGCTGCGGCGGGGCGTACTACCTGTACCGGCACTTCAACGACAACCTGACCTCGGTCAAGGTCCAGCTGGGCGACGAGTCCGAGCGGCCCCGGGCCGCCGGGGACGCGCTGAACATCCTGGTGATCGGCACGGACAGCCGGGAGGGCCTCGGCCGGGAGTACGGCGACGAGGGCAGCACCGGGCACGCCGACACCACGCTGCTGTTCCACATCGCCAAGGACCGCACCAACGCGACGGTGATCAGCCTCCCGCGCGACCTGATGCTGCCGATCCCGGAGTGCCAGAACGCCCAGGGGAAGAAGATCCAGGGCTCGGCGCGGGAGGAGTTCAACAACAGCCTCGGCCAGGAGGGGCGCGACGCGGGCTGCACCTGGAAGACCGTCGAGAAGAACACCGGGATCCGGGTCGACCACTTCGTGCAGGTCAACTTCGAGGCGGTGAAGACCCTGTCCACCGCCGTCGGCGGGGTCGAGGTCTGCGCGGCCAAGGACATCAACGACTCCGGCTCCCACCTCAAGATGACCAAGGGCCGGCACGTGGTCCAGGGCGAGGAGGCGCTGGCCTTCGTCCGCACCCGGCACGCGGTCGGCCAGGGCGGCGACCTCACCCGGATCCCGCTCCAGCAGCAGTTCATCAGCTCGATGATCCGCAAGATCAAGAGCGACGACACCCTGACCAGCCCGACCAAGCTCTACAAGCTCGCGGACGCCGCCACCAAGGCGCTCACCGTGGACTCCGGCATCGGCAGCGTGGACAAGCTCAAGGACCTCGCGCTGGACATCAGCAAGGTGGACACCAAGAACATCACCTTCACCACCGCGCCCGTCCTGGACGACCCCAAGGACGAGAACCGGGTGATCCTCAAGCAGCCGGACGCCGGGCAGCTGTTCGCGATGGTCGCGGCCGACCGCTCGCTGACCGAGACCGCCGCCCCGCCGAGCGACCCGCCCGCCGCCGAGGCCCCGGCCACCGGCGCCGCGACCCCGCCGCCCGCCCCGGCCGCCACCACCCCGCCCGTCTCCGGCAAGGGCGTCCAGCTGACGGTGCGCAACGGCAGCGGCACCCGCGGACAGTCCGGGCCGACCGTGGAGAAGCTCCGGGCGAAGGGCTTCGACAAGGCCGTGGTGGGCAGCGACGCACCGCCCGCCGAGACCACCACGGTGTCCTACCCGTCCGGCCGGGAGGCCGAGGCCCAGGCCCTGGCCGCCGCCCTCGGCCTGCCCGGCGACGCCGTCCGGCCGGCCGCGAAGTCGGACCCGAAGGGCGGGCTGGTGCTGGTGCTCGGCAAGGACGTGCTGGCCGCCGCCAACCCGGCGGCGGTGCCCACCGAGGCGCCCGAGGACCTCCAGCGGGTCCAGGCGGACGACACCGACGTCTGCGCCAAGTAGCCAGGTCCTGTCCGGCCGATCTCGCGGACTGATCCGCCGAGATCGGCCGGACAGGGCCTAGCCGGGCAGGAGGGTTCCGCCCTCCTCGCGGTAGCGCTCGGAGGTCCGGGGGCACTGCCAGCCGCCGTCCCCGGTGGGCCGCAGCGGCTCGCCGGCCCGGCCGACCCAGCCGATCCGGCGGGCCGGGACACCGGCGACCAGCGCGAAGTCCGGGACGTCCCGGTGCACCACCGCGCCGGCCGCGACCAGCGCCCAGCGGCCGACCGTCACCCCGGCGACCAGCACCGCGCGGCCGCCGATCGAGCAGCCCTGACGGAGCGTCACCCCCTCGGCCCGCCAGTCGTGTTGGCCCTTGGGGCGGCCCTCGGGAGTGACCGCGCGGGGGTACCGGTCATTGGTGAGGACGGCGGCCGGACCGATGAACACCCCGTCCTCGACCACCGCCGGCTCGTACACCAGCGCGTGGTTCTGCACCTTGACCCGGTCCCCGATCCGCACGCCGGGACCGACGTACGCGCCGCGGCCGATCACGCAGTCCGCGCCGACCACCGCGTCCTCGCGGACCTGGGCGAGGTGCCAGACCGCCGTCCCGGCACCGATCGCGGCCCGTTCGTCGACGTCCGCGCTCGGCTCGATCCGGACCGCACCCGCCCCGTCCTCAACTGTCGCCATGCGCACCGACGATAGCGGCGCCGCACGGCACCGCGGGCTGCCGGGACGAATCAGCGGGCGCCAGGGCGTGTCAGGCACGCCCCAGGATCAACCCGTCTTCGAGAGCACGTCCTTGGAGGACGGGCCGACGCTGGCGATCACTCTTCGGGCCAGCGAGCGCGGAGAGGTCAGGAAGCCGAAGCCCCAGCTGAGGTGCATGGTCGCGAAGGCCACCGGCAGCAGCGCCCTGGCCTTGAACGACAGCCCCCGGCCCTCGACCGCGGCGCCGCCGAGGATGCCCATCAGGTACGCGCCGGGCACCGCCAGGAAGGCGGGGTGGACGGCGGCGCCGAGCACCAGCCCGAGGACGACCGCCGCCAGCGCGGCCGGCGGGGCGAGGTAGCGCATGTTGACCGAGCCGCGGTGGTAGCGGGTGACCACCCGGCGCCAGCGGCCGTAGTCCTTGTACTGCTTGGCCAGCGCCCGCACCGAGGGGCGGGGCCGGTACGTCACCTTGAGCTGCGGGGTGAACCAGACCAGGCCGCCGTCCTGGCGGATCCGGTAGTTCAGCTCCCAGTCCTGGGCGCGGATGAACTCCTCGTTGTAGCCGCCGAGCTTCTCCAGCACCTCGCGCCGGAACACCCCGAGGTAGACGGTGTCCGCCGGGCCGGCCAGGCCGCCGGTGTGGAAGGCCGCGTTCCCGACGCCGATCTTGGAGGTCATCGCGGCGGCGACCGCGTGCTCCCACTCGGTCTCGCCCTCAGCGTGCATGATGCCGCCGACGTTGGCCGCCTCCATCTCGCCGAGCAGCCGGACCGCCGTGGTGATGTAGCCGGGGGTGAGCAGGCCGTGGCCGTCCACGCGCACGACTATCGGGTGCCGTGAGCCCCGGATCGCGGCGTTCAGCCCGGCCGGCGTCCGGCCGGTGGGGTTCGCCACCGTCCGCACCCGCGGGTCCTCGGCCACCAGCTCGGCCGCGATCTCCGCGGTGCGGTCGGTGGAGGGACCGAGGGCGATCACCACCTCCATCGGCCCGGGATACTCCTGGTCCAGGATGCGGCGGACCGCCGTGCGCAGGTGACGTTCCTCGTTGAGCACCGGCATGATCACGGAAACAGCCGGCAGCTCCTCAGCAGCCTTGGTGTTCATCGGGGCCAACCGTACCGGTGCGGACGCGTCCCCGTCTTGTCCCGGTCTGGGCGGCCGGGGACGCCTCGCGGCGCGGCACCGGTGCTGTGATCAAGAACACCGTACTCCCCCTTATGTGCGGGCCGGAAGCGGTGTGGATCCGGTGCCGGTCCGGGGTGGGTTCAGAGTGCGTAGTGAGCGACGGTGAACACCGCGTAACCGGTCAGCGCGAGCCGGTTCACCAGGTGCTGGGGGCCGCCCAGCCGGTCCGGCAGGGCCTGCGCCGGCCGCAGGTCGGGGCGGTGGGCGGCGGTGGCGACGGTCCGGGCCACCGCCGCCGGGTCGTACTGCCCGCCGAAGAAGGCGGCCAGCCGGGCCGCCGGTCGGCTGAAGAAGGAGAACTCCCGGCCGCCGCGCAGCCGGATCGTCAGCAGGCTCCGGTGCACCGCCGCCGCCGAGATCTCCGCCCAGCGATAGCTGCGGGTGCGCAGCGCGGTGGCCACCCGCAGGCCGTCGCGGTCGGCCACCAGCTGCCAGGAGAACGTCTGGGCGCAGGCGTGGATCGCCAGCGAGCCGATCCACAGCGGGCGCACCAGCCCCTCCCACCAGCCGTCGTCGTCGAGGAGCACGACGGCGGCGACGACCAGCAGCGCCGCCAGCGGTCCGGCCGCCGCGCGCAGCGGCAGCGGCATCTCCCAGCGGCAGGCGTCCAGCGGCCGGGCGTCCGAGCCGGCCTCGGGGGCGGCGGCGACGGTCTCGGCGGTCAGCGCGGCGACGGCCAGCTCGCGCTCGCGGTAGCGCCCGGAGCGCCGGCCGAGCCGCGGGGCCCGGGCGACGGCGGCGACGACGGAGGCCACCCGGTGCGGGTCGCCGTCCAGCAGGGCCGGGCGGACCAGGAGCTGCTGGTCGGGGCCGTCCGGGCCGCGGTACAGCACGGCCGGGACGCTGCGGCCGGCCCGGGCCAGCCGGGCGGCGGCCTGGTCCGGGGTGGCGCGCTCGACGAGCTCGCCGTACTCCTCCTCGGTCGGGTCGTGCCGCGGTTCCGGCTCGGGGCAGTCCTCCTCGTCGTCCTCCAGGTCGGGGTGCTCGGGCAGCCAGCCGGGGCCCGGGCGGTCCGGCATGTCCGGGTGGCCCTCCCTGGCCCAGTAGTAGCGCTCCCACTCCTTCAGCCGCCACAGCGCGGGCCCGTCCGCCGGGCCGTCCACCGGGAGCACCAGCAGGTCGCCCTGGGCGTCGGCCCGGACCCGGACGGCCAGGGCGGGAGCGGTGCCCTCGAAGCCGGGCCGGGTGCGGCGGGCGTCGTGGGCCAGGGCGGAGCCGAGCAGCAGCAGGCCGGGCAGGGCGAGCAGGCCGCCGAGGAGCGCCTCGCCGGACAGGTCGTAGTCGTCGCCCAGCGCACGGACCCGGTCGCCGTCCAGCAGCAGCGGGATCGTCTGGCCCGGCTGAGGTCGCTCGGCCCACCACACGTCCAGCTTCGCGGTGGGCCCGGCGGCGGCGCCGGGCGGCGCGGCGACCGTCACGTCTCCGCGGCGGGGGTCCTGGTAGTGGACGGTCAGCAGGCCGTCCCGGTCGTACTCCCCCGCGGTGCCGGTGACCCGCACGGCCGCGCCGTCCCGCTCCTCCTGCTGGGACTGCGCCCACAGGCCGTACAGCGGCAGCGCGGCGGCGGCGACCAGGAACAGGACGCCGAGCACCCGCCGCCCGACCGGCGCGTGCGGGGGGTGGACGGGCGAGGGCGCGCCGGCGGCCGTCCAGGGGAAGGGGACGGGCGGGGCCATCAGTTCGTCGAGCTGGTGGCGGGCGCGGCGGCGGCCGAGGTCGGCGCCGATCAGGACGGCGGCCAGCAGCAGGTGCAGCAGCACGGCGGACCAGCGGGCGAGCGGGGTGACCAGGCCGTTCGGGAGGTACCAGAACAGGGCCAGGGCGGCGACCGGGACGAGCGGCCGGACGCGGGGCCGGCCGACCAGCAGGACGGCCTCGGCCAGCAGCGTCCAGAGGGCCAGGGTCTCGCCCCAGGTCTCCCGGCAGATGCCCTGGGCGTTGCAGGCCCCTCCGCTGTCCGGCTCCACCGCGGCGGCCAGGGCCAGGAAGGCGATCGGCAGCAGCGCGAGCCACCGGCTGTCCAGCCGCCAGGCGGTCCGGGCGGCGCGCCAGCGGGTGGCGGCGGCACTGGTGAGGGGCGCGGCGCTGGGCAGCGGCGGGGCGTCCGAGGGGAACATCGGACGATCATCCCAGCCCGGGGGAAACGGAACGCGCCTCGGCGGCGGCCTCCCGGCAAGGGGCGGGGAACGGCACCGGGGCCGGGTGCTGTGCGCACCCGGCCCCGGTCCCCCGTTCCCCCGTTCCCCCGTCTCCCCCGTGCTCCGGGGCCCGGCGACCCCGGAGCCGGCTCAGTCCGTCGCGATGGCCGCGAGGACGTTCATGCGTCCGGCCCGGAAGGCCGGGACGAGTGCGGCGAACAGGCCGATCAGCACCGAGGAGACCAGCGTGATCGCCACCATGGTGGTCGGGACGGAGAGCGTCCCCAGGCCCTGGTCCCGCAGCACGCCCTGGACGGTGACGCCCCAGGCGAGCCCCAGCCCGGTGCCGAGGACGGCGCCGAACAGCGCGATCACCACGGACTCCAGCCGGATCATCCGGCGCAGCTGGCGGCGGGACAGCCCGATCGCCCGCAGCAGGCCGATCTCGCGGGTCCGCTCGACCACCGACAGCGCCAGGGTGTTGACCACGCCGAGCACCGCGACCGTGATCGAGAGGGCGACCAGCCCGTAGATCAGGTAGAGCAGGGTGTTGATCTGGGACTGGGCGAGTTCCTTGTAGCCGGCCCGGTCCTTGATGGTCAGCTGCGGGTACTCCTTCAGCCCGTCCTCCAGCGCGGTCAGCGTCTTCTGGACGTCGGCGCCCTGGGCGGCCTTGGCGAAGAAGGTCCACACCGGCGGCTGCTCGGCGGCCGGGACGGCCTTCGCCATGGTGTCCACGGCGACGAAGGAGCCGCCGCCGAACAGGTCGCCCTTGCCGAGGACCGCGCCGACCGGCAGCGCCTGGGTGCGGCCCTGGCCGTAGTCGACGGTGACCTGGTCGCCGACCTTCAGGTTGTGGTCCTTGGCGAAGGCGGCGCCGATCCCCAGCGAGCCGCGCTGGAGCGAGTCCACCGCGCCGGAGTCGACGGTCGGCCGGAAGTCGGTGCCGAAGAAGGACGGCGGGACCGCGGTCAGCGGGGTCTTGGCCTGCTGCCCGTCCGACAGCCGGACCTTGGCGGCGAAGAACCGCTGGGTGGTGATGTGGTCGATGCCCGGGGTCCGCTCGACGGCCTCCAGCATCTCGGGCGTGATCGCGGTGCGGCCACCGGAGATGATGTAGTCCGCGCCAACCGACTTGTCGATCTGCGCGCTGGTCGAGGTGACGGCCGAGGAGCTGAACACCGCGGAGGCGATCACCAGCGCCAGGCCGATCATCAGCGCGGCGGCGGTGGCGCCGGTGCGGCGCGGGTTGCGCATCGCGTTGCGCTGGGCGAGCTTGCCGGACGGCCCGAACAGCGCCGGCAGCAGCGCGCCGAGCACCCGGACGACGGCCGAGGCCAGCAGCGGGCCGAGCACCACGAAGCCGATCAGGGTGAGCACCACGCCCAGGCCCAGGTACTGGCCGCCGGTGGCCGCCTTCTCCGCCCGCGCGCCGAGCACCAGCAGGGCGCCGCCGCCGGCCGTCAGCAGCAGGCCGAGGACGGTACGGACCAGGTTGGCGCGGCCCTCGGTCGGCGTGCCGTGGTCGCGCAGGGCGGCCATCGGCGAGATCCGGCTCGCCCGGCGGGCCGGGAACCAGGCCGCGACCAGGGTGACCACGATGCCCAGCGCGTACCCGGCGACGAACACGTCCGGCCCGATCCGCAGGTCGGCCGCCTCCAGGTCCATGCCGATCGCGGTCATCAGCTTGATCAGGCCGACCGCCACGCCCAGGCCGGCCGCGACCCCGAGGGTCGAGCCGAGCACGCCCAGGATCAGCGCCTCGACCAGCACCGAGCGGTTGACCTGCCGCCGGCTGCCGCCGATGGCGCGCAGCAGGCCGATCTCCCGGGTGCGCTGGGCGACCAGCATCGAGAAGGTGTTGACGATCAGGAACGCGCCGACGATCGCCGAGACGAAGGCGAAGCCGAGCATCGCGTACTTCATGAAGTCCAGGCCCTTGCCGACCTGCTCGGTGCGGTCCGCCTTCTGCTCGGCCGCCGTCTTCACCAGGTACCCGCCGCCGAGCGCGGACTGCACGTCCGCCTTGAGCCGGTCGTTGCCGCGGCTGCCGTCGCCGTACGCCTCGACGGTGCTGAAGGCCTGCTCGCCGAGCAGCACCTGCTGGGCGGTCGCGGTGTCCAGGAACGCGAGCGCCGCGCCCGGGTTGGTGGTGGTGAAGGTGCCGATGCCGACGATGGTGAAGTCGTGCCGGCCGAGGGGGTTCTCGACCCTGAGCCGGCCGCCGAGGCCGAGCTTGGCCTTCTTCACGGTGTCCGCGTCCAGCAGCAGCTCGGTCGGGCCGCGCGGTGTGCGGCCGGAGGTGACCTTCAGCGGGTTGGCCGGGGTGTCCGTCCAGCTGCCGACCAGGGTGGGCGCGCCGGTGGTCGGGCCGACCAGCTTGTTGGTGGCCGGGTCGATCAGCACGGCGTTCTCGACCAGGACCTGGCCGACGGCGCTCTTCACCCCGGGCAGCGCGGCGACCTGCCGCTCCAGCGCGACCGGGACGGTCGGCGGCTTGACGGCGGCCTGCTGCTCCTCGTCCTCGGCCGGCTTGGGCGGATTGACCGAGACGTCGGAGGAGGTCGCGGCGAAGAGCTTGTCGAAGGTGCCGGTGGCGGTGTTGGAGAACACCAGGGTGCCGGAGACGAAGGCCACCGACAGCACGACGGCGATGAGCGAGAGCGCCATCCGGCCCTTGTGGGCGAAGAAGCTCCGCAGTGAGGTCTTGAGCAGCATGATGGTGTCGTCCCGCCGCTCAGCTGGTGCGCTTGCCGTCGAAACGGCGCATGCGTTCGAGGACGGAGTCGGCGGTGGGCGCGTACATCTCGTCCACGATCACGCCGTCGGCGAGGAAGAGCACGCGGTCCGCGTAGCCGGCGGCGACCGGGTCGTGGGTGACCATCACGATGGTCTGGCCCAGCTCGTCCACCGAGCGGCGCAGGAAGGTCAGCACCTCGGCGCCGGAGCGGGAGTCCAGGTTCCCGGTGGGCTCGTCCCCGAAGATGATCTCGGGGCGGGCGGCCAGCGCCCGGGCCACCGCGACGCGCTGCTGCTGGCCGCCGGAGAGCTGGGAGGGGCGGTGCTTGAGCCGGCCGGACAGGCCGACCGTCTCCACCACCTGGTCCAGCCAGGCCTGGTCGGGCCTGCGACCGGCGATGTCCATCGGGAGCGTGATGTTCTCCAGCGCGCTCAGGGTCGGAAGCAGGTTGAACGCCTGGAAGATGAAGCCGATCTTGTCGCGCCGGAGTCTGGTGAGCTGCTTGTCCTTGAGGCCGGTGATCTCGGCGTCGCCGATCCGGATCCGGCCGGAGGTGACCGTGTCGAGGCCCGCCAGGCAGTGCATCAGGGTGGACTTGCCGGAGCCCGAGGGGCCCATGATCGCGGTGAACCGGCCGCGCTGGATGTCCACGTCGACGGAGTCGAGCGCGGTCACCCTGGTCTCGCCCGAACCGTACGCCTTGGTGACCTGACGGGCCGACGCGGCGACGGCCGGCGCTCCGCCGGGAAGCTGGGGGTCGTACACGGCTGCTGCTGCCGTCGTCACTGGACTCTCCTAAGGAAGATGCGCTCACCCGTTGGCCCCCAGCCTCGCGGGCCCGCCCGCCTCATGACATGGCGCAGGCGGTAGTCCTCGACCGGGAGTTGTCTCCACCCTCCCGGTGGACCTGGCCACCGGACCCGACGCGATCGGGCCGTTTCCTGGCGGGTGGGGATGTGTGAACCACGTTAGGAGCCGACGGCCGCCGGCTCCTCATCCGCCGGAATGAAGCCGCTCAACCAAGGTTCTACGGGCCGCGGCGCCGCTCCCCCTAGGGGTAGCCGCGGCCCGTCTCGGGGACGCCCCGTACGGGCCGCGGCGGCGGTCCGTCAGCTCGTCAGCGCGGTTGCGGCCAGCCGCTCCAGGGCCGTGGCGAAGCCCTCCACGACCGGGACCAGCAGGGCTTCGGTCTCACGCTCCACCAGGGTCGTCCCGTCCTCCCGGGCGGTGATGTGGCGGTCGAGCACGAACCAGCCCTGGGTGATGTGGTCGGCGCCCATCGAGCTGAGCACCGGGCGCAGCGCGTAGTCCACCGCGAGGACGTGCGCGGGCGAGCCGCCGGTGGCGAGCGGCAGGACGGCCTTGCCGGCCAGCGCGTACTGCGGGAGCACGTCCAGCAGGGCCTTCAGCAGGCCCGAGTAGGCGGCCTTGTAGACGGGGGTGCCGACGACCACGCCGTCGGCGCGGGCGAACAGCTCGGTGACGGCGACGATCTCGGGGTGGTCGAAGTCGCCCGACAGCAGGGCGTGCGCGGGCAGGCTGCGGGCCTCGAAGGGGACGACGTGGTGGCCGCGCTCCGCCAGCCGCGCGTCGACGTGGCGCAGCAGGCGGGTGGTGCGGGAGGTGGGGGACGGGGAGCCGGAAACGGACAGGACGACGGCCATGGGTTCACCTCTGGGTGGAAGCGGGGCGGCGCGGGGCGGCGGGTTCCGGCCGGGTGCGGCGGGGGAAGGCGCCGCGGGTGGGGGCCGGTGCCGGGAGCGGTGCCGGGAGCGGTGCCGGCGGACGTGCACCGGGGGCGCTGTGTCGGCGGACGTGCGGCGGGGACGCCGTGCCGGCGGACGTGCGGCGGGTGCGGGGATTCGGCGGGCGCGCGTCAGCCGCGACAGAGCGAACAGGCCACACCGCGCCGCAGGTCGACGTACCGCCGACGCGTGAGTGCCCAACGCTGATCCATGCCTGGAATGCAAACACGCTGTGTTCGCGCTGGTCAAGAAACGTTTCAGCAGCTGGAACACGGGGTGTCCGGACGTTGCGGCGGAACGATCCGGTACGTGCATCAAAACTGCTACAAGAAGCCCGGTGGACCCCCCGGGGGGAGTCAGCCCGACCGGGGTCGGGCATCCTCGTCGGCATGAACACGTGGCAGGAGGGCCGCCCGGGGGGCGGCGGGAACCCGTACGGCGGAAACGGCGGGGGCGGCGCGGCCGAGCCGCCGCTGCCGTCCTCGCTGAACCCGCGCGGGCCGGGGGCGGCCGCGCCACGGCAGCCGCGACAGCCCGGGCAGCCGGGGCCCTCCCGGCTCGGCGGCGTCCCCCCGCAGGGGGCCGGCGCGCCCGGCGGCCGTCCCGGCGCACCCGGCGGCGCTCCCGGCGGCGCCGCAGGCCACGGTGCTCACAGCGGACCCGGTGGCCCCGGCGGTCAGGGCCGCCCCGGCGGGCCCGGTGGCCAGGGCCGCCCCGGTGGCCCCGGCGGGCCCGGCGGCACCCGCCCGCCCGGTGCCCAGGCCCGGCGCTGGCCGCGGCGGCGGATAGTGAAGTGGTCGGTCTTCGGCGTGCTGATCGCCGTCATGGTGACCGCCGTCTCCACCTGGTTCTGGGCGGACTCCAAGCTCAACCACGAGAACGTGCTCGCCGACTACCCCGGCCGCCCGGCCGCGGGCAAGGGCACGAACTGGCTGATCGTCGGCTCCGACAGCCGCCAGGGCCTCACCGACGCCGAGCAGGACGACCTGCACACCGGGCACGACACCGAGGGCAAGCGCAGCGACTCGATGATGATCCTGCACGTCGGGGACAACGGGAACACCCTGATGAGCATCCCGCGCGACTCCTGGGTGCCGATCCCCGACCACCCGGGCAGCAACGGCAAGCCGGTCAAGGGCACCACCGCGAAGATCAACTCGGCCTTCGGCAACGGCGGCGGCCGGCTGCTGGTCCAGACCGTCGAACAGAACACCGGCCTGCGGATCGACCACTACGCCGAGATCGGCTTCGGCGGCTTCGTCGGCATCGTCGACTCGATCGGCGGCGTCGAGATGAAGATCGACCAGGACGTCCAGGACAAGGACTCCGGCCTCGACCTCAAGGCCGGCGACCAGACCCTCACCGGCAAGCAGGCGCTGGCCTTCGTCCGCCAGCGCCACCAGATGGCCGACCAGGACCTCGGCCGGATGCGCAACCAGCAGAAGTTCCTCGGCGCGCTGGCCCACCAGGCCGCCTCCCCCGGCAACCTGATGAACCCGTTCACCTTCTACCCGCTGGTCGACTCGGCGCTCGGCACCCTGATCGTCGACGAGGACTGCGGCCTGACCGACCTCGGCTCGCTCTTCCTCGCCATGAAGGACGTCAACGGCGGCAGCGGCAAGTCGCTGACCGTGCCGATCGGCAACCCGGACTACCGGACCAAGACCGGCGAGTCCGCCGTGCTGTGGGACGCCAACAAGTCCAAGCAGCTCTTCGCCGCGTTCAAGAACGACACCGCGGTCCCGGACTTCAAGTAGTCCGCGACTTTGTGCGACCGCGTCGACACAATGGGTGGATGCCACTCGTCACCGCGCTGATCCATCGCCGTCGCCACCGCCTCCTGGGCCGCCTGGTCCAGGAGGCGCTCGCGCTCTACGGGATGGAGGTGCCCGCCGCCTGCGAGATCGGGCCCGGACTGCGCGTCTTCCACCGCGGCTTCGGCACCGTGCTGCACCCGAACACCACCCTCGGCGCCGGCGTAACGCTCTACAACGGCGTGACCATCGGCCGGGCCGACCCGTGGGTGCCGCAGGAGGAGAGCGCGATGCGGCGGGTGGTGGTCGAGGACGGCGCGGTGCTGTGCGCCGGCGCCAAGGTGGTGTGCAAGGAGGGCGTGCTGACCGTCGGCGCGGGCACCGTCGTCGGCGCCAACGCGGTGCTCACCCGCTCGACCGGGCCCGGGGAGGTCTGGGCCGGCGTCCCGGCGCGCAAGGTGGGGATGCGGACGGGCGGCCGGTGGACCTGCCCGGTACCGGCCCGGCCCGCCCCGAGCCCCTCCTGAACGCGCCGGGACGCACCGGACGCACGGGACGCACCGGACCGGACGGGCACGGACCGGACGGCACGGACCGGTACGGGAACCGGCGCCTGCCTAGACGAACGGCAGCAGCCCGGTGCCGCACTCCGGGAAGCGGACCAGCCACTCCCCCTCGCCGCCGGCCGCCTCGGTGGCACCCGAGAAGCCGTAGTGGATCGGCTGCCCGTCGCCGCTCAGCCACCTCGCGTGGGTCAGCTGCACCGAGAGCGAGGCCGGGCGGTACGGGGCCGCGGCGGCGTGGACGACCGGGGCGGGCTGCTCCAGCACCAGCTCGTGCTCGGTCTCGCCCGGCCGGAAGGTCACCACCGTCTCGGTGCCCGGGCGGCGCGGGAAGGCGCCCGTCGGATCCGTCCAGTACGCGGCGACCATCACCGCGAGGGTGCCGTCCAGGCTGCCGGTGTCCGGCCGCACGTACTCCTCGTCCGCGACCCAGCGGGCGTGGTGGCGGACCTCCTCCGCGCCCCACCGCTCGTCCCAGCGCACCCAGTAGCCGGCCACCCGCTTGACGGTCATGCCCTCGCGGACGACCCGGACGGCGAACCGCGCCGGGCCGACCGGCTCGCAGCCGGCCAGGGAGACCACCGTCACCTGTTCGAAGGTCACCTCGCCGTCGTCGGCGCCCTGCTCCACCATCGGTCAACCACCTTGCCGCAGAGTCGAGTTCGGCCGCGGCTTGGGCCGTGTCCGAGAAGTCGAGCGTAGGGCCCCGGCAAAGGAGGACCGCACGATTGCCCGGTTCCGGCCCGGACGGCGGCGCTCCCGGCTACCCTGCCCGCCGCACCGCGGTCCGGCGCGGGAACGGGCCCGGGGCGGGTACGGCGAGCGGGTACGAAACCGCCCCGGAGCGGGAGGCCGGAAGATCCGACGTCCCGCTCCGGGGCGGTGCGCGCCAGTGGCGGCGGCGACTACTTGACCTCGCCGGAGGCGGCGATGGAGATCTTGGCCGAGGTGCGGCCGCTCTGCGAGCCGAGGCCCTCGATCTTCTTGACCAGGTCCATGCCCTCCAGGACCTCGCCGAAGACGACGTGCTTGCCGTCCAGCCAGTCGGTGACGATGGTGGTGATGAAGAACTGCGAGCCGTTGGTGTTGCGGCCGGCGTTGGCCATCGACAGCAGGCCCGGGCGGTCGTGCTTGATCTGGAAGTTCTCGTCCGCGAACTTCTCGCCGTAGATGCTCTTGCCGCCGGTGCCGTTGTGGTTGGTGAAGTCACCACCCTGGAGCATGAAGGCCGGGATCACGCGGTGGAAGCCGGAGCCCGCGTAGCCGAAGCCGTTCTGGCCGGTGGCCAGCTCGCGGAAGTTCTGGGCGGTCTTGGGAACGACGTCGTCGTACAGCTTGAAGACGATCCGGCCGGCCGGCTCGTCGTTGATCGTGATGTCGAAGAAAACGTTGGAAGACATGCAGGGATGATGGCACGATCACCTGTTCGGCGCGCGCTGCCCCCGGTCGGGCGCGGCCGGACGCGGCTGTGTTATCCGGATTCCGCCCCCCGAGACGCGACCGGGAAGCTAACATCGATGTCAGGTTTCAGGCCTCAGTGCGGCACGGGGACGGGGTGGACGGCGTGCGGATCGGCGAACTGGCCCGTCGGACGGGTGTGAGCGAACGCTCGCTGCGCTACTACGAGCAGCAGGGCCTGCTCGCCGCCCGCCGCACCGAGGGCGGCCACCGCGAGTACCCGGAGGCCGCCGTCGACCGGGTGGTGCACATTCAGGAGCTGTTCGCGGCCGGGCTGCACAGCCGGACCATCTACAAGATCCTCCCCTGCATGCGGGACTCCGACGGCAGCCCGAACGAGGTCGCCACCCCCCTGCTGGTCGAGGAGCTCACCGCGGAGCGCGAACGGATCGACCGGACGATCAGCGACCTGCTGCGCTCCCGCGAGGTGCTGGACGAAGTGATCGCGACCGCCTCCGGGCAGCCGCCGTCCTCGTCCGAGGCCGCGTAGAAGACCGCGCTGGAGGCCGCGCAGGAGGCCCGCTGGAGGCCTCAGCCCTTCGGCCTGCGGGCCAGCAGACAGGCCTGTGGGGTCTTCTCGTCCCCCTCCGGCTCACGGACCGTACGGGACGTGACCGTCAGGCCCGCCTCCCGCACCAGCTCCTCGACGTGCTCCGGCCGCAGCCGGCGGAAGTCCAGCGACACCGGGTGGCCGAAGGGGCGCTCCTGGCGCGACGGCCGGTCGCCGACCTGGAAGGCGAGCATCAGGTGGCCGCCGGGGGCGAGCACCCGGGCGCACTCGGCGAACACCTCGGGCAGCCGCTCCGCCGGGGTGTGGATGATCGAGTACCAGGCCACCACGCCGGTCAGCTCCCCGTCCCGGAAGGGGAGGTCGAACATCGAACCGACGCTGAACGGCACCTCCGGGTGGGCCTGCCGGGCGAGCTCGACCATCCGCGGCGAGAGGTCGATCCCGTGCACGTCCACGCCGAGCCGGTGCAGCGGGCCGGTCATCCGGCCCGGGCCGCAGCCGAGTTCGGCCGTCCTGCCGCCCGGCCGCTCGGCGCGGACCAGGTCGGCGAAGAGCCCCAGCATCGCCCGGTCCATCGGCATGCGGTCCAACGCGTCCCGGAAGAGCTCGGTGTACTCGGCGGCGACGGCGTCGTAGAACGCCCTGGTCTCGGTGAGGAAGTCCGGCTCGGTCATGGCCCCGGACCCTACCGGGCGGCCGACCGGACCCGGGGCGTGTCCGGCGGATCCTCGCCGGGTGCGCGACAGCGGGGCACGCGCCTACCATCGGTCCGGCCAACCAGCCCGAGGGGGACGGAAGATGAGCACGATCGGGGTCTACCTGGCGCATCCGCGGCCGGGGAGCTTCAACCACGCGCTGTACGGGGCCGTGGTGGACGAACTGCGGGAGCGCGGCTGCCGGGTGCGCCCCCACGACCTGTACGCGGAGGGCTTCGCGCCGCTGCTGGCCGCCGAGGAGACCGGCACGGTGGCCGCGGCGGAGCGGTCCGGGGATCCGGTCCTCGCCCTGCACCGCGCCGAGGTGGCCGCCCTGGACGCGCTGGTGCTGATCCACCCCAACTGGTGGGGCATGCCGCCCGCGGTGCTCACCGGCTGGGCGCAGCGGGTCCTGGTGCCCGGCGTCGCGTACAAGCTCGGGACGACCGACGGCGAGCCGGCCGGGCTGCTGCGGGCCGGCCGGGCGCTGGTGCTGAACACCTCGGACACCCCGGAGGCCCGCGAGCGCGAGGAGTTCGGCGACCCGCTGGAGCGGATCTGGGCGGCCTGCGTGCTGCCGTACGTCGGGGTCGCCGAGGTACGGCGGACGGTGTTCCGCACGGTCACCGACTCCTCCGACGCCGAGCGCGCCGGCTGGCTGCGACAGGCCCGGGAGCAGGCCGCGGCGCTGCTCAGCTGAGCGGCGGGAGGTCCAGTTCGGCGACGGTCTGGCCGCCGCTCAGCTCGCCGGTCGGGCGGAAGCCGAGACGGGCGTAGAACTCCTCCGGGCCGTCCGGGCCCGGGTGGTGGGTGACGGTGACGCGGGATCCGCCGCGGCGGCGGATCTCGGCGCAGACCTGCTCGACGGCGAAGCGGCCGTAGCCGCCGCGCTGCCGCTCGGCGTCGATCAGCAGCCGCCACAGGCCGGAGCGGGGGCGGTCGCCGGGGCGGTCGGGGTAGAAGGTGAGGTCGAAGAAGGCCATCACGAAGCCGACCGGCCGCCCGTCGTCCAGGATCAGCCGGGGCCAGGCGGCCTCCCCGTACGCGTACGCCTCGGCCAGCGACTTCACCACCGGCGCCACCAGGGCCTCCTGGTCGGGGCGGACCCGCAGCGCGAGGGCGGCGTCGACGTTCTCGGGGGTGATGGGGGCCAGGCTGAGCACGGAGGGCCTGGTGGGCGCGGAGGGCATGGCGGGCAGCCTACGGAGCGCGGCTGCCCGCCGTCGCGCGGTTTTCGTCGCGCGGCCCTCCACCGACCGAGGGGTGGGGCCACCCACCACCCGCCGCCCGGTGGACGGGGCCGTCCGCCGGCCGGTGGGCTACTCGCCGGCCGGGAAGTCGGTGCCGCGGCCGACCGCCGCCCACGTCTCGGTCTCCCGCCGCGCCTCGTCGAGGGTGCCGAGGACGCCGTCCACCGCGTCGCTGCCGAGCGCGAGCCGCAGCGGGGTGTGCTCGGCGGCCAGCGCGGCCAGGATCGCCTCGGCGGCCCTCGCCGGGTCCCCGGCCTGCTTGCCGTCGCTGTCCGGCAGCCCGGTGCGGACCGGGCCGACGAGCGGCTCGTACGCCTCGATCGGGGCGCTGTGGGCGAGCGCGTCGCCGCCCGCGAAGCCGGTCCGGAACGCGCCGGGCTCGACGATCAGCACCTTGACCCCGAAGCCGGCCACCTCCTTGGCCAGCGCCTCGGACAGCCCCTCCAGCGCGAACTTGGTGGCCGAGTAGGCGCCCACCCCGGGGAAGCTGAAGCGGCCGCCCATGCTGCTCATCTGCACCACCGCGCCCGAGCCCCGGGCCCGCAGGTGCGGCAGCACGGCCCGGGTGAGTGCGGCCGGGCCGAAGAAGTGCAGCTCCATCAGGTCCCGCAGCTCGCGGTCGGTGGACTCCTCGACGGCGCCGATCAGCCCGCGCCCGGCGTTGTTGACCAGGACGTCGATCCGGCCGTGCCGCTGGACGGTCTCCGCGACGACGGCCGCGATCCGCTCCTGGTCGGTGACGTCCAGCCGGACCGGGAACAGCCGGTCCGGGTGCGCGGCGGCCGGCTCCGCCAGCGTCTCGGGGCGCCGGGCTGCGGCCACGACGGTGTCGCCGGCCGCCAGCGCGGCCTCGGTGAGCGCCCGGCCGAAGCCGGAGTTGGCGCCGGTGATCAGCCAGACCTTGCCGGTGGGGTGCTGCTCGGGGGTGCTGCCCATGATCGTCGATCTCTCGCAATCGTCGCGTGCTGCCCATGAGTTGACGATCATTTATGACACCGTCACGGGGGCCGCGTCCAGGACGGTTCGATGCCGGACGACATACGGCCCCCGACCGCGGACGGGCGGTCAGGGGCCGTGGGTGTACGTCGAGTGGGGTGTCGGGTGGGGTTACGGGAGGTTGCGGGCCATCACGATCCGCTGGACCTGGTTGGTGCCCTCGTAGATCTGCGTGATCTTCGCGTCCCGCATCATCCGCTCCACCGGATAGTCCCGGGTGTACCCGTACCCGCCCAGCAACTGCACCGCGTCCGTGGTGATCTCCATCGCCGCGTCCGACGCGAAACACTTCGCCGCCGCACCGAAGAACGTCAGATCCGCGTCCCCGCGCTGCGACTTCGCCGCCGCCGCGTACGTCAGCTGCCGCGCCGCCTCCAGCTTCATCGCCATGTCCGCCAGCATGAACTGGACCCCCTGGAACTCGGCGATCGCCTTCCCGAACTGCCGGCGCTCCCTCACATACCCGTTCGCGTAGTCCAGCGCCCCCTGCGCGATCCCCACCGCCTGCGCCGCGATCGTCACCCGCGTGTGGTCCAAGGTCTTCATCGCCGTCGCGAAACCCGTCCCCTCCGCACCGATCATCCGGTCCGCGGGAATCCGCACATTGTCGAAGTACACCTCACGCGTCGGCGAACCCTTGATCCCCAGCTTCTTCTCCGGCGCACCGAACGACACCCCCTCGTCGCCCTTCTCCACCACGAACGCCGAGATCCCCTTCGAGCGCTTCTCCGGATCCGTCACGGCCATCACCGTGTAGAACTCCGACACCCCCGCGTTGGTGATCCAGCGCTTCACCCCGTTCAGCACCCAGAAATCCCCGTCGCGCACCGCCCGGGTCCGCATCCCCGCCGCGTCCGAACCCGCCTCCGGCTCCGACAGGCAGTACGAGAACATCCCCTCGCCCCGCGCCAGCGCCCCCAGGTACTTCGCCTTCAACTCCTGAGACCCCGACAACTGCACCGGCAGCGACCCCAGCTTGTTCACCGCCGGAATCAACGAGGACGACGCACACACCCGCGCCACCTCCTCGATCACGATCACCGTCGCCAGCGCATCCGCCCCCGCACCACCGAACTCCTCCGGCACGTGCACCGCATGCAGATCACTGCCCCGCAACGCCTCCAGCGCCTCCTGCGGGAACCGCCCCTGCTCGTCCACCTCCGCCGCGAACGGAGCGATCTTCGCCTCGGCCAGCGAACGCACCGCCTCACGGAGCATCCCGTGCTCCTCGGAGATCCGGAAGAGATCGAAGTCAGCCGCCCCTGCGCTGCCCGCCATGATGCCTGCCTCGTCGTTCAGTGACCGGTGCCCGATCGAGGTCCGATCGACGCCCGGTGCGAGTCGAATCCGCGGTTAACTACCGTTCAGTAGAGATCCTAGGGCGCCGACCTGCGGCTGCCTAGCGTTCAGGGCGGTCCCTCGGGCGTGCAGGTGATCCCGGTGCGCCCTCGGCGGGCGGATAGCATCAGGGCATCCGTACTGGTCGCGTCCGCATCCAAGGAGAACCCGTGACCCTCCGCATCTCCGTGATCGGCACCGGCTACCTCGGCGCCACGCACGCCGCCGCGATGGCCGAGTTCGGCTTCGAGGTGCTGGGTCTGGACATCGACCCGGACAAGATCGCCATGCTGACCGCGGGCCGCGTCCCGATGTACGAGCCGGGGCTCTCCGAACTGCTGCTCAAGCACGTGGCCGGGCACGAGGGTTCAACCGGACGGCTGCGCTTCACCACCTCCGCCCAGGAGGCCGCCGAGTTCGGCGACGTGCACTTCATCTGCGTCAACACTCCGCAGCGCAAGGGCGAGTTCGCCGCCGACATGTCGTACGTCGACACCGCGATCGACGAGCTCGCACCGCACCTGACCCGTCCCGCCCTGGTGGTCGGCAAGTCCACCGTCCCGGTCGGTTCGGCGGCCCGGCTGGCCGAGCGGCTGGCCGCGCTGGCGCCGGTCGGCGAGGGCGCCGAACTCGCCTGGAACCCGGAGTTCCTGCGCGAGGGGTTCGCCGTGCAGGACACCCTGCGGCCGGACCGGATCGTGGTCGGCGCCCAGAGCGAGCGGGCCGAGCGGGTGCTGCGCGAGGTGTACGCGGAGCCGATCGCGGCCGGGGTACCGTTCATGGTCACCGACTACGCGACCGCCGAACTGGTCAAGGCGGCCGCCAACTCCTTCCTGGCCACCAAGATCTCCTTCATCAACGCGATGGCCGAGGTCTGCGAGGCGGCCGGCGCGGACGTCACCCAGCTCAGCAAGGCGCTCGCCTACGACGAGCGGATCGGCGGCAAGTTCCTCAACTCCGGCCTCGGTTTCGGCGGCGGCTGCCTGCCCAAGGACATCCGGGCGTTCATGGCCCGGGCCGGCGAGCTCGGCGCCGACCAGGCCCTGACCTTCCTGCGCGAGGTCGACTCGATCAACATGCGGCGCCGCTCCCGGATGGTCGAGCTGGCCCGCGAACAGTGCGGCGGCGGCTTCCTGGGCCGCCGGGTCGCCGTCCTCGGCGCCGCCTTCAAGCCCAACTCGGACGACATCCGGGACTCCCCCGCCCTCAACGTGGCCGCCCAGATCCAGCTCCAGGGCGCCCAGGTCACCGTCTACGACCCGAAGGCCGTGGACAACGCCCGCAAGATGTTCCCGTCCCTCACCTACGCCCACTCAGCCCTGGAGGCCGCCGAGGGCGCCCACGTGGTCCTCCACCTCACCGAG
This sequence comes from Kitasatospora sp. NPDC058063, assembly GCF_042885395.1. Classification (NCBI taxonomy): domain Bacteria; kingdom Bacillati; phylum Actinomycetota; class Actinomycetes; order Kitasatosporales; family Streptomycetaceae; genus Kitasatospora; species Kitasatospora sp. NPDC058063. The sequence continues at coordinate 44,900 of NZ_JBHVSD010000027.1, forward strand.
TGGTCCGAGTTCCGCGAGCTGGACCCGTCCGCGCTCGGCGCCGTGGTCGCCGAGCGCCGCCTCCTCGACGGCCGCAACGTCCTGGACGCCGAGGCCTGGCGGGCCGCCGGCTGGACCTACCGCGCCCTGGGCCGCCCGAGCTGACGAGTCCGCTCCCGAGCGCCCGTCCCCGACCCCGGGGGCGGGCGCTCGCGCGTTCCCGGACCCACATATTTGAACATGTTCAACTCTCGTGCGAGGATCGGGCCACCCGCTGTCCGCGGTGGTCCGAAGACCGGGGGGTCCTTCATGCGCAAGTCGTTCGTCCGGTTGGCCATCGGCTGCGCGGCGGTCGCCGCGCTCCTGCTCTTCCTCGCGAGCCGCTTCGCGCTCGCCCTCGACGACCTCGCCTCCGGCGAACCCGTCAAGGCCGACTGCTCGGAGGTCGTGGACTTCGCGGGCGGATCCATGCCCGCAAAGGCCACCGGGGCCCACTGCACGGACACCAGCGGCTGGCAGGAGCAGGGGTACACCGGCGAGTTCCGGATGCCCCGGACCGACCTGGCCGCCCGGCTGGTCGCCGCGTTCCCGCGCGTCCGGCTGATCAGCGACGAGACCTGGGGAATGACCCTCCGGAACCGCGACGAGACCGATGGGAACCGGCCCCGGGGGAAGGCCTGGGTCGTCGAACTGGAGGTCACGTACGACAACGACACGACGGCCCTGGTCAAGCTCAACGCCACCAACATCTGAGCCCAGGAATCCGGCGTCCGCGAACGTCGTTGCTACCGGCATGACGAGCTACGGCGACGAAGCGGCGGTCCGCGAGATCCTCACCCGCACCGGCGACACCTGGGCGGTGGTGGGCCTGTCCACCAACACCGCCCGCGCCGCGTACAGGGTGGCCAGGGCGCTCCAGGAGTACGGCAAGCGGATCGTGCCCGTGCACCCGAAGGCCGAGACGGTCCTCGGCGAGCAGGGCTACGCCTCGCTCGCCGAGGTGCCGTTCCCGGTCGACGTGGTGGACGTGTTCGTCCGGTCCGAACTCGCCGGGGAGGTGGCCGACCAGGCGGTGGCCGCCGGGGCGAAGGCGGTCTGGTTCCAGCTGGGCGTCGTCGACGAGGCCGCCTACGGGCGGACCCGGGCGGCCGGGCTCGCCATGGTGATGGACAGGTGCCCGGCCATCGAGATCCCCAGGCTCTAGGCCTGAGGGCCGTCCAGCTGCGCGATGGTGGCGATGGACGGGCGGCGGCTCGCGCGCAGCCCGGCGGCCGCCGATTCGGCGTCGCGCAGGACGCGCACGGCGTTGTGCCAGGTGAGCTTGGCCAGGTCGGCCTCCGACCAGTGGCGGCCGAGGAGTTCGGCGACCAGGTTGGGGTAGCCGGCCACCGAGTCCAGGCCGTCCGGCAGGAAGGCGGTGCCGTCGAAGTCGCCGCCGATGCCGATGTGGTCGATGCCGGCCACCTCGCGCATGTGGTCGAGGTGGTCGGCGACGGTGGCCGGGGTGGCGATCGGGCGCGGGTTGGCGGCCTCGAAGGCGCGCTGGCGCTCCATGGCCGGCGGGGTGGTGTCCAGCGGGTGGAAGCCGTGGGCGCGCATGTTCTCGTCGGCGGCCCTGGTCCAGTCGATGGCGGCGGGCAGGATGAACTTGGGCACGAAGGTCGCCATCGCCACGCCGCCGTTGGCGGGCAGCTGGGCGAGCACGTCGTCCGGGATGTTGCGCGGGTGGTCGCAGACCGCGCGCGAGGAGGAGTGCGAGAAGACGACCGGCGCCTCGGTCACCCGCAGGGCGTCGCGCATGGTGTCGGCGGAGACGTGCGAGAGGTCGACCAGCATGCCGAGCCGGTTCATCTCCCGGACGACCTCCTCGCCGAACCGGGTCAGCCCGCCGGCCACCGGCTTGTCGGTGGCGGAGTCCGCCCACGGCACGTTGTCGTTGTGGGTGAGCGTCAGGTACCGCACGCCCAGCTCGTACAGGGCGCGCAGGGTGGCCAGCGAGCAGTCGATGGAGTGGCCGCCCTCGGCGCCCATCAGGGAGGCGATCCGGCCCTCGGCGCGGGCGGCCTCGATGTCCGCGGCGGTACGGGCCAGGCGCAGCCGGTCCGGGTAGCGCTCGACCAGGGCGTGGACGAAGTCGATCTGCTCCAGGGTGGCGCTCACGGCGTGGTCGCCGGCCAGCGAGGAGGGGACGTAGACGGACCAGAACTGCGCGCCGACCCCGCCCTCCGCGAGGCGGGCGAGGTCGGTGTGCAGGCGGTCGCTCTGGTCGGCGGCGAGGTCGAGCGCGCCGAGGTCGTATCCGGCCTGCTCGCGCATCGCCCAGGGGAGGTCGTTGTGGCCGTCCACCACGGGGGCGGTGCGCAGCAGGGCGCGGGCGCGGTCCAGCGGGGTGGGGGAGTCCGTCCGAGAAGTCATACGGGTTGTTCTACCCCACCCCCACCAGGGGAATTACTTGCCGAAGCCGAAGGAGGAGGAACCGGCCACCTTGGCGCGCAGCTTCTGGCCCTTCTCGGTGGCCTGGTTGTTCAGCTCGGCCTGGAACTCGGTCATCTTCTCGGCGAGTTCGGGGTCGAAGGCGGCGAGCATCCGCACCGCGAGCAGGCCGGCGTTGCGCGCGCCGGCCACCGAGACGGTCGCCACCGGCACGCCGGCCGGCATCTGGACGATCGACAGCAGGCTGTCCATGCCGTCCAGGTAGCGCAGCGGCACCGGCACGCCGATGACCGGCAGCGGGGTGACGGAGGCGAGCATGCCCGGCAGGTGGGCCGCGCCGCCGGCGCCGGCGATGATCGCCTTCAGGCCGCGCAGGTGGGCGTTCTCGCCGTACGCGACCATCTCGCGGGGCATCCGGTGGGCGGAGACGACGTCCACCTCGTAGGGGATCTCGAACTCGTCGAGCGCCTGGGCGGCGGCCTCCATGACCGGCCAGTCGGAGTCCGAGCCCATCACGATGCCGACGAGGGGGGCGGTCGAAGCGGGGCTCATTCGGTGATCGTTCCTCGCAGGTAGGCGGCCGCGTGGCGGGCGCGCTCGCGGACGTCTTCGAGGTCGTCCCCGAAGACGTTGACGTGGCCGACCTTGCGGCCGGGCTTCACGTCCTTCCCGTACATGTGGATCCGCAGCCCGGGGTCGCGGGCCATGCAGTGCAGGAAGGGGCGGTACATGTCCGGGTAGTCGCCGCCGAGGACGTTGACCATGACGGTCCACTTGGCGCGCGGGCGGGGGTCGCCGAGCGGGAGGTCGAGGACGGCCCGCAGGTGGTTCTCGAACTGCGAGGTGACGGCGCCGTCCTGGGTCCAGTGCCCGGAGTTGTGCGGGCGCATGGCCAGCTCGTTGACGAGGATGCGGCCGTCCCGGGTCTGGAACAGCTCGACGGCGAGGTGGCCGACGATGCCGAGGTCGCCGGCGATCCGCAGGGCGAGCTGCTGGGCCTCGTCGGACAGGGCCGGGTCGAGGTCCGGCGCGGGGGCGGTGACCTCGGCGCAGACGCCGTTCTCCTGGACGCTCTCCACCACCGGGTAGGCGACGGCCTGGCCACTGGGCGAGCGGACCACGTTGGCGGCCAGCTCGCGGACGAAGTCGACCTTCTCCTCGGCCAGCACCGCGACGCCGGCCAGGAACGGGGCCTGCGCCTGCTCCTCGTCGTCGACGACCCAGACGCCCTTGCCGTCGTAGCCGCCGCGGACGGTCTTGAGGACGACCGGGTAACCGGAGCCCTCCTCGGCGAAGGCGGTGACGTCGGCCGGGTCGGCGACGATCCGGTGCCGGGGGCAGGGCACGTCGATGGAGTCCAGCTTGGCCCGCATCACGCCCTTGTCCTGGGCGTTGACCAGCGCCTCCGGGCCGGGGCGGACGGCGATGCCGTCGGCCTCCAGGGCCCGCAGGTGCTCGGTGGGGACGTGCTCGTGGTCGAAGGTGATCACGTCGCAGCCGGCGGCGAAGGCGCGCAGGGTGTCGAGGTCGCGGTAGTCGCCGAGGACGACGTCGGACACCACCTGTGCGGCGGAGTCCTGGGGCGTGTCGGCGAGGAGTTTGAACCTGACCCCGAGCGGGATGCCCGCCTGGTGTGCCATGCGGGCCAGCTGCCCGCCACCGATCATGCCCACCACTGGAAAATTCACATTGCCCGGGGAAGTCACGCGGCCCAGGATATCCGGGCCGGTCGGGGGCGGTGGAGCCGCCGGTGGGGCCGTCGGGGCGGACGCGCGTAGATGTCAACCTGTCGCCCTGGGGGCTGAGCCGTTCGATGGAAGCGGGTAGCCTGGACGGCCAGGTCCTGGTCTGCGCGGTCCGATCATGTGCGTGCACGCAGGGCTCAAGGGGTGGCCGCGCCGTCGCGGCAGGCCCTTTCGTCCCGCAGGCACATGGAGGCAGTCCGGTATGGCGACGACCGCAGCTTCGAACCCCCCGCTCGCACAGAAGATGCGTGGGATCACGGGCGAAGTCGTGAAGTTCGGCATCGTCGGCCTGAGCGGCGTGGTGGTCAACTTCGCCGTCTTCTGGGTCTGCATCAACGGCATGGGCCTGGCGTCGGTCCGGTCGAACATCGTCGCGACGGTGATCGCGATCGCGACCAACTACCTGGGCTACCGCTACTGGCTCTACCGGGACCGCGACGCCGCCTCCCGCCGGCGCGAGATCACGCTCTTCCTGGTCTACAGCGGCATCGGCATGCTGATCGAGACCGGCATCCTCGGCTTCTCGGTGTACGTGCTCGACCTGCGCTCGCACTACGAGCAGATCGGTGCCAAGGTGATCGGCCTCGCCGTGGCCACCGTGTTCCGCTTCGTCTCGTACCGCACCTGGGTGTTCAAGGCCGTGCCGGAGCCCGTCGGACTGCCCGCCCAGCAGGCGGTGGACGCCACCAGCGGCCAGGAGCTGGCCGCACAGGCCGAGCTGATGCTGGCCACCGAGCGGATCCGCCTCGCCAAGGCCGAGTAGGCCCCGCACCCCCTGCGCCCCTCGCACCCCCTTCGCTCCCCACAGCCCCGGCAGCCCGAACGCGGCCGCCGGGGCTTGCCGTGTCCGTCGGGGCTTGCCGTGTCCGCCGCAGCCGGAGGACAGTGGTTACCGAGGGCGAGCACGGCCGGCGGACGATCGTGGCCGAGGGGGTCCAGGAGGCTCGCCATGACGTTCGTCCAGATCATCGACTGCAGGACCGACAGGCTCGACGACCTCAACCGGCTGCTGAACACCTGGGTCGAGGCGACCCGGGGCAGGCGGACCGCTTCCCACGCGGTGATCGGCACCGACCGTTCCGACACCGCGCACGTGGTGCAGATCGTGGAGTTCCCCTCCTACGCGGCGGCGATGGAGAACTCCGCCCTGCCCGAGACCGACCGGATCTTCCGCGAGATGGTGGCGCTCTGCGACGCGCCGCCCACCTTCACCGACCTCGACGTGGTCCGCGACGCGCAGCTCGACTAGCCAGGGCCCGGGCCCGTTCAGTCCTGGTGGCTGCGTCCGAGGAAGAGCGCGAACACCGCCGGCTTCAGCGAGAGCAGTTCGAGCCGCCCGCCGTCCGCCTCCGCGAGGTCGCGGGCGACGGCCAGACCGATGCCGGTGGAGTTGCGCCCGCTGACCGCGCGTTCGAACACCCGGTTGCCGAGGTCCGCCGGCACGCCCGCGCCCTGGTCCTGGACCTCGACCACCGCCGAGGTGCCGGACGGCCGGACCCGCAGGGTGATCGTCCCGGCGCCGTGCATCAGCGAGTTCTCGATCAGGGTGGCCAGCACCTGGGCGACCGTCCCCGGGGTACCGACCGCGGTGACCCCGTGCAGCCCCTCCAGGGAGAGCACCCGGCCCTGCTCCCGCAGCGTCGGGCCCCACTCCTCCACCTGCTGCTTGATCACCTCGTCGAGGTCGAAGGCGACGGCGGTGGGGCTGCGCGGGTCGCGCTGGGTGGTGAGCAGCCGCTGGACCACGTCGGTGAGCCGCTCGACCTGCTGGAGGGCGATGGTCGCCTCCTCCTTGACCGTCTCCGGCTCCTCGGCGAGGGCGGTGATCTCCTCCAGCCGCATGGAGAGCGCGGTGAGCGGGGTGCGCAGCTGGTGCGAGGCGTCGGCGGCGAGCCGGCGCTCGGCGGTGAGCATCCGGGCGATCCGCTCGGCGCTGGTGTCCAGCACCTCGGCGACCCGGTCGAGCTCGGGCACCCCGTAGCGGCGGTCGCGCGGGCGCGGGTCGCCGGAGCCGAGCCGCTCGGCGGTCTCGGCGAGGTCGGTGAGCGGCCGGGCGAGCCGCTTGGCCTGCCAGACGGCGAGGGCCACCGCGGCCTGGACAGCGAGCAGGGCGACCACGCCGAGCAGCAGCAGGTTGTTGGCGATCTCGTGGTCGACGTCCTCGCGGGACTGCTCGACGGTGACGGTCTCGCCGCTGTTGCCGCGCTCGACGGCCTTCAGCAGGTGGTTCCCGGCGGGGCGCTCGCCCGCGGAGACCACCGGCTGGCCGGGCACCTGCACCTCGACGTAGCTGCCCTCGGTGATCTGGCTCTCGAAGGCCCGCCCGGTGACCGGCTCCCCCGCGGCGAGCCGGCTCTCGACCAGGGCGAGCACCCGGACGGCGGCCGCGTCCACCCGGTCCTGGGCCGAGTTGACGATGGTCCGCTTCTCGACCAGGGCGAGCGGCACGCAGAACACCACGACGACCACCAGGACGACGCCCAGCAGCGAGTTGATCATCCTGCGTTTCACGCTGCCGCTCCCCGGGGTGTTCCACTGCCGCGGGCCGAGGGCCCGTTCTCCGTCAGGGACTAATTCTTCTCGAACCGGAACCCGACTCCGCGCACGGTGGCGATGTAGCGGGGGTTGGCCGCGTCGTCGCCGAGCTTCTTGCGGAGCCAGGAGATGTGCATGTCCAGGGTCTTGGTGGAGGTCCACCAGGTGGTGTCCCAGACCTGCCGCATGATCTCCTCGCGGGTGACCACCCGGCCGGCGTCCCGGACCAGGACCCGCAGCAGCTCGAACTCCTTGGCGGAGAGGGTGAGTTCCTCGTCGCCGAGCCAGGCGCGGTGGGATTCGATGTCGATCTTCACACCGTGCGCGCCGGTGGTGAGCTGGTCGACGTTGCCGCGCCGGAGCAGGGCCCGGACGCGGGCGAGCAGTTCGGCCAGGCGGAAGGGCTTGGTGACGTAGTCGTCGGCACCGGCGTCCAGGCCGACCACGGTGTCCACCTCGTCCGCGCGGGCGGTGAGCACCAGGACGGGGCAGCTCTTGCCGTCGGCACGCAGGCGGCGGCAGACCTCCAGGCCGTCCATCTCGGGCAGGCCGAGGTCCAGGACGACGAGGTCGACCTCCTCGGTGAGGCCCGCGGCCAGTGCGGTCGGACCGTCCTCGCGGACGAGCACCTCATAGCCCTCGCGTCGCAGGGCCCGGGCGAGCGGTTCGGAGATCGCCGGATCGTCCTCGGCGAGCAGCACACAGGTCATGTGGTGATGGTAGTCCGCCGGGGTAACGCCGGACGCCCTGTGAGGTAGTTCACAGAGCGTGATCGTTATACAAGGCCCCGATTGCACCCAACGGGCCGTAGCTGACCGGCCGTTCGGTGAAGAATCTCCGTTTGGATCTTGAAACCGAAGGAAGACGCGCCCATCTACCATCGATAGATCGGGAAGATCTGGCGCCGACTTTGCCATTCCCATACCTGATTCAAGGCTTTTGTCATCTGATAAAGCCAAATGTCGCCACGTAGAGTGGTTTCGTCCACGTCCGCCGCCACCCCCCTAGGCGGACGCTGTCAGGCAAGGAACCACTACTCATGGCGTCGAAGACCCTGGACGCCGACATGACGTCGGCCTCTCCCGGCGGCAAGACCTTCCTCGGGCATCCCCGAGGTCTTGCCACCCTGTTCATGACCGAGATGTGGGAGCGCTTCTCCTACTACGGCATGCGCGCCCTGCTCATCTACTACCTGGTCTCCGGTGGCGCCGACGCCGCCGTGGGCAGCCAGGGCGGCGGCCTCGCCATGACGGCGACGACGGCGACGGCGATCTACTCCGTCTACGTCTCGATGGTCTACCTCATGGCCTACCCCGGCGGCTGGTTCGGTGACCGGGTCTGGGGCGCCCGCAAGACCGTCGCCATCGCCGGGTTCGTGATCATGTTCGGCCACATCGCGCTGGCCGTCCCGGGCCAGGCGGCGTTCTTCCTCGGCCTGCTCCTGGTCGCGCTCGGCTCCGGGCTGCTGAAGGCCAACATCTCCACGATGGTCGGCCAGCTCTACAACGGCCCCGAGGACCCGCGCCGCGACGGTGGCTTCACCGTCTTCTACATGAGCATCAACCTCGGTGCCTTCGTCGCCCCGTTCATCATCGGGACGATCGGCAAGGAGTACAGCTGGCACCTGGGCTTCGGCATCGCCGCGGTCGGCATGGCCTTCGGCCTGGTGCAGTTCCTGCTGGGCAGCCGCCACCTGAGCCCCAAGAGCAGCAAGGTCCCCAACCCGCTCAAGCCCGCGGAGCGCAACAGCCTGCTGGTCAAGGGCGGCATCACCGTCGCCGCCGTCGCCGTCTTCTACGCCGTGATCGTCGGGCTGGGCGTCTACACCCTGAACTGGGCCCTCGTCCCGCTCACCCTGGCCGGTCTGCTCATCCCGATCGCCGTGCTGGTCCGGATCAAGCGCGACAAGGACCTCAGCGCCGGCGAGCAGTCCAAGATGTCCGCCTACATCTGGTTCTTCGCCGCGGCCGCCATCTTCTGGATGATCTACGACCAGGGCGGGTCGACCCTCTCCCTGTTCGCCGACAAGAAGACCGCCGACAGCCTGTTCGGCTTCGGCTTCTCGGCCACCTGGTACCAGTCGCTCAACCCGCTGTTCGTGATGGCGCTCGCGCCGGTGTTCGCCTGGCTGTGGCTGTGGCTCTCCCGCCGCAACAAGGAGCCGAACACCATCGTGAAGTTCTCGATGGGCCTGGTCCTGGTCGGCGCCTCGTTCTTCATCTTCATCATCCCGATGAACATGGCGGACGGCGGCACCATGGTCTCCCCGCTGTGGCTCGTCTCGATCTACCTGATCCAGACCATCGGTGAGCTCTGCCTCTCCCCGGTCGGCCTCTCGGTCACCACCAAGATGGCGCCGCAGAAGTACGCCTCCCAGATGATGGGCGTCTGGTTCCTCGCCGTCACCGCCGGTGACTGCACCACCAGCCTGCTCTCGCTGGCCGGCGTCAACCTCGACGGCAACGGGATCATCGCGATGCAGGCGTCGCTCGCCGTCCTCGCCGGGCTCGCCGTCTTCGGCTACCGCAAGCGCGTCCAGGCCCTCATGGGCGACGTGCGCTGACGGACCGGCCTACGGCTCACGACTCCGGGGCCGCCGTGGATTCCTGAGATTCGCGGCGGCCCCGGCCGTCTTTCCCGGCCCTGCCCGTCCTCCGCCCCGGCCGCCCGGCCACCCCGGCTGCCCGCCCGCCGAGGCCGCCGAGGCCGCCGCCGGGCGTTATGCGCTCGACACGGGCCCGGCGGCCGTGCCTATGGTGCCCCGCATGACGACCCTCTCCTTACCCCGTCAGCTGGCCCGCACCCGGCAGTTCACCCTGGGCGTCCCCGTCCGGCCTGAGCCCGCGCCGGACGGCGCCACCGTGCTCTTCCTGCGCGGCCGGTCCGGCACCGACCCGCTCGCCTGCCTCTGGGCCCTGGACACCGCCACCGGCGAGGAACGGCTGATCGCGGACCCGGCCGTGCTGGGCGCCGCCGAGGGCATCGCCGGGTACAGCACCGACGCCGCCGGCGCGCTCGCCGCCTTCGCACTGGACGGCGCCCTGTGGCTGGCCGACACCGCCCGCGGCACCGTCCGCGCCGTCCCCGTCCCCGGCCCGCCGCAGGACCCCCGGCTCGACCCGGCCGGCCGCCGGATCGCCTACGTCACCGGCGGCGCCCTGCGGGTGGTCGGCGTCGACGGCACGGACGACCGTCCGCTCGCCGAACCCGAGGCCGAGGACGTCTCCTACGGGCTCGCCGAGTACGTCGCCTCCGAGGAGATGTTCCGCGACCGCGGCCACTGGTGGTCCCCCGACGGCACCGCGCTGCTGGTCGCCCGGGTCGACAACCGCCCGCTCGCCCGCCTCTTCGTGGCCGACCCCGCCGACCCGCACCGCCCGCCGCGCACCGTCCGCTACCCGCTGGCCGGCACCGCCAACGCCGAGGTCTCACTGCGGCTGCTCGGCCTCGACGGCACGGACACCGGGGTCCGCTGGGACCGCGCCGCCTTCGAGTACCTCACCGCCGCCGGCTGGGACGGCCACGGCCCGTACGCCGCCGTGCAGAGCCGTGACCAGCGCACCGTCCGCACCCTGGCGATCGAGCCGGACGGCGCCACCCGGGTACTCGCCGAGCGGCAGGACGCGCACTGGATCGAGCTGCTCCCCGGCCTGCCGACCCGCACCGGGGGCGGCGCCCTGGTGGACACCGCCGACCTGGGCGACACCCGGCACCTGACCGTCGACGGCAAGCCGGTCACCCCGCCCGGGCTCCAGCTGCGCGCGGTGCTCGGGACGGACGGCGAGCAGGTCCTGTTCACCGCCTCCGACGAACCCACCGAGACCCACCTCTGGACGTACGGACCGGACACCGGCCCACGGCGGCTCAGCAGCGGCCCCGGCCTGCACACCGGGGTGCGGCGCGGCGGCACGCTGGTCCTCACCACCCACACCCCCGGGCACCCCGGTGGCCGCTCCACCGTCCTGCGCGAGGGCTCGACACCCCACCCGCTCACCTCGCACGCCGAGCCGCCCGTCGTCACCGCCCGGCCCGAACCGCTCCGGCTCGGCCCGCGCGAGCTGCGCGCCACGCTCTTCCTGCCCGCCGGTCACCGCCCCGGGGACGGCCCGCTGCCCGTCCTGCTCGACCCGTACGGCGGACCCGCCATGCAGAAGGCCACCACCGGCGGCCTGTGGTGGGACCAGGTCTCCCAGTGGTTCGCCGACCAGGGCTTCGCGGTCCTCGTGGTGGACGGCCGCGGCACCCCCGGGCGCGGGCCGCGCTGGGAAAAGGCGATCCACGGCGACAAGGCGGGGCCCGCCCTCGACGACCAGGTCGAGGGCCTGCGGGCGGCCGACCGGCTGCGGCCCGGGCTGCTCGACCTCGACCGGGTCGCCATCCGCGGCTGGTCCTACGGCGGCTACCTCGCCGCGCTCGCCGTACTGCGCCGCCCGGACGTCTTCCACGCCGCCTCCGCCGGAGCCGCGCCCACCGACTGGCGGTTCTACGACACCCACTGGCAGGAGCGCTTCCTCGGCCACCCCGACGAGCACCCCGAGCACTACGACAGCGGCTCGCTGATCGCCCTGGCGCCGGAGCTCCGCCGCCCGCTGCTGCTGATCCAGGGCCTCGCCGACGACAACGTGTACCCGGCCCACACCCTGCGGCTGTCCGCCGCCCTGCTCGCCGCCGGCCGCCCGCACGAGGTCCTCCCGCTGCGCGCCACCGGCCACCGGCCCACCGACGAGGCGGTGGTCGAGCACCTGCTGACCCACGAACTGCACTTCCTGCGGCGCTCGTTGGGCCTGGCATGAGCGAAGGCCCGCCCCCCGGTCGCAGGACCGGGGGGCGGGCCTTCCACGGACGTGTCCTCAGAGCTCGCGCACGCCCGCCCGCCAGACCGCCGCCGTCAGCGGCACGCCCGGGCGGTAGGCCAAGTGGACGTGCGAGGGCGCGTCCAGCAGCAGCAGGTCCGCGCGGGCCCCGGGGGCGACCACCCCGACGTCCGTGCGCCGCAGCGCCCGGGCGCCGCCCGCGGTGGCCGCCCAGACCGCCTCGTCCGGGGTCATCCCCATCTCCCGCACCGCGACCGCGATGCAGAACGCCATCGAACTGGTGAAGCTGGAGCCCGGGTTGCAGTCCGTGGACAGCGCCACCACCGCGCCCGCGTCCAGCAGCCGGCGCCCGCTCGGGTACTCGGCGCGGGTGGAGAACTCCGCGCCCGGCAGCAGGGTGGCGACCGTCGCCGAGCCGGCCAGCGCCGCCACGTCCTCGTCCGTCAGATGGGTGCAGTGGTCCGCCGAGGCGGCTCCCAGCTCCACCGCGAGCTGCACGCCCGGCCCGTAGGTGAGCTGGTTGGCGTGCACGCGCGGCGTGAGGCCCTTCTCGATCCCCGCCGTCAGAACAGCCCGCGCCTGGTCCCCGTCGAACGCGCCCTTCTCGCAGAACACGTCCACCCAACGGGCGTGCGGGGCGCAGGCGTCCAGCATCTCGCCGGTGACCAGGTCGACGTAGCCGGCCGGGTCCTCGGCGTACTCGGGGGCGACCACGTGAGCGCCCAGATAGGTGGTCTCCGGGGTGTACCCGGCGGCGATCCGCAGCGCCCGCGCCTCGTCCTCGACCGTCAGCCCGTAGCCGGACTTGCACTCGATGGTGGTGGTGCCCTGCCGCAGCGCCTCCCGGACGAACCGCACCAGATTGGCTTCCAGTTCGGCATCCGAAGCGGCCCGCGTAGCCGCCACCGTCGTGCGGATGCCGCCCGCCGAGTACGCCTGCCCGGACATCCGGGCGTTGAACTCGGCGGTGCGGTCACCCGCGAACACCAGGTGGGCGTGCGAGTCGACGAAGCCGGGCAGCAGGGCCCGGCCCCCGGCGTCGAAGCGCTCGTCCGCCGCCGGGGCCTGCGCGGCCGGGCCGACCCAGGCGACGGTGCCGCCGTCGACCACCACGGCCGCGTCGGTGAGCAGGCCGAGCGGCCCGGCGCCCTGCCCGGGGTCGTTGGTGACCAGGCTGCCGATGCCCGTGATCAGGGTGGTCGTGGTGCTCAAGACAACGCCTTCCGAAGGGAGTTGAACGGGGTCAGTAGTCCAGCGCGCCGATCGCGGAGCGCAGCGCGCCCGGCACGTCGACCACCAGCCGGTGCACGCCGTCCCGGACGACGTGCCGGCCGCCGACCACGACGTGCCGCACGTCCGCCGCCGAGGCCGCGAAGACCGCGATCTCGGCGCCGAGCCGGGGCGGCGGTCCCGCCGTGCGGACGGTGTCCAGCGCGATCACCGTGAAGTCGGCGAGCGCCCCGGCCTCGATCCGTCCGGCCTCCGGCCAGCCGAGCGAGGCGTGGCCGTCCTCGGTCCCGGCCCGCAGCAGCGCGTTCGCCGTCCAGTGGCCGCGGGTGCGGGTGCGCAGCCGCTCGTCCAGCTCCAGCGCGCGGGCCTCCTCGAACGGGTCGATCACCGCGTGGCTGTCGCTGCCCAGGGTGATCGGGGAGCCCGCCGAGGCCAGCCGGCGGGCCGGGCCGATGCCGTCCGCGAGGTCCCGCTCGGTGGTGGGGCACATGCAGACCGTGGTGGAGGAGTCGGTGAGCAGCCGGACGTCCTCGTCGGTCAGGTGGGTGGCGTGCACGGCCGAGGTGCGCGGGCCGAGCGCGCCGTGGTCGGCGAGCAGCCTCGTCGGGGTGACCCCGTGCGCGGCCAGGCAGGCGTCGTTCTCGGCGGTCTGCTCGGAGAGGTGGACGTGCAGCGGCGCCCCGCGCACCGACGCCCAGTGCGCGACGGTGCCCAGCTGCTCGGCCGGGACGGCCCGCACCGAGTGGACGGCGGCGCCGATCCGGGCGTGCTCGCGCGGCTTGAGCGCGTCCGCCCGGACCGCCCAGGCCTCCGCGTCGCCGTCGCTGAACCGCAGCTGCGGCCTGGTCGGCTCGGCGCCGAAGCCGGAGGAGAGGTAGCAGGTGTCCAGCAGGGTGATCCGGATGCCGGCCCGGGCGGCGGCCTCGATCAGCGCCTCGCCCATCGCGTTCGGGTCGGTGTAGCGGGCGCCGCCGGGCGCGTGGTGCAGGTAGTGGAACTCGCCGACGGCCGTGATGCCGGCCAGCGCCATCTCGGCGTAGACGGCGGTCGCGAGCTCCAGGTAGCGGTCCGGGTCCAGCGCACCGGCGAACCGGTACATGGTGTCGCGCCAGGTCCAGAAGGTGCCGGAGCCGACCTGGACGTGCCCGCGCAGCGCCCGGTGGAAGGCGTGCGAGTGGGCGTTCGCCTGACCGGGCAGCAGCAGCCCGTCGAGCCGGACGGCGTCGGGCGGGCAGGGGCCGCTGTCCGGGGTGACGGCGGCGATCGTGCCGCCGGGGCCGGTGGTGATCAGCACGTCCGGCTCGACCACCGGCCCGTTGTCGTGCGGCAGCCAGGCGTACTGCGCCCAGTAGCGCACGTGCTCGTTCACTGGCACGCCAGGTCCTCCAGTACGTCGGCGAGGGCGGCGACCCCGGCCAGGCAGTCGGCCTGCTCGGCGTGCTCGGCCGGGGAGTGCGAGACGCCGGTGGGGTTGCGCACGAACAGCATGGCGGTCGGGATCGCGGAGGCCAGGATGCCGGCGTCGTGTCCCGCGCCGGTGGGCAGCACCGGGGCGTCCAGCAGCTTGGCGAGCCGGTCGCGCAGCGGCCCGTCGAAGTCCACCACCGGGGTGTAGGACTCGCGGGTCAGCTCGACCCGGACGCCGTCGCGCTCGCCGCGCTCGGCGGCGGCCCGCTCGATCTCGGCGACCAGCTCGGTCAGGGTGCGCTCGTCGGCGGCCCGGGAGTCCAGCCAGCCGCGCACCAGCGAGGCGATCGCGTTGGTGCCGTTGGGCTCCACCGCGACCTTCCCGAAGGTGGCCAGCGCGCCCGCCAGCTTGGCCTTCTTGCGGGCGGCGAGCACGGTGTTGGCGTAGGTCAGCATCGGGTCGCGGCGGTCCTCGATCCGGGTGGTGCCGGCGTGGTTGGCCTCGCCGTGGAAGTCGAACCGCCAGCGGCCGTGCGGCCAGATCGCGCCCGCCACGCCGACCGGCTGCTCCTCGGCGAGGCAGCGGCCCTGCTCGACGTGGAGCTCGACGAAGGCGCCGATCCGGGCCAGCCGGTCGTCGTCCGCGCCGATCGCGGTCGGGTCGTAGCCGGCCTTCTCCATCGCGTCGGGCAGCCGTAGGCCGTCGGCGTCGCGCAGCTCGTACGCGGCCTCGCGGGACAGCACCCCGGCGGTCAGCCGGGAGCCGATGCAGGCCACCCCGAACCGGGCGCCCTCCTCGTCGCCGAAGTTGACGATCGCCAGGGGCCTGGTGAACTCCGTTCCCCGGGCGCGCAGTTCGTCCAGCGCGGCGAAGGAGGAGACCACCCCGAGCGGGCCGTCGAAGGCCCCGCCGTCCGGGACGGAGTCCAGGTGCGAGCCGGTGACGACCGCCCCCTGCCCGTTCGGGTCGCCCAGCCAGGCCCACTGGTTGCCGTTGCGGTCCAGCTCGTACGTCAGGCCGCGGCTGCGGGCCTGCTGCTCGAACCAGGCGCGGCACTCGGCGTCGGCGGAGTTCCAGGCGAAGCGGCGGTAGCCGCCGGAGGTGGCGGAGCGGCCCACGGGGAGCAGCTCCGCCCACATCTCTTCGAACGAGGGTGCTGTCACAGCTCACCCATCGGGACGCGAACCCCGCGCTCGGCGGCGACCTCGTCGGCGCGGTCGTAGCCGGCGTCGACGTGCCGGATGACGCCCATGCCCGGGTCGTTGGTGAGCACCCGGCGGATCTTCTCACCGGCCAGCGGCGTGCCGTCGGCCACGGTGACCTGGCCGGCGTGGATGGAGCGGCCGATGCCGACGCCGCCGCCGTGGTGGATGGAGACCCAGGAGGCACCGGAGGCCACGTTGACCATGGCGTTGAGCAGCGGCCAGTCGGCGATCGCGTCCGAGCCGTCCAGCATCGCCTCGGTCTCCCGGTACGGGGAGGCGACCGAGCCGCAGTCCAGGTGGTCGCGGCCGATGACGATCGGCGCGGACAGCTCGCCGGAGGCGACCATGTCGTTGAAGCGCTCGCCGGCCTTGTCGCGCTCGCCGTAGCCGAGCCAGCAGATGCGCGCGGGCAGGCCCTGGAAGTGCACCTTCTCCTGGGCCATCTTGATCCAGCGGTGCAGCGACTCGTTCTCCGGGAAGAGGTCGAGCACGGCCTTGTCGGTCTTGGCGATGTCCTGCGGGTCGCCGGACAGGGCCGCCCAGCGGAACGGGCCCTTGCCCTCGCAGAACAGCGGGCGGATGTACGCGGGGACGAAGCCGGGGAAGGCGAAGGCGCGGTCGTAGCCGGCCAGCTGGGCCTCGCCGCGGATCGAGTTGCCGTAGTCGAAGACCTCGGCGCCGCGGTCCAGGAAGCCGACCATGGCCTCGACGTGCTTGGCCATCGACTCGCGCGAGCGGGTGGTGAACTCCGCGGGCTTCTCGGCCGCGTAGGTGGCCATGTCGTCGAAGGCGACGCCGATCGGCAGGTAGCTCAGCGGGTCGTGGGCGCTGGTCTGGTCGGTGACGATGTCGATCGGCGCGTCCATCGCGAGCAGTTGCGGGAAGAGCTCGGCGGCGTTGCCCAGCAGGCCGATGGAGAGCGGCTGCTTCTTGTCGCGGGCCGCGGTGGCCAGCTCCAGCGCGTGCGCGAGGTTCTTGGCCTCGACGTCCAGGTAGCGGTGCTCGATCCGGCGGGAGATCCGGGACGGGTCGCAGTCGATGCAGATCGCCACGCCCCCGTTCATGGTGACGGCCAGCGGCTGGGCGCCGCCCATCCCGCCGAGGCCGGCGGTGAGGGTGATGGTGCCCTCCAGCGAACCGTTGTACCGCTTGTTGGCGACGGCGGCGAAGGTCTCGTAGGTGCCCTGGAGGATGCCCTGGGTGCCGATGTAGATCCACGAGCCGGCGGTCATCTGGCCGTACATGGTGAGCCCGAGGCTCTCCAGCCGGCGGAACTCCTCCCAGTTGGCCCAGTCGCCGACCAGGTTGGAGTTGGCGATGAGCACGCGCGGCGCCCACTCGTGGGTCTGCATCACGCCGACCGGCCGCCCGGACTGGACCAGCATGGTCTCGTCCTGCTTCAGGCCCTCCAGCGTCCTCACCATGGCGTCGAAGGAGCGCCAGTCCCGCGCGGCCTTGCCCGTGCCGCCGTAGACCACCAGCTTGGACGGGTGCTCGGCCACCTCCGGGTCGAGGTTGTTCATCAGCATCCGCAGGGCCGCCTCCTGCTGCCACCCCTGCGCCGTCAGCCCCGTCCCACGCGCCGCGCGCACCTCACGCGGCCCGCTCGCCTGCTGCACCATAGTTCGGCCTCCCTGCGGATGGATTCATTCAAGCTATGTTCGATTGAATATAACTAAACAGTCGGCTTTCGACCAGACCCCGAAAGCATCCGATCAACGCCCGAACCGGAGCGCCTGCCGCCAGTAGCCTGCGGCCGGAAGCACCAGCCGATCGGCCCAGTGGAGGACGCCATGGCAGCTGTTCCGGCACGCTCCGGCAGGCTGCGCCGGACCGCCGAAGGGATCGAGCGGCGCACCGGGCTGCAGGTCGAGATCATCGGCGGCACGCTGCTGATGTCGCCTCCCCGCCGAGGGAAACACGCCGGCACAGTGCGCCACCTGCGCGAAGACCTCGGACCGCAGCTGCCCGCGAACCTCGGCGCCCACGAGTCGTCATCGGTCGCCCTACCGGACGACGAGGACGACTGCGCCACCCCCGACCTGATCGTGCTGCCCGTCGCATGGGAGAACGAGGACGACCGGCGAGCCGATCCCCGCCGTGCCGCTCTCGCCGTTCAGGTCGTTCCCGGCCCCTCGCTCATCACCCACATCGCCGCCAGGACCAGCTGGTACGCGATCGCAGGCGTTCCGGTCCTCCTCACGGTCGACCCCCGCAAGGGCGCCTGGACACTCCACACCCGCCCCCGCGACGGCGAGTACCAGGGCGTCCTGCACGGCACGTACGGCGAGGCCGTCCCGCTGCCCGCGCCGCTGCCCGCCGAGCTGGACACCTCCGGCCTTCCGCTGTACGCGCCGCGCGGCTGAGTCAGGCCGCCGCGCCGCCGTCCCAGTCGATGCCGATCTCGGCGAGCCAGCGGCGGTCGTCGGCGTCCGGGGCGGGCGGGGACGGCGGGCGGGGGATGTTCTGGACGGGGCCGAGGCCGTACTTCTCGGCGGCCGCGACGGCGCGGGCGTCGGGTTCGATGACGCCGACGTGGACGGCCGACTCGTCGCCCGGGTCGAGGACGGTCAGTTCGGGTTCGGGCAGGCGCCGCAGGGTGACGCGGCGTCCGCAGGCGGGGCAGGACCATTCGTCGGCGCCCGAGGAGAGGCGGGCGACGAACTTCATCTCGTGGATCACGTGCATGGGTGGCACCCCCTGCAGGAGGGGATGCCCGGGTTTGTGACGGCTACTCCCCCGCCGCCGCTCCGGGCCGTGCTTGTTCCACGCTCATTCCAGGAAGAGGCCGCGCGCCGCCGCCGACTGCTCGATCGCCTCCAACCGGGCTTCCGCTCCGGGCAGTTCGTCGCACATGGACTGCAGCAGCACCCGGCCGAGCATCATCGGGGCGCATGCGGTGTCGAAGACCAGCCCGGTGCCGACGGCGGCCGGCAGCATCAGGTCGGACAGCTTGGCGACCGGCGCGAACGCGCTGTCGGCCACGGTGAGCACCGTCAGCCCGCACTCGCGGGCCACCGTCAGCGCGTCCATCAGCTCCCGCGGGTAGCGCGGCAGCGCGAAGCAGAGCAGTGCGCTGGCCCCGGCCGCCCGGGCCTGTTCCAGCCGGTCGGCGAGCATGCTGCCGCCCTCGTCCAGCAGCCGGATGTCCGGGTGCACCTTGGCCGCGAAGTAGGCGAAGCCGCGCGCCTGCGCCGAGGCGGCCCGCAGGCCGAGCACCGGCAGCGGGCGGGAGGCGGCGAGCAGCCGGGCGGCCCGGGTGATCGGCTCCGGGTCGGCGAGGAGTTCGGCGAGGTGGCGCAGGTGGGCGATCTCGGCGAGCACGGCCTGCTGGTGCTCGTTGCGCACCGCGTCGTCCGGGGTCTCCGGCGCGGCCTGTTCGCCGCCGCCGAGTTCGCGCAGCTGCTTGCGCAGCGCCGGGTAGCCGTCGTACCCGAGCGCGACCGCGAAGCGGGTGACGGAGGGCTGGCTGACGCCCGCGAGTTCGGCGACCTCGACGCTGGACAGGAACGGCGCCTCGGTGGCGTGCCGCACCAGCGAGTGGGCGATCCGGCGCTGGGTCGGCGTCAGCCGGTGCCCCTCGAACAGTTGGAGCAGCCGGGCGGAGGGGCCGACGCTGCCGGTCTCGTCGGTGGCGGTCATCAGCGGTACCTCCGGGTGCGAGGGGGTCGGACGACGACTGTGCAGGAGCGGGCCGCACCTGGCAAAGACGTCTCGTACGGCGGGACGTCCGGTGGGACGCCCCGCGGGTCGGACCGGTCGGGCGGGCCGGACCGGTCGGGCGGGCCGGCGGCCGGCCGAACCGGGTCGGGGTAACCCTGATTTGTCCCTGAGCCCGCCCGGATTCCTCCTGCGAACGGATGGACCGGGGGCCCCGGCGGCCCCACCCTGGATCCATGGACACTCGTCAGGACGAACTGCGGCGCGACCTCGACGCCACCCTCCAGGCCCGCAAGGAGCTCGGCAAGGAGTACGAGGACGCACTCGTCGACTCCTTCATGAAGCGGCTCGACGCCCGGCTGGACGCCCGGGTCGAGCGGTCGGTGGCCCAGCGGTTGGACGACTACGAGCCGCGGTCCCCCCACCGGGGGCAGTCCCGCCGTTCGGGCTGGGGCAAGCGCTCCAACACCGGGCTCGCGGTGACCTCGCTGGTCCTCGGCATCCCGCTGACGGCGATCGCGGGCAGCCCGGAGAGCGGCGGCTTCGCCGGTCTGGTGGTCTGCTGGGCGGGCATCGTCGGAGTCAACCTGGCGGCCGCCCTGGGCGAGCTGCGCAACCGCCGGGACCGCGCGGAGCGCTCGCCGCGGAGCGACTGGGACTGAGCCCCCGTCACTCCACGGCGACGCCACGACCCCGGCCGGCCGGGTCTCAGGCCAGCGGGCCGGTGACCCGCTCGACCGCCCGCACCAGCTCGCCGGAGGCGACCAGCTCGGCTGCGGCCTCCAGGTCGGGCGAGAGGAAGCGGTCGCGGCCGGCACCGCCGACGCCCGCCTCCCGGGCGGCGGCCATGGCGGCCGCGGTGGCCGGGGCGACGCGGCCCGACGCGTCGGCCTGCTGACGGATCTCCAGCGCCCGGGCGGCCGCGGTGAGTTCGACGGCGAGGATCCGGCCGAGGTTGGCCACGGCCTGGCGCAGCTTGCGCGCGGCCGACCAGCCCATCGACACGTGGTCCTCCTGCATCGCGGAGGACGGGATCGAGTCGACCGAGGCCGGGACGGCGAGCCGCTTGTTCTCGCTGACCAGTGCCGCCTGGGTGTACTGGGCGATCATCAGGCCGGAGTCCACGCCCGGGTCGTCGGCCAGGAAGGCCGGCAGGCCGTGCGAGCGGGCCTTGTCGAGCAGCCGGTCGGTGCGGCGCTCGGAGATCGAGCCGAGGTCGGCGGCGGCGATGGCGAGGAAGTCCAGCACGTAGGCGACCGGGGCGCCGTGGAAGTTGCCGTTGGACTCCACCCGGCCGTCCGGCAGCACCACCGGGTTGTCGACCGAGGCGGCCAGTTCGCGCGAGGCGACCAGCCGGGCGTGCTCCAGGGTGTCCCGGCCCGCGCCGGCGACCTGCGGGGCGCAGCGGATCGAGTAGGCGTCCTGGACCCGCGGCGCGTCGTCCTGGTGGTGGCCGGTGAGGCCGGAGTCCTTGAGGACGGCGAGCATGTTGGCGGCGCTCAGCGCCTGGCCCGGGTGCGGACGGATCGGGGCGTGCAGCTCGGGGGCGAGCACCTTCTCGGTGCCGAGCAGCGCCTCCAGGCTCATCGCGGCGGTGATGTCGGCGTTGGTGAAGAGCCGCTGGAGGTCGGCGATGGCCATCACCAGCATGCCGAGCATGCCGTCGGTGCCGTTGATGAGGGCGAGGCCCTCCTTCTCCAGCAGCTCGACGGGCTCGATCCCGGCGGCGGCGAGCAGTTCGGCGGCGGGCTTCTCCACGCCGTCCGGGCCGGTGGCGGTGCCCTCGCCCATCAGGACCAGTGCGCAGTGCGACAGCGGCGCGAGGTCGCCGGAGCAGCCGAGCGAGCCGAACTCCCGCACCACCGGGGTGATGCCCGCGTTGAGCAGGGCGGCCATGGTCCGGGCGACCAGCGGCCGGACGCCGGTGCGGCCGGAGGCCAGCGTCTTCATCCGCAGGAACACCAGCGCGCGGACCACCTCGCGCTCGACCGCCGGCCCCATGCCGGCGGCGTGCGAGCGGACCAGCGACCGCTGCAGCTGGGCGCGCAGCTCGGGGCTGATGTGGCGGACGGCGAGCGCGCCGAAGCCGGTCGACACGCCGTAGACGGGGCGCGGCTCGGCCGCGAGGGCGTCGATCCGCGCGCGGGCGGTCGCCATCTCGGCCAGCGCGTCGGGGCCGATCTCGACCCGGGCGTTGCCCCGGGCGACGGCGAGGACGTCCTCCGCGCTGACGTCGGCCTTGCCGACCAGGACCAGCGGAGCGTCGGGGGCCACAGCACTGTGCATATCCATATACACCATCACATCAGGTGAATGAAGATATGACAACAGGTGCTCGCCATCCGGATTCTCCGCCCTCCGGACCGGCGCCGCACACCGCGGCCCCCGCGCCGCCTCCGCGTCACGTCGCGAGCTCGGCCTCGATCAGGTCCGCCGCCCGGGCGGTGCCGCCCTCGGCCCGCCCGGCGGCGGACAGCTCGCGCAGCCGCTCGGCCACCGCCGGATCGCCGACCAGCTCCAGCAGGGCGGCGCGCAGCGCCTCCGCAGTGGCCTGCTCGGTGTCCAGCCGGCGGGCGACGCCGAGCCCCACCAGGGCGTCCGCGTTGGCGAACTGGTCGGTGGCCTGCGGCACCGCGATCATCGGCACGGCGTGGAACAGCCCCTCGCTGGAGCCGCCCATGCCCGCATGGGTGACGAAGGCGTCCGCCTGGGAGAGCACCGACAGCTGCGGCACCCACCGGTGCACCTCGACGGTGTCCGGCACCTCGCCGAGCTCGGCCGGGTCGGTGTGGCTGCCGATCTGGAGCACGGTGTGCCAGCCCGGCAGCTCGCCGAAGGCCCGGACGCAGGCCCGATAGAAGGCCGGCTGGTGGGTGAAGGCCGAGCCCAGCGAGACCAGCAGCACCTTCTCGGCGCCGGCCGGCCGCTCCCACCGCCCCTGGTGGGCGCGGTCGCCGAAGCAGGGCCCGACGAAGCTGATCCGCCGCTCGTCGACCCGGTCGGCGTTGGGCTGCAGGGCGCGCGGGACCAGTGCGATCGCCCGCTCCGGGCGGTTCTTGAAGGAGTCCACGTCGCGCTGCACCACACCGGCCTCGGCCAGCCAGTCGGCGAACCGGCGGTAGTGCTCGGCGCCGCCCGGACCGGTGCGGATCGCCTCGAACACCTCCGCGAGGTCCTGCTCGAAGCCCTCCCAGCCGACGAAGGTGGGCGACAGCTGCACGACCGGCACCCCCAGCCGCTCGCCGAGCGCCCGGGCCGCGAAGCCCGCGATGTCGCAGAGCACCAGGTCGGGCCGGTCGTCGGCGAAGGCCTCCAGGAGGACGGGCCACATGGAGAGCGCGTCGTCCAGGAACAGCTCCTGGATCGCCACCGGATCCTCCATCCAGCCGTCCGGGTCGTCGGCGAGCGGCAGCTTCGTCGGGTACGGGACGAAGGCGGCGCCGGTGGACTCGACGGTTTCCCGGAAGGACGGGTCGTTGACGTAGCTGACCCGGTGGCCGCGGGCGACCAGCTCGGTGATCACGGCGAGGCTGGGGTTGACGTGGCCATGGGCCGGAATGGAGACCATCAGGATGTGTGCGGGGCGGTTCACGGGCACCTCCGGGGGCAGCGATGAAGACGAGACGGACCGTCTCGCGGTTGCTTGAGAAGACAATACGGTTCGTCTCGCTGTTGTGCATAGAATTTTTCCCATGACGTCCAGAACCGCCCCCGACCCCGCCCGCCGCAGCGAGCGCGCCCGCGCCGCCGTCCTCGCCGCAGCCACCGAACTCGTCGCCGAGGTCGGCTACGGCAAGCTGACCATCGAAGCGATCGCCGCCCGCGCCGGCGTCGGCAAGCAGACCATCTACCGGTGGTGGCCCTCGAAGGGGGCGGTGGTCTTCGACGCCTTCCTCGCCGCGAGCGAGCACGAGGGCAGCCTCGCCCTCCCCGACACCGGCGACCTCGCCGCCGACCTCCGCGCCGTCCTGCGCCCCACCAGCGACGAGCTCGCCGACCCGGGCGCCGACCGCACCTACCGCGCGCTCCTCGCCGAGATCCTCAACGACCCCGCGCTGCACGCCGAGTACCGCACCCGCCTGCTGGACCCGCTGCTGGAGGCCACCCGCGACCGCCTGCGCCGTGCCCGCGAGGCCGGCCGGATCGCCCCCGACGCCGACCTCGACCTGGCCGTCGAACTCTTCTACGGCCCGCTCAACTACCGCTGGCAGTTCCGGCTCGGCCCGCTCACCCACGAGCACGCCGACCTCCTGGTCGACGCCGCCCTCCGGGCACTCGCCCCACCCGCCGCCGACGGCGGTCGCGGCGCCTGAACCAGCACACGGCCACCACCGCCACCGGCACGCGGAGCAGCGGCACCAGGGCGGGCCGGGTGAACGGCCCGCCGGACCCACCGCCGGACCCACCGCGGGAGCCGTGCCGACGGCGAGGTGCCCGGCACGCCGTCACCGGGTCCGCCGACGGGCCCCGACCGGGGCCGACCCCTCAGACCGCCGGCGGCGAGGCCGGGCCCGCCAGGGCGACCGAGACCAGGGCCCGCATGGCGCAGGCGGCCTGGCCCAGCGGCAGGGTGGCGTCGTCGGCGAAGAGCTCCACCAGCCAGCCGCCGGCCGGGTTCTGGCCGCCCGCCGCGACCATGCCCCGGTAGCCGGAGACGACGAGCATCGCCTCCTCCGCCGGGTCGTTGCCGGCCGCGCCCGACCGCAGGGCGAAGGCGCCGCCGCGCACGGCGCGGCGGGTCATCGGGTAGTGCCGGAGGTCGAAGACCGCGTCGGGGGCCTCGATCCGGGCCCGCTGGGTCTCGGCGCGGGCGTTGGCGGGGCCGCTGGTCATCCGGTAGACGGCGTGCTGGGCGGTGCGCATGAACTGGGAGCCGGGCGGAACGTACGAGACCCACCAGCCGACGGCGTCCAGCAACCGGGCGGCGGCCTCGGCGACCACGACCAGCTTGCCGAGGGTGTCCGCCGGGTGGACGACCCGGGCCGCGGCAGCCCGGTCGAGGGAGGCGAGCACGGCGGTGAGCAGCTGCCCCGGATCGGCGCTGTGGGCGGCGCCGCGGAACCGCCGCCGGTCGCCCGCCCCGGCCCGGCCGTTCGGCCCGCGCCGCCCGTCCGCCCGGTGGTGCGGGTCGGCGGCGTCGGCGAGCAGCACGGTGGGGTCGGGCGAGAATCCGGGGCCGTGGCTGCGCCCGGCGACCACCGGGTGGGCGGCCCGGGCCGCCTTGGCCCGGTACTGGGCGGCGTCGGCGAGCCGGAACAGCCGGTCGGGGGTGGTGACGGGCCCGATCGAGTCCCCGGTGGAGGCGACCCCGCAGGCCACGCCCTCGCCCTCGGAGAGCGCGAGCGCCCGGGCGCACAGCTCCTCGGCGACGGCGACCACCTCGTCGGCCTTCTGCCCCTCCACCAGCAGGCAGAACTCGTCGCCGCCGAGCCGGGCGGCGAGGCTGCCGGGGAGCTTGGCGGCGGCCAGCGAGAGCTGGTGGGCGAACCGCTCCAGCAGCCGGTCGCCCATCTCGTGGCCGAGCTGGTCGTTGACCCGTTTCAGTCCGTTGACGTCGCAGACCACCAGGGAGACCACGGTGTTGTCCCGGTTGTGCGCCTCCAGCGCGCTCTCCAGCCGGGCGTCGACGGCCCGCCGGTTGGCCAGGCCGGTGAGCGGGTCGGAGAAGGCGAGTTTGCGCAGGTCGGCGAGGCGCTCGGTCTGCGCCAGCCCGGCCGAGACCTGGGCGGCGAGCAGGGTCGCGTAGTCGGCGTCGCCCTCGGTGAACCCGGGCATCCCGGCCGACCGGGCGAGGTAGAGCTCGCCCCAGGCCTGGCCGTGCAGCACGATCGGCGCGACCACGCAGCAGGCCCGCCCGCGCCGGCGCAGCGCCGCGGCGCGCTCCTGGCAGTACGCGCCGGCGGTCGGGTGGGCGTGCCCGGCGTGCGGCTCGCTGTTCTCGGCGCTCTGCAGCCAGGCGCGCGGCAGCCGCCCGGTGGTCCAGCGTTCCTCCAGGTACGTGACGATCTCGGGGAAGTCGGCGACCGGGTACGACTCGTCCTCGGGCAGTTCCTCCTCGCCCGGGGCGAGTTCGCCGTGGTTGACCAGGACCCGCAGCCGGCCGGACTCCCGGTCCCAGACCGATACGGCGGCCATGGTGGCGCCGAGCGCCTCGGTGGCCCGGGTGGCGGCGGCCCGGACGGCCTCCAGCGGGGTGAGCGCGGCGGCCATGTCCTGGGCGAGCTCGACCACGGACTGCAGCCTCAGGTCGGGCAGCGGGTCGGGGTTCCGCGGACGGCCGCAGTCGCAGTCGCGGTCCGTCATGATCGCCTCGCTGCCCACCGGCTCGCCTCGCTCCCTGCGCTCGGTCCTGCCAGACCCCCGCCGGCCGGCCGCACCCGACCGGCCGCTTGCACCAAGACTATGGCGGTTTCATTCGGTTATGCCCCGTTTGCCCGGACGGACCCGCAGCCGACCGTACGGGTTTCAACCGTTCGGCACCCGGGAAGCCGTACCCGCCGCGGGAGAGCCGCACCCATCGCAGGAGAGCCGCACCCACCACGGGAGAGCGCGCCCACGGACCTCCGCACCGCGGGCAGCCTCCTCCGCACCGCGGACGGCTTCTCCGCTCCCACGCCTTCCCCGCGGACGGAGCGCTATTCGCCCTCCCCGCGGACGGGCCGCTGTCCGCCCTCTCCGCGGGCGGAGCGCTACTCGGCCTTCAGCCGCCGGGTGAGCAGCCACGGCTCGACCAGTCCGAGCCCCCGCACCGGCCGCCGCCACATCGGCTGCAGGTGGAACCGGGCCCCGGCCTCCGGGCCCGGCATCGGCAGCCCGGAGGCGGGCATCCCGGCCGCGGCCGACAGCGCCTCGGCCAGGCCCGGCCCCTCCGAGTCGGCCGGGGCGACGCTGCCGTTCTGCTCCAGCGCGGCGGCGAACTCGCCGTCGATCAGCACCGCGTCCTTGGGGGCGATCGAGGTCAGCCGGCTGGCCAGGTTGACGGTGGTGCCGAAGACGTCGCCCATCCGCGAGGTGACCGTACCGAAGGCCATGCCGACCCGCAGCGGCGGGATGGTGTCGTTCCCGGCCAGCGCCTCGATCAGGCTCAGCGCGATCTCGGCGGCGGTCGCCGGGTCCTCGGAGACGTAGAGGATCTCGTCGCCGAGCGTCTTGATCACCCGGCCGCCCTGGCCGGCGATCAGGTCCGAACAGGTGTTCTCGAAGGTCTCGACCAGCTCGCCGAGCTCCTCCTCCTCCAGCCGCCGGGACAGCCGGGTGAAGCCGACCAGGTCGGCGAAGCCGACGGCGAGCCGTCCGCTGGTGATCTCGTTGTCCTCGGCGGCCTGCACCACCCGGCCGGTGACGGCCGCCAGCTGGCGCCGCCAGACGTACACCAGGAACTGCTCCAGCTCCGGCAGCAGCAGCTCGACCAGCGGGTACGCGACGTCGGCCCGGGTCAGCCCGGGCTCGGCGGACTGGGTGAGGTTCTCCAGGAAGGTGTCCATCTGCCAGCCGGCCAGCCGGGCCGTGGTCTGACCGGTGGAACGGGCCACCTGGATCGCCATCGACTCGCTGAGCAGCCCGGACTCCACCAGGCCGGCCAGGCGCCGCAGCGCGATCACGTCGCCGTCGGTGAGCGCGCGGGACTGGCCGATGTCGGGGAAGCCCATGGCGCGCCAGAACCGGGTGGCCAGCTCCATCGGGACGTCGGCGGCGCGCGCGGCCTGGTACGGGGTGTAGCGGCGCGGCGCGTCCAGGATCAGGCGTTCCAGTTCGAGCGCGACCGTGGGGTCGTTACTGCCCGCCGTCGCGCCGCTGCTGCCGTCCTCTGCCACCGGTCCGTCCCCGTGCGATCGCCGCACTCGCCTCGTGTCCTACCTGTCCGGGCGCGCCGTCCGCCACCCGGGCGGACAGTGGCGCGCCTCACACCGCTGCCAGGTGGAATGTTCGCACGGAATCGTCGGATCCGGGGCATCAGCCCGGGTCAAGGGGTGGTGAAGACTGCCGTTCAGCGGGCCTCGGGGCGCACGTGGACGACGTCCCCGGCACCGACCGCCCGGCGTACGCCGTCGGGCGTGCGGACCACCAGCCGCCCGTCGCCGTCCACCGCCACCGCCTCGCCGACCAGCTCGCGGTCGCCCGGCAGGTGCACCTTCACCCGGCGGCCGAGCGTGGTGCAGCGGTCCGCGTAGGCGCGCAGCAGGTCGCTGGCGTGCGGGTCGCCCGCGGCGGCCGTCCACTCCCGGTACAGCTCGGCCAGCTCGCGCAGCAGGGCGCGCAGCAGGGTGCCCCGGTCGGTGGTGGAGGCGCCGGCCAGCGCGAGCGAGGCGGCGGCGGGGACGGGCAGTTCCTCCGTGCGCAGCGAGACGTTGAGGCCCATGCCGACCACCACCGCGCCGCCCGACAGCTCGGTGAGGATGCCGCCGAGCTTGCGCTCCGCGCCGTCGATCTCCGCCTGGAGGTCGTTGGGCCACTTCAGGCCTACCTCGACCCCGGCGACCCGGCCGAGCGTGCTGGCCGCGGCCACCCCGGCCAGGATCGGCAGCCAGCCGTACCGCTCGACCGGCACCCCCTCGGGGCGCAGCAGCACGGACAGGAACAGCCCGGAGCGGGGCGGAGCGGTCCACTGCCGGCCCAGCCGGCCGCGGCCGCCGCTCTGCGCCTCGGCCACCAGCACCGCGCCCTGGGCGGCGCCCGCCGCGGCCCGGGCGGCGAGGTCGCTGTTGGTGGAGCCGGTCTCGGCGACGACGTCCAGCGAGGTCCACAGGCCGCCCGGGACGAGCAGGTCGTGGCGCAGCGCCTCCTCGTCCAGCGGTGGACGGTCCAGGTCGGTCCAGGGCGACGGTCCGGCGTGGCCGAAGCCGCGCAGTCCGCTGCGGCGGGGGGTCTCGGGTGCGGTCATGGGAAAACCCTAGGGCGTGTCTGACAATTCGAGTCGGATCAGGGCGCGGCGTCGGGGTGCGTGCATCGCAAGGCGGAGGTGGGGGCACCTCCCGGCCGGAGGCTGGGGGCGGAGCCACTGCGGTGGGGGCACCTCCCGGCCGAAGGCTGGGGGCCATTGGCGACCGACGACAACGCGGCGAGGTGCGTGCCCCGACGCCGCGCACCCGGCGGGAATTGTCAGACACGCCCTGGGGCCGATCCGGGACGCAGGCCGCCCCATCGTCCCGCAGAACACCCGTCAACAGAACTGTGTCGATGGTCATGACGCCAGGACGTGCCGCATCGCCCTCCGCGCTGGCTACGCTACCCAGCGGTAGTTCGTAGCGCCGCCCTGCCCTCATGCGCGGGCCCACCACCCGGCCCCGCGCGCACTCGAACAGGTCGCGGCCATGGATCAGGGAGAGCCACCGGATGACCGAGGCGTCGTACGACCCCCACACCACCGCCGGCAAGCTCGCCGACCTGCGGCGAAGGCTGGACGAGGCGGTGCACTCCGGCTCCGCGAAGGCCGTGGAGAAGCAGCACGCCAAGGGCAAGCTGACCGCCCGCGAGCGGGTCGCGGAACTGTTGGACGAGGACTCCTTCGTGGAGTTCGACGAGTTCGCCCGCCACCGCTCGACCAACTTCGGCCAGGAGAAGAACCGGCCGTACGGCGACGGCGTGGTGACCGGCTACGGCACCGTCGACGGCCGCCAGGTCGCCGTGTTCGCCCAGGACTTCACCGTCTTCGGCGGCTCGCTCGGCGAGGTGTTCGGCGAGAAGATCGTCAAGGTGATGGACTTCGCGCTGAAGACCGGCTGCCCGGTCATCGGCATCAACGACTCCGGCGGCGCCCGGATCCAGGAGGGCGTGGTCTCGCTCGGCCTGTACGGCGAGATCTTCCGGCGCAACGTGCACGCCTCCGGCGTCGTCCCGCAGATCTCGCTGATCATGGGCCCCTGCGCGGGCGGCGCGGTGTACTCCCCCGCGATCACCGACTTCGTGGTGATGGCCGACCGGACCTCGCACATGTTCATCACCGGCCCGGACGTGATCAAGACCGTCACCGGCGAGGACGTCGCGATGGAGGAACTGGGCGGCGCGCGCACCCACAACGCCAAGTCGGGCAACGCGCACTACCTGGCCGCCGACGAGAAGGAGGCGATCGAGTACGTCAAGAGCCTGCTCTCGTACCTGCCGTCCAACAACCTGAGCGACCCGCCGTCCTACCCCGAGCAGGCCGACCTCACGGTCACCGAGGAGGACCTCGAACTCGACACCATCGTGCCGGACTCGGCGAACCAGCCGTACGACATGCGCACGGTGATCGAGCACATCGTCGACGACGGCGAGTTCCTGGAGACCCAGCCGCTGTACGCGGGCAACATCATCACCGGCTTCGGCCGGGTCGAGGGCCAGTCCGTCGGCATCGTCGGCAGCCAGCCGATGGACCTGGCCGGCTGCCTGGACATCAACGCCAGCGAGAAGGCCGCCCGCTTCATCCGCACCTGCGACTCGTTCAACGTCCCGGTGCTGACCTTCGTCGACGTGCCCGGCTTCCTGCCCGGCACCGAGCAGGAGTGGGACGGCATCATCCGGCGCGGCGCCAAGCTGATCTACGCCTACGCCGAGGCCACCGTCCCGCTGATCACCGTGATCACCCGCAAGGCCTTCGGCGGCGCGTACGACGTCATGGGCTCCAAGCACCTGGGCGCCGACCTCAACCTGGCCTGGCCGACCGCGCAGATCGCCGTGATGGGCGCGCAGGGCGCGGTCAACATCCTGCACCGCCGGGAGATCGCCGAGGCCGAGGCGGCCGGCACCGTCGAGGAGAAGCGGGCCGAGCTGATCGCCTCGTACGAGGACACCCTGCTGAACCCGTACCTGGCGGCCGAGCGCGGCTACGTGGACGCGGTGATCGCGCCGAGCGAGACCCGCCGGCACATCGTCCGCGGTCTGCGGGCGCTGCGCGGCAAGCGCGAGGTGCTGCCGCCGAAGAAGCACGGCAACATCCCCCTGTAGGCCCCGTCCCTGTCGGGAGAGAAGCAGCCATGTCCCCGATCCACGTACTGCACGGGCAGCCGACCCCCGAGGAGCTGGCCACCGTCCTGGCGGTGGTCCAGGCCCGGGCCGCCGCCGCGCAGGCCGCCGCCGAGGCGGCGCGCCTGGCCGGTGCCGGCCCGGCGTCCCCCTGGAACGACCGCGCCCGCCTGCACCGCGCCGCCGTCCGTCCCGCCGTGAACGCCTGGCGGACCTCGGGCTGGGCGCACTGACACCCGCCGCGCGGAGCGGGAGGCCGGCCCCGCCGGCCGCCCGCTCCGCGTGTTCCCGGGTGCCCGCTCCGCCCGGAACCTGAGTACGGATACTCAGGCGCCCGCGGCCCGCGCGGCGCACTCTGGACTGGTGCTCTGGTCAGATCCCCGTGACGAGCCCTCGCCCGAGGCCCGTCGGATGCAGGAGCGGATGCAGCGGGCCGGCAAGGTGATCGCCGTCCTGGTGCTGGTCGGCGCCGTGCTGATGATGCTCTCCCAGCCCTTCACCTGAACCGTTCACCCGAACGGCGGATAGGGGCACCCCCTACCCTGGTGGGCATGACCGACCAGCGCGCCCTCGTCCTCGCCTCCGCCTCCCCCGCCCGCCTCGGGCTGCTGCGCCAGGCGGGCCTCGACCCGCGCGTGGTGGTCAGCGGCGTCGACGAGGACGCGATCACCGCCGCCACCCCCGCCGAACTCGCGCTCGTACTGGCCGAGGCCAAGGCGAAGGCCGTCGCCGCCGAACTCGCCGACGGCGAGCTGGTGATCGGCTGCGACTCCGTCCTGGAACTGGACGGCCGGGCCCTCGGCAAGCCCGCCGACGCCGCCGAGGCGCTGGCCCGCTGGCAGTCGATGCGCGGGCGCGCCGGCGTGCTGCGCACCGGCCACTGCGTGATCGACACCGCGACCGGCCGGCAGTCCTCGGCCACCGCCTCCACCACCGTCCGCTTCGGCACCCCGGACGACGTGGAGGTCGCCGCGTACGTGGCCTCGGGCGAACCGCTGCACGTCGCCGGGGCGTTCACCCTGGACGGCCGCTCGGCGCCGTTCATCGACGGCATCGACGGCGATCCGGGCAACGTCATCGGCCTCTCCCTGCCGCTGCTGCGCCGGCTGCTCGCCGACCTGGGCGTGCGCATCACCGATCTGTGGGCCGACTGACCTGCCGCACCGCGCCCCTGTCCCCCTAAGCTGACCGGCGTCCGAACGGGGAGGGGCGCGGAAGATGACCGACAGCGTGCTCAACGTGGTGCTCGGCCTGGTGGCCAGTGCGATCAGCGCTGTCCTCGGCTGGCTGGCCCAGGTGCTGCGGCGGCGCCGCAAGGTCGAACGGGTGCGGGCGTTCTTCGGACTGCCGAGCGGCAGCGATTGCCTGATCGTGGTGCCGCGCAGCATCGGGACCGGCTCGCACGCGCACACCGTGACCCGGCGCGACGCCTACGCGCTGATGTGGCTGGCCGGGCTGGTCGAGGAGTGCGGGGCGCGTCCCGAACTGGTCGCCCACGACGCCGCGCACCGCGGCCTGGGCGCCAAGACCGAGCTGTGCCTGGGCGGTCCGGTCAGCAACGAGCGGATGGCCGCGCACCTGGCCTGGGCCCTGCCCGGCGTGCTCGTCACCTCCGGGCCGGGTCCCGGCAGCAACGTGATCGTGGTGGGCGAGCGCGACTACACCGCCGACCGCGACCAGACGCACGCCCTGCTCGCCCGGATCTCCACCCCGGACGGCGGCCGCCCGGTGTTCCTGGTCGCCGGCCAGACCGGCGTCGCCAACCAGGCCGGGGTGCGCCACCTGGTCGCGCACCATCGCGAACTCGCCCGGAGGTACGGGCAGGACGGCACCTTCGCGCTCGTCCTGCGGGTGGTCAATCCGGAGGCGTACGGGCCGGACATGGTCGAGGTGGCGGCCGACGTGACGGCCGAGGCGCTGCAGCGGCCGGGTGCCCGCTCAGGCGCCGCTTGAGCGGTCCGCGCGAGACTGTGGCCGATGCCACCTCCCCGCCACGCCGCCGACCGGTCACCCGCCGTGGCCCCGCCCGATCCGGGCGGACCGGCGCCGACCTGCGGCGTCGTCCGCGGGGCCGCGGAAGGGGCCGGAAAAGCCATCACCGAGCGTGTGGGATAGTTCACAACCCGGGGCTACTCGCCGGTACTGCCCAGGAATCCATAAACTCAACGAGGTTCAAGAAGGGAGCCACAGTGCGCAAGGTGCTCATCGCCAACCGCGGGGAAATCGCCGTCCGCGTCGCCAGGGCCTGCTCGGACGCCGGTATCGCCAGCGTCGCCGTCTACGCCGAGCCGGACCGGGATGCGCTGCACGTCCGCGCGGCCGACGAGGCTTACGCGCTGGGCGGTGACACCCCCGCTACCAGCTACCTGGACATCGCCAAGGTCCTCAAGGCGGCCGCCGACTCCGGCGCCGACGCCGTCCACCCCGGCTACGGGTTCCTGTCGGAGAACGCCGACTTCGCCCAGGCCGTCCTCGACGCGGGTCTGATCTGGATCGGCCCGCCGCCGCAGGCCATCCGCGACCTCGGCGACAAGGTGACCGCCCGGCACGTCGCCCAGCGGGCCGGTGCCCCGCTGGTGGCCGGCACGCCGGACCCGGTCTCGGGCGCCGACGAGGTCGTCGTCTTCGCCCGGGAGCACGGCCTGCCGGTCGCCATCAAGGCGGCCTTCGGCGGTGGCGGCCGCGGCCTCAAGGTCGCCCGCACGCTGGAGGAGATTCCCGAGCTGTACGAGTCCGCGGTGCGCGAGGCCGTCGCCGCCTTCGGCCGCGGCGAGTGCTTCGTCGAGCGCTACCTGGACAACCCGCGGCACGTGGAGACCCAGTGCCTGGCCGACAAGCACGGCAACGTGGTGGTCGTCTCCACCCGTGACTGCTCGCTGCAGCGCCGCCACCAGAAGCTCGTCGAGGAGGCGCCCGCGCCGTTCCTGACCGCCGAGCAGAACGCCGAGCTGTACCGGGCGTCCAAGGCCATCCTGAAGGAGGCCGGCTACGAGGGCGCCGGGACCTGCGAGTTCCTGGTCGCCCTGGACGGCACGATCTCCTTCCTGGAGGTCAACACCCGTCTCCAGGTGGAGCACCCGGTCACCGAGGAGGTCACCGGCCTCGACCTGGTCCGCGAGATGTTCCGGATCGCCGACGGCGAGGAGCTCGGCTACGGCGACCCCGAGGTGCGCGGCCACTCCTTCGAGTTCCGCATCAACGGCGAGGACCCGGGCCGCAACTTCCTGCCCGCGCCCGGCACCGTGACGCTGTTCGCCCCGCCGTCCGGCCCGGGCGTGCGCCTGGACTCCGGCGTGGAGACCGGCTCGGTCATCGGCCCGGCCTGGGACTCGCTGCTGGCCAAGCTGGTCGTCTCCGGCCGCGACCGCAAGCAGGCCCTGGAGCGGGCCCGCCGCGCGCTGGCCGAGTTCAAGGTGGAGGGCATGGCCACCGCCATCCCGTTCCACCGGGCGGCCGTCGTCGACCCGGCGTTCGCGCCGGAGGTGCACGGCAGCGACGAGCCGTTCAAGGTCTTCACCCGGTGGATCGAGACCGAGTTCGACAACACCATCCCGCCGTTCGCCGGCGCGGCCGGTGACGGCGAGGAGGCCGAGACCCGGGAGACCGTGGTGGTCGAGGTCGGCGGCAAGCGGATCGAGGTCTCGCTGCCGTCCTCGCTGGGCGTCGCGACGGCCCCGGCGGCCGGTGCGGCGGGTGCCGCCAAGGCCAAGCGCCGGGTGGGCGCCAAGAAGGCCGGTTCGGCCGTCAGCGGCGACACCCTGGCCTCGCCGATGCAGGGCACCATCGTCAAGGTCGCCGTGGAGGAGGGCCAGGTCGTCGCCGAGGGCGAGCTGATCGTGGTCCTGGAGGCGATGAAGATGGAGCAGCCGCTGAACGCCCACAAGGCGGGCACCGTCTCCGGTCTCAAGGCCGAGGTGGGCGCGAGCGTCAGCAGCGGCGCCGCGCTCTGCGAGATCAAGGACTGACGCCGCCGCGGGAGGCACCGTCCCCCGGACCGGTCCGTACGCCCTTCGAGGGCGTGCGGACCGGTCGCGTTTCCGGGGTCCGCCGGTCGCGTCCCGCGGACTCCCCGCGGGCTCAGCGCCCGCGCGGCAGCCCCAGCTCGGCCAGCCGGGTCGGCATGCCGCCCGGGCCGACCGGTCCGCCGTGCGCGCCGGGGCGGCGCTGGCCGGGCAGCGGGGCACCGCCGGGGGGCGGGCCGCCGCGGCGGGCCATCGGGCCGGGCTGGGTCTGGTGCACCGGGCCGCTGCCGGTGCCGTGCACCGGGGCGTCGCCGCTCGGGCCCGCGCCCAGCGGGGCCAGGTCGACCTGCACCCCGCAGTCGGCGAGCGCGTCCAGTTCGCGGACGGTGGCGTCGTCCGCGGTGGCCTGCTCGTCGGTGACCAGCCGGGTGATGGTCTCGGTGGCGACGGTCTGGAACATGCCGGCCGCGCCGAGCTTGGTGTGGTCGGCGAGGACGATCACCTCGGCGGCCGCCAGCACCATGGCCCGGTCCACGCTCGCGGACAGCATGTTCGCCGTCGACAGCCCGCGCTCGGCCGTCAGCCCGCTGCCGGAGATGAAGGCCTTGGTGACCCTCAGCCCCTGCAGGGACTGCTCCGCGCCGCTGCCCACCAGCGCGTAGTTGGAGCCGCGCAGGGTACCGCCGGTCATCACCACTTCGACCCGGTTGGCGTGCGCCAGCGCCTGGGCGACCAGCAGCGAGTTGGTGACCACCGTCAGCCCGGGCACCCGGGCCAGTCTGCGGGCCAGCTCCTGGGTGGTGGTGCCGGCGCCGACCACCACCGCGTCGCCCTCCTCCACCAGGCCGGCGGCGAGGTCCGCGATGGCGCTCTTCTCCGCCGCGGACAGGTGGGTCTTCTGCGGGTATCCGGGTTCGCGGCTGAAGCCGCCGGGGAGCACCGCGCCGCCGTGCCGGCGGTCGAGGAGCCCTTCTGCCTCCAGCGCCCGCACGTCACGGCGCACGGTCACTTCGGAGGTCTGGACGACGCGGGCCAATTCCCGGAGCGAGACGGCTCCGTTGGCGCGCACCATTTCGAGGATCAACTGGCGACGTTCTGCTGCAAACACAGAACCGACGGTAACCTGCGTGACCGTCTGCTTTCAGGCGTTTGCAGCTAGTAGCGGGAATTGCTCACGCACGAGCGGCGCGTGACCGTAGAATACGCGCCGCCCATGCCCCCGGAACCGCGCCCGCCGTCCGGGTGACGGCCATGCCCGCGCGAAGGGCGGCCGCCGATCGGCGACCGCCCTCAACTGTGCGCCGGACGCTCAGGATTCGCCGTCGGCCCGCTTGCGGATGTGCAGCTGGCGGGCGGCCTCGGCGGTCGAACCGGAGACGGACGGGTAGACGGTGAAGGCGCTGGCCACCTGTTCGACCGTCAGATTGGCGTCCACCGCGAGCGAGATCGAGTGGATCAGCTCGCTGGCCCGCGGGGCGACGACCACGCCGCCGACCACGATGCCGGTGCCCGGGCGGCAGAACAGCTTCACGAAGCCGTCCCGGATGCCCTGCATCTTCGCCCGCGGGTTGCCGCGCAACGGGAGCTTGACCACGACGGCGTCCATCTTGCCGCACTCCACGTCGGCCGCCGTGTAGCCGACGGTGGCGATCTCCGGGTCGGTGAAGACGTTGGACGCCACGGTCTTGAGGTTCAGCGGCTGCACCGCGTCGCCGAGCGCGTGGTACATCGCGATCCGGCCCTGCATGGCCGCCACCGAGGCGAGCATGAAGACGCCGGTGCAGTCGCCGGCCGCGTACACGCCGGGGGCGCTGGTGCGGGAGACCCGGTCGACCTGGATCTGGCCCCAGTCGTTGAGCTTGACCCCGGCCTCCTCCAGGCCCATCTCGGAGGTGTTGGGGATCGAGCCGACCGCCATCAGGCAGTGGGTGCCCTCGATCACCTTGCCGTCGGCCAGCATGACCTCGACCCGGTCGCCGATCCGCTTGACGCTCTCGGCGCGTGAGCGGCCCATCACGTTCATGCCGCGGCGGCGGAAGACGTCCTCCAGCACCTCGGCGGCGTCCGGGTCCTCGCCCGGCAGCACCCGGTCGCGGCTGGAGACCAGGGTCACCTTGGAGCCGAGCGCCTGGTAGGCGCCGGCGAACTCGGCGCCGGTCACGCCGGAGCCGACCACGATCAGCTCGCGGGGCAGCTCCTCCAGGTCGTACACCTGGGTCCAGGTGAGGATCCGCTCGCCGTCCGGCTGGGCGTCCGGCAGCTCGCGCGGGTGGGCGCCGGTGGCGATCAGCACGGCGTCGGCGCGCAGCGTCTGCACGGTGCCGTCGGGCGCGTCCACCAGCACCTCGCGGGAGCCGTCCGCGGCCTGCCCGCCGGTGCCGAGCCGGCCGCGGCCGCGCAGCACGGTGACGCCGGCCCGGGTGACGGACTGGGTGATGTCGTGGGACTGCGCGATGGCCAGGCGCTTCACACGGCGGTTGACCTTGCCCAGGTCCACGCCGATGACCCGGGCCGCCTGCTCGACCGGCGGAGTGTCGTCCGCGACCAGGATGCCCAGTTCCTCGTACGAGCTGTCGAAGGTGGTCATCACCTCCGCGGTCGCGATCAGGGTCTTCGACGGAACGCAGTCCGTGAGCACCGCCGATCCGCCCAGACCGTCGCGGTCGACGACGGTCACCTCCGCGCCGAGCTGAGCGGCCACCAGCGCCGCCTCGTAGCCGCCGGGTCCGCCACCGATGATCACGATCCGAGTCACGCTCCCCATTGTCCCGCACGCCGGGACGGCCGCCACGCCGGGGTCCGGGCTCCCGTACGTTCGTCCAGTAGCCCCGGCCCGCCCGCCGCCCGGGCTACGCTGGCCCCCATGCCCCTTTACGCCGCGTATGCCACCAACCTCGATGCCCGGCAGATGACCCGCCGAGCCCCGCACTCCCCACTGCGCGGCACGGGGTGGCTAGCCGGTTGGCGGCTCACCTTCGGCGGCGAGCAGCTCGGCTGGGAAGGCTCGCTGGCCACCGTGGTCGAGGACGAGAAGGACCAGGTCTTCGTCTCGCTGTACGACGTCGCGCCGATGGACGAGGAGGGCCTGGACCGCTGGGAGGGCGTCCAGCTCGGCATCTACCGCAAGATCAAGCTGCGCGCGCAGACCCTGGACGGGGACATCCCGGTCTGGACGTACGTGCTCAACGACTACGAGGGCGGCCTGCCCGCGGCCCGCTACCTCGGCCTGATCGCCGACGCCGCGGAGAGCGCCGGCGCCCCGCACGACTACGTGATGGACCTGCGCCGCCGCCCCTGCTGAGGGGTTCCCGGGGCTCCGTGCGCCTGCGGGCCGCGCGCCGGGCGAGCGGGTACGGAGGGTACGGAGCGCCGTCTGTGTGGGAACCGACGAACCGAGTGGCCCGGAACCACCGCCGAGCTGTGTTTTCGGGTCATCCGGGTAACGATCCGGCATGCCGCGGCGGAATTTCTACGCGCGTAGCCGATTCCCGTCTATCCTCGGACCCGTGAACGCTTCTCCTCAGTCGGTCGTCTCCGCCGACCCCTACGCCGCCGCCCAGGCCGCCGCCGAGCGCCTGCGCGAGCTGACCGGTGCCGAGCGGCACGACGTCGCCCTGGTGATGGGCTCCGGCTGGGTGCCGGCCGCCGACGCCCTGGGCGAGACCGTGGCCGAGTTCCCGGTCACCGAGCTCCCTGGCTTCCCCGCCCCCGCCGTCGCCGGCCACGCCGGCACGATCCGCTCGGTGAAGATCGGCGACAAGCGCGCCCTGATCTTCCTCGGCCGCAACCACTACTACGAGGGCCACGGCGTCGCCACCGTCGTCCACGGCGTGCGCACCGCCGCCGCGGCTGGCTGCGGCATCATCGTGCTGACCAACGGCTGCGGCGGTCTGCGCCAGGGCTGGACCCCGGGCCAGCCGGTCCTGATCAGCGACCACATCAACCTGACCGCGGACTCCCCGATCGTCGGCGCCAACTTCGTCGACCTCACCGACCTGTACTCCAAGCGCCTGCGCGCGCTCTGCCGCGAGGTCGACCCGTCCCTGGACGAGGCCGTCTACGTCCAGTTCCGCGGCCCGCACTACGAGACCCCGGCCGAGGTCAACATGGCCCGGGTGATCGGCGGCGAGCTGGTCGGCATGTCCACCACCCTGGAGGCCATCGCCGCCCGCGAGGCCGGCGCCGAGGTGCTCGGCATCTCCCTGGTCACCAACCTGGCCGCCGGCATGACCGGCGAGCCGCTCAACCACGCCGAGGTGCTGGAGGCCGGCAAGGCCTCCGCCGAGCGCATGGGCGAACTGCTGGCGAAGGTCCTTGAGCGGATCTGACGCCCACCAGGCGCAGAATCATGACCGACGGGGCCCACGGGCGGCGTGATCCGCTGATCACGCCCTCCCGTGGGCCCCGTCCGCATGCGCGACCCCTTCCCTTGCGGAACCCTCCGGTCACAGCGGAAACCCTCCTCCCGATCAACCGCGGAACCTCCGGCCGACACACCGACGCACTCCCGATGGAGCTGGCATGACGCAGGCACTCAACCCCGATCTCCTCGCCCGGGCCCGGACCTGGCTGGCCGAGGACCCCGACCCGCAGACCCGCGAGGAGCTCGCCGCGCTGCTGGCCCTGGCCGAGGGCCCGGAGGCCGAGACCGACGCCAAGCTCGCCTGGTCGGAGCTGGCCGAGCGGTTCTCCGACCGGCTCCAGTTCGGCACCGCCGGCCTGCGCGGCGAACTCGGCGCCGGTCCGATGCGGATGAACCGCGCCGTGGTGATCCGGGCCGCCGCCGGCCTGGTCGCCTACGTCAAGCAGCAGGGCCTGGGTGACCTGGTCGTCATCGGCTACGACGCCCGCCACAAGTCGTACGACTTCGCCCGCGACACCGCCGCCGTGGTGGTCGGCGCCGGCCTGCGCGCCGCGCTGCTGCCGCGCCCGCTGCCGACCCCGGTGCTCGCCTTCGCCGTCCGCCACCTGGGCGCGGCCGCCGGCGTCACCGTCACCGCCAGCCACAACCCGCCGCAGGACAACGGCTACAAGGTCTACCTGGGCGACGGCTCGCAGATCGTCCCGCCGGCCGACGCCGGGATCGCCGCCGAGATCGACGCGATCGGCTCGCTGGACGAGGTCCCGCGCGCCGAGGAGGGCTGGGAGGTGCTCGGCGAGGAGGTCGTCGAGGCCTACCTGACCCGGGCCGTCTCGATCATCGACGAGCACGGCCCGCGCGACCTGGAGGTGGTCTACACCCCGATGCACGGCGTCGGCCGCGACACCCTGGTCGCCGCGTTCCGCCGGGCCGGCTTCCCCGCGCCCACCGTGGTCGCCGAGCAGGCCGAGCCCGACCCGGACTTCCCGACCGTGGCCTTCCCCAACCCGGAGGAGCCGGGGGCGATGGACCTCGCGTTCCGCACCGCCGCCACCGTCGGCCCGGACATCGTGATCGCCAACGACCCGGACGCCGACCGCTGCGCGGTGGCCGTCCCCGCCAACGGCAACGCGGCCGGCGGCGGCGCCGGCGCGGCCGGCTGGCGGATGCTGCGCGGCGACGAGGTCGGCGCGCTGCTCGGCTCGGCCCTGGTCGCGAAGAAGGCCGAGGGCACCTTCGCCACCACCATCGTCTCCGCCACCCTGCTCGGCCGGATCGCCGAGGCGGCGGGGCTGGGCTACGCCGAGACCCTGACCGGCTTCAAGTGGCTCTCCCGCGCCGAGGGCCTGCGCTACGGCTACGAGGAGGCGCTCGGCTACTGCGTCGACCCGCAGGGCGTCCGGGACAAGGACGGCATCACCGCCGCCCTGCTGGTCGCCGAGCTGGCCGCCACGCTCAAGAAGTCCGGCCGCACCCTGTCCGACCTGCTGGACGACCTGGCGCTGGAGCACGGTCTGCACGCCACCGACCAGCTCTCCGTCCGGGTCAAGGACCTCACGCTGATCACCGACGCGATGCGCCGGCTGCGCGAGCAGCCGCCGACCGTCCTGGCCGGTCTGCGGGTCACCCGCGCCGACGACCTGTCGGCCGGCTCCGCGGACCTGCCGCCCACCGACGGGCTGCGCTACTACCTGGCCGGCGAGGGCGTCCGCTCCGCCCGCATCGTGGTCCGCCCCTCGGGCACCGAGCCCAAGCTCAAGTGCTACCTGGAGGTCGTCCTCCCGGTCGCCTCCGCGGCCGACCTCGGTCCCGCCCGCGAGCGCGCCGCCGCCCTCCTCGCCACCGTCAAGCACGACCTCGCCGAGGCCGCCGGCATCACCGTCTGACGTCCGCGCACACGTGAAGGGGCCCGCCGGTCGCGACCGGCGGGCCCCTTCGTGCGGTCGGCGGGGTCAGACCGCGATGACGGTGATCAGCGCGATCAGACCGGCCAGGGTGGGGGCGATGACCCACCAGCACCAGCGGACCTCTACCGGGCCGGCGGCGGAGGGTCGGGCGGCGTTGCGCTCGGCCGTCTCCTGGAGGACGGCGGTGACCTGGTCGGACCAGGCGCGGGTGGGGTCGGGCGAGCCCTGGACGACCGGGTTGGTCCGCTTGGCCATGCCCATCCCCAGGCCGGTCCGGGAGGCGTGCTCGGCGGCGCTGGGGCTCTGCGCCCGGGTGGCCCGCTTGCGCTGCCGCAGCGACACCGGCACGGCCCAGAGCTGGAACTTCTTCCCGCCGGCGAGCAGCTCGACCGAGTACCCGGCGCGCAGCGCCTCCACCGAGGCCCACGGCGCGACGACGGTCCGCCACGGGTTGCGCACCACCAGCCGGTCGCGGCCGGCCGTCACGGCCGGGCGCAGCGTGTACGCGATCACCGGGAAGGCGAACACCGGCACCGCCGCGAGCGAGACGTACGGGGTCTTCCCGGTCCCGCTCACCACCGCGTCGCCGATCAGCCAGGCCGCCACGACCAGCAGCAGCACTCCGGAGATCACACCGGGGACAGAGCGGTACACGCGGTCGGCGTACTCGGGCTCCCCGTCGGGGGCGGCGGGGCCCTGGTGGGGCTTGCCGTCGGAATCGGTCATGACGTCGATTCTGCCCCATGCCCCTCGCCCCGAGGTCTCGGTCCGGCCACGAATGACGAGCGCTCTAGCGGTTTGCTACGCGCGTAGATATGCTGCCCTTGTGACTATGTCCACTGTTGCAGCCAATGCCCCCGGCGTTGCGGGCAGCGGCCTTCAGGACGTTGCGGCGTCCGAGGCCTCGCTCCGCCGATTCCTGCACGGCCTGCCCGGCGTCGACCAGGTCGGCCTGGAGGCGCGTGCCGCCGCTCTCGGTACCCGCTCGATCAAGACCACGGCGAAGGCGTACGCCATCGACCTGGCGATCTCGATGATCGACCTGACCACGCTGGAGGGCGCGGACACGGTCGGCAAGGTGCGCGCGCTGTGCGCCAAGGGCAGGACCCCCGACCCGACCGACCCGACCACCCCCCGCGTCGCCGCCATCTGTGTCTACCCGGACATGGTCGCCACCGCGAAGGCCGCCCTGAAGGGCACCGACATCCAGGTCGCCTCGGTGGCCACCGCCTTCCCGGCCGGCCGCGCCGCCCTCCCGGTCAAGCTCGCCGACACCGCCGACGCGGTGGCCGCGGGCGCCGACGAGATCGACATGGTGATCGACCGCGGCGCCTTCCTCTCCGGCCGCTACCTCGACGTCTTCCGCGAGATCACGGCCGTCAAGGAGGCGTGCGAGCGCCCCGACGGCAGCTTCGCCCACCTCAAGGTGATCTTCGAGACCGGCGAGCTCCAGACCTACGACAACGTCCGCCGGGCCTCCTGGCTGGCGATGCTGGCCGGCGCCGACTTCATCAAGACCTCCACCGGCAAGGTCGCCGTCAACGCGACCCCGCCGGTCACCCTGCTGATGCTGGAGGCGGTCCGCGACTTCCGCGCGGCCACCGGCGTCCAGGTCGGCGTCAAGCCCGCCGGCGGCATCCGCACCACCAAGGACGCCATGAAGTACCTGGTGATGGTCAACGAGACCCTCGGTGACGACTGGCTGACCCCGCACTGGTTCCGCTTCGGCGCCTCCAGCCTGCTCAACGACCTGCTGATGCAGCGCCAGAAGCTGGCCACCGGCCGCTACTCCGGCCCCGACTACGTGACGGTGGACTGATCACCATGGCCAAGAAGAAGAACACCGAGGAGCCCGTGGCCAAGCCCGCCGGCGGCCTCTTCGCCTACGCCCCGGCCCCGGAGTCCCCCGCCGCCGCGGGCGACATCGCCACCTCCTACGGCCACTTCATCGGCGGCGAGTTCGTCGACTCCTCCGGCAACGAGGCCCTGAAGACGGTCAACCCGGCCACCGAGCAGGTGCTCGCCGAGTTCGCCCAGGGCACCGAGGAGGACGTGGACCGCGCGGTCGCCGCCGCCCGCAAGGCCTTCGCCGACTGGTCGGCGCTGCCCGGCAGCGAGCGCGCCAAGTACCTGTTCCGGATCGCCCGGATCATCCAGGAGCGCAGCCGCGAGCTGGCCGTGCTGGAGTCGATCGACAACGGCAAGCCGATCCGCGAGACCCGCGACGTCGACCTGCCGCTGGTCGCCGCCCACTTCTTCTACTACGCGGGCTGGGCCGACAAGCTGGACTTCGCCGGCTTCGGCCCGAACCCGAAGCCGCTGGGCGTCGCCGGCCAGGTCATCCCGTGGAACTTCCCGCTGCTGATGCTGGCGTGGAAGATCGCGCCCGCGCTGGCGACCGGCAACACGGTCGTCCTGAAGCCGGCCGAGACCACCCCGCTGACCGCGCTGCGCTTCGCCGAGATCTGCCGCCAGGCCGGTCTGCCGAAGGGCGTCGTCAACATCG
The DNA here is from genome assembly GCF_042885395.1 of Kitasatospora sp. NPDC058063. Classification (NCBI taxonomy): domain Bacteria; kingdom Bacillati; phylum Actinomycetota; class Actinomycetes; order Kitasatosporales; family Streptomycetaceae; genus Kitasatospora; species Kitasatospora sp. NPDC058063. The sequence continues at coordinate 87,585 of NZ_JBHVSD010000027.1, forward strand.
TCACCGGTGACGGCCGCACCGGCGCCGCGCTGACCTCCCACCCGGACGTCAACAAGGTCGCGTTCACCGGCTCCACCCCGGTCGGCCGCGCCATCGCCAAGCAGCTGGCCGGCACCCGCAAGAAGCTCTCGCTGGAGCTGGGCGGCAAGGCCGCGAACATCGTCTTCGACGACGCGCCGATCGACCAGGCCGTCGAGGGCATCGTCAACGGCATCTTCTTCAACCAGGGCCACGTCTGCTGCGCGGGTTCGCGCCTGCTGGTCCAGGAGTCGATCCAGGACGAGCTGCTGGACGCCCTGAAGCGCCGGATGACCACCCTGCGGGTCGGCGACCCGCTGGACAAGAACACCGACATCGGCGCCATCAACTCGGCCGAGCAGCTGGCCCGGATCACCGCGCTGACCGAGGCCGGCGAGGCCGAGGGCGCCGAGCGCTGGTCGCCGGCGTGCGAGCTCCCGGGCACCGGCTTCTGGTTCAAGCCGACCCTGTTCACCGGCGTGAGCCAGGCCCACCGGATCGCCCAGGAGGAGATCTTCGGCCCGGTCCTGTCGGTGCTGACCTTCCGCACCCCCGCCGAGGCGGTCGAGAAGGCCAACAACACCCCGTTCGGCCTCTCCGCCGGCATCTGGACGGAGAAGGGCTCGCGCATCCTCTGGATGGCCAACCGGCTCCGGGCCGGCGTGGTCTGGGCCAACACCTTCAACAAGTTCGACCCCACCTCGCCGTTCGGCGGCTACAAGGAGTCGGGCTACGGCCGCGAGGGTGGCCGCCACGGTCTGGAGCCCTACCTGAATGTCGAGGCCTGAGATGTCTGACACGACCTTCCAGCGTCTTGACGTCCTCAAGACCTACAAGCTGTACGTCGGCGGGAAGTTCCCGCGCTCCGAGAGCGGGCGGGTGTACGAGGTGACCGACGCAAAGGGCGAGTGGCTCGCCAACGTCCCGCTGGGCACCCGCAAGGACGCCCGCGACGCCGTCGTGGCCGCCCGCAAGGCGGTCAAGGGCTGGTCCGGCACCACCGCGTACAACCGCGGCCAGGTGCTGTACCGGGTGGCCGAGATGCTCCAGGGCCGGCGCGAGCAGTTCGCCGCCGAGGTGGCCGTCTCCGAGGGCATCGGCCCGAAGAAGGCCGCCGCGCTGGTGGACGCCGCGATCGACCGCTGGGTCTGGTACGCGGGCTGGACCGACAAGGTCGCCCAGATCGCGGGCGGCGCCAACCCGGTCGCCGGGCCGTTCTTCAACCTCTCCACCCCGGAGCCGACCGGCGTGGTCGGGATCGTCGCCCCGCAGGCCGGGTACGGGCACTCGCTGCTCGGCCTGGTCTCGGTGATCGCCCCGGCGATCGCCACCGGCAACACGGTCGTGGTCGCGGCCGCCGCGGACGCCCCGCTGCCCGCGCTGTCGCTGGGCGAGGTGCTGGCCACCTCGGACGTCCCGGGCGGCGTGGTCAACATCGTCTCGGGCCGGACGGCGGACATCGCCCCCACCCTGGCCTCGCACCAGGACGTCAACGCGCTGGACCTCACCGGAGCCATCGCCGTCGACGGTCCCGGCGCGCCGCAGCCGCTGGAAGCGGCCGCCGCGGATACCCTGAAGAGGGTAGTCCGTCCGGTGCTGGACCCGTTCGCCCAGGACTGGACCAATGCGCCCGGTACGGACCGGCTACTCTCGTTCCTGGAGACGAAGACGGTCTGGCACCCGATGGGGATCTGACCTCCCCGCTCCGAGTAACAACTCCACAAGCTGGCCGTCCCCAGTGCCCTCACCCCCCCAGGGCCCGGACGGTCATTGGACGGACCCGCGCCTCTCCCCCCCCTGGCGCGGGTCCGTCGGCGTTCCCGCGACTTTCGTCGCCGCCCGGGCCGACTTTCGGGGCTCCCGGTCCGTACGCGCCCGGGCCATGATCGTCGGGACGGAACCGGCCGAGGGGGCGCGATGGAAGAACTGGGCGAGCTGATGGCACTCGTCACGGACGGCGTGCTGCGCCGGTGGCGGGTGGCCCGGGCCCGCCGCCGGCTGGCCGCCGGGAAGGCGGTGCGGCTGCCCTGCTCGGCCCGCTCCGACCGGCCCGGCCGACGGCCCGGCTACGTCAACGGGACGCTGGGGATCACCCCCGGAGCCGCCACCGCGTGCTTCCGCGCGCGCGGCGCCGACCCGCTCGAACTGCCCGTCGGGGGCACCTTCCACGAACCCGAGCCCGACACCTGGCACGACCAGGACTGGGCCGCCACCGCATACCGGCCGCCCGGCGGCGGGGAGCCGGTGTACCTCCAGGTGGACAGCCGCTGCCTGCCGATGGTCCGGTCCGCCCTGGCCGGCCCGAAGCCGCGTCAGAAGGTCTGAGCCGACCGGTTTCGGCAACCGGCCGGGATGCGTCAGACTGGTGTCCCGTGAGTGACTCCCCCATGAACCCCGCACCGACCGGGCATGCCCGGGTGATCCTGCTCTCCGGGCCCTCCGGGTCGGGGAAGTCCTCGCTGGCCGAGCGCAGCGGCCTGCCGGTGCTCCAGCTCGACGACTTCTACAAGGACGGGGACGACCCGACCCTGCCGCGGCTGCCGGACGGCGCCGTCGACTGGGACTCCCCGCTGGCCTGGCACCGCGACCGGGCCGTCGCCGCGATCCGCGCCCTGCACGAGCACGGGCGCACGGACGTCCCCGTGTACTCGATCCCGGACAACGGCCGGATCGGCACCCGCGGCCTGGATCTGGGCGGGGCGGGCGCGTTCATCGCGGAGGGCATATTCGCCGCCGAGATCACCGCCGAGTGCGCCGACCAGGGCCTGCTGGGCGACGCCCTGTGCCTGCGCAACGGCGCGCTCACCACGGCCTGGCGCCGGCTGCGCCGGGACGTCCGGGAGGGCCGCAAGTCGCTGCCGGTGCTGCTGCGCCGCGGCCTGCGGCTGATGCGGGCCGAGCGGTCCATCGTCGGGCGGCAGGTCGCGCTCGGCTCGTACGCGTGCGCCGGCCCGGAGGCCGAGCGGCGGATCCGCGCCGCGGCCCGGAGCACCGAGCTCTCCGCGGCCTGAGCCCCGGGGCCGGATCCCGCGCCCCGGCCCGGCCCGGACCGGACCGCGCCGCGGGGCCGTGACACCCAGGACATGACGAAGGGCCCGGTGCGTCTCCCCCGCACCGGGCCCTTCGCCTTCCCCGAACGGTCCTCGGCTCCCCCACGGGCGTGCTCCCCCGAGCCGCTGCCCCCGGACCGTGACCGTCCGCTTCCCGTCCCCCGACGGGAGTCCTCGTTACGCGACCAGCTCGCCGAACGCCCGGACGGTGTCGCCCGACTTGTTCAGGTGCTCGTCCTCGCGCAGCCGGCGCAGGGCGCGCCAGATGCTGCTCTTGACCGTGCCGACGCTGATCCCCAGCACGTCGGCGATCTCCGGGTCGGTCTTGCCCTCGTAGTACCGCAGCACCAGCATGGTGCGCTGGTTCTCCGGCAGCTTCGCCAGCGCCTGCCAGAGCACGGTGCGCAGCTCGGTGCCGCCCATCGCGTCGGTGTCGCCGGCCGTCTCCGGCAGCTCCTCGGTCGGGTACTCGTTGACCTTGCGGCGCCGCCAGGCGGAGATGTGCAGGTTGGTCATGGTGCGGCGGAGGTACCCGCCGACCGCGGCCTTGTCGGTGATCCGGCCCCAGGCCCGGTAGGTGCTGAAGAGCGCGCTCTGCAGCAGGTCCTCGGCCTCGTAGCGGTCACCGGTCAGGTGGTAGGCCGTGGCGTACAGGGAGGCGCGGCGCTCGCGCACGTACGCGGTGAACTCCGTGATGTGGTCCTCCGCGACGGCCGGGTGCTCCCCCTGCGCGCCTCCCTGTCCCGCCTCGGTGGTGCGGGCCGCGGCGGGGTTCAGCCGCAGCAGCGTCGCACCGGCGGCCTCACGACCGGTCGGCTCCCCCGAACCGACCGTCCGCAGACCGTTCCCCCCGGTCCCCCGGTTACCCCCCGGGACGTCCTTGCCCTCGACGCGGACGGGGAGGATCCCCCGCAGCGTGAGGGTGTTGGCGGAGTCGGCCGAACTCCCCAGACGGCCGATCCCGTACAGCTCCCCCGTCCTGCCGCCGCCGCTCACCCGACGGGCGCCAGGGTTTCCACCGGTGCTGTGCGCGCACCCCCGCACGGTCACGGCACCGGAGTTCTCGTCGGTCCTGACCTCGTACCGGGTCCGGTGGGACGTGGCTGACGAACGCGCGGTGCGGACAGCCGGGTTGGTCCGGGTCTGAAGCATGGCGTTCATCGTGCGCCCCCTGGGTCGGTACGAGCGGTTCCGGTAGCCGCCCTTCAGCCGGCCTTGCGGCCCGCTGTCCTGCGGCGACATGGAAAATCCTGCCCGCCGGTTGTGATGGCGCTGTCCGCCGACTGTCACAGGGGTGTCACAGGAGGGGGCCGAACATCCCGGACCGCCTCCCTCCGTACCGGACGCCGGTGGCGTCCGTTCCGGTTCCCGGAGGGACGGTGGGTGGTCCGGGGGGTGATTCGGCGCGGCCGGTGGGCCAAAATGGGGCCGTGCCTTTCCTCCTTCTGATCGAGGACGACGACGCCATCCGGACCGGCCTCGAACTCGCTCTCACCCGCCAGGGCCACCGCGTGGCCACCGCCGCCTCCGGCGAGGACGGCCTGAGGCTCTTCAAGGAGCAGCGGCCCGACCTGATCGTTCTGGACGTGATGCTGCCCGGGATCGACGGCTTCGAGGTGTGCCGCCGGATCCGCCGCACCGACCAGCTGCCGATCATCCTGCTCACCGCGCGCTCGGACGACATCGACGTGGTGGTGGGCCTGGAGTCCGGCGCGGACGACTACGTCGTGAAGCCGGTGCAGCCACGCGTGCTGGACGCCCGGATCCGGGCGGTGCTGCGGCGCGGCGAACGGGAGAGCTCGGACTCCTCCGCCTACGGCAGCGTGGTGATCGACCGCGCGGCGATGACCGTCACCAAGGACGGACAGGACCTCCAGCTCACCCCGACCGAGCTGCGGCTGCTGCTGGAGCTCAGCCGCCGCCCCGGCCAGGCGCTCTCCCGCCAGCAGCTGCTGCGGCTGGTCTGGGAGCACGACTACCTCGGCGACTCCCGCCTGGTGGACGCGTGCGTGCAGCGGCTGCGGGCCAAGGTCGAGGACGTGCCGTCCGCGCCGACGCTGATCCGCACCGTCCGCGGGGTGGGCTACCGGCTGGACCCGCCGGCCTGACCCCGAACACCTCCGACCAGCCCCACCCGCCCCTGAACTCCCGTACCACGACAGGCTCTTGTGACTGACCATCAGACGACTGCCCGGCGGTTCCCGACGGGCCGGTGGCGTCGGCTGCGCTCCCTGCGGGTGCGGCTGATCGCGGTGTTCGCGGCCGTCGCGCTGCTCGCCGCCGTCTCGGCCTCCGGTATCGCGTACTGGCTGAACCGCGACGCGGTGCTCAAGCGCGCCCAGGACACCGCGCTGAACGACTTCCGGGTCTCGCTCACCCGCAACGTCTCCGAGCTGCCGCTGAACGCGAGCTGCCCGGAACTGGCCGCGCTGGCGTCCAACGTGGCCAGCTCCGGGCTGACGTACGACGTGGTGGTGGTCGACGCGGCGCACCCGGAGTGCACGGCCTCCTCCGACCCCGCGAACTTCACGCTCGCGGACGTCCCGGCGGCGCTGCAGTCCACCGTCGCCAAGCCGCGCGAGATCACCGAGAACAACCCGTACCCGTACCACCTGTACTGGCAGCGGCAGAACCTGGAGGGCCGGCCGTTCGTGATCGGCGGCACCAAGGTGGTGCCGAACGGCCCGACGGCGTACATGTTCAAGTCGCTGGAGAACGAGCGGGCCGACCTCAACACGCTGGGCTGGTCGCTGGCCATCGCCACGCTGCTCGCGCTGATCGGCTCGGCGCTGCTCGCCCAGGCCGCCTCGGCGACCGTGCTGCGGCCGGTCAAGCGGCTCGGGGACGCCGCCCGCAGGCTCGGCGAGGGGCACCTGGACACCCGGCTGGAGGTCGAGGGCTCGGACGAACTCGCCGACCTGGCACGGACCTTCAACCGGGCCGCGGAGTCGCTGCACGAGCAGGTCGAGGAGCTGAGCGCGCGCGAGGCGCAGAGCCGGCGGTTCGTCGCCGACATGTCGCACGAGCTGCGCACCCCGCTGACCGCGATGACCGCCGTGACCGACATCCTGGAGGACGAGGCCGAGTCGCTGGACCCGATGATCGAGCCGGCCGTCCGGCTCGTGGTCAGCGAGACCCGGCGGCTGTCCGACCTGGTGGAGAACCTCATGGAGGTGACCCGCTTCGACGCCGGTACCGCCAGACTGGTCGCCGACGAGGTGGACATCGCCGACCTGATCATGTCCTGCATCGACGGGCGGGCCTGGTACGACGCGGTCGAACTGGACGCCCCGCGCGGCATCCTGGCCGTGGTCGACCCGCGCCGGCTCGACGTGGTCTTCGCCAATCTCATCGGCAACGCGCTGAAGCACGGCGGCTCGCCGGTGCGGGTCGGGGTCCGGCAGGACGGGGAGTCGGTCGTGGTCGAGGTCTCCGACAGCGGTCCGGGCATCCCGGAGGACGTGCTGCCGCACGTCTTCGACCGCTTCTACAAGGCGGACCGCGGGCGGGCGCGCTCGGAGGGCAGCGGCCTCGGGCTGTCGATCGCGATGGCCAACGCGCAGATACACGGGGGAACGATCACGGCGGCGAACGGGGAGGTCGGCGCGGTGTTCACCCTGACCCTGCCGCTGGCCCCGCCGCCTCCGCCGTCAGCGGGCGGGACCGAGGACGGCCCCGCCGGCGACGCCGCCGAGGACAAGGACACCACGTGACCGCCCCCACCGACACCGCCGTCCCCCGCACCGCCCTGCGCCGCGGCGCCGGCGTGCTGCTGCTGCTCGCGCTGGCCTCCGGCTGCGGCATCCGGCCGACCGCCGTGCCGGTCGACGCCGGCGCGCCCGCCAGCCGGACGGCCTGCCCGACCACGCCGCACATACCGGCGGCCCTGGCCACCCCGCCGGGACCGGCCCCGACCGTGACCCCGACCCGTGGCACCAAGGCGGCCGTGAGTCCGAGCCCGTCGCCCACCCCGGTGACGCCGGGCAGCCCGCCGCCGGACAACGTGTTCGGCGCGGTGCCGACGACCTCGCCCTGCCGTTAGGGCGTGTCTGCCAATTCCCGCCGGGGAGGAGGGAGCGGACGGGACTCGGGGGGCGCGTTTGGGAATGTTCACGCCGGGTGTGGAACCGACGTGCCGTCGACCCACGTCCTTCCCCCCGTGCAGCGAGATGGCACCAGGACACGCGACGAGCGTTCCGGCGCGGGGACGAAGAGCAGCCCGGCGGCGGCCGTCCACCGTCCCCTCCGGTTGGCCGGGCTGGCGGGTCTCGCCGGCCACCTTGCACTGGCGCTCTGGCTGGTGCTGAGACCACTGCCGGTGGCCTGGGTGTACGACGCCAACCTGACGCCGCTCGCCTCGCTCCGCTCCTCCAGCGGCTGGCAGGTGGTCGGCGAACTCCTGCTGCTGGCCCCGCTCGGGGTCCTGCTGCCGCTGGCCGGCGGCCGGCTCCGGGCCCCCTGGCTGCCCTCCTTCCTGCGCACCACCGGCGTCTCCGCGCTGCTGGCGACCGCGCTGGAGTTCCTCTCGTCCTGGGCACCCGGGCACGTCCTCAACGTGGACCACATCCTGCTCGCCGTGGCCGGCGTGGCCGTCGCCCACCTCGCGCTCGTCCCCGGTCTGCGGCACCTGCTGCGGGACCGGCGGCCGCGGGCGCCCCGGATGACGGTGCTCTCCGTGCCGCCGGTGGCCGTCACCCCGGTCACGGCCGTCGCCCCCACCGCCCGCCGGCGCGCCTACGCCGAACCGACGCCGCCCGCCCGCTGAGCCGGCCCCGGGGCCCGGACCACCCGGCCGCCGACCTCCACCAGCCCGCCCGGGCACGGTCCGGCCAGCAGCTGCGAGCCCCGGCCCTGGGTGACGGTCAGCGCCCGCCCCAGACTCGCGGCCAGCAGCAGGGCGGCCGCTCCCGTCGCCTCGTCCTCGTCGATCCCGTCTCCCCGCCCGGGGAAGGCCCGGGCCCGTACGGTGCCGGCCGCCTCGTCCTGCCAGGCCCAGGCGTAGACCCACTCCCCCGGCGGCGGCACCTCCAGCGCCTCCACCTCGGCCGCCGAACCGTACTGCCGCAGCGTGCGCCCCGGGGCCCACTCCGGCCGGGCCGCGATCCGGGTCAGCCCGTCCGCGCGCCGCACCGCCACCTCGCCGGCGGCCGTGACCAGCCGGTCCACCCCGAGCAGCCAGGCCGCGCCCACGCACGGGTGGCCGGCGAACGGCAGGCGCACCGACGGGGTGTAGATGTCGATCTCCCCGCGCTCCGGGTCGTCGACGAACACCGTCTCGCTGAAGCCCAGTTCGCGGGCGATCCGCTGCCGCTCCGCACGCCCCGGAACGGCGGCGCCGTCGCGCACCACGCCGAGCGCGTTGCCGTGCCCGCCGTCCGGCCCGCAAAAGACCCGCAGCACCTCAAAATCTGTCATTTCCCACCTCGTCGACTGCCGCTGCGGCACAGCGCAATGACACCGTGACACAAAGGCGGCGACGAATGTCGGCCGCCTTTAGTACTGTGCGCTCTCGTCCCCGAACGGCGCCTGCCGTTTTTCTTCTTCCCTTCCCCAGGAAACCGCTTTGAACAATCTGGACTTCAGCGCCGAACCGCTCTTCTCCTGGTACGTCGTACTGCTGGCGCTCAGCGGCGTCATCATGGTGGCCCTCGGGGCCGCCGCCGGCGGGCTGAAGGCCGGCCTGCGCGTCCTCAACGTCGTCCTCGGCCTCGGCTTCCTCGGGTACGCCTATTACCTGGCGTTCGTCTTCGAGGGCGGCACGTACTACATCTTCTTCAAGGTGTTCATCCTGCCGGTCGGCATGATCGTCGCCTCGGTGAAGTCGCTCGTCGAACGCGGCAACGCCAAGCAGCAGCAGGCCGCCCAGGCGGCCGCCGCGTTCAACCCCAACGCGCCGCAGGGGGCCTTCAACCCGAACGCGCCGTTCAACCCCAACGCCCCGCAGGCCCCGTTCAACCCGAACGCCCCGCAGGCCCCGTACGCCCAGCAGCCGGGCGCGCCCGTCCCGCCGCAGGCCGGCGCCCCGGTTCCCCCGGTCGCGCCGCAGGCCGCTCCGCCCGCACCGCCGCAGGGCGGCGCGCCGTACCAGCCGGGCGTCCCCCCGCAGCCGGTGGCGGACAACCCGTACGCGCAGCCGCAGCCGCCGCAGAACCCGGTCGGCTGACCGCACCACCGGCTCGTACGCACACCTGAAGGCCCGTCCGTCCCCGCGCGACAGCGGGGGCGGACGGGCCTTCAGGCACGTCAGGGCCGGTTCCCGGCACCGCCCCGCACCCGGTTGCGGCGCCGCGCCACCACCAGGGTGCCGACGCCCATGGCGATCGCGGTCACCCCGGTGATCGCCATCGGCTCCGCGGCCGTGCCGCCACCGGTGGAGGCCAGCCGGGTGTCGGCGGCCGGGGCGGCCACCGCCCGCGGGCCGCCCGCCGCCGGGCTCGGCGCCATCGGAGGGGCCGCCGCCGGGACGACCGGGGCGGCGGACGGCTCCGCCGCCTCCGGGCCCGGGTCGGGGTCCTGGAACGCCGGAGCGGCCCTGGCGGTGGGACCCGTCGCGGACACGGTGATGAAGTCGGCCGCGGCGCCGACCGCCTCGGCCGCGCTCTCGCCCGGCTCCGGCAGGGTGTCCGCGACGGCGACCAGGGACTCGAACAGGATCGGCGCGTCCCTGGTGAAGGCCAGCCGGACCTCGACGGTGCGGCTCCCGCCCTTCGCCAGCGCGATGACGTCGGCGTTCCGGTCCCCGGTCCGCAGCCCGAGGCACAGCCAGGCCGGGTGCCCCGGGCTGTCGGCCGAGGTGGCCTCCCGCCACTGCCCGTCGGCGGCACGGAACTCGAACTTGACGGTGCTCGAAGGGAGTTCGGCCGCCCCCTGGAACACGGCCGCGGGCACGACCCGCAGGTCCCGGCCGCTCCGGTTGGTGAGGACCAGCGTGAACGGCTTCGCCTCCCCGCCCACCGTGAACGAGGTGGGCACGCCCTCGAACCCGACCTCCACGGTGGCCGCCGGGGTGGCCGGCGCCGTGGTCGGCACGGGGGTCGGCGCCGCCGCCGGGGCGACGACCAGGTCCGGGTGGCCGCTCTCCGCACCGGTGGTGCGCTGCTCCGGCGGCAGGGCCGGGTCCGAGACCACGGCGTCGAAGCCCGGCGTCACCCGCCCGGCAGGGGCGTCGGCGGTGACGGTGAGCCGCAGCCGGTAGACGGCCTCGGCGCCGGCCGCCAGCGACAGCACGGCGGGCTGGTCGAGCGCCCAGCGGGCGCCGGTGCCCGCGGCGTTCACCCCGGCATCCTGCCACTGGGCGGCGCCGGGCGACCGGTACTCCAGCCTGAAGTGGCCCTGCCCGGCACCGGCACCGGCACCGGTGTCCGCGAGGCCGAAGAACGAGGACGGGACGTCCAGCCGGTGGTCCGCGGTGTTCCGGAGCGTCGCGGTGAACTCCACCGCCGCGCCACCCGCCGTGACGGTGCCGGGAAGGCCCCCGAAAGTGATCGTGACCGGCGAGGGACGGGTCCGGGTGCCCGGGACCACCGCGACGGCCTGCGGCGCGGCGAGGACGGCCGGACCCTCGACGGCGGCCAGGCCGGAGGCCAGCGTGACGGCGGCGGTCGCGGTCAGGAATCTGCGATGCCGAATGCGCAATTCAACCTCACGAGAGAATGCGGGACAGAACCCATCAGGACGTGAAATCGCTTGCGCGAGAGGTCGTTCCACAACGAAGTCGGGCTTCTCGTCCGCCCCCCGGCCGACTGCGATCGGCAGCATCCTACCGAGCCGGCCCGGCCCCTTCGGACGGGCCCGGGCGCACGTTCCGGCCCTCGGCCCTCGGGGTCACCCTGAGGCCGACCCCGACGTCCGGCTACACCTACCCGGTGACCCTTCGGGGCGGAGAATCACCTGCCGGACGGAGGACCGGGGGCCGCCGGCGACGGAGTATGGAAGCAGCCCGCCGGACCGGCCGGACCGGGCCGCCACCACACGGAGACGACCATGACCGCGCGCCTCGCCCGCCCCCGCCACAACCGCGTCATCGCCGGCGTCTGCGCCGGGATCGCCGAACGCTTCGGCCTGACCCCGTGGACCGTCCGGCTGATCTTCCTGCTCTCCTGCCTGCTGCCCGGCCCCCAGTTCCTCCTCTACCTGGCCCTCTGGCTGCTGCTCCCCCAGGAGCCGTGAGCCCGGCGGCCCGTCGCCGTGCCGTGGGCCGGGGCGTGCCGGTCGGGCGCGCCCCGGACTTCAGCCGGTCAGGCCGGGGAGGGCCGGCAGGGTGCTGGTCAGCGCGCCGATCGGGGTCTTGTCCAGGCCCGGGACGGTCGGGAGGGCGGCACGCTGCTGGGTGACGCCGGCCAGCGGGGTCTCCCCGGCCGGGACGGCCTTGCCCACGCTCGGGGCGAGGGTGCCCAGCGTCTCGGTCACCTTGCCGGTGGCGGGCAGCTTGGCGGCGGTGTCGGTGACCGCACCGGTCACCGCCGGGTTCGTCAGCGCGCCGGTGGGCAGCCCGAGGCCGCCGGCCGCCTGGCCGTCGGCCGCGGAGGCGGTACCGGCGCCGACCGCCGCGATGGCGATGCCGAGCGCCGCGGTGCCCGCGGCCTTGAGAGCCTGCTTCATGGTGGGTCCCCTTTGGGTCCTCGTCGGTGGCCGACTTCACGTACGGGACCGACGGACGGGCGACCGCCGCCGAGCCGTATCGGCAATGACGGGCACACCGTAGTGAGCCGGTCACCCGGGAACCAAAGGGCATTCACTCACCCGAGTGAGTAGTCGGATGAACGCCAACTCTCGTGCGGGAGCACGGCGTTCATCCGACCCGGCGGGCCCGGCGCACCGCCCCGGCGGCTCAGTTGCCGCCGGCGCCCACGCTGAACAGCCACTCCGACTTCAGCTCGGCGTAGCCCGGCTTGATCACGTCGCTGATCATCGCCAGCCGCTCGTCGAACGGCAGGAACGCGGACTTCATCGCGTTCACGGTGAACCACTCCAGGTCGCCCAGGGTGTAGCCGAAGGCCTCCACCACGTGGCCGAACTCCCGGCTCATGCTGGTGCCGCTCATCAGCCGGTTGTCGGTGTTCACGGTGACCCGGAACTTCAGCCGGCTGAGCAGCCCGATCGGGTGCTCGGCGTACGAGGCCGCGGCGCCGGTCTGGATGTTGGAGGTCGGGCACATCTCCAGCGGGATGCGCTTGTCGCGCACGTACGCGGCCAGCCGGCCGAGCTCGACCGTGCCGTCCTCGCCGACCGTGATGTCGTCGACGATCCGCACACCGTGGCCGAGCCGGTCGGCGCCGCAGCACTGCAGGGCCTCCCAGATCGACGGCAGGCCGAAGGCCTCGCCCGCGTGGATGGTGAAGTGGTTGTTCTCGCCCTTGAGGTAGTCGAAGGCGGCCTGGTGGCGGGTGGGCGGGTAGCCGGCCTCGGCACCGGCGATGTCGAAGCCGACGACGCCCGAGTCCCGGTGGCGGTTGGCCAGTTCGGCGATCTCCTGCGAGCGGGCGGCGTGCCGCATCGCGGTGATCAGGGTGCCGATGCGGATCCGGTGGCCGGCTGCGCGGGCGTTGGCCTCGCCGAGGCGGAAGCCCTCCTGGACGGCCTCGACGACCTCGTCGAGGCTCAGCCCGGCCTCCAGGTGCTGCTCGGGGGCGTAGCGGACCTCGGCGTACACGACGCCGTCGGCGGCCAGGTCCTCGGCGCAGTCCGCGGCGACCTTGATCAGCGCCTCACGGGTCTGCATCACGGCGCAGGTGTGCGCGAAGGTCTCCAGGTAGCGGACCAGCGAGCCGGAGTCGGCGGCCTCGCGGAACCACTCGCCGAGCTCCTTGGCGTCGGTGGTGGGCAGGCCCTGGTAGCCGCAGGCGGCGGCCAGCTCGACCACGGTCTCCGGGCGCAGCCCGCCGTCCAGGTGGTCGTGCAGGAGGACCTTCGGCGCGCGGCGGATCTGGTCGGCGGTGGGGATGCGCGGGCCGGTGCCCGCGGTGGTGACGGGGATCTGCTGTTCCATTGCGGAAATATAGCCCCTACGCGCGTAGACCGACCACCGCGAACACCACCGGATGGTCCAAACTCCACGCGGAATTCCACCGCCCGGTCCATACGATCCGCCAAAACTCCGGACCGCCGCCGAGCGGGCGTCAGTCGTGCTGCAGCAGCCGCCCCCGCCGGGACAGCACGAAGTCCCGGAAGGTCCGCGCCGGCGGGGCCAGCGGCCGCCCCGCCGCCCAGGCCAGCCCGATCGCCCGGCGGGTGCGCGGCGCCGTCACCTCCAGCTCCACCACCCCCGGCCGCGGCACCAGGGCCGGCGGCAGCAGCGCCACCCCCAGCCCGGCCGCCACCAGCCCGCGCAGCGTCTCCGTCTCCTCCCCCTCGAACGCCAGCCGGGGGACGAACCCGGCCTGCGCGCAGAAGCCGTCCGTGATCGCGCGCAGCCCGTACCCCTGCTCCAGCCCGACGAACGGCTCCTCGGCCACCTCCGCCAGCCGGATCCGCCGCCGCCCGGCCAGCCGGTGGTCCGCCGGGACGACCAGGTGCAACCGCTGCTCGTCCAGCGGGCGGGCGGCGAACGCCGGGTCCTCCGGCAGCGGCGCGACCAGACAGAGGTCCAGCTCCCCGGCCCGCAGCCGCTCCAGCATCGCCGCGCCGTAGTCCTGCACCAGCTGGAACCGCACCCGCGGGTGCGCCGCGCGGAAGCCGCGCAGCAGCGCCGGCACCGCGTCCGGCCCCATCGTGTGCAGGAAACCGAAGGCCACCAGGCCCGCCTCCGGGTCCGCCTCCGCCCGGGCCGCCGCCGCACCGCGCTCGACCTCGGCCAGCGCCCGCTCCACCGAGGCCAGCAGCAGCCGGCCCGCCCGGGTCAGCTGCACCGTACGGCCCTGACGGGCCAGCAGGTCCACCCCCAGCTCCTCCTCCAGCCGGGCCACCGAGCGCGACAGCGTCGGCTGCGGCACCCCGAGCAGCGCGGCCGCCCGGGTCACGTGCTCCAGCCGGGCCACCGCCGCGAACCGGGCCAGCCGGGGCGCCAGCAGCACCGCCGGCTCCCGCGGTCCCAACTCGGCCACCCGGTACCGCTGCTCGCCGCCGTCCGCCGACTCCGGACCGGACATCGCGCCACCACCTCGACTCATACGCCAGTGCATCGATCATCCACACTTCATGCATTGGACGCATCAACGGCGCCAGGCCTACGGTCGACGACATGCAGCCCGCCGATACCGGGGCATCCGTGACCACCCCGGATGCCCCCGCCACCGCCCCCTCCTCCGCCGCCACCGCGGACGACCGCCACCGCCCCGGCCAGCGCGGCTTCCGCCGCGCCAACCTCGCCCTGTTCGCCGCCGGGGTCGCGACCTTCGTCCTGCTCTACTCCACCCAGGGCCTGCTGCCGATCCTCTCGGCCGATCTCGACCTCACCCCCGGCCAGGCCAGCTGGACGGCCTCCGCCGCCACCCTCGGCCTCGCCCTCGGGCTGCTCCCGGCCAGCGCGCTCTCCGACAAGTACGGCCGCACCGCGGTGATGACGGCCTCCACCCTCGCCGCCTCCGCCCTCGCGCTCGCCCTGCCCTTCGCGCCGGACCTCACCGCCCTCGTCACCCTGCGGGTCCTCCAGGGCGCCGCCCTCGCCGGGCTCCCCGCCACCGCCATGGCCTACCTCGCCGAGGAGGTCCACCCCAGCGCGCTGCCCTCCGCGATGGGCCTGTACGTGGCCGGCAACAGCATCGGCGGAATGGGCGGCCGGCTGCTCTCCGGCTGGACCGCCGCCGGACTCGGCTGGCGCTGGGGCCTCGCCGCCTCCGCCGTCCTCGCCCTGCTCGCCACACTCGCCTTCCGGCTGCTGATCCCCGCGGCCCGGCACTTCACCCCCGCCCCGGTGGACGCCCGCGCGCTCGCCCGGACCGTCGGACGGCATCTGCGCAACCCGCTGCTGGTGCGGCTGTACGCGCTCGGGATGCTGTTCATGGCCGTGTTCGGCGCGGTCTACAACACCGTCGGCTACCGGCTGATCTCCGCGCCGTTCCACCTGCCGGAGTCGATCGCCGCCTCGATCTTCGTGGTCTACCTGGTCGGCACCGGCACCTCCGCCGCCGCCGGCCGGCTCTCCGGCCGCCTCGGCCGGCGCGGCGCCCTCTACGTCTCCATCGGCGTGACCGCGGCCGGCCTGCTGCTCTCCCTCGCCGAGTCCCTGGTCTGCGCCCTGCTCGGCCTGGTCCTGATCACCGCCGGCTTCTTCGCCGGCCACGCCACCGCCTCCTCCTCGGTCGGCCGCACCGCCACCGAGGGCCGCGCCCAGGCCTCCGCCCTCTACCTGATCGCCTACTACCTCGGCAACAGCCTCGGCGGCACCCTCGGCGCCGACGCCTACCACGCCACCGGCTGGCCCGGCGCCGCCACCGTCGGGCTCGCCGCCATGACCCTCGCCGCCGCCGTCACCCTCTACGCCACCCACCGGGCCCACGCGGCCCGCCGAACGGGGCAGCTGGGCAGACTTTCCGCCAGGTAGACTTTCCCCATGGCAGACCTCAAGCGCCGCCGACGCCCCCACTTGGTGTCCACTCCCGTGCGGAAGAAGGGCGTGGTCACCATTCCGCAGGAGATAAGAGAGCAGCTGGACCTCCAGGAGGGCGACCAACTGGTTGTCGCGGTGGAGGACGGCCGCATCGTGCTGACCCCGGCCTCGGTCATCCCGGACGACCAGGCGTGGTTCTGGAGCGGCTCCTGGCAGGAGAAGGAGCAGGAGGTCGACGAGGCGATCGCCGCGGGCGAGCGGGGCGAGGTATTCCAGGACGGGGACGCCTTCCTCCAGTCGCTCGCCGACGAGGCCGGTCTCGACCTGGGGGAGATCAAGCGCCGTGCCGACGTATGAGTCACTGGCTCACTTCCTGCGCGACTGGAAGGGCCTGACCGCCGCGCAGAAGGCCGCGTTCCTGGTCGCGGTGACCCAGTTCGTCACCGACCTCCGAGCCGGACAGGGCTTCCGCCGAGGCCTGCGGGTGAAGAAGATGCAGGGCCATCCGGACATCTGGGAGATGACCTGGGCCCCGGACGGCCGGGCGACCTTCAGCTACGGAACCCCGGTCCAGGACGGCGAGCCGCACATCGTCTGGCGCCGGATCGGCACCCATGACATCTTCGGCCGCCCCTGATCGGGGAAAACGCCGGGCCGCCCACCGGTGCACCGGTGGGCGGCCCGTTCACGACCACGCTCAGGCGATGCGGTCGAGGACGATCGGGTTCGGGGTGAAGGCGGTGCCCGCCGGGGCGACCTCGATGCCGCCGGCCAGGGCCTCGACGGCGTAGTCGAAGCGCTCCGGGGTGTCGGTGTGCAGGGTCAGCAGGGGCTGGCCGGCCACCACGGTGTCGCCGGGCTTGGCGTGCATCTCGATGCCGGCGCCGGCCTGGACCGGGTCCTCCTTGCGGGCGCGGCCGGCGCCCAGGCGCCAGGCGCTGACGCCGATCGCGTAGGCGTCCAGCGTGGTGAGGACGCCGGAGGCGGGGGCCGGGATGATGTGCTGCTCGCGGGCGACCGGGAGCGGGGCGTCGACGTCGCCGCCCTGGGCGGCGATCATGCGGCGCCAGTGGTCCATCGCGGAGCCGTCGCGCAGCGCGTCGGCCGGGTCCTTGCCCTGCACGCCGGCCGCGGCGAGCATCTCGCGGGCGAGCGCGAGGGTCAGCTCGACGACGTCGGCCGGGCCGCCGCCCGCGAGCACCTCCAGGGACTCCCGGACCTCCAGCGCGTTGCCCGCGGTGAGGCCGAGCGGGGTGGACATGTCGGTGAGCAGCGCGACGGTGTTGACCCCGGCGGTGGTGCCCAGGCCGACCATGGTGCGGGCGAGTTCGCGGGCGTCGTCCAGGTTCTTCATGAACGCGCCGGAGCCGACCTTGACGTCCAGGACCAGCGCGCCGGTGCCCTCGGCGATCTTCTTCGACATGATCGAGGAGGCGATCAGCGGGATGGCCTCGACGGTGCCGGTGACGTCGCGCAGCGCGTACAGCTTCTTGTCGGCCGGCGCGAGGCCGTCGCCCGCCGCGCAGATCACCGCGCCGGCGGAGCCCAGCACGTCCATCATCTCCTCGTTGGAGAGCAGGGCGCGCCAGCCGGGGATGGACTCCAGCTTGTCCAGGGTGCCGCCGGTGTGGCCGAGGCCGCGGCCGGACAGCTGCGGAACGGCGGCGCCGCAGGCGGCGACCAGCGGGGCGAGCGGCAGGGTGATCTTGTCGCCGACGCCGCCGGTGGAGTGCTTGTCACTGGTGGGCAGCGGCAGCGAGGAGAAGTCCATCCGGACGCCGGAGCGGATCATGGCGTCGGTCCAGCGGCTGATCTCGTGCGGCTTCATCCCGTTCAGCAGGATCGCCATCGCCAGCGCGGACATCTGCTCGTCGGCGACCTCACCGCGGGTGTAGGCGTCGATGACCCAGTCGATCTGAGCGTCGCTCAGCTCTCCGCGATCGCGCTTGGTCCTGATGACGGAGATGGCGTCCATGCGTGCTCCAAGAGAGGTTTCAAAAGCGAAGAGTGTCGCGAGATGACCGGGTTCCGGCCCACTCGCGACACTCTACGCGCGTAACAATTGCTGCGGCTAGGGCCAACCGGGCCCTTAGAGCCGCTCCGGCCCGAACGCGTCGGGAAGGACCTCGCTCATCGGCTTCACGCCCGAGGCCAGCTCGACCAGCAGCCCCGGACCGCCGTGCTCGTACAGCAGTTGGCGGCAGCGCCCGCACGGCATCAGCAGTTCGCCGGCGCCGTCCACGCAGGTGAAGGCGACCAGCCGGCCGCCGCCGGAGGAGTGCAGCGCGGACACCAGCCCGCACTCGGCGCACAGCCCGAGCCCGTACGAGGCGTTCTCGACGTTGCAGCCGGTGACCACCCTGCCGTCGTCCACCAGGGCGGCCGCGCCGACCGGGAACCTGCTGTACGGCGCGTACGCGCGGCCCATGGCCTCGCGCGCCGCCGCGCGCAGCAGCTCCCAGTCGATCGCGGGCGGCGCCGCGGGCGCGGAGGCGGTCACTTGCCCTGGCCCTTGCGGTAGATCTGACCGTCCGCCTTGGGCATCCGCAGTCGCTGCGAGGCCAGCGAGAGCACCACCAGGGTGATCACGTACGGCGTGGCGACGATCAGCGGGCGCTGCACCTCGTCGGTCAGCGAGTACCAGGCGATCAGGCCGCCGGCCACCACGAAGGAGACCACCGTCGCGGTGTACTTGCGGCGGTACAGCTGCCAGAGCGCGAACAGGATCATCGCGATGCCGACGATCAGGATCAGCACGTGCACCGACTCCGGGTCGCGCAGCTGGAGGCTGTCGGTGAAGCCGAACAGGCCGGCGCCCATGGCGAGGCCGCCGGGCATCCAGTTGCCGAAGATCATCGCGGCGAGGCCGATGAAGCCGCGGCCGAGGGTCTGGCCGTCCTTGTAGAAGTGCGCCGCGACCAGCGAGAGGTACGCCCCGCCGAGGCCGGCGAAGGCACCGGAGGCGATGACCGCGAGGTACTTGTACTTGTAGACGTTGACGCCCAGCGACTCGGCGGCGGTGGGGTTCTCGCCGCAGGAGCGCAGCCGCAGGCCGAACACCGTGCGCCAGAGCGCGAAGTAGCTGACCACGATCAGCGCGCCGGCCAGCAGCACGACCACCGAAATGTTGGTGACCAGGCCGCCGAGCACGCCCGCGACGTCCGAGACGAAGAACCAGTGGTGGCTCTCGATGCTCTTCAGCCCGGAGGACAGGCCCGGGACGGTGATGTACGGCAGCGGATCGGCCGGCGGGGACTGGTTCTGGCCGGCACCGACCGAGACGTAGTCCTTGTAGTAGATCCGGTTGACGTACGCACAGATGCCGGGGATCAGCAGGTTGATGCCGACACCGGAGACGATGTGGTCGACGCCGAAGGTGACCGTGACGACCGCGTGCAGCAGGCCGCCGACCGCCCCGCCCAGCATGCCGGCCAGCAGGCCGACCCACGGGTTGACCAGGTAGCCCGCCCAGGCGCCGCAGAAGGTGCCGGCGACCATCATGCCTTCGAGACCGATGTTGACCACACCGGCCCGCTCGGACCAGAGACCGCCCAGACCGGCCATGCCGATCGGCACGGCGGCGCCGAGCGCGGCGGTGACCTGCCCGGAGGAGGTCAGCGAGTGGTTGCCGGTGGCCAGGCCCACGGCGGAGAACAGCACCAGGGCGCCCGCGATCAGGAGCAGGACGACCGGCCAGGACAGCTTGCGCTTCTTCGCGGGTGCGCCCGACGCCTTCGGACGGGCAGCCGTTGCCGTGCTCATGCGGACACCTCCTTCTTCTCACTGTTCGCGGCAGCCTGGGCGGCGAGCTGGGCGCCGACCTTCTGCTGCTGACGCTTCAGGCCGTAGCGGCGCACCAGCTCGTACGCGACGACGACGCAGATGACGATGGTGCCCTTCATGACGTCGACGATCTCGAACGGGAACCCGCCCTGGAGCGGCAGCACCGAGCCGGTGACGTCCAGGAACGCGAACAGCAGCGCCGCGAAGGCCATGCCGATCGGGCTGTTCCGGCCGAGCAGGGCGATCGAGATGCCCAGGAAGCCCAGACCGGGCTGGAAGCTCTGGCCGAAGTAGTACGAGTTCTGCAGCAGCTCCGGCAGGCCGATCAGACCGGCGATGGCTCCGGAGACCACCATCGAGACGACCACCATGCGCTTGACGTTCACGCCGGAGGCGGTCGCCGCGGACTCCGAGCGGCCGGTGGCGCGCAGGTCGAAGCCGAAGCGGGTGCGGGTCAGCACGAACTGGAAGACCACTCCGACCAGGGCGGCGACGAAGATGAAGCCCCAGAGCGTTCCGCCGGCCGTCTCCAGCGAGAAGAAGTGGCTGGACTGCGAGATCCGCTCGGTCTGGATCGAGTTGGTGGTGCCGCTGGTCTTCGGCGCGAAGATGCCGGGGACGAGCAGCAGACCGATGATCGCGGTCGCGATCGAGTTCAGCATGATGGTCGAGATGACCTCGCTGACGCCGCGGTAGACCTTCAGCAGACCGGCGATGCTCGCGTACAGACCGCCGACCACCATGGCCGTGGCCAGCAGCAGCGGGATCTGGATGAAGGCCGGCAGGTCCACCTTGGCGCCGACGAAGGCCGCGAACAGCGCCGCGACCTTGTACTGGCCCTCGACGCCGATGTTGAACAGGTTCATCCGGAACCCGAACGCGGCGGCTGCGGCGGCCAGGTAGTAGGTGGTGGTCCGGTTGAGGATGTTCACCTGGCCGTCCGACTTGCCGGCGTACGTGATCATCACGTTCCAGGCGTCGAACGGGTTCTTGCCCGAAGTCGCCAGCAGGACGGAGCAGATCGCGATGGAGAGCAGGACCGCGAGCACCGGCGCCGCCAGCGCGAGCACGATCCGCTCACCGCTGAACCGCTGGGCCAGGCCGGGCTTCGCGGCGGCGGGGTTGGGACTGGTCATGGGTTACTCCCCCGCCTGCGGGTCGTCGGCGGTGTCGGTGGGCTGGTGCCCGGCCTCGGCCTCGGTGCCCTCGGCCGCGACGGCCTGCGCCTCGGCGACGGCCTCCGGCTCGGACTCCAGGTGGCCGCTGGCGGCACCGGTCATCGCGGTGCCGAGGTCCTCGGCGGTGACGGTGGCCGGGTCGGCGTCGGCGACCAGGCGGCCGCGGTAGATGACCCGGATGGTGTCGGACAGGCCGATCAGCTCGTCCAGGTCGGCGGAGATCAGCAGGACGGCCAGGCCGGCCCGCTGGGCGACCCGGATGTGCTCCCAGATCTGCGCCTGCGCGCCGACGTCCACACCGCGGGTGGGGTGGGCGGCGATCAGCAGCTTGGGCTGGTGGCTCATCTCGCGGCCGATGATCAGCTTCTGCTGGTTGCCGCCGGAGAGCGAGGCCGCGGTGACCTCGATGCCGGGAGTGCGGACGTCGTACTCCTCGACGATCCGCCAGGTGTCCGTGCGGGCGGCGGCCGGGTCGAGCAGCACGCCCTTGGAGTTGGGCGCCTCGGTGACGTGGCCGAGGATGCGGTTCTCCCAGAGCGGGGCCTCCAGCAGCAGGCCGTGCTTGTGGCGGTCCTCGGGGATGTAGCCGATGCCGGCCTCGCGGCGGGCCCGGGTCAGGGCGCCGGAGAGGTCCTTGCCGTCCAGGGTGACGGTGCCGGCGTTCAGCGGCAGCATCCCCATGACGGCCTCGACCAGCTCGGCCTGGCCGTTGCCCTCGACACCGGCGATGCCGAGGATCTCGCCCTTGTGGATGCGCAGCGAGATGTCGTCGAGGACGACGCGCTCGATGCCCTCGGCGTCGGTCTTGGCGATCCGCAGGCCTTCGACGTCGAGCATCACGGCCTCGGTGACGGTCGACTCGCGGCTCTCCGGCGAGGGCAGCTCGGCGCCGACCATCAGCTCGGCGAGCTGCCGGGCGGTGACGGCCTTCGGGTCGGCGTCGCCGACCGTGGTGCCGCGCCGGATGACGCTGATCGCGTCGGCCACCGCGAGCACCTCGTGCAGCTTGTGCGAGATGAAGATGACGGTGACGCCCTCGGACTTGAGCTCGCGCAGGTTGTCGAACAGCGCGTCGACCTCCTGCGGGACGAGCACGGCCGTGGGTTCGTCGAGGATCAGGATCTTGGCGCCGCGGTACAGCACCTTGAGGATCTCGACGCGCTGGCGGTCGGCGACGCCGAGGTCCTCGACCAGGACGTCCGGGCGCACGCCCAGGCCGTACTGGTCGGAGATCTCCTTGATCTTCGCCTTCGCCCTGGCGCCGATGCCGTGGAGCTTCTCGCCGCCGAGGACGACGTTCTCCCACACCGTGAGGTTGTCGGCGAGCATGAAGTGCTGGTGCACCATGCCGACGCCGCGCGAGATGGCGTCGCCGGGGGTGTTGAACTCGCACAGCTCGCCGTTGATCGCGATGGTGCCCTCGTCCGGCTTCTGCATGCCGTAGAGGATCTTCATCAGCGTCGACTTGCCGGCGCCGTTCTCACCCATCAGGGCGTGCACGGTCCCGGTGCGGACGGTGAGGTTGATGTCGTGGTTGGCCACGACACCCGGAAAGCGCTTGGTGATGCCGCGCAGTTCGACGGCCGGTGTCGCCGTCCCCGCGCTGGGGGTGCCGTCCTTGCGCAGGGGGACGGGGTCGGATGCGGTGATGGCGGTCTCCTGGTGGTCTGGAGGCGCGTCGTTGCGCTCGGAGGGCCAAGGGGGAACGGAGAGACGGAACGGGGCCCGGGGGGTACGCGTTGAGCGCACCCTGCCGGGCCCCTCCCGTGAACTGTGTGGTGCGTCGCCCTGCCGGGCAGGCGGCGGGCTCTGCGGCGTCCGGGACGCGCGGTGCTTACTTGACCGGCGCGGTCGGAATGGTGGTGGCGCCGGACTTGATCGCGTCGGAGGCGACCTTCAGCTTGTCCTGGATGTCGTCGATCTTGCCGCCGGTGATGGCGAGCGAGACGCCCTCGGCCTTCAGGTCGAACAGCTTGACGCCGGTCGGGCTCTGGCCCTGCTTGACCGACTGGATGTACGAGAACACCGCGGTGTCGACGTTCTTGACCATCGAGGTCAGGATGCTGTTCTTGTACTTCGCCAGGGCCGGCTGGCTGGCCTGGTCGGAGTCGACACCGATGGCCAGGGCGCCCGACTTGTTGGCGACGGCCTCGATGGCGCCGTTGCCGGAGGAGCCGGCGGCGGTGTAGATGACGTCCGCGCCCTTGTCGAGCTGGCCCTGGGCGGCCTCCTTGCCCTTGTCGGGCGAGGCGAAGCCGGTGAAGTCCGGCGGGGTGCTCAGGTAGGTGGTCTCGACCGTGATGCTCGGGTCGACGGACTTCACACCCGCCGTGTAACCGGCCTCGAACTTCTTGATCAGCTCGGACTGCACACCACCGATGAAGCCGACGTGCTTGGCCTTCGACTTGTTCGCGGCGGCGACACCGGCCAGGTACGAGCCCTCCTGCTCGGCGAAGAGCAGCGAGGTGACGTTGGCCGGCTGGTCCTTGTCGTTCG
The DNA here is from genome assembly GCF_042885395.1 of Kitasatospora sp. NPDC058063. Lineage (NCBI taxonomy): Bacteria > Bacillati > Actinomycetota > Actinomycetes > Kitasatosporales > Streptomycetaceae > Kitasatospora > Kitasatospora sp. NPDC058063. The sequence continues at coordinate 110,597 of NZ_JBHVSD010000027.1, forward strand.
AGTCGATGATCGCGAACTTGACCGTCGGGTTGTCCTTGGCGACCTTGTCGACCGCCGGCTGGTAGACGAAGCCGACCGCGATGATCGTCTTGTAACCCGCGTCGATCAGGTTCTTGAGACGGGTCTCCTTGTCGGCCTCGGCCTCGTTCTGCTTGGCCTCGGCCTCGGTCACGGAGACGCCCAGCTCGGACTTGGCCTTGTCGAGGCCACGGGCGGCGGAGTCGTTGAACGACTGGTCGCCGCGGCCGCCGATGTCGTAGGCCATGCCGACCTTGAGCGAACCGTCGCCCGAGCCGGAAGAGGAGGAGTCGGTGCTCTTTGCGCCGCAAGCGGCGAGCGAGGCCATGCCCAGGGAACCCGAGAGCACAACCGCGGCGAGCTTCATTGAACGGCGCAAGGGGATATCTCCTTCTACACGCAACCGTTTGGCGTGGTCGGACGCCACCGTAACGCGCGTAGAACACGGTTGTGTTACGGGGTGCCGGAGCATACGGGTTGTTATCAAACCGTGGTCTGATGTTCTCCCCGGGGCTCTTATCCCCCGCGCGGACGGTGATCCGAGGTCGGTTCGGTCAGTTTACGTAACCCCGACGGGACCCCGGATCCGGCCGTTCCGCTTCGCTCCGGCCGCACCGCCCCCGGACCTGCCGTCAGCTGCCGTCCGCCTCCAGGGCCAGCGCCGAGAACAGTTCCACGCCGATGCCGATCGCCCGCTCGTCCACGTCGAACCGGCCCTGGTGCAGGTCCCGGACCGTGGCGTCGCCGGGGGCGCGGACGCCGAGCCGGGCCAGCGCGCCCGGGGCGTGCTCCAGGTACCAGGAGAAGTCCTCGCCGCCCAGGCTCTGCTCGGTGCCCTCCACCACCACGGCGCCGTCCCCGCCGAAGCGGGCGTGCATCGCCCCGTCCAGCAGGGCGACCGAGACCGCCTCGTTCACCACCGGCGGCACCCCGCGGTGGTAGTCCAGCGTCCACTTGGCCCGGTGGGTCTCGGACAGCTTGGCGATCAGCTCGTGCAGCAGGTCCGGCGCCTCCCGCCAGCCGTCCAGCTCCAGGCAGCGAACGGTGCCCTCCAGCTCGGCGTGCTGCGGGATGACGTTGGGCGCGGAACCGGAGGCGATCCGCCCCCAGACCAGGCTGACGCCCCAGCGCGGGTCCATCCGGCGGGCCAGCGCCCCCGGGAGGTCGGCGGCCGTCCTGGCGACCGCGGTGACCAGGTCCGTGGTCAGGTGCGGACGGGCGGTGTGCCCGCCGGGGCCGTCCAGGTGCAGCACCAGGCGGTCGCAGGCCGAGGTGATCGCCCCGACCCGCAGGGCGATCCGGCCGACCTCCACCTTCGGGTCGCAGTGCACCGCGAAGATCCGCCCGACACCCGCCATCCCGCCGGCCTTGATGACGTCCAGCGCGCCGCCCGGCATGACCTCCTCGGCGGGCTGGAACACCAGCCTGACGGGGCGGCGCAGCTCGCCGGCGCGGGCGGCCTCGGCCAGCACCAGGCCGGTGCCGAGCACCACCGAGGTGTGCACGTCGTGGCCGCAGGCGTGGGCCCGGCCGGGGACGGTGGAGCGGTACGGCACGTCGGTCTTGGCGTCGTCGATCGGCAACGCGTCGATGTCGGCACGGAAGGCCAGGAACTCCGTTCCCGGGGCGGTGCCGGGCGGGACGATGTCGACGAGCATGCCGGTGCCGCCGGGCAGCACCCGGGGTTCGAGCCCGGCGGCCGCCAGCCGGTCGCGCAGCAGCCCGGTGGTTCGGAACTCCTGGCGGCCCAGCTCCGGGTGCCGGTGCAGATCACGACGGAAGGCGACCAGCTCGGGCTCCAGCTCCCGGACCCGGTCGCGCAGATCGGCGGCGGGGCGTGGGGCGGCGAGAGTGGTGCCCGGCTGAGCGGGCTCAGGACGGTTCATCTCGCCAATCGTAGGCCTGTTGGGGGGATTTGGCCCGACTTCCGGAAAACTAGTCCCCGGATGGGTGCATACCGGCCGGACACGTGGGTATGACATCTTGTTTCAGCCGCCTTCCCCGGGTTGCGTGCCCTGTGCAACGACCACCCCGGCCGACGGTCACGGCCGCCACTTCCCCGACGACACCAGCGGGTTGACGGCTGTTCAGCAGGACGTCAGAAGCGCTCCACCGGGGAGTACGTCCCCCACACTCCGCGCAGCGCGTCGCACACCTCGCCGACGGTGGCCCGGGCGGCCAGCACCTCCTTCATCGGGTACAGCACGTTCCCCGTCCCCTCGGCGGTGCGGCGCAGCGCGTCCAGCCCCCGGGTGACGGCGCCGGCGGAGCGCTCGGCCCGCAGCCGGGCCAGCCGCCGCGCCTGCCGCTCCTCGATCGCCGGATCCACCCGCAGCGGCTGGTACGGCTCCTCCGTGTCCGACCGGAAGCGGTTGACCCCGACCACCGTCCGCTCCCCGGAGTCGGTCTCCCGCTGGAGCCGGTAGGCGGTGCGCTCGATCTCGCCCTTCTGGTAACCCCGTTCGATCGCGGCCACCGCGCCGCCCTGCTCCTCGATCCGGTCCATCAGCGCCCGCGCGGCGGCCTCCACCTCGTCGGTGAGCGACTCGACGGCGTAGGAGCCGGCGAACGGGTCGACGGTGGCGGTCACGTCGGTCTCGTACGCGAGCACCTGCTGGGTGCGCAGGGCGAGCCGGGCGGCCTTCTCGGTGGGCAGCGCGATCGCCTCGTCGTAGCTGTTCGTGTGCAGCGACTGGGTGCCGCCGAGCACCGCGGCGAGCGCCTGCACGGTGACCCGGGCCAGGTTGACCTCGGGCTGCTGGGCCGTGAGCTGCACTCCGGCGGTCTGGGTGTGGAAGCGCAGCATCTGCGAGCGCGGGTTCCGGGCGCCGAACACCTCGCGCATGATTGTGGCCCAAATCCTGCGTGCCGCACGGAACTTGGCCACTTCCTCCAGCAGCGTCGTGCGGGCCACGAAGAAGAACGAGAGCCGGGGGGCGAAGTCGTCCACGGCCATCCCGGCGGCGATCGCGGTGCGGACGTAGGCGATGCCGTTGGCCAGCGTGAAGGCGATCTCCTGCGCGGGGTCGGCCCCGGCCTCGGCCATGTGGTAACCGGAGATGGAGATGGTGTTCCAGCGCGGGATCTCGGCCCGGCAGTACCGGAACACGTCGGCGACCAGCCGCAGCGAGGGCTGCGGCGGGAAGATGTAGGTGCCGCGGGCGATGTACTCCTTCAGCACGTCGTTCTGGACCGTGCCGGTGAGCGCCGCCGGCGCCACCCCCTGCGCCTCGCCGACCAGTTGGTAGAGGAGCAGGAGCAGGGCGGCGGGCGCGTTGATGGTCATCGAGGTGGACACCCCGCCGAGCGGGATGCCGTCGAACAGCACCGCCATGTCCTCGACGCCGTCCACGGCGACGCCCACCTTGCCGACCTCCCCGGCGGCGAGCGGCGCGTCCGAGTCGTAGCCCATCTGGGTGGGCAGGTCGAAGGCGACCGAGAGGCCGGTGCCGCCGCCCGCGATCAGCTGCCGGTAGCGGGCGTTGGACTCGGCGGCGGTGCCGAAGCCCGCGTACTGGCGCATCGTCCAGGGGCGGCCGGTGTACATCGTCGGATGGACGCCCCGGGTGTAGGGGTACTCCCCCGGCCGGCCCAGCCGGGCACCGGCCTCCCGGCCGGCCAGGGACTCCGGGCCGTACAGCGGCTCGATCGCGAAACCCGACTCGGCGCGGCGCGGTTCGGCTGTCATGGGGGTGCCTCCTCCGGGACTGGGGAGCGGGTCCTCGCAATGTAGGGCCTGACCGGCCCGCCGCGGCGGCGACGCGGTTGAGATGATCGGGTGAACGACCGATGAGCCCCAGGGAGTGGCAATGACCGAGCAGAAGGTGGCCGTGGTCACCGGTGCCAGCAGCGGAATCGGCGCGGCGACCGCCCGCCGGCTGGCCGCCGAGGGCTTCGACGTGGTGCTGACCGCCCGGCGCACCGACCGCGTCGAGGCGCTGGCCGAGGAGATCGCCGCCCGGGGCGGTTCGGCCCGCGCGGTCACCCTGGACGTCACCGACCGGGCCGCGGTGGACGCCTTCGCCGCCGCGGTCGGCCGGGTGGACGTCCTGGTGAACAACGCCGGCGGCGCGATCGGCGCGGAGAGCGTCGAGCACGGGGACCCGGCCGACTGGCGGGCCATGTACGAGGTGAACGTGCTCGGCGTGCTGCACGTGACGCAGGCCCTGCTGCCGGCCCTGCGGGCCACCGGCGACGGCACGGTCCTGGTGCTCTCCTCGACCGCCGCGCTGGCCGCGTACGAGGGCGGCGGCGGGTACGTCGCCGCCAAGCACGCCGCGCACACCATCGCCGCCACGCTGCGGCTGGAGCTGTGCGGGGAGCCGATCCGGGTGATCGAGATCGCGCCCGGCATGGTGAAGTCCGAGGGCTTCGCGGTCACCCGCTTCCGCGGCGACGAGGAGAAGGCCGCCGCCGTCTACGCGGGCGTGGCCGAACCGCTCACCTCGGAGGACATCGCGGACACCGTGGCGTGGGCGGTCACCCGGCCCTCGCACGTGAACATCGACCTGCTGGTGGTCCGCCCCCGGGCGCAGGCCGCCAACCACAAGGTCCACCGCGCCTGAGCCCGGCCCGGCGGGCGGCCCCGGAGCAGGGGCCAAGATCGAACACGTCACCCCCCGGTGGTACACACGTGCGATGAGAACCTTCCGGGCCGCCCGCCCACGGGTCCTGCTGGCCGCGCTGGCGGCAGGCACCCTGCTCCTCGCCTCCGCCTGCGACGACACCGCCGCGCCGGCCCAGGACCGGGCCGCGGGCACCACGGCGCCCGCCGCCGCCACCCCCACGGCCACCCCGACACCGACTCCCAGGCCCACCGGCGAGGCCGACCCGGCGCTCAAGCCCTTCTACGGCCAGCAGATCACCTGGGCCGACTGCCCGGCCGACGCCCAGGCCGAGAAGGCCAAGATCGACATATCCGGCATGCGGTGCGGCACGCTGCACGTCCCGCTGGACTACGCCGCCCCCGCCACCGACGCCCTCGACCTCGCGCTGGTCAAGTACCCGGCCGCCGAGCCGGACCAGCGGATCGGCTCGCTGATGGTCAACCCCGGCGGCCCCGGCGAATCCGGCGTCGGGATGGTCAAGTACGGCGCCAAGCAGTTCGCCGGCACCCTGCACGACCGCTTCGACGTGATCGGCTTCGACCCCCGCGGCACCGGCGACAGCTCCCCGGTCGTCTGCTACGACGACAAGCAGCACGACGCCGTCAACCAGACCGACGCCTCCCTCGACCCGGCCGTCCGCAAGGCCGAGCACGTCAAGCAGGCCACCGAGCACGCCGCCGCCTGCCAGGCCAGGTCCGGCAGGCTGCTGCCCTTCGTCGGCACCCGCAACACCGCCCGCGACCTGGACGTGCTGCGCGCCGCGGTCGGCGACAAGCAGCTCAACTACCTCGGCATCTCCTACGGGACGTACCTCGGCGCGCTCTACGCCGAGGAGTTCCCGAAGAACACCGGCCGGCTGATCCTGGACGGCGCGGTCGACCCCGGCCAGGACCGGCTGGACCACGGGATCGACCAGCAGGTCGGCTTCGAGAAGTCCTTCGAGCGCTTCGCCGCCGACTGCGTGGAGAACCACGCCGACGAGTGCCCGCTCGGCAAGGACGGCAGCAAGGCCGCCAAGAAGGCCGCCGACTTCCTCGACGGGCTGTACGACCACCCGCTGACCACCAAGGACGGCCGCAAGCTCGGCCGCGACCAGGCCTGGACCGGCACCATCTCGCTCCTCTACGGCGACGAGACGACCTCCTGGAAGTACCTGCGCGCCGCCCTCGGCTGGGCGATGGTGCGCGACAAGGGCGACTACCTGATGGCCTTCGCCGACGACTACAACGGCCGGGACGCGAACGGCCACTACAGCCCGGTGGACGAGGCCAACAACGCGATCGGCTGCGCCGACGCCGCCCGCCCCGCGCCCACCCCCGAGCACGCCAGGGCCGCCGTGGACCGGCTGCTCGCCGAGGCGCCGCTGATGTCCAGGGGCGTCACGGTGGACGACTTCAGCGAGGCCGGCTGCGCCTACTGGCCGTTCAGGACGCAGGAGACGCCGCACACCGTCCGGGCCGAGGGCAGCGCGCCGATCCTGGTGGTCGGCAGCACCGGCGACCCGGCCACCCCGTACGCCTCGGCCGAGGCGCTGGCCAAGGGCTTCGCCAACGCCACCCTGCTCACCCGGGTCGGCGAGGGGCACGGCGCCTTCGGGAAGGGCAACACCTGCATCGACCGGGCCATGGCGGCCTACCTGACCGAGGGCACGATGCCGGCCGCGGGCACCCGCTGCGACTGAGTCCCCGCGGACCGGCCCGGCCCCCGGTGGACGGCGGCGCCGCGGCCGGCGGCAGGACACGGGGAGGGCGCTGACGCGCAGGTGTCAACGTCACAACTTGATAGCTCGTCCGGATGAATTCGGCGCGCGCCCTCCCCAACTGATGACCGCTCAACTACCTTTGAGGCGCAGGTCGACCGGCGCCAACGCGCCCCTCGGCAGCCCCCATCCCACCCGTTCACCACCCCACTCCACCGGCACCTTCCCGCCCTCACGAGGAGGACCCGCTGGCCAGCGACATCCCGTCACAGCGGCTCGACGTCAGAACAGAGCCGACCCTCCTCGGGTTGCACCGCTTCAACGAAGCCGACGCCGGCGCTGCCGAGGAGGCCCTGCTGGCCTGCTGCGGCAGCCACCGCTGGGCCCTGCGGCTCACCGCACACCGGCCCTACCCCGACATCGAGTCCCTGCTGGCCGCCGCCAGCGAGGCCTCCTACGACCTCCGCCCGGCCGACCTCACCGAGGCGCTGGCGGACGAGAGCTGGATGCCGCAGCCGCTGCTCGGCATGCGGGCTCCCGGAAGCCAGGCCGCGCACACCGCGCTGCGGGCCGCGCACGCCGCGTACGAGGCCCGGTTCGGCCACGTCTTCGTGGTCTGCCTGGAAGGGGTCGCCCCGGAGGAGATGCTCGACACCGTGCTCTCCTCCATCCGCACCCGCCTCGCCAACGACCCGGACGAGGAGCGGCTGATCGCGTCCGACGAACTCCGCCGGATCGCCCTCACCCGCCTGGAGCACCTGGTCGCCACCCCCTCGGAGGCCGCGGCGCGCTGAGCGCACATCACCCACCCCTCTTCACCCACTCTTCTTCACCCGTGCGGGTGACCTCGCCCGCAAAACCGCCCGGACGAGTGAGGCCGCGGCACCATCCGATCCGAACCACCACCGAATCCGAACCCGCCCCGCCCCGCGCCCCTCACCCTCCGGCGCGGGGCGCGAGCATGCCGTCACCCACCGTGACACCCTCGGGTTTGGTTCCCGCCCCGCTAGGCCAGAAGTGCCTGATTGATCACACCTGGGGCCCCCGGAGGCGGTTCACGGAAAGGCGTCGATAGGATGCTGGCGGCCGGTGGACCGTACCCGGCCGGGCTGACCGACACCGAAGCCGGCCGAGCCCCCAATCGCTTCCGGAGGGTTTTTCCGTGCCGGCTGGAACGCTGTACCGCGGCCGGGAAGGCATGTGGAGCTGGGTGGCTCATCGAGTCACCGGCGTCCTCATCTTTTTCTTCCTGTTCGCCCACGTCCTGGACACCGCCCTCGTGCGAGTGTCGCCGGAGTCCTACGACACCGTCATCCAGACGTACAAGACTCCGCTCGTGAACCTGATGGAGTACGGCCTGGTGGCCGCCATCCTGTTCCACGCCCTCAACGGCCTGCGCGTCGTCGCAGTGGACTTCTGGTCCAAGGGCCCGAAGTACCAGAAGCAGATGCTCTGGACCGTCGTCGGCGTCTGGGTCGTCCTGATGGCCGGTTCCTTCTACGGGATCCTCCAGCACACGCTGATCTCCTGGTTCGGGAAGTGAGCCGAGACATGTCCACGGAATACTCCGACGCCATCGTCGTCCCCTCCAAGCAGGCGCACACCGGCAAGGGACTGGGCACCGGCAACCCCGCCGACGCGTTCGTCATCGAGCCTCCGCGCCAGCGGACCAAGAAGACCCCGCGTCGCACCCGCACCAACTTCGAGATGCTGGCCTGGCTCTTCATGCGCCTGTCCGGTGTCGTTCTGGTCGTGCTGATCCTCGGCCACCTGCTGATCATGCTGGTGCTCGACGGCGGCGTCTCCAAGATCGGCTTCGCCTTCGTGGCCGGCCGCTGGGCCTCGCCGTTCTGGCAGGGCTGGGACCTCCTGATGCTCTGGCTCGCCATGCTGCACGGCGCCAACGGCATGCGTCAGGTGATCAACGACTACGCCGAGAAGGACTCGACCCGGCTCTGGCTCAAGGGGCTCATGGGCACCGCCACGGTCTTCACCGTGCTGCTCGGCACCCTGGTGATCTTCACCTTCGACCCCAACATCTGAGCCGCGAGCACCATCGACCATCGGCAGAGGCCAGAGGCGAGTTAACCCCCCATGCAGATTCACCAGTACGACACCGTCATCGTCGGCGCCGGCGGCGCCGGCATGCGAGCGGCCATCGAGTCGACGCAGCGCAGCCGCACCGCCGTCCTGACCAAGCTCTACCCGACCCGGTCCCACACCGGCGCTGCCCAGGGCGGCATGTGCGCCGCCCTCGCCAACGTCGAGGAGGACAACTGGGAGTGGCACACCTTCGACACGGTCAAGGGCGGTGACTACCTGGTCGACCAGGACGCCGCCGAGATCATGTGCAAGGAGGCCATCGACGCCGTCCTCGACCTGGAGAAGATGGGCCTGCCCTTCTCCCGCACCGAGCAGGGCCGGATCGACCAGCGCCGCTTCGGCGGTCACTCCCGCAACCACGGCGAGGCCCCGGTCCGCCGCTCGTGCTACGCGGCCGACCGCACCGGCCACATGATCCTCCAGACGCTGTTCCAGAACTGCGTCAAGCACGGCGTCGAGTTCTTCAACGAGTTCTACGTCCTCGACCTGCTGATCAACGAGGGCAAGACCTCCGGCGTCGTCGCGTACGAGCTGGCCACCGGCGAGATCCACGTCTTCCAGGCCAAGTCGGTCGTCTTCGCCTCCGGCGGCACCGGCAAGTTCTTCAAGGTCTCCTCCAACGCCCACACCCTCACCGGTGACGGCCAGGCCCTGGTCTACCGCCGCGGCCTGCCGCTGGAGGACATGGAGTTCTTCCAGTTCCACCCGACGGGCATCTGGCGCATGGGCATCCTGCTCACCGAGGGCGCCCGCGGCGAGGGCGGCATCCTGCGCAACAAGGACGGCGAGCGCTTCATGGAGCGCTACGCCCCCGTCATGAAGGACCTCGCGTCCCGTGACGTCTGCTCCCGCGCGATCTACACCGAGATCCGCGAAGGCCGCGGCTGCGGTCCGGACGGCGACCACGTCTACCTGGACCTGACCCACCTGCCGCCGGAGCAGCTGGACGCCAAGCTGCCGGACATCACCGAGTTCGCGCGCACCTACCTCGGCATCGAGCCCTACACGGACCCGATCCCGATCCAGCCCACCGCGCACTACGCCATGGGCGGCATCCCGACCAACGTCGAGGGTGAGGTCCTGCGCAACAACACCGACATCGTCCCGGGCCTGTACGCGGCCGGCGAGGTCGCCTGCGTGTCCGTGCACGGCGCCAACCGCCTGGGCACCAACTCGCTGCTGGACATCAACGTGTTCGGCCGTCGCGCGGGCATCGCCGCCGCCGACTACGCCAACGCCAACGAGTTCGTCGAGCTGCCCGAGGACCCGGCCGAGAAGGTCCAGGCCCTGGTCGACGGCCTGCGCGAGAGCACCGGCACCGAGTCCGTGGCGCAGATCCGCAAGGAACTGCAGGAGACCATGGACGCCAACGCGATGGTGTACCGCACCGGCGCCACCCTGAAGCAGGCGGTCGAGGACATCGCCGCGCTGAAGGAGCGCTACAAGAACGTCTCCATCCAGGACAAGGGCTTCCGGTACAACACGGACCTGCTGGAGGCCGTCGAGCTGGGCAACCTGCTCGACCTGGCCGAGGTGCTGGCCGTCTCCGCGCTGGCCCGCGAGGAGTCCCGCGGCGGCCACTACCGCGAGGACTTCCCGACCCGTGACGACGTGAAGTTCATGCAGCACACCATGGCGTACCAGGAGGTTGCCGCCGACGGCACCACCTCCATCCGCCTCGACTACAAGCCGGTCGTCACGACCCGCTACCAGCCGATGGAGCGTAAGTACTGATGAGCACTCCGACCGTGGAGAAGCACTCGGCCGCTCTGGACGCGGTCGAAGCCGGTGCCGTCCAGCCGATCACCGTCACCTTCCGGATCCGCCGGTTCAACCCGGAGGAGCACCCGGACCCGGTGTGGGTGGACTACCAGCTGACGATGGACCCGAAGGAGCGCGTCCTGGACGCGCTCAACAAGATCAAGTGGGAGCAGGACGGCACCCTCACCTACCGCCGCTCCTGCGCGCACGGCATCTGCGGCTCCGACGCCATGCGGATCAACGGCCGCAACCGGCTGGCGTGCAAGACCCTGATCAAGGACGTCGACCCGGAGAAGCCGATCACGATCGAGGCCATCAAGGGCCTGACGGTCCTCAAGGACCTGGTCGTCGACATGGACCCGTTCTTCCAGGCGTACAAGGACGTCATGCCGTTCCTCATCACCAAGGGGAACGAGCCGACCCGGGAGCGCCTGCAGTCCGCCGAGGACCGCGAGCGCTTCGACGACACCACCAAGTGCATCCTGTGCGCCGCGTGCACGTCGTCCTGCCCGGTGTTCTGGAACGACGGCCAGTACTTCGGCCCGGCCGCCATCGTCAACGCGCACCGCTTCATCTTCGACTCGCGCGACGAGGGCGGCGAGCAGCGCCTGGAGATCCTCAACGACCGTGAGGGCGTGTGGCGCTGCCGCACCACCTTCAACTGCTCCGAGGCCTGCCCGCGCGGCATCGAGGTCACCAAGGCGATCCAGGAAGTGAAGCGGGCGCTGGTCACCCGCCGCTTCTGATCCCCGCCCGACACCCCGAAGGCCCCCGCCCGATCCTCCGATCGGACGGGGGCCTTCGCCCGTTTCAGCGCAGGGCGCCGACGTCGGTCGGATCGCTCCAGCCGGAGAAGTACAGCAGGTGCCGGTCGGCGGTCTCGGCCCACAGGTCCGGACGGCCGTCCGCGTTCAGGTCGCCCGAGCTGCCGAGCGTCGGGTAGGCGGCGGTGGTGAAGCCGGTGGCGACGACGTTCGCCTTCGGGTCGGCGAGCGCGGAGAAGTCGCGGCTGCCGTCGGCCTGCTTCGGGATCGGGTACGCGTGCAGCTCACCGGTGGCCCGGTCGCGCGCCCAGAGGGCGAGGTCGCCGACGGAGTCGGGGCCCGGGGCGACCAAGTCGTAACCGGCCCACGAACCGTTGTCGGTGAGCTGCCGGGCGGTGGACAGACGGTAGGAGAATCCCGGTTTGGCGAACAGCCAGAGGTTGCCGTCCTCGACGGTCAGCAGTGACGAGACCGTCCTGCCGTCCAGCGAGCCGATCAGCGCCAGCTGGTCGGCCTTGCCCCAGTCGGAGGCGAAGGTCGTGGGGCAGGCGGTGGCGGCACCCGCGGCATTCTGGCAGTTGGTCGGCCGGCCCACCGACATCTGACTCCGGGTGAACGAGAGGTAGTCCTGGTTGCTGTAGAAGTACAGGGCGCTCGATCCGTTCGCGTGGATCAGAAGGTCGTCCATCGGCGCGTGCGCGCTGGAGTCCCAACCGCGGTGCAGGAGTTGGTACCCGGCCCAGGACGTCCTGTCCGGCGACCAGTTGGCACGGATCGTGGCGGACGGCACGGTGCTGCCCGAACCCGTGCTGATGATCTGCAGGTTGCCGGCGGAGTCGGGCAGCAGGACGTCCGGAACGCCGTCCCCGTCGACGTCTCCGGGGACCCTCGGCGGGTTCGGGTTCGAGGGGGCGGAGAAGGTGTAGCTGCCGTAGCTGACGTTGCCGGCGTTGTCGATCACCTGAAGGTTGAGGATGTTGGTGCCCCAGTCCAGGACACGCGCGGCGACGGTCGCCGTGCCGTCGGCCGCCGGCTTGACCGCGTCGGACGAGTCGCAGCCGCCGACACCCAGCGTGCGGAAGCCGTACCGGATGCAGGCGACGCCGGACGCCTGACCGCCGGCCGGCGCCGGGTCGAGCCCCGTCAGGACGAAGGTGCCGGTCTGGCCCGCGTACTTGGTGGCGGGGCCGCTCGCCGGGAAGTCGGTCGAGGAGGCCGTGACGGTCGGGCTCGTGGTGTCCACGGTGAAGCGGCAGTCCGCCGACGGGGCGGAGAGCTGGGTGTCCTGGAGGGCCCAGGCGTGCCAGGCGTAGCTGTGCCCGTCCAGCAGACCGGGGGCGTTGACGCTCGCCCACTGTCCGTAGGCCCGGGCCTCACCGGTGTACACCGGGTCCTGGGCGCCCGTGGTCTCGTCCCGGACGCTGAACCGGGCACTGGTGCCGGTGACGTTCGCGACGAGCTTCGGACCGTACATGGTCCGTCCGCTCCAGAGCGGGACGGTGGTCGAGTCGCAGGCGCTGGTGACGTAGTCACCGCCCTGTTCCGTCCCGAGGACGGTCGGTGCCGTGTCGGCCACGGCCGCCGTCGGCACGGTGAACAGACCCGCGGCCGCGGTCGCCGCGACCAGCCTCCCGAACCTGCGTGAACGCGTGTGCTTCATCAAGAAATCCCCACCCTCTGTCGGCATATCCGTTCGAGACGTGCACGAGCGGTGAGGATCCTGCCAGTAGGGGCCGACAGCGGCAACGGGGATTCTCAGTCGGTGGCCGGGGTGCGGCGGGTGGTGGCGCGAAGGCCGCGCACGCCGATGGTGCCGACGGCGATGCCGAGGGCGAAGGAGGTGACGGCGAGGAGCAGGTGGACCCAGAAGAAGGCGGTGGGCTGGGAGTGGTCGCCGTTGGTGAAGGCCTGGCCGCCGGAGTCCTTCCAGAGGTTCTTCACGAAGGTCGTCCAGATGATGATCGACCAGACCCCGAAGGCGGTCAGGAACCAGGAGGTGCGGCGGCTGAGCTTCATGGGGGTCCTCGGCGTGTGAAGGCGGTGTGCTTCCCCAGTATGCGCGGGCCGCCGATCGGCGTAGGGCGGGCCCCTCCTGCGGAGGACGGGCCCCTGGGGAAGGGCGCCGGGAGCCGTGAGTGGGTACGGTCTGCTGGTGCCCACACCCCGTCTCACGTTCGCGCGCCTGTGCGCCGCGGTCACCGCGGCCCTGCCGGTACTGCTCGCCGCTCCGGCGGGCGCGGCCCCGCAGCAGCAGCCCCCGTCGGTCGCGGTCGGCGGCGAGCGGCTCGGGCTCCCGGGGGTGCAGGTCGCCCCGATGGCGGGCGCTCCGCCGTTGCCCGCCGACCTCACCGGCCAGTCCTGGATAGTCTCCGACGCGGTGTCGGGGGAGGTGCTGGCGGCCAGCAATCCGCATCTGCGGCTGCCCCCGGCGAGCACTCTGAAGATCCTCTTCGCGGACACCGTGCTGCCCAAGTTCGACCGCAACGCGGTGCACCGGGTGGCCGACGAGGAGATCCAGGGGATCGGCCCCGGCAGCAGCCTCGTCGGCATCAAGGAGAACCTGGACTACCGGGTCGAGGACCTGTGGCGCGGGGTCTTCCTGAGCTCCGGCAACGACGCGGTGCACGTCCTGGCGCACATGAACGGCGGGGTGCAGCGGACCGTCGCCGAGATGCAGACGCGCGCCGACACGCTCCAGGCGCGGGACACCCGGGTGATCTCCCCGGACGGCTACGACATGGACGGCCAGGTGTCCTCGGCCTACGACCTGTCGCTGTTCGCCCGGGCCGGTCTGCGCAACGCGGACTTCCGGATGTACTGCGCGACCCGGGACGCGATGTTCCCGGGCGCCGTCGACCGGAACACCGGCCAGCGCGGCAGCTTCGGGATCGCCAACACCGACCGGCTGCTGGGCAAGTACCCGGGCCTGATCGGCGTGAAGAACGGCACCACCACCAACGCCGGCTCGACCTTCGTCGGCGCCGCCGAACGCGGCGGCCGCACCCTGCTGGTGACGGTGATGCACCCGTCGAGCTACCAGAAGGTGTACGACGAGACGGCCGCGCTGCTGGACTGGGGTTTCGCCGCGGCCGGCAAGGTCCAGCCGGTCGGCCGGCTGGTCGACGAGCTCCCGCCCGGCGGCGCCGAGCCGACCGGTCAGGCCGTCGGCGGTGACGGAACGCCCGCGCCGCCGCCGCACCCCGCCGCACCGGCGGCCGCGACGCCCACCGCGGAAGGCGGGGGCGGCCGGTTCGGCGTCGTCGGCTGGTCGGCCGTGGTGCTCGCCGGGGCCGCGCTCGGGTACGGCGCGGTGGTGCTGCGGCGCCGCTCCGCCGGCTGATCCGCCGACGAGGCCGAACCGGCTGTTCCGGCGGCTGACCACCGGCCTGCGGCAGGGCCCGGCCTCAGTCCTGGGGCCGGGCTTTCCCCTTTCCCTTTCCCTCCGTCTTCTCCTTCTTCCGGTCCCGGGCGGCCCGCTCCGCGGCGTCCGCCCGGGCTGCCGCCTCCGCCTTGTCGGCCGCCTCCAGCAGCGTCCGCCCGTGCGCCCTGGTCCGCTCCCGGGCGGCCTGCGGGTCGGCCGTCGCCGTCCAGGCCACGCAGTACATCAGCAGCCGGGAGACGAAGTTGATCCACAGCAGCAGCGCGACCGGCGTGGCGAACGCCCCGTAGAGGCTCCGTCCGGCGATCGAGCCCAGGTAGGAGGCGAGCAGGATCTTCAGCAGCTCGAAGCCGACGGAGCCGATCAGCGCGCCCTGCACGAGGTCCCGGCGGCGCTGGTCGGTGATGCCGGGGAAGGGCGCCAGCAGGTAGGCGAAGAGCAGCATGTCGCACGCTATGGCGATCAGCACGCCGACGGCGGTGAGCAGGTAGCCGCTGTTGAGGCCGATCGCGTCGGCGATCCGGCCGGCCAGCGTGGTCCCGGTGGCGGAGGCGGCGAGTGAGAACAGCGAGACCAGGCCGAGGCCGCCCAGCACCGCCACGTCCCAGGCCTTGCGCAGCACCGGGTTGCCCTCCTCCTGTGGCAGCTGCCACAGGTCCCGGATCGAGGTGCGCATGGTGTCCACCCAGCCGAGGCCGGAGATCAGCAGCAGCGCCCCGCCGACCAGCCCGACGGTGCCCGCGTTGGACACCAGGGCCGGCAGGTTGAGCGCGTCCGAGAGCCCCGGCAGCTGGTCGGAGATGTGCTTCTGCAGCTCGTGCACCCGGTCGTCGCTGAGCGCCGCCGCGGCGATCGCCAGGCCCACCGTGAGCAGCGGGAAGAGGGCGAGGAAGCCGAAGAAGGTGACGGCGCCGGCCAGCCGGTTGCCCCGGGCGGCGGAGAAGTACTCGTACACCCGGTACGGGCGGCTGCGCAGCACCCGGGCCACGAGCGGGCCGAGGACCGGCAGGCGGGTCAGGAAGTCCACCCACCGGTTATACCGGCCCTGTCCCCCGAATGGGCGTCAGGCCCCGGGCGGGTGTCCCGTGGGTTTCGGCGGACCCGGCGGGGACCGGCAGGACGCCCCGCGGCTACCGCTTGACGAGTCGTCGGGCCTTGGCGAGGGCGCGGACGGCCTGGTAGGCCCCGTAGCGGCCGTGGCTGAGCAGTTCGGTGCGCACGCCGTCCACGCCGGCCGGCGGCCGGTAGCCGGCCGGCCGCAGCCGGGCGCAGTGCCCGGCTGCCCGGCGGAAGTACTCGCGGCGGTCGCCGGACGGGACCCGGCCGGGCTTGGAGACCACGGTGTTGAGGTGGTGCAGCATCCGGCCGTAGACGACCGGGCGCCAGCGCTCCAGGTCGGGGCGGCGGTCGAGGAAGGCGAAGACCAGGTCGTACTGGGCGAACACGTCGAAGTGCTTGCGGCTGGCGGTGGCCAGGATGTTGCCGCCCTCCTGGCGCTGGCGGTAGTGCACGCCGACCTGGTCGAGCAGGGTGATCCGGGCGGCGGCGAGCAGCGCCGGGTACGTCCAGGGGGTGTCCTCGTAGTAGCCGGCCGGGAAGACCAGCCGCTGTTCGGCGATGAAGCCGCGGCGGTAGGCCTTGTTCCAGACGACCTGGAGCAGGTCGAGCAGGTCGGGGCGGGCGTCGAGGTCGAAGACGTCCGGGGAGGCGGCGCCGAAGACGTGGGCGGAGGCGGCCCGGGTGATCCGGCCGTCGGCGTAGGTGCGGGCGTAGTCGTAAACCAGGATGTCCGGGTCACCCGTGGCGGTGAGCCGCTCGTCGATGCCCTTCAGCAATCCGGGGGTGAGTGTGTCGTCGCTGTCGAGGAAGATCACGTAGTCCCCGGTGGCGACCTCCAGGCCGGCGTTGCGGGCCCGGCCGAGGCCGACGTTCTCCGGCAGGTGCAGCACCCGGACCCTGGCGTCGGCGGCCGCGGCCTCGTCCAGCAGGGCGCCGCAGCCGTCCGGGGAGCGGTCGTCCACGGCGATCAGTTCGAAGTCCGGGCCGTCCTGGCCGAGTACCGAATCGAGGCATTCGGAGAGGTAGTCCTGGACCTGGTACACGGGGACGATCACGCTGAAACGGGACACGGACCCAGCGTAGTGGTCCCGGGGTGGGCGAGGTCCCCGGAGGTAGGATCGGGGGCGCACGTACGCACCGATCCAAGTGCGGCCAGGCCCCGTACGGGCTGCCACGCTCCTCCAGAGAAAGGCCTGCGTAGCCGATGGCTCCCCGCCTCTCCATCGTCGTCCCGATCTACAACGTCGAGCGCTACCTCGTCGAATGCCTCGACTCGATCGCCGCCCAGACCTTCACGGACTTCGAGTGCGTCATGGTCGACGACGGTTCGAAGGACGGCAGCGCGGCGCTCGCCGAGGCGTACGCGGCCGAGGACTCCCGGTTCCGGCTGGTCCGGCAGGTGAACAAGGGACTCGGCGCGGCCCGCAACACCGGCATCCGGCACATCGACCCGGACTCCGAGTTCCTGTGCTTCGTGGACAGCGACGACTCGATGCCGCCGAGCGCGTACGAGCTGATGATCAACACGCTGGACGAGACCGGCTCGGACTTCTGCACCGGCAACGTGCTGCGCTTCCGCGCCGTGGGCTACTACCAGTCCGGCGGCCACCTGAAGCCGTTCAAGGAGACCAGGCTCAAGACCCACATCACCGAGATCCCGGCGCTGGTCACCGACCGCACCGCGTGGAACAAGGTGTACCGCCGCTCGTTCTTCGACGGCGCCGGCCTGCTCTACCCCGAGGGCATCCTGTACGAGGACGCGCCGGTCAGCGTGCCGCACCACTACCTGGCCAAGAGCGTGGACGTGCTCTCCGAGCCGATCTACCACTGGCGCGAGCGCGAGGTCGGCGAGATGTCGATCACGCAGATGCGCACCAACCCCAAGGGCCTGATCGACCGGGTCGCCTCGGTCGAGCTGGTGCGCGCCTGGCTGATGAAGCAGACCGAGCCGCGCTTCGCCGAGTACCTGCGCTCCTACGACGAGAACACCCTCGTCGAGGAGATCCCGATGTTCTTCTCGTCCCTGGTGGAGGGGGACAAGGACTACCGGGACGCCTACCTCCAGCACGTCGGCCGGCTGCTCCGGGCGATCGGCTCCGACCACGTCGGGCGGCTGCGCGCGCCGGTGCGGCTGAAGTACCACCTGACCCTGTCGGGCCGGATGGACGAGCTGGTCGACCAGATCACGTACGAGCGCGAGAGCGGCGGCGGTGTCCAGGCCCGCGGCCTGCTGCGCCCGTACGCCGACTACCCGTTCCTGCGCGGCGGGCGCAAGAGCGTGCCGGCCGGGGTGCTGAAGCTGGACAACTCGCTGGTCATCCGCAGCCGGCTGTACCGGAGCGTCTGGGAGGACGGGAAGCTGCGGCTGACCGGGCACGCCTACCCGGAGCAGCTGGGCGCGGCCGGCAAGCACGACATGGTCCGCACCCTGGTGCTGCGCGAGGCCAAGGGCCGCCGGGTCATCGCGGTGCCGATGAGGACGACGTACAGCCCCGAGGCCACCGCGAGCTGCCAGCACGACCTGTACAGCTGCGACTGGTCCGGCTTCAACGTGGCCATCGACCCGAAGAGGCTCCGGCACCGCGGCCAGTGGAAGGACGGCAACTGGCGCGTCCTGGTGGCCGGCGCCGGCAAGGGCGGGGTCTACAAGGGCCGGATCTCGGCCGGGTGGAGCGACAGCGCGCAGTTCCTCCCGTCGCACTGGGTCGAGCCGGACGTGCGGATCGTGCCGTGGATCCGGGACAACTTCGTCTACCTCCGGGTGGAGACGGTCAAGGCCCGGGTGACCGGCCTGGCCGCGCACGGCGACCGGCTGGAGGTCTCGGGCGCGGCCCGCTCCGGCCCGAGCTTCGCCGGGGCGCGGCTGCGGCTCACCCACGTCGAGTCGGACCGCCACGTGACCTTCCCGCTGGAGCTGGGCGCCCCGGTCGGCTCGCTCCAGCCGTTCACCGCGCTCGCCCCGGTCGCCGAGCTGACCGCCGTCCGCGAGGCCTGGGCCGAGCTGGACCCGGTGGCCGCCGAGCGCAGCCGCGACCACTGGGACGGCTCCCTGCTGCTGGCCGACGGCAGCACCCTCCCGCTGGCCTGGGACGACCGCAACGCGCCCGAGCGGCTGCACCTGGCGCTGAACCCGCAGGCCCCGGTGGCCGAGCGCCGGGCGCTCTACTCCAAGCCCTCCCCCAACGGGCACCTCCAGTTCACCGACCAGGTGCTCCAGCCACTGGTGGACGACGTGTCCTCGCGCGGCGCCGACGGCTTCCTGCTGAGCGGCTCGTTCCCGCTGCCCGGCGCGCACCGCTGGGAACTGGTGGTCCGTCACAAGTGGCGCGAGGAGGAGCACGCCTACCCGGTGGAGATCTCCGACGGCCGGTTCCGCACCGCGCTGCCCGCCGTGCCGACCGCCTCCTTCGCCGGCCGGGTTCCGCTCTCCCGGGGCACCTGGCACGTCGTCTTCCGCCCGGTCGGCGTGCAGGTGCCCGAACTGCCGGACGCCGCCGCGCTGGTCACCCCGGACTGCTTCGACGTCCTGCCGGTCGTGGTGGAGTCCCGCGGCAAGCGGATACTGCTGGAGCGCCGCGACCACGACGGCCTGTCGCTGGAATCGGACTCGGTGCTGCTGCCCGAGGAGCGGGCCGGCTTCCGCCAGCGCCAGCTGCAGAGCGTGGACTACCCGGCCGCCCGACGGCTGCCGGTGCGCGACACGGTGGTGTACCACACCGGCAAGTACGGCACGTACTCCGGCTCGCCCCGGGCCGTCCACGAGGAGCTGGTCCGCCGCGGCCTGCCGCTGGAGCACCTGTGGGGCAACGACGACATGCAGGCCGAGCTGCCGCAGAGCGCGACCGCGCTGCGGTACCGCAGCCCGGAGTGGTACGAGGCGCTGGCCACCGCCAAGTACGTGGTGGCCAGCACCCACCTGCCCGACTTCTTCGTCCGCCGTCCCGACCAGGTGGTCGTCCAGACCTGGCACGGCACCCCGCTGAAGCAGATCGGCTTCGACTTCGAGAAGGTCTGGTTCACCGACTCCAAGTACCTCAAGAGCCTGGCCCGGGAGGTCCCGAACTGGAGCCTGCTGGTGGCCGGCAACCGCTGGTCGGCCCCGGTTCTGCGGCGCGCCTTCGACTTCAAGGGCGAGATCCTGGAGAGCGGCTCGCCCCGGAACGACCTGCTGTTCGCCTCCGACCGGGAGAAGACCGCCGAGCAGGTCCGGGAGCGGCTCGGCCTGCCCGAGGGCAAGAAGGTCGTGCTCTACGCGCCGACGTGGCGCGAGGACCGGCGCCGGCCGCAGGACGGCTACCAGATCGACCTGCGGATCGACCTGGCGGCGGCCAGGGCCGCGCTCGGTGACGACCAGGTGCTGCTGGTGCGCCGGCACCACCTGATGTGCGGCCAGATCCCGGGCGCCGGCAACGGCTACATCTGGGACGTCGGCAGCTACCCCGACATGGCGGAGCTGCTGCTGATCGCCGACGTGCTGGTGACCGACTACTCGGCGAGCGTGTTCGACTTCGCGGCGACCGGCAAGCCGATCGTGTTCTTCACCTACGACCTGGAGCACTACCGGGACAACCTGCGCGGCTTCAGCCTGAACTTCGAGGCCGAGGCGCCCGGCCCGATGCCGGCCACCTCCGAGGAGCTCGTCTCCGTGCTCGGCCGGGTGGACGGGATCACGGCCGAGTACGCGGACCGGGCCACCGCGTTCCGCGAGGCGTACTGCGACCTGGACGACGGCAAGGCCTCCGCCCGGGTGGTCGACGCGATGCTCCGCAAGGAGTAGCCGCCGCGCACGCTCCGGCAGGCGCCCGGCACCGATCGGTGCCGGGCGCCTGCTTGTTTCCGGGCACCTGTGCGCCCGGGCGGAAGGGACCGAAGGGGCCCGGCGGAAAGGACCGGAACACCGGATCCGCATTCGAACCGGCGTTCCCGGAAATGCATTCCCCGGGGCATTCGAAAAAGCGTGCAATTGACCCCGGCGCCATTTCTGGATGGGATGTTGATTTCCCTTCCGAAGGGCTCCCACCGCCATGCCTGTGCTCACGCGGCTGGTCCTGCCGCACGCCGCCCCCCGGGTGACCGCCGGCCGCCCCGCCGAGGACGAGGACGTCGTCTTCGGGCTGCTGCGCGCCCACTGGCACGGCCGCGGCCTGGAGCTCACCGGCTTCGCCCGCCCGAAGGGCCAGGACACCGCCCGCCCCGGCTCCGCCTGGACCTGGCTGACCCTGCGCCACCAGAACCGGTCCCAGCCGCCGCTGCACCTGCGCTCCCGCCCCCGCCGGATGCCCGAGGTCACCGACGACAGCGCCCAGCCCGAGCACAACCACGACTGGTCCGGCTTCACCGCGCTGATAGCACCCGGCCGGCTCCGCCGCGGGGACCACTGGCTGCTCGGCGACTGGCGGATCGAGGCCACGCTCTTCACCCGCCCCCGCGCCGCCCGGGTGCGCCGCCGGTACGGCGCCCTCGCCCCGCACTGGTGCGGCTCCGGCGAGTACCCGCCGGCCCACTGGGTGGACGACGGCGTCCGGCTCCAGCCGTTCTTCGCCGACGGCCGGCTGCGGCTGCGGCTGGAGCGCCCGGCCGTCCGGATCACCCGCGCCACCCCGGCCCCCGGCGGCCTGGACCTGGGCGGGGTCGCCGACGCCTGCCCCTCCGGCACCGTGCTGCGGCTGCGCCACCGGGAGAGCGACGCGGTGGTCGAGCAGCCGCTCGCCCGCACCGGCAACACCTTCACCGTCCGGGTGCCGTACCGGCCGTTCACCGCCGACGGGCGGGGCAGCGGCAGGCTGGAGCACTGGGACGCCGAACTGCTGCGCCCCGACGGCGGCACCGAACAGCTCTGCCTCGACGAGCGCGGCGGCCCGGTGGCCGGCCAGCACCCGCTGCCCGGCGCCCCGGACCGGGTGCTCTACCTCAAGCACCTCGCCGACGGCCGGCTCCAGCTCTGCGTCCAGCCCGCGGCCGGCCTGGTCGACCGGATCGCCGTACGGGACGGCGGCTTCGAACTGTCCGGCCGCTGCCCGGACCCGGCCGCGGACCGGCTGCAGCTGGTGCTGCGGCACACCGGCTCCGCGAGCGAGGTCCGCACCCCGGTCGCCACCGGCCCGGACGGCCGCTTCCGGGTCCGGGTGCCCGCCGCCCGGACCGGCTCGGACGGCGTCGCGCTGCCGCTGCGCAAGGGCGTCTGGGAGGCCGCCCTGGAGCCGGTCGCCCGCCCCGGGGACGGCCGGCCGCTGCTCGCCGCCCCCGCCGCGCTGTCCGCCGTCCCCGCCGCCACCACCGCCGGCGGCAAGCGGGTGCTGCTGCAGCGCCGGTGGCACGACACCCTGGTGGTGGACTCCACCCCGGTGCTCACCGCCACCGAGCGCAGCGCCTGGACGCAGCGCCGGCTGCGCACCGAGCACTACCCGGCCGCCCGCCGCGCGCCGCTGCGCGAGGCGGTGCTGTACGACGTGTTCGGCGGCCGCGGCTACGCCGACTCCCCGCGCGCGGTGCACACCGAACTCGTGCGCCGCGACGCCCGGTTGGAGCACCTGTGGGTGGTCGACGACGCCCAGGCCGAGCTGCCGCCCGGGATCGTCCCGGTGCGCAGTTGGAGCCCGGAGTGGTACCGCGCGCTGGCCACCTGCCGGTACCTGGTCGGCAACACCCACTTCCCGGACTTCCTGGAGCGCCGTCCCGGCCAGGTCGTCGTGCAGACCTGGCACGGCTCCCTGCTGAAGCGGATCGCCCACGACGTCGAGAGCCCCTGGCTGGCCGACCGCGGCTACCTGGCGGCGCTCGACCGGGAGACGCCGCAGTGGAGCCTGCTGCTCTCCCCCAGCCCGTTCGCCACGCCGATCCTGCGGCGCGCCTTCCGCTACGCCGGCGAGCTGCTGGAGTCCGGGTACCCGCGCAACGACGTGCTCGCCCGACCGGACCCGCGGACCGTCGCCGCCGTCCGCCGACGGCTCGGCGTTCCCGAGGGCCGGCGGATCGTGCTGTACGCGCCGACCTGGCGCGAGGACCAGCAGCGCGGCGACGGCGAGGGCTTCCGGCTCGACCTGCGGCTGGACCTCGACCACGCCCGGCGCCTGCTCGGGCCGGACCACGTGCTGCTGGTCCGCCCGCACGCGCACGTGCGCGAACCGCTGCCCGGCGCCGGCGACGGCTTCCTGTACGACTGCGGGGACTACCCCGACCCGCAGGAACTGCTGCTGGTCGCGGACGTCCTGGTGACCGACTACTCGTCGATCATGTTCGACTTCGCCATCACCGGCCGTCCGATGTACTTCTTCACCTACGACCTGGAGCACTACCGCGACACCCTGCGCGGCTTCTCCTTCGACTTCGAGGCGAACGCCCCCGGCCCGCTGGTGCCGACCTCGGCCGAACTGCTCGGCGCACTGCGCGGACTCGCCGACGGCGACGGCGGACCGCCGCCGGGCTACGCCGAGCGCTACCGGCGCTTCCGGGCCGAGCACTGCGCCCTGGACGACGGCCGCGCGGCCCGCCGGGTGGTCGACCGGATGCTCGAACTCGGCGGCCTGGGAGGCCGGGCGGCGGGGCTGGGCGGGTAGGCGGGAAGTCCGGGCCGGCAGACGCCCCGGTTCACCCGAACGGGTAGCTCCGCCAGGGCCGCCAGACCTCGTCCGCGCCGAAGCGGGAGAGGCCGAAGCCCTCCACCGGGAAGTCCGCCCGGAAGTCCCGCGCCTGCTCGTACGCCTGGTCCAGCACGTCGTCCGACAGTCCGTGGGCGACCGTCACGTGCGGGTGGTACGGGAAGGCCAGCTCGCGGGCCAGCGGGCCGGAGCGGATGTCCGCCTCCAGCAGCCGGCACTCCTGGGCACCCTCCTCGACCCGGACGTACACCACCGGGGAGACCGGGCGGAAGGTCCCGCTGCCGTGCAGCAGCATCCGGAACGGGCGGTGCGCGGCCGCCACCGCCGCCAGGTGCTCCTCGATCTTCGGCAGCGCCTCGGCGGGCACCTCGGTCGGCGGCAGCAGGGTGACGTGGGTGGGTATCGACCGGGCCAGCGGATCGCCGTGCCCGGCCCGGGCGTCCTGGACCGCCGTGCCGTACGGGTCCGGGACGCTCACGGACACGCCGATGGTGACGACCTCGGGGAGGTCGCCACCACCGGGCAGGTGCGTGAGGGGAGTCACCGCTTGGCGGCCGGAAGGAAGCCGATCCGGTCGTACACCGTCTCCAGCGTCACCGACGCCACCGCGCGCGCCTTCTCGGCGCCGATCGCCAGCACCCGGTCCAGCTCCGCCGGGTCGTCCAGGAACACCCGGGTGCGCTCCTGGAAGGGGGTGACCCACTCGGCGAACAGCTCGGCCAGCTCGGTCTTCAGGGCGCCGTACATCTTGCCCTCGAAGTGCTCGACCAGCTGGTCCACCGACCGGCCGCTGAGCGCGGAGTGGATGCGCAGCAGGTTGGAGACGCCCGGCTTCTCCTCCTCGTCGTAGGAGACGACGGTGCCGGTGTCGGTGACGGCGCTCTTGAACTTCTTGGCGCTGGCCTTCGACTCGTCCAGCAGGCTGACCAGGCCCTTGGCCGAGGAGGCCGACTTGCTCATCTTGATGCCCGGGTCCTGGAGGTCCATGATCTTCGCCGTCTCCTTGAGGATGTACGGCTTCGGGATCGTGAACGTGGGGGCGTAGCGCGAGTTGAAGCGCTCGGCGATGTCGCGGGTGATCTCCACGTGCTGGCGCTGGTCCTCGCCGACCGGGACGGCGTCCGCCTGGTAGAGCAGGATGTCCGCGATCTGGAGGATCGGGTAGGTGAACAGGCCGACCGTGGTGCTCTCGGAGCCGTACCGGGAGGACTTGTCCTTGAACTGGGTCATCCGCGAGGCCTCGCCGAAGCCGGTGAGGCAGTTCATCACCCAGGCGAGCTGGGCGTGCTCGGGCACGTGCGACTGGACGAAGAGCGTGCAGTGGTCCGGGTCCAGGCCCGCGCCGAGCAGCTGGGCGGCGGAGATCCGGGTGTTCTCGCGCAGCGTCGCCGGGTCCTGCGGCACCGTGATCGCGTGCAGGTCGACGACCATGTAGAAGGCGTCGTTCTCCTTCTGCAGGTCGACCCACTGGCGCACCGCGCCCAGGTAGTTGCCGAGGTGGAACGAGCCGGAAGTGGGCTGGATGCCGGAGAGCACCCGGGGACGGTCCTTGGCCGGACCGGTGACCGCTGCGTTGACCATGCGCGCCATTGTTCCAGTTCCACCGCTCGCTCAGGAAACCTCCGCCCCCGGAGGTTCGGCCAGTGTGACCGCACTCACCCCGACCCGGGCGATCCGCCGGCCCTCGACCTTGGCCACCGTCAGCAGCACCCCGCCGCCGCCCTCGACCGGAACGCGCACCTGGTCGCCGTCCCGGGGCAGCCGGCCGAGCGCGGCGACCAGGCAGCCCGCCACCGTCTCGTACGGACCCTCGGGCAGGGAGACGCCGGTCTCCTCGGCGAAGTCGCCGAGGTTGAGCAGACCGTCCAGCTCGACGCCACCGCCGGCCAGCCGGCGGGTCGGGGCGGCCTCCGGGCGGTCGTACTCGTCCCGGATCTCGCCGATCACCTCCTCGACCAGGTCCTCCAGGGTGACGATCCCGGCGGTACCGCCGTACTCGTCCACCACGATGGCCAGGTGGTGGCCCTCCCGGCGCATCTCGCCCATCGCCTCCAGCACCAGCTTGGTGCCGGGCAGCAGCTTGACCGGGCGGGCCAGGTCGCGGACCTTGACGGCCTGCTCGCCGCGCGCGCCGTACAGGTCGCGGACGTGGACGAAGCCGACCACCGCGTCGGCGCTGCCCTCGACCACCGGGTAGCGCGAGTGCGGGGAGGTGTCGGCCTGGTGCCGCACGGCGGCCAGCGGGCGCTCGGCGTCCAGGAAGGTCACCTCGGTGCGCGGGACCATCACCTCGCGCAGCTGACGCTCTCCGGCGGAGAACACATCGGCGATCAACGCCCTTTCGTCGCTTCCGAGTTCGGTGTTGGCGGCGACCAGGCCGCGCAGTTCCTCGGAGCTCATCGAGCCGCGGCCCGCCGCCGGGTCGCCGCCGAGCAGCCGGACCATCAGGTTGGTGGAGTGGCCGAGCAGCCAGATCACCGGCCGCAGCACCACCGACATCACGTCCACCACCGGGGCGGCGATGACCGAGATGGACGCGGCGCGCTGCAGGCCGATCCGCTTGGGGGTCAGCTCGCCCAGCACCAGCGAGGCGTAGCTGATCACCAGAGTGAGGCCGACCAGGGCCACCGCGTCGGCCACGCCCGCGGACAGCCCGGCCCGGACGAACAGCGGGGCGACCTTGCCGGACAGGGTGTCCGCGCCGAAGGCGGCCGACAGGAAGCCCATGCAGGTCACCCCGACCTGGACGGCGGCCAGGAAGCGGTTGGGGTCGGCCGCCAGGTGCGCGGCCCGCGCCGCGCGCCGGGTGCCGAGCCCCTCCAGCGTCCGGATCTGGCCCTCGCGCAGCGAGATCAGCGAGATCTCGGCGACGTTGAACAACCCGCCCAGCAGGATGAAGACGAGGACGAGCGCGGCGTCCCCGAGTGTTTCGTTCACAGCGGGCCAGTGTAGGACCGCCGCTGCCGCGAGGACCTGAACACGACGGCGGGCCCCCCCCGGCCGGGGGGGTACGGGCGGGGCGCCGGCGGACCCGGGGGGGGGGGGGGCGGATGTGGGCCCCCCCCGGGCCCCCCGG